>JAJZBM010000002.1 GCA_021798915.1 Pseudomonadota bacterium
GACAATCGGCAAGCTCAAGCGTTTCAAACGCGTCGCCATGCGCTGCGAGAAGACCGACATCAGTTACTCAGCCATTATCAGTTTTGCGTGCGGCCTGATGCTGATCAAATCCGTCCACACGGCCTAGCGTGACGGAGGTTTGTGCCTCTTGCGGCACGGCCAAAACGGGCTTGCCCTCGGTCCCCATCCGGGGGGATGATAGGGTTTTGATGAGCCCGTTATCACGCCATGGCGCCGCCCGCATCTTTCCCCGCCTCTGTCTCGCGGCCTTCGGCCGGCGAGCCGCCGGCGTTCGGCCATGCCTATGCTGCGCTCGATCTCGGGACCAATAATTGCCGCCTTCTGGTCGCGGCGCCGGCTCGTGGCGGGTTTCGCGTGGTCGACAGCTATAGCCGCATCGTGCGCCTCGGCGAGGGGCTCGATCATTCCGGCCGCCTCTGTCCGGAGGCGATGACGCGGGCGCTCGCCGCACTCCGGGTCTGCGCCGCGCGGCTCGCCCGGCGCGATCTCCGGGGGGTGCGCGCCGTCGCCACCGAAGCCTGCCGCCGGGCGAGCAATGGCGCCGCCTTTCTCGCCGAGGTGCGCCGCGAAACCGGGCTCGCGATCGACATCATCTCGACCCGCGAAGAGGCGGAGCTGGCGCTGGAAAGCTGCGCCTCGCTGCTGGCGCGCGGCGGGCGGCGGGTTTTGCTGTTCGATATCGGCGGCGGCTCGACCGAGATCGCCTGGGTGCGTCTTTCGGAGGCGGGCGCGCGGCCGGAATTGATCGGCTATTTCTCCATCCCCTATGGCGTCGTGACGCTCGCCGAGCGGCTGGGCCCGGCCTGCTTCACCGCGGCAGGATTCCAGGCCGCGGTGGACGAGGTCACGGACCGGCTGGATGTGTTCGAGCGCGTCCATTGCATCGCCAAGGAGATCGCCCAGGGGGGCGTGCAATTGCTCGGCACCAGCGGCACCGCGACCACGCTCGCCGGGGTCGCGCTCGGCCTGCCGCGCTACCAGCGGCCACGGATCGACGGCGCCGTGCTCTCCGGCGCCGCATGTGAGACGGCGCTCGCGACGCTCCGCGCCCTCGGCCGCGACGGGCTCGCCGCCCATCCCTGCATCGGGCCGGAACGCGCCGATTTCGTTCTGCCGGGCTGCGCCGTCTTCGCCGCCATCCGCCGGTTATGGCCGGCCGATCGGGTCGTGGTCGCCGATCGCGGCCTGCGCGAAGGCATTCTGCTCCGCCTGATGCGGCACGATAACACCGCGCCGCACCGCCGCTGGCCACGTGCCAGGCGCGGGCGTGGGGGCGCCGGCGCATGAGCCGCCCGCCCCGCCCCCCCGCCAATGGCGGCGCGCGCGCGGAAAGCGTCGTCCTGCGCAGCGCGCGCGGGCGGAGCGTCGCCTCACAGCGCTGGCTGACCCGTCAGCTCAACGACCCCTACGTGCAGGCGGCGCAGCGCGAGGGCTGGCGTTCGCGCGCGGCGTTCAAGCTGATCGAACTCGATGCCCGGTTTCACCTCCTGAAGCCTGGGGCGCGGATCGTCGATCTCGGTGCGGCACCGGGCGGGTGGACGCAGGTCGCGGTGCAGCGCGGCGCGGCGCGGGTGGTGGCGCTCGATCTCCTGCCGGTCGCACCGATCGCCGGCGCGGTCCTGCTCGCCGGGGATTTCACCGACCCCGCGATGCCGGCGCGGCTCGCCGAGGCGCTCGGCGGTCCCGCCGATCTCGTGCTCTCGGACATGGCGCCGAACACCACCGGGCACGCCGCGACCGACCATCTCCGCATCGTCGCGCTCGCCGAACAGGCGCTCGCCTTCGCGCGGGAGGTGCTCGCCCCCGGCGGGGCCTTCGTCGCCAAGGTGTTCCAGGGCGGCGCCGAGCGGGAATTGCTGGTGCCGATGAAGCAGGCCTTTCGCAGCGTCCGCCACGCCAAGCCGCCGGCGAGCCGGGCGCAATCGGCGGAGCTGTACGTGATCGCTCAGGGCTATCGGTCTTGATTTGGTCAAGCAAAGCCGTTCTTTTTTGAAAAAAAGAACCAAAAAACTTTTTATCCATTGGGCAGTGCCTGCGGCACTGCCACTCCGAGAAACGGAGAGAAAGTCTTTTTGCTTCTTTTTCTTCAGAAAAAGAAGAATCTTTTTTCTTTGATATTGGGGCCGAAACGCTTCCTCGCATGACATCGGATCGCGCTTGCGCCGGGCCGCCGGCGCCGCTAAGGGGGGTTGCCAAAGTCGCGGAAAGGTTGTCCCCGCCATGGCCCCCGATACCAATGCCCATACCGATGCCAAGCGCCTCCCCGAAGCCGCCATGCGCGCGCATATCGAGGAGGCGCTCACCTTCGATGACGTGCTGATCATCCCCGCCTATTCTGAAGTCCTGCCGGCCACCGCCGATACCCGGACGCTTCTGACCCGCGAGATCACGCTCAACATCCCGCTGATCGCGGCGGCGATGGATACCGTAACTGAGGCACCGATGGCGATCGCCATGGCCCAGCATGGTGGGCTCGGCGTCATCCACAAGAATCTGTCCATCGAGGATCAGGCGGCGCAGGTGCGGCGGGTCAAGAAATTCGAATCCGGGATGGTGGTCAACCCGCTCACCATCCATCCCGATCAGACCCTCGCCGAGGCTCGCGCCCTGATGGCGATGCATCACATCTCCGGCGTGCCGGTGGTGGAGCGCGAGACCGGGCGCCTGGTCGGCATCCTCACCAACCGCGACGTGCGCTTCGCGACCGATCCCGCGCTCAAGGTCTATGAGCTGATGACGCGGGAGAATCTGGTAACGGTGCCGGCCGAGGTCGGGCATGAGGAGGCGCGGCATCTTCTCCATCGCCATCGTATCGAGAAACTGCTGGTGGTGGATGACGCCTATCGCTGCATCGGCCTCATCACCGTGAAAGACATGGACAAGGCGCAGGCGCATCCGCTCGCCAACAAGGATGGGCTCGGGCGGCTGCGCGTCGCCGCGGCGACCGGCGTCGGCGAGGATGGCGAGGCGCGGGCGCGAGCGCTGGTCGCCGCCGAGACCGATGTGATCATCGTCGATACCGCCCATGGCCACTCCGCCGGCGTCCTTCGCGCGGTCGCGGCGATCAAGCAACTCTCCAACGCGGTGCAGGTGATCGCCGGCAATGTCGCGACCCCCGAGGGCGCCCGTGCCCTGATCGAGGCTGGGGCGGATGCGGTGAAGATCGGGATCGGGCCGGGCAGCATCTGCACGACGCGCGTCGTCGCCGGGGTCGGGATGCCGCAATTCTCGGCGGTGCGCGAGACGGCGGCGGCGTGCCACGCGGCGGGCGTGCCGGCGATCGCCGATGGCGGCATCCGCCACTCCGGCGACATCGTGAAAGCGATCGGCGCGGGGGCGGATTGCGTCATGATCGGCAGCCTCCTCGCCGGCACCGACGAGGCGCCGGGCGAGGTGTTCCTCTATCAGGGCCGCTCCTATAAATCCTATCGCGGCATGGGCAGCATCGGCGCGATGGCGCGCGGCTCGGCGGACCGGTATTTCCAGCAGGAGGTCAAGGACACGCTGAAACTGGTGCCGGAGGGCGTGGAGGGGCGGGTCGGCTACAAGGGGCCGGTTGCAGCGATCGTGCATCAACTGGTCGGTGGCCTTCGCGCCGGCATGGGCTATACTGGCGCGGCCAGCATCGCCGAACTGCAGAAAACCGCCCGCTTCCGCCGCATCACCGGCGCCGGTTTGCGCGAAAGCCATGTCCATGACGTGGCACTCGACCGCGAGGCGCCCAATTATCGCCAGGATTGATCTCGCCGGGATTGATCCCGCCGGGAATGCTGGCCAATGTTGCGGCTCGCGAGTGTCACCGCCGAGGAGCCGCGCCGATGACTGATACCCCCCCGCCCGATGCCGCAACGCTGCGCCGCGCGGTGGTCGCGTCGGTGATCGGCAACGGCTTGGAATGGTTCGATTTTCTTGTCTACGGATTTTTCGCCGCGGTGATCGCCGAGGTGTTCTTCCCGGCGCACGACCCGGAACTCTCGCTGATCCTGACCTTCGCGACCTTCGGCGTCGGCTTCGTCGTGCGTCCGCTCGGCGGTATTCTGATCGGCATGTATGCCGATCACGCCGGGCGGCAGATGGCGTTGTCGATGCTGATCGCGGTGATGGCGCTCGGCACGGTGATGCTGGGGATCACCCCGGGCTATGCCCAGATCGGCCTCGCCGCGCCGATCCTGGTGGTCGCCGCGCGGGTGTTGCAGGGGCTTTCCGTGGGCGGCGAATTCGCCTCCTCGACCGCGCTCCTGGTCGAATACGCGCCGCCGGGGCGGCGGCATTATTTCGGCGCCTTCCAGATGGTCGCGCAATCCTTCGCGGTCGCGCTCGCCGCCGGCATGGGGTTCGTGCTCACCACCTGGCTCTCGCCACAGGCGCTCCACGCTTGGGGCTGGCGGGTGCCGTTCCTGCTCGGTGGGCTGGTCGGGCCGGTCGGGTTCTATATCCGCCGGCGGGTCGCCGATGCGCCGGAATTTCTGGAAGCCCGCCGGCAGGCGAAGGCACGCGCCGAGCGCGCGCCGCTCATGCTGGTGCTCGCCGATTATCGTGGCCCGCTGCTCTGCGCCATCGGCACCATCGTTTGCGGCACCGCTGCGACCTATCTCTGGAACAGCTATCTCCCCGTCTATGTGGTGCGCACGCTGCATCTGCCGCTCGCCGCCCCCTTGGCCGGCATCGCGGTGTGCGGGCTGATCAACATGGTGGTCAACCCGGCCGCCGGCGCGCTTGCCGACCGGATCGGCCCCTATCGGGTGTTTTTTCCCGCCGTGATCGCCTCCGGCCTGCTGACCTATCCGCTATTCGCATTCGTCATCGCCCATCCCAGCCGGCTCGGCCTGTTTGGCGTCCAGGTGATCGCAACCCTTCTCCTCGGTGTCACTGCCGGGCCGATCCCCGGCCTGCTCGGCGGGTTTTTTCCGGCCCGCGTGCGCTCGACCGGGCTTTCGATCAGCTATAATCTCTCGGTCACCCTGTTCGGCGGCCTGGCGCCGCTCACCGTCACCTGGATCTCCGGGCTGACCAGCAGCCGTTTCGTTCCGGCTTTCTATCTCGTCGCTTCGGCGGTGCTCTCGCTGGTTCTGGTCGCCGGTTTCCGTCCGCGCCCGCGCCGCGAAGTGATCGGCGTTATTTCCCCATCGGCGCCGGGCTGATCCAGCCCTCGGCGGCGAATGACGCGCGGAGCCTGGCTGCGAGCCGCAAGGCGAGGCGCCGGGCTTGGGCTGCGACCTCGCGGGTGCGGGAATCGGCGCGCTCGGGTGCGAGATAGGTGAGCGGCGCGCCGCTGGCCGGGCTGGTCCCGGCGAATGTTTGCATCTCCTCCGGGGCGGCGGGCGTCACCGGCGCGTTGGTGATGAAATCCTGCCACGGGCGCGGCGCCTGGCCGGCGAGCTGGTAAAAAACTACACTCCGCGTGTTCACCTGGCTCGCCGGCTCGCCGATGGCGAAGGTCGCGAGGTCGCTCGGGATCGCCTCGGTGATGTTGGTGACATCGCCGGAGATGATGAGGGTATTTTCGCGCGTGTCTGGCGGCGGCGGGGTCGCGGCGACGGCGAATCCCATATCGCGCAGCGCGGTGAGCAGCGTCGCACGGATCGCCGCCTGCGCCGCGGCGGCGTCGGCCTGGCGGGCGCGGGCGTCGCGTGGCATGGCGAACCCTTCCATCACGTAGCTGAACTGATTGGTATCCACCAGAACGGCGGCCGCCGGGGCCTGAAAATCCTCGACATAGACGCGCTCGGGGCGGGGCAGACGGGCGGTCGCGGGAATCCTCTCCGCGGCGCATCCGGCGAGGGCCGGGCCGGCGAGGCAGAGGGCGAAAAACCGGCGCCGCGCATGCATCCTCATCCTCCCGGGCCACCAGCCAGCGCGAGCGACAGGGCGCCGATCGCGCCCCAGGCGAGTAGCAGCGCGGCGGCGGCGAAACCGGCGTTCCAGACCGTGCTCACCCGCCACGGCGAGACATGGAGCCAGCGCGCGGTGGTGATCGCGCTCGCCGACATCGGCGTCACCGAGACCGCGAGCGCCCAGCCCAGCATGCAGGCGAAAGCGAGGGCGGCGGGGGCGATGCCGAGGGCCGCCGGCGCCGGGATCGCGGCGCCGATCAGGGCGACGACGGCGATCGGGTTGAGCCCGATCTGGCCGGTCAGCATGAGAAGCGGCGGCACCGCGAGCGGGATCACGAGCGGCGGCACGCCGCCGAGATGCGGCGCCAGTCCGCTCCCCGGCAAGGCGCCGCCGAGTGCCACCCCCATGAAGCCGGAGGCGCCGAGCACCAGGGCTTCGGCGCGAAACGCCGGCGCGCGGGCGATGAAACGCCGCCCGCGACGCAACAGCCAGGCCGGCAAGGCGGGCGCGCCGGGAAGCGGGCCGAGCCGCGCGATGCCGCCGCGTGTCTGCACCCCGACCCAGATCAGCGCCACCAGCGGCACCACCAGTGTCACCGCCGTGATCAACCCGCCGCCGAGAACGGCATTGGCGGCCTCGGCCAGCCCCATGACCAGCCCGACCAGGCCGATCAGCCGCAAAGGCCCCGCCCAGCCGCCGGCCGCGACCGGCAGCGCCGCCGGCACCGCCTCCCGCCGCCAGCGCCAGCGATCCTCCGCCCAGCCGAGCGCCAGCATCATCAGCGCAACCCCGAAGCCGAGCGGCATCAATAAGCGCATCGGCGCCGCCGGCACCGCCGTGGTCACCACCGCGGTCATCACGTTGAGCGGATTCCAGGTATTCACCGTGCAGAATCCGCGATTGATCGCAAGCATCATGCGCCGCGCGCGAAGCATCCCCGCCGGCCCCTCGGCACGCGATCGGCTGACCATGGCGCCGAGCAGATCGATCGCGCCATAGGAGAGAATGAGACCGAAGAGATGGCCGCCGATGGTCAGCGCGGCATAACGCCGCCCCGGCGGCTGCGCGAGCAGTAGCCGCCCGCAGCGGCGAAAGAGCGGGCTGGTTTCGGCCGCGTCCCGCAGGGCGCCGAGCGCGAAATAGAACGCCGCCAGCGCCGCGCCGCGCCGCCAGCCGACGATAAACACGCCGAGCGGCGCGACCCCATGGCGGGCGGCGAGCGCGATGCCAACCCCGCCTGCGGCCGAAAACCCGAGCAGCACGAGGCGGGCATAGCGGCGCTGGCGCGGCCATTCGAGGATGAGAAACAACAGCAGGAACAGCCCCGCGGCGTCACCGGCGAGAGGAAACCCGGCGATCTCGGCGGCCAGCGTTCCGAGCCAGACCAAAGCATAGCAAACGCCGCTCGGCGGCAGGGCAGCGCGCGCGGCGGCAAAAGCCGGTGGCGCGGCGCCCATCAGCGGGGGCGGCGGCGATGCCGGGGAGAGCCCCCCCGGCATCGCTCACGCGCCCTTCGTCGTTCGCGTCCGGGGCTCAGTGCGCGACCCAGCCGCCATCGATCGGCAGCGGCACGCCGGTGATGGTCTTCGCCCCCTCCGAGCACAGGAATACGGCCAGCGCGCCGATCTCCTCGGGGGTCGAGAAGGTCAGCATCGGCTGGGTCTCGACGAGCATCGCCTTTTTTTCCTGCTCGACGGTGGTGCCTTTTTCCTTGGCACGATCCTCCAATTGCTTCTGCACCAGCGGCGTCAGCACCCAGCCCGGGCAGATGGCATTGACGGTGACGCCATTATTGGCGGCCTCGATCGCGACCACTTTGGTGAGGCCGACGATGCCATGCTTGGCCGCGACATAGGCCGCCTTGTGCGGGCTCGCGACCAGGCCATGGGCAGAGGCGATGTTGATGATCCGCCCCCAGCCTTTCTGCTTCATCGCCGGCAGCGCCGCACTGATCGCGTGAAACGCCGCCGAGAGATTGATCGCGATGATCGCGTCCCATTTCTCGGCCGGAAATTCCTCCACCGCGGCGACGAACTGGATCCCGGCATTGTTGACCAGGATGTCGAGCCCGCCGAGGGTTTTTTGCGCATCGGCGACCATGCCGCGGATTTCCGCCGGCTTGGTCATATCGGCGCCGGAAAAGGCGGTTTTGACCGAGAATTCCGCCGCCGTGTCGCGCACCAGCTTGTCGATCGCGGTGCGATCGCCGAGGCCGTTGAACAGGATATGTGCGCCGTCCGCGGCCAGCGCGCGCGCGATGCCGAGACCGATCCCGCTGGTCGAGCCGGTGACCAGCGCCACCTTACCTTTGAGACTCATGCGATTGTTTCTCCCTGGAGTTGAACGAATGGGGGATTTCGAACCTGGATGGGCTCAGCGTGCGAGATAATCGTGCAGAACCTTGCCGTAGGGCAAGGTGAGGTCGGCGACCAGATGGCGGCCGTAAAGGACTTTCCGCACCGGCAGATCGGCGACCCGGCAATTGACATGGGGGACGAGATCGAGCCGCGCCGGCCCGCCCCAGGCCCCCTTCACGGTGATCTCCGAGAGGTGATAGCCGATCAGTTCGGCGATCCGTGGCGTGCCATCGATATGGGGGATGAATTTGAGATTGACGTTGAGCTTCGCCATCTCCGCTTTCACCTTCTCGTGATCGAGCCCGAGATCGGGGTATTTATAGGCCATGGTGCCCATGGCGACGCGGATATCGTCGTAATGCAGGGTACCGGTCAGGGTGTCGTGGATGATGCGGAGATCGGGCTGGCCGATTTTTTTCGGAAACCCCCAGATTTCGCGCCCGCCGGTGGTCGGCGCCTCGTCATCCAGATACATCTGGGCGCTAAAATTGCAGGGGGTTCCGTTCCATTTCGCGGCGATGCCGCAGCCGCTTTCCTGGTAACTCCCGAAACCGGACGAATCCGGCATCTTCATCCATTCGAAAAACACGTGGTTGCCATCCGGCTCCAGCGGCTCGGGCAGCACGGCGCGAATGGCCTCCGGGTCGCTTTCGTAATGGATGACCAGATATTCGCGGTTGATGAAACGATAGGGCCCTTTGGGATAGCTCGGGCTCATGAGCGGCATGGAGGAAGAGGCGAGAATTTCGTCGCGGGTCATATCGGCTCCTTCGGAAATGATCCCCCGCAATAAAGGCCTTTTGCGCCGCCATGACAGCCGGGGAAGGCGAAATTCCGCTCACATTACGGCGAGGGCGCCGATGACGGCGCCGGCTTCCAGGCGGCGAGCAGGTAATTGATCGCGACATCGCGGCTCAGGCGAAACCGCTGGCGGAGCGGATCGAAGCGCATCCCGGTGAGGTCGAAGACGCCGAGCCCGACTGCGCCGAGCCCGTCCTCGATCTCCGCCGGCGTCAGAAAGCGCCGCCAGTCATGTGTCCCCGGCGGCACCCAGCCGAGCAGGTATTCGGCGGCGAATTTGCCGAGCAACAGCGACCGCTTGGTGCGGTTGAGCGTCGACAGCACGAGAATCCCGCCCGGGGCGAGGAGGGCTGCGATCTCGGCCAGGAAGCGGCGCGGCTCGGGCACGTGCTCGATCACCTCGAAGGCGGTGATGGCGTCGAAAACCTCGCCTTCGGCAACGAGCGTGGCGAGGCTGCCGAGACGATAGCGGAGCGCGAGATTCCGCCCCTCGGCGTGGCGGCGCGCGGCGGTGAGGACCGCTTCGCTGGCATCGAGCCCGGTGACGTCGTGGTTGGCACCGGCCAGCGCCTCGGCGGCGAGCCCGGCGCCACAGCCGACATCGAGGACGCGAAGGGTGCGCCCGCCGCATCGCTCGCGCAGCCGCGCCAGCGCCCAGGCAACGCGGATCCCGTTCATCCGGTGCAGCGCCCGCATCGGCCCGGCCGGATCCCACCAGGTCTCGGCGAGGGCGGCAAAGCGCGCGATCTCGGCAGGCGAGACGTTGTCCGCTTGGGGCTGGCCGGTTTCTTCGCTCTGCATGTTGCCTCTCCTCGGTGAGGGCTTTATGTGATCCCCGTCGAGACGGCAAACCGCGCGCCGCGTTTGAGCCGGCCGGCCGTTCCCCGGGGGAGAGATGGCTCGCATCGTCATGAAGTTCGGCGGCACCTCGGTCGCCGATCCGGAGCGCATTCGCAATGTCGCCGCCCGCGTCAAGCGCGAGGTCGAGGCCGGCAACGAGGTCGCGGTCGTGGTCTCGGCGATGGCCGGCGCAACCAATCAGCTCGTCGCCTGGTGTCAGGAACTCTCGCCGCTGCATGACGCCCGCGAATACGATACCGTGGTCGCGACCGGCGAGCAGGTGACGAGCGGCCTTCTCGCCATCGCCCTGCAGCATATCGGTATCGAGGCGCGCTCCTGGCAGGGCTGGCAGATTCCGATCAGAACCGATGGCGCGCATGGCAAGGCGCGGATCGATGCGATCGCCGGCGCCGAACTGATCCGGCGGATGCGCGAGTTGCGCCAGGTCGCGGTGGTCACCGGATTTCAGGGGCTGGGGCCGGATCATCGCGTCACCACCCTCGGGCGCGGCGGCTCGGACACTTCGGCGGTCGCGCTCGCCGCGGCGCTGGCGGCCGATCGCTGTGACATCTATACCGATGTCGAGGGAGTCTTCACCACCGATCCGCGCATCGTGCCAAAAGCCCGCAAGCTCGATAAAATCGCCTATGAGGAGATGCTGGAACTCGCCTCCGTCGGCGCCAAGGTGCTGCAAACGCGGAGCGTCGAACTGGCGATGAAGGAAAAAGTCCGGGTGCGGGTGCTCTCCAGCTTCACCGACGCGCCCGGAACCCTGGTCGTGGATGAGGACGAAATCGTGGAAAAAGCATTGGTCGCCGGCATCGCCTATTCGCGCGACGAGGCCAAGATCACCGTCCGCCGGGTGCCCGATCGGCCGGGCATCGCGGCGGCGATCTTCGGCCCGCTCGCCGCTTCCGCGATCAATGTCGACATGATCGTCCAAAACGTCGCCGCCGACGGCACCACCGACATGACGTTCACGGTGCCCAAGGCCGATCTGCCGCGCGCCGAGGCAACCCTCGCCGAAATCAAGGACGCGATCGGCTATGCCGAAATCACCGCCGATCGCGATGTCGCCAAGGTCAGCGTGGTCGGGGTCGGCATGCGGAGCCATGCCGGTGTTGCCAGCACCATGTTCCGCACGTTCGCCGAAAAAGGGATCAACATCCAGGTGATCTCGACCAGCGAAATCAAGGTGAGCGTCTTAATCGGCGCGGAATACATCGAACTCGCCGTCCGTGCCCTCCACACCGCCTATGGCCTCGATGCCGCCTGACATCACCCTCCCGGATCCCGCATCCGCCGAACTCGCCCGGCTGTTTGCGCGCGGCGCCGCGTTTCTCGGCGCGCGCGTCCCCATTCTCGGCGGCGCGATGAGCTGGGTGAGCGAGCGCCATCTGGTCGCCGCGATCTCCAATGCCGGCGGCTTCGGCGTCATCGCCTGCGGCGCCATGGGGCCCGATCTGCTCGCCGCCGAAATCGCGGCAACACAGGCGCTGACCGCCAAGCCCTTCGGTGTCAACCTGATCACCATGCACCCGGCGCTCGACGACTTGATCGCGGTGACGCTGGCCGCCGGCGTCAAGCATGTCGTGCTCGCCGGCGGCATTCCGCCTCGGGGGGCGATCGGCGCGATCAAGGCGGGTGGGGCGCGGGCGATTTGTTTCGCGCCGGCCTTGTCGCTGGCGCGCCGCCTGGTGCGCCTCGGCGCGGATGCGCTGGTGATCGAGGGGTCGGAGGCCGGCGGCCATATCGGCCCGGTCTCGCTCACCGTTCTGGCGCAGGAAATCCTTCCCCATATCCATGAGGTGCCGGTCTTCGTCGCCGGCGGGATCGGCCGGGGCGAGGCGATCCTCGCCTATCTCGAAATGGGCGCCGCCGGCGCGCAGCTCGGCACCCGCTTCGTCGCCAGCGTCGAATCGATCGCCCATCCGCGCTTCAAGGAGGCGTTCCTCCGCGCCAATGCCCGCGATGCGGTGCCCTCGGTGCAGCTCGACGAGCGTTTTCCGGTGATCCCGGTGCGCGGCCTGGTCAATGAAGGCACGCGGCGCTTTCTCGCCCATCAGATCACGGTTCGCGACCGTTTTCTCGCCGGCGAACTCACCCGCGAGGCGGCGCAGCTCGAGATCGAGCATTTCTGGGCCGGCGCCCTCCGGCGCGCGGTGATCGAGGGCGATGTCGAGACCGGGTCGGTGATGGCCGGCCAGTCGGTCGGCATGGTCGACGCCATCCAGCCGATCGCCGCGATCATCGCCGAACTCGAAACCGAGGCCACGGCCGCGCTCGCCGCGCGCCTGGCGCGTGCGGCCCCGTCGCCGCCGGGCGAATGAACTGGCGCCGGACATCCGGCCCATGACCGCCGGCACCATCAGCCGGCGCCTGCTTGCGCGGCTCCGCGAATTGATGGCCCAGAGCGCGGTGCCGCTCTCTGAGCTTGCCGCCGTCATCGCCGCCGAGATGGTGAGCGAGGTGTGTTCGATCTACGCCCTTCGCCCCGGCGAGGTGCTGCAACTGGTCGCAACCCACGGGTTGCGTCCGGAGGCGGTGGGGCGGACGCGGCTCCGCATCGGCGAAGGGCTGGTCGGGCTCTCGGCGGCGACCGGCGAGATTCTCAACCTTCCGGACGCACAGAACCACCCCGCCTTCGCCTATCGCCCGGAAACCGGCGAGGAGCCCTTCGCCGCCCTGCTCGCGGTGCCGGTGCGGCGGGCCGGGCGGATGCTCGGCGTCGTCGTGGTGCAGAACCGGGCGGCACGGCTCTATGCCGAGGACGAGGCGGAAACCCTGGAAACGGTCGCCATGCTGCTCGCCGAGCCGCTCGCCGCGATGACCGCGGGCGAGCCCGGGGGCGAGGATCTGGCAACCACGCTGCCGCGCCATTTCGTCGCCACACCCCTGGTCGCCGGCCTCGCCATCGGCACGGTGGTGGTGCATGGCCTGCGCCCGGCACCGATGCGGCTGCTCGCCGACGATCCGGCGCGGGAACAGGCGCGGCTCGCGCAAGCGGTGGCGCGGATGCGCCGCGGGATCGACCAGCTGATCGCCGCATCCGGCGATCTTCCGGCCGCGGCGACGACGCGCGACGTCCTCGAGGCATATCGGCTGGTCGCCGAGGATGCCGGCTGGCTGCGGCGGGTCGCCGAGCGCATCGCCGCCGGTCTCACGGCGGAAGCGGCGGTCGAGCGCGCGGCGAGCGAGGTGCGCGAGCGCATGCGCCGTATCAATGATCCTTACCTGCGCGAGCGGGTCGCCGATATCGAGGATCTCGCCGAGCGGCTGCTCGCCGCCCTCGATGCCGGAGCCCCCGAGGGGGTGCCCCCGGCACCGGTGCCGCCGGGGGCGATTTTGCTGGCGCGGCGGCTGGGGCCGGCGCATCTGCTCGACTGGCACGGGCGCGGTATCGCCGGCGTGGTGGTCGAGGAGGCGAGCGCTGCCGGCCATGCGGCGATCATCGCCCGGGCGCTGGCGCTTCCCATGCTCGGTGGGGTGCGCGATGCGCTGGCGGCGGCCGAGCCGGGCGATCTCGCGATCCTTGACGGCGATGAGGGGCAATTGATCCTGCGCCCGGCCGAGGATCTGCGTCATGCCTATCTGCGCGCCGCCCATGACCGCGCGGCGCGTGCCCTGGCCTGGGCCGGCCTCGCCGGGGCGCCGTCACGAAGCCGCGACGGGACACCGCTCCGGCTGATGATCAATGCCGGCCTCACGCAGGAACTGGCGGCGCTCGATCGCGTCGGTGCCGAGGGGATCGGCCTCTTTCGCACCGAGATCGCAATGCTGGCGCGCGGTCGCTTGCTCGACGTCGCCGAACAGGCGGCGCTTTACGCCCGGGTTTTGGACGCCGCGGCGGGGCGGCCGGTGTTGTTTCGCACCCTCGATCTCGGCGGCGACAAGCTGTTGCCCGATGCCGACGCGGAGGCCGCCGAAAATCCGGCGATGGGCTGGCGCTCGCTCCGCGTCGGGCTGGATCGCCCGGCCCTGCTCCGGCGGCAATTGCGGGCGCTGCTGCTCGCCGCTTCGGGACGGCCGCTTTCGGTGATGTTCCCGATGGTTGCGACGGTCGCCGAATTCACCGCCGCCAAGGCGCTGCTGCTCGCCGAGCGGGAGCGCGTGCGCCCGGCGCCGGCACGGCTTTCGATCGGCAGCATGATCGAGGTGCCGGCGCTTCTGTGGCAGATCGACGGCCTGCTGGCGGCGGCGGATTTCGTCTCCATCGGCTCGAACGATCTGATGCAGTTCCTGTTCGCCGCCGATCGTGGGGCGCCGGCCCTCGCGGGGCGCTATGACATTCTCTCATCCCCGGTTTTGACCCTCCTCGAAGCGCTGGCACGCCGTGCGGCCGCCGCGCTCGTGCCGCTGTCGCTCTGCGGCGAGGCCGCCGGCGAGCCGCTGGTGGCGCTGGTGCTGGCGGCGCTCG
Organism: Pseudomonadota bacterium; assembly: GCA_021798915.1. Lineage (GTDB taxonomy): Bacteria > Pseudomonadota > Alphaproteobacteria > Acetobacterales > Acetobacteraceae > Acidibrevibacterium. Next base: position 14,272 of record JAJZBM010000002.1, read on the forward strand.
GGATCACCACGCTGTCGATGAACGCCGCCGCGGTTCTGCCGGTGAAAGCGGCGCTGGCGGCGGTGGATCTGGTGGCGTTCCGCGCCGTTCTGGAGACGCTGCGCCGCCAGGCCGGGGATGTCGCGAGCCTGCGCGGCCCGCTCGACGCCTGGGCGCGGGAACATGACGTGCCGATCTGACCGACCTTGGCAGGCATGGACCGGCAGGCAGGCCAGCCAAGGTGATTTTTTGGCGGAAAATGCCGACTCTCTGCAACGCATGATTGATTCGACGTCGGCGCGCAATTGCGGCATGATGAGAACCGAGATCTTGGTGGTCCTGATGATGACGGCCCGGCTTGGCGACGTTCGCGCGGCCCGACAGCCGCCGCGAAAGCCACGTCACATCCGCGATGATGATGTCACCACCACCAGACGGAAGGTGAACAGAGGAAGGTGAGGCTTTGGGTAGCGTGCAGTGGGATCGCGAAACCGGGCGCGTGATGGAAACCGCGCCATGACCGGCTCGGAGAGTGACGGGGTGACGGTCATCGAACATTCTTCTCCCGGCGTCGGGTCGCGGCTGGCGGCGGCACGGGAGCGAATGGGCTGGGCGCTGCCCGATGTCGCGGCGACGCTCCGCATTCGCGAGCCGCATTTGCGGGCCATCGAGGCCGGACATAGCGCGGAACTGCCGGCCCCCGCCTATGCGATCGGCTTCGTTCGCAGCTACGCGACCCTGCTCGGTCTCGATCCCGATGACATGGCGCGGCGCTATCGCGCCGAACTTGGCGGCGAACACCGCAATACCGATCTGCAATTCCCCGCCCCGGTGCCGGCACGCGGGGTTCCGGCCGGCGCGGTGGTGCTGCTCGGTGCGGTGATCGCGGTCGGCGCCTATATCGGCTGGTACCGGCTTTCCGGTGAGCGCCCAGCGCCTGAGCCGGTCATCGCCGCGCCCGATCGTCCGGTCACGCCGGCGATCATCCCACCGGCCGCGGCACCCTCTCCGCCTTCCGGCGCGACCGCCAGCACGACGATGGGTAGCTTCCCGCCGGGCGCGGACGCTGCCGCCCCGCCGCCGACCTCTCCCATGACCGCGCGCCAGACCACGCCACCCACGACCACGCCACCCACGACCACGCCACCCACGGCCACGCCGGCGCCCCCGCCGCGGATGGCGGCCGCAACGCCCGATACCGCGCCCTCCGTTGGCACACCATCGCCGGCGGCGAACACGGGCACGACAACGGGCACGACAACGGCAGCCATCCCGCCCACCAGCCCAGAGAGCGCTCCAGCCGTGCCCCATACCACGGCCACAACCACGCCCTCCTCCACGCCTATGCCTGCGCCCGCACCTATGCCCACGCCGGCACCCGCTCTGGCGTCAGCGTCGCCGGCTGGTCCCGAGCCCGGCTCGTCCAACGCCGCCACGACGGAGGATGCGCATATCCTGCTCCGTGCCCGTGCCGATTCCTGGGTCGAGGTGCATGACCGCAAGGGCCATGTCCTCCTGAACCGCATCCTCCACAGCGGCGAGACCTGGCCGGTGCCGAACCAGCCCGAAGGTGCGCCGCAATTGCTGCTCACCACCGGCAATGCCGGCGGCACCGAGATCGTCGTCGATGGCACGCCGGCGCCGCCTTTGGGCGCGGTCGGAAAAGTGCGGCGGAACGTCCCGCTCGGTGCGGCACTGATGTCGGGCGGCGCGCCGGCGCCGGCAAATTCCGGCCCACACTCTTCCAGCCCGGCGCAATAACGGCCATATCCCGATCGGGCACCGCTCCCGCCGCGCGGCGGAGGCAGTGCGCGACGACAGAACCGGAGCCCCGCGATGAGCTATCGACCCTATCAGCAGATCACCCGCCGCCACTCGCGCCAGATCCATGTCGGGTCGGTCGCGGTGGGTGGCGACGCGCCGATCAGCGTCCAGACCATGACCAACACCCCGACCACCGATGTCGCGGCAACGGTCGCGCAAATCCAGCGTGCCGAGCGCGCCGGCGTCGATATCGTGCGGGTTTCCTGTCCCGACGCCGAAAGCACCGCAGCGCTGGCCGCGATCGTCCGCGCCGTTTCGGTGCCGGTGGTTGCCGATATCCATTTCCACTACAAGCGCGCGATCGAGGCGGCGCAAGCGGGGGCGGCGTGTCTGCGTATCAATCCCGGCAATATCGGCAGCGCCGAGCGGGTGCGCGACGTGATCAAGGCGGCGCGGGATCATGGCTGCTCGATGCGGATCGGCGTCAATGCCGGCTCGCTGGAGAAGCATCTTCTGGAGAAATACGGCGAGCCCAACCCCGAGGCGCTGGTCGAAAGCGCGCTCGAACATGCGAAGATCCTGCAAGACCACGATTTTCATGAGTTCAAGATCAGCGTGAAGGCCTCCGACGTGTTCCTCGCCGTCGCCGCCTATCAGCAACTCGCCGAAATCTGCGACCATCCGCTCCATATCGGCATCACCGAGGCCGGCGGGCGGCGGACGGGGACGGTGAAATCGGCGATCGGGCTCGGAAGCCTGCTCTGGGCCGGGATCGGCGACACGGTCCGCGTCTCGCTCTCCGCCGAGCCCGAGGAGGAAGTGTTGGTGGGGTGGGAAATTTTGAAATCGCTCGGCCTGCGTCATCGCGGCGTGCGGGTGATTTCCTGCCCCTCCTGCGCCCGCCAGGGTTTTAACGTTATCGAGACGGTGGCGAAGCTGGAGGAGCGCCTCGCCCATATCGAAACCCCGCTCACGCTTTCGATCATCGGTTGCGTCGTCAACGGGCCGGGAGAAGCGTTGATGACCGATCTCGGCATCACCGGCGGCGGCAATGGCCGGCACATGGTCTATCACGCCGGCAAGACCGACCACACCATCGCCGCCGAGGGCATGATCGACCACATCGTCGATCTGGTCGAGGCCAAGGCCGCTGCGCTGGCGGCAGCGCCGAAACAGGCGGCGGAATAAGTGCGAACCAAACTTGACAAATCAGCGGTTTATTGCTACCTGAAAGATTAGTTCCGCTACGCCCGTAGGCGGGCATGTGTTAAGCACCCCGCGCCTTTGGCGCGGGGTTTTTATTAGGGGTCGAGATTCATGAAAAAAGTGGCCATCCTCATAGATGGCGGCCACACGAGAATTCTCGTGCGTAAAGCCAATAAAAAATATGATCCAAATTACATCGAACAACTGGCGCGAGCGGCCATTGACAAGGAGGAAGAAGACATCGTCCGTATTCTGTATTATGATTGTCCGCCTTATAATGGGCGGCTCAAACTTCCCGTCAGCGGCGGGATGAAGGAATATAACGATAGCGGTTCCTGGCTTGATGACCTCGCGGAGCGGGACTTATTCGCGGTTCGGCGCGGTATCCTCAAATTTCGTGGCTTCATGCCGCGCAAGGTTCCGGTCGCTCGGGAAGCACTGACGGATGATGATTTTAAGCCTCGTTTCGAGCAGAAGGGCGTAGACATGCGCATCGGGCTGGATATCGCCACCTATGCGGATAACCGCTCGATCGACCGCTTCGTCATTTTTACCGCCGACACTGATTGCATCCCTGCGTTCAAGCATGCACGGAAACTTGGCTTACAGATCGTCCTTGTCGATCTCCCGGACGGCAATCTGGTCGGCGAGTTGCGCCAGCGCGCCGATTACGTTCGCCGTGTCGAATTTCCTTGAAAGACCGGGATTTTTTCATGTCGAAATCAGCCGCCACCCGTTTGCAGCCGCCGCGTGGCACCCATGATCTGATCGGCGACGAACAGCGCCGGCACCGCTTCGTCGCCGACACCGCGCGCGACGTCGCCGGGCGTTACGGGTTCGAGGAATGGGCGACGCCGATTTTCGAGAAAACCGAGATTTTCGCCCGCACCCTCGGCGAGACCTCCGATGTCGTGACCAAGGAAATGTATACTTTCGCCGATCGCGGCGGCGAGAATCTCACCCTGCGCCCGGAGGGCACTGCCGGCGTGTGCCGGGCGCTGGTCTCGAACGGCCTGACCCAGACCCTGCCGCAGCGGGTGTTTTATGCCGGGCCGATGTTCCGCTATGAGCGCCCGCAAAAAGGGCGGTTTCGCCAGTTTCATCAGATCGGCGTCGAATTGCTCGGGCCGCATAATCCGGTTGCCGATGCCGAGGTGATCGCCTGCGGCCATCACATTCTGCGCGCCCTCGGCATCGCCGAGGGGGTGCGCCTCGAGATCAACACGCTCGGCGATGACGAAAGCCGGGCGCGCTATCGCGAGGCGCTGGTGGCCTATTTTGGCAAATTCGCGGGCGATCTCTCAGCCGAGAGCCAAACGCGGCTGGAAAAAAACCCGCTGCGGATCCTCGACAGCAAGGATGCGAAAGACCGCGCGATCATCGCCGATGCCCCGCGGATCGGCGATCATCTGAGCGACTTTGCCCTTCATTTCCATGAAGGGGTCAAAAATGCCCTGGCCGCGGCTCGCGTGCCCTTCGTCGAAAATCCACGCATCGTGCGCGGCCTCGATTATTACAGCCTGACGGCATTCGAATTCATCACCGAGCATCTCGGCGCGCAAGGCACGGTGATGGCCGGCGGGCATTATGAATCGCTGGTGAAGGAGATGGGCGGGCCGGAGATCACCGGCGTTGGCTTCGCCGCCGGAATCGAACGCCTCGCGATGCTGCTGGCCGCGCCGCCACCGGCCCTGGTGCCGGTTTTTGTCCTCCATGCCGAAGATTCTTTCACCGATGATGCATTCGCCGTCGCCCAGACGCTGCGCAACGCCGGGATCGTGACGGAGTTTTATTATTATCCCGTCCTCAAACGGGGTCTGGAGCGCGCCAATAGGATCGCGGCGCCGGTCGCGGTTTTACTGGGCAGCGACGAGGTGGAGAAAAATGCCTTCGTCGTTCGCGACCTTCGCCGGCGCGAACAGACCACGCATCACACGCTCGACGATGTCATCATGCGCGTAAAAACCCTACTCGCAGGCGGCGCTTGAGTCTCGACCCGAAACTCGACCGCATCGAGGCGCGGGCCGAGGAGCTGCGGGCGGCGCTGAGTGCCGGGCTCGGCGGCGAGGCATTCGGCCAGGCATCGAAAGAACTCGCCGAGCTGGCGCCGCTGGTCGGCCGCATCGCCGAGCTTCGTGCCAGTGAGCGGGCGCGCGCCGAGGCCGCGGCCTTGCGCGCCGATCCCGAACTCGCCCCGCTCGCCGAGGCCGAACTCGCCGCCCTCGATGCCCGCATCCCGGTGCTGTTGCGTGAAATCCAGATCGCGTTATTGCCGCGCGACGAAGCCGATGAGCGCGCCGCCATCCTCGAAATCCGCCCCGCCGCCGGCGGCGACGAAGCCGCCCTCTTCGCCGCCGAACTTTTCACCGCCTATCAGCGCCATGCCGAGGGACGGGGCTGGCGCTTCGAGATTCTCGATTACAATGCGACCGAACTCGGCGGCCTCAAGGAAGGCATCGCCGAGATCACCGGGCGTTCGGTGTTCGCGCGGCTCAAATACGAATCCGGCGTCCATCGTGTCCAGCGCGTGCCGGCGACCGAGAGCCAGGGGCGCATCCACACCTCGACCGTCACCGTCGCCGTTCTTCCCGAGGCCGAGGAGGTCGATGTCGCGATCAACGATGCCGATCTCCGCGTCGACGTCTATCGCGCTTCCGGCGCCGGCGGCCAGCATGTCAACAAAACCGAAAGCGCTGTCCGCATCACACATCTGCCGAGCGGCATCGTGGTCACCATGCAGGACGAGAAGAGCCAGCACAAGAACCGCGCCAAGGCGATGAAAATCCTCCGCGCCCGGCTTTACGAGCAGCAGCGCGCCCGCGCCCACGCGACCCGCGCCGCCGATCGCCGCGCCCAGGTCGGCACCGGCGACCGCAGCGAACGCATCCGCACCTATAATTTCCCGCAAGGCCGCGTCACCGACCATCGCATCAATCTCACGCTGCACAAGATCGACCGGGTCATGGCTGGCGAGTTCGACGAGATCATCGACGCGCTCGCCGCCGAGGATCAGGCGGCACGGCTCGCCGAGACATAGACTCGCCGGCGAACGCGGCGCGCGCCAGAATGGCGGGATAAGTAAGACCGCAGGGAATGAAACGATGACATGGCAACCGGAACTCGACGAATTGGGCCGTCGCGAGGCTTTCGCGCGGGCGCTGGGCGGGGCGGACAAAGTCGCGCGCCAGCACGAAGCCGGGCGCCTCGATGTGCGCGAGCGGATCGAGGCCTGTCTCGACCCCGGCAGTTTTCATGAAATCGGCGCGATCGCCGGGCGCGCGCGCTATGATCGGCATAACGAACTCACCGGCTTCACGCCGTCGAACTGCGTTTTCGGCCGCGGCACCGTCGCCGGCCGCCCGGTGGTCATCGTCGGCGATGATTTCACCGTGCGCGGCGGCTCGGCGGATGCGACGATCCGCGAGAAGCCGCAAATGGCCGAGCGCATGGCGATGGAATTCCGCCTGCCGATCATCCGCCTGATCGAGGGCTCGGGCGGCGGCGGCTCGGTCAAGACGATCGAGACCACGGGCCGCGCCAATCTCCCGGGCGGGGTGAATTCGGCTTACGGATTTTATCTGACGACGGCGAGCCTCGCGGTGGTGCCTGTCGTGGCGCTCGGGCTCGGCTCGGTCGCCGGGCTCGGGGCGGCGCGGGTCGCGGCCAGCCATTATTCGGTGATGACGACGTCTTCCGCCATGTTCGTCGCCGGCCCGCCGGTGGTCGCGCGGCTCGGGCAGACTCTGGACAAAGCGGAGCTCGGCGGCGCCGATATCCAGACGCGGAGCGGCGCCGTTGATGACGCGGTCGCGACCGAGGCGGAAGCCTTCGCGCGCGCCCGGCGATTCCTGTCCTATCTGCCGAACTCGGTGTTCGAACTGCCGCCGGTGGTGGCGAGCGAAGACGATCCGGCGCGCCGCGACGAGAGCCTGCTTTCGGTCATTCCGCGTGATCCGCGCAAAGTCTACAAAATGCGCCCGATCATCGAAACACTGTTCGATCGCGGCAGTTTCTTCGAGATTGGGGCGCATTTCGGGCGCCCGATCATCACCGGCCTCGCGCGGCTCGAAGGGCGGCCGGTCGCGCTGCTGGCGAGCGATCCGTTCCATTACGGCGGCTCGTGGACGGCGGCGGCGTGCCAGAAAATCACCCGTCTCGTCGATCTCGCCGAGGTCTTTCACCTGCCGGTCGTGCATCTCGTCGATTGCCCCGGCTTCATGATCGGGCTGGAGGCCGAGAAGACGGCGACGATCCGCCATGGCGTGCGCGCGATGGCGGCGATCAACCAATGCACCGTGCCGTGGTGCAGCATCATTCTGCGCAATGTCTTTGGCGTCGCCGGCGCCATTCATCAGCCGGCCGGGCGGCTCGCGCTGCGCTACGCCTGGCCTTCGGCGCGTTGGGGCTCGTTGCCGCTCGAGGGCGGGATCGAGGCCGCCTATCGCGCCGATCTCGACGCGGCACCCGACCGCGAAGCAGCGCTTCACGATATCGAGGCGCGGCTGAATGCGCTCCGCTCGCCGTTTCGCACCGCCGAGGCGTTCTGGGTCGAGGAGATCATCGACCCGCGCGCGACACGCCCCTTGCTCTGCGAATTTTCCCGCCTCGCCGGCCCGCTGCTCGCGCCGGGTGTGGCGCGTTTCGCCATCCGGCCTTAGGAGAATTGCCGATGTCCGCAGTCAAACTCTGCTCGGAACTCGATGCGGTGGTTTTTCGCATCGTTGTCGCCGAAGGTGATCGGGTCGCCGCCGGCGAGACGTTGTTGTTGCTCGAATCGATGAAGATGGAAATTCCGGTGGCAGCGCCTGCGGCGGGCCGGGTCGCCGCGATTCTGGTGCATGAAGCGGATCTGGTGGGCGAGGGCGATACGCTGATGCTGTTCGTATCCGACTGAGTGCGGGCCGGTCGCAGCGCGGGTCATCACCATGGCGTGATCACGCCGCGCGCGGGTGATCGTCCCCCAGCATAGACCCATGCGGCGGGTGGCGGCGTCTTGCCAATCTGGCGGTTTACGTGTCTTGTAAAGAGAGAAGAGAAGCCGGCCATGGGACCGGCGCGTCAGGGGGAAACGGTCAATGACAGATCTTCACAGCGCGCGTTTTGTCGGGGCGAGCCGCATCGGGCGGCGCGCGGTCATCAGGGCCGGTGCCGCCATCGGGCTCGCGCAACTCGCTTCCCCCTTCATTCTGCGCGGCGCCCGCGGCGACACGCCGCTGCGGATCGGCATGATCGATCCGTTGACCGGCGCCTATGCCGCGCCGGCGCGAAACGAGGTGATGGGCGCGCAGCTCGCGGTTTCGCGCCTCAATGCGGCGGGCGGGGTATTGGGGCGGCCGCTTGAACTTCTGGTTGAAGATTCGGCGAATGATGTCGGCACCGGGGTGCAAAAAGCGCGCAAGCTGGTCGAGCGCGATCATGTCGATTTCCTGATCGGCGACGTGAACTCGGCGGTCGCGCAGGCGATCGCGCAGGTGGCGATGGAGAACAAGATTCTTCACATCGTCTCCGGCGGCCATACCGACACCATCACCGGCACGGATTGCAAGTGGAACGTCTATCGCGTCTGCAACACGACGCGCATGGAATCGAACGCCGTTTCCGACATTCTGTTCAAGAAATATGGCAAGAAATGGCACTTCATCACGCCGGACTATACGTTCGGCCACACCTTGCAGGCGGCGCTCGAGGTCAATCTCAAGCGTCTCGGCGGCATCGAGACCGGCGCCGAGCTGACGCCGCTCGGCACCACCGATTTCTCCGCCTATCTGATCAAGGCGCGCGCCGCCAATCCCGATGTGATCATTCTGCTCGTGCAAGGCCAGGACATGGTCAATTGCCTGAAGCAGATCGTTCAGTTCGGCATCAACAAGGAAGTTCCGATCGCCGGGACGCAGCAGGAATTGGAATCGCTGGAGGGCCTGCCTTCGGAGGCGCGCATCGGCACCTGGATGTTCGAATGGTACTGGAATCAGCCGGGCGTTCCCCATCTGCCGGAATTCATCGCCGATATCCGCAAGGTCAATAAGGGGCGCGTGCCGACCGCGCGCCACTGGTTCGGCTTCACCTCGGTGATGACCATGGGGCTGGTCGCGGCGCAGGAGAAAACCACCGACGCGGTGAAGCTCGCGCACGCGCTCAGTGATTTCGAGCTGCCGCCGGAGGTGAAGCTGCAGCCGAACAAGGTCTATTACCGCGCCGGCGACCATCAGCTCATGCTCTCGGCCTTCATCGGCCAGGCGCAGGCAAAGGGAAAAGACGACCCGGACGATCTGTTCGCGGTCGATCAGGTCGTCGCCGGCGATGCCGTCGCGCCGCCGGTCGCCGATACCGGCTGCACGCTGCACTGGCCGGCGTGACGCGGGCCGACGGCGAAGGACGGTTACGGCGCCCATGCTCCAATTATTGCTGTTCAATGTCACCAACGGCCTGATCATCGGCGCGTTCTACGTGCTGATGGCGCTCGGGCTGTCGCTCATTCTCAACCTTTCCGGGGTGATCAATTTCGCGCATGGCGGGTTTCTCGTGCTCGGCGGCTATCTCGCTTATACGCTGACGCCATTTCTCGGCTTCTGGGGCGCGCTGATCGTCGCCCCGCTGCTCACCGCCGCGATCGGCATGGCCATCGAGCAGACGCTGATCCGCCGGCTCTACGGGCGCGATCCACTCTACAGCCTGCTGCTGACCTTCGGCCTCGCGTATATTTTCGAGGATGTCACGCGCTATGTCTGGGGCGCGCAGGGTCTGCCGGTGACGATCCCCGCCTTTCTCGGCCGGCCGGTGAGCCCGGCATTTTTCTTCATCACCTATTATCGCCTGTTCATGGTGGCGGTCGCGGCGGCGGTGGTGCTGTTTTTGTTTCTGCTGCTGCGTCATAGTCGGGTCGGCGTTCGTATCCGCGCCGGCACCCTCGATCTCGAAACGGTCTCGACACTCGGCGTCAATGTCGGGCGGTTGCGCGCGTTCAATTTCGCGCTCGGCATCTTCCTCGCCGGGCTTTCGGGGGTTCTGGCCGGGGGACAGCTCGGGCTCGACCCGACGATGGGCGCCGGACTCTTGATGCCGAGCTTCATCGCCATCATCATCGGCGGGGTCGGCAGCCTGCCCGGAACCCTGGTCGGCGGCCTGCTGATCGGGGTCGCCTCCGGGGTCACGGCGGTATTCTTCCCCTCGGCAAGCGAAGCCGTGATGTATGTCCTGATGGCGCTCGTCCTGCTCGCCCGGCCGCGCGGGCTGATGGGCGAGGAAGGGCTGTTGACATGAGGGAAAGCGGCCGGACGCATCCGGCGGTGCTCGTCGCGATCTGGATGGTGCTGCTGCTCGCCCCCGCCTGGCTCGGCCTCGTCGGCGGCTACACGGCGCTCGGCGCGCGTGTCCTGGTGCTCGGCCTCGCCGCGATGTCGCTCAACTTCCTGCTCGGCTTCACCGGCGTTCTTTCCTTCGGCCATGCCGCCTGGTTCGGGCTTGGCGCCTATGGCACCGGCCTCACGCTGAAATTTGTTGCCGCCAGCACGCCGCTTGCGCTGCTCGCGGGGACGCTGCTCGGCGGCGTGCTCGGCGCGGCGCTCGGCGCCCTGATCGCCCATCGGCGGGGCATCTATTTCGCCATGGTGACGATCGCCTTCGGACAGGTGTTCTATTACATCGCCTATCGCTGGAACGCGCTGACCGGCGGCGATGACGGCCTGCGCGGCTTCTCGCGCCAGAATCTCGCGATCGGGCCGTGGTCGGTCGATATCGTCGCGAATGGTGTCGCCTTCTATTATTTCGTGCTGATCTGTTTCGCCGCCATCGTCGCCATCATGGCGCTGCTCCTCCGTTCGCCGTTCGGCCATACGCTGGTCGCGATCCGCGAAAACGAGCGGCGGGCGCGGTTTCTCGGCATCCCGGTCGAGTTCCATATCTGGGCGGCGTTCGCGCTCTCCTGCGTCTTCATCAGCTTCGCCGGCGGGCTTTATGCGCTGCTCAATAATTTCGCCGATCCCAACAACCTCCATTACAGCCTCTCCGGCGATCTCGTGATCATGGCGGTTCTGGGCGGCATGCGGAGCTTCTGGGGGCCGCTGCTCGGTGCGGCGGTATTCGTCGTGCTGCAGGATTACGTCTCCAGCCTGACCACCAACTGGATGTCCTTCGTCGGCCTCCTGTTCGTCTTGGTGGTGCTGTTTTTCCCGCGTGGGCTGCTTGGCGTTTTGCGCGGGAAGTCACCGGCGTGAGCCTTCTCGAAGTGCGCGCGGCGAGCAAGAGCTTCGGCAGCCTTGCCGCGGTGCGCGCCGTCTCGCTCCGCGTCGCGGCGGGCGAATTGCGCGCCGTGATCGGCCCGAACGGCGCCGGCAAGACGACGTTCTTCAATCTGATCACCGGCGCGCTCCGCCCGACCGCCGGCGCGATCCTGTTCGACGGGCGCGATATCACCGCGATTCCGGCCTGGCGGCGGGTGGTGCTCGGCATGGCGCGGACCTTCCAGATCACCGAGATTTTTCCCGAACTCACGCTCGCCGAAAATCTCCGCGTCGCGGTCGAGACCGCCGCCGGCCTGCGGCTTCGCCCGTGGATCAGCCGCGGGGCGGCGGCTTCGGTCCGCCGGCAGGTGGAGGAGATGCTCGCGCTTGCCGGCCTCGCGCCGAAAGCCGGGCGGCTGGTCGGCGAATTGTCGCATGGCGATCAGCGTGCTGCCGAGATCGCCATGGCGCTGGCGCTGCGCCCACGCCTTCTCCTCCTCGACGAGCCGACCGCGGGGATGGGCGAGCAGGAAACCTATGACGTGACCCAGCTCGTGCGCCGCCTGCATCGCGATTGCAACCTCACTATCGTACTGATCGAGCATGACATGCGGGTCGTTTTCCACCTCGCCGACCGCATCGCGGTGCTCGACCAGGGCGCCCTGATCGCCGACGGCACGCCCGACGAGATCGCCGCCGACAGAACCGTGCAGGCGGCCTATCTCGGTCAAGCCGCTGAAGCAGGGGCCGCTGACGCAGGGGCCGCTGAAGCAGGGGCCGCCGAAGCGGGGGCAGCATGACCGAGGCGCTCACGATTCAGGGCCTGCACACCTATTACGACAAGAGCCATATCCTGCACGGCGTCGATCTCGCGGTCGCCGAGGGCACGATCACCGCGCTGCTGGGGCGCAACGGCGCCGGCAAGACGACGACGCTGCGCAGCGTCGTCGGCCTGACCCCGCCGCGCGCCGGGCGGGTCGCGGTGTTCGGGCAGGAGACGACGCGCTGGCCGCCGTTCCGCGTCGCGGCGCGTGGCGTCGGCTATGTCCCGGAGGGGCGGCGCATTTTCGCCAATCTCACCGTCGAGGAAAATCTCAAGGTGCCGCGCGGGCGCCGCGGTGCCTGGGACATCGCGCGGGTTTACGAACTCTTCCCGCGCCTTAGCGAGCGCCGTGGCAATCGCGGCCGGCAGCTTTCCGGCGGCGAGCAGGAAATGCTGGCGATCGCGCGGGCGCTGCTGCTCAACCCGCGTCTCCTCATCCTCGACGAGCCCTCGCAGGGCCTCGCGCCGCTGGTGGTGCGGGAGGTGTTCCGCATCGTCACGCGGATGCGCGCCGAGGGGATGTCGGTGCTGCTGGTCGAACAGAATGTGCGCATGAGCCTCGCCATCGCCGATCATGCCTTCGTTCTCGACAATGGCGCGGTGGTCTATTCCGGCCCGGCACGCGCGCTTGCCGCCGATCAGGCGCGGGTCGAGGCCCTGGCGGGCGCGACCGCCGAGGGCTGGTCCGGAGACGCGACCCGGGCGCCGGGATCTCCCGGCTGAGGCGGTTCAGGCGGCGATGGTCAGCGTCACGAGAGGGGCAAAAAACTCGGTATCGCCGTCATCGCCGGCCCGGAAGGTGAGGATCGCGAAAAAACCCGGCGCGTCGAGCGCGGTCAACGGATGGTGCCAGACGCCGCGGCGATAGGTGACCGCCTGATCACCGCTGGCGGCGAAGGCCTGCGCCGCCGCGAGATCGGGGGCGCCGCCCGGATCGGCGGGGGCGACGAGGATCAGCGCGCGCGTCACGGCAAGCGGGATGAAGCTCTGTGAATTGCCCGGATGGCGCTCGAACAGCTTCGCCGCGAGCGGGAGCGGGCGCAGTGCCGCGGTGGTGAAATCGACATGCAGCCGTGCCGCCGCCCGCACATTCTCGATCTCCGCGACCAGCCGAATCGGGTCGGCACCAGGGGTAAGGGTGGTGACGGTGCCGAAGGGGGCGAAGGCTTCGGGGGTGAGGGGGCGGAGGGTGAGAGTCATGTCGGTCTCCTGGTGCCGGAAAGGCGACGATGACGAAAACAGCCGGCAAGGATTCCCTGCCGGCCATTCCGGATCGCCTTGGCGGATATCGTCACGCAGCCCAGGACGATAGCCTAGCAAACACCCCCGAGGAAAGCCGTCCTCGGGGGTATCCGTGTGTTCAGTTTTCCGACACTCAGGCCTTGTTGCGCCGGCGCCGGGCGAGACCGAGGCCGATCAGGCCGCTGCCGAGCAGCGCGAGCGAGGCCGGCTCGGGGACGGTGTCCGGGCTAGGTGGCGAAGCGAGCGTGCTGCTTCCCGAGTAGGAAATATTGCCGTTGACGGAGGTTTCGGTGTAGGCGAAAGTTTCGCTCGCCGGACCAGCGGTATAAGTCGGCGTCAACGATCCCGCCGGCGTGAAAGTTCCGAGGGCATAGAGCGCCAGGGTGAAGGAGGTCGAGTTGTTCCCGCCCGGAGTGACGCTTTCGATGGTCCCGCTGAAAGAGCCGACGCTGCTCGTCCAGCTTACGGTTTCCCCATCCCTCGCTATCAAGGTGAAATCCGACACCGGCGTGCCAGAAGTCACCGTACTGAAACCACCGCTTCCGGTCCCGAAGAAGTTAGAGGCATTGTTGATGGTCGCGTCGTAGGTAAGATTGCTCCCTGTGGGCGATGTCCCGACGGAAACGTCACTCATGGAAATCGAACCACTAATGGCCCCCGCCTGGGCTTTGCCCGGGGCGATGGCCAGCGCTGCCACGGCGAGGCCGAGGAAGGCGGCGGTGGAAAGAAGTTTGGTTTTCATCTCGGGCGATCCTTCGTCGAGAGGTTAAGATTATCTAAACATCCAATCCTTTAAGCAGAAACCATGCCAGATTAATAAATACAATTAAATCAATTGATTAAATTCAGGCCAAGCCTTGCCGCAAGCCGAGTGTTCAGTTTTCCGACGATCCGGCCGGGTTTGCGCGCCGGCGGCGGGCAAAGGCGAGGCCGGCGAGGCTTGCGCCAAGCAGGCTGAGGGACGCCGGCTCCGGCACCGGATTGGTCTCGGAGAATGAGAGGGTGTTATCCAAAAAAAACCCCGTACCGGTCGAAAGGGTGACGGCGGCCTGCAATGCATCGAGATTGGCGCCATTGCCGGTGATACTGCCGGCGAAGCTGCTGTCGACCGAGGAAAAAGAGAGCCCGCCATCGACCGGGGTATAGGTCACGCCGTTATCGGTGCTCGCCGAGAACGCCGCCGAAATCGCGCTGAGGGCGCCACCATTGGCGCCGGCGATCGTGCCGATGACCGGGCTGCCCCAGCCGGGCAGCGAAAGCCCGGTATCGCTGAGGGTAATGGTCAGGCTGCCGGCGCCAAAGCTATAGAAATAGCCGCCTGTCGTCGTCGTTAAAGAGAACCCCGGCAGGGCGGTTTGCGGCCCGATGGTGCCGGTTTCGGTCGAAAGCGTGCCCGAGAGAAAGAAATTATTGCCAGTGAAACCGAAATCATAAACGCCGGGCGTCGTGGTCGCGATCAGTCCGTTGCCCACGGTATCGGTGGCCGTAGCGGTCCTTCCGCCGGTATCCGCCTCGCTGAAGCTCAGGGTCAAAGCGGCCCGCGCCGGCGACGCCACGGCCAGAACCGCGGCGCCGACCAGCCATCCGAATTTCTTTCCGTGCATGAACGCCATTTTCGCGCCCTCCGGCCATGCAACCGAAAAATCGCCTTGTGGCGTGACCCATGCCGCGGATGGCAAAGCTTTCCGCGGCAATCACACCACGAAAGCGCGATTGCAGGAACATAGTCAGCGGAAATGACTAAGCAAAAATCGCGCCAGAATAAAATGCCCGGCCTTTCCAATTCGTTAATATTATGGTATCGATATAAAATCCAGAGGTGTCAAGTTTTCCGACGGTTTCCGCCGGCGCATCAACGTCCCAGCCAGCCACCCATCACCACCCAGTGCATCGGCCGCGCCGCGTCGGCGAGGCTGGTTTTGTAGCGCGCCGCGCCGGCCAAAAAATCATAGCGCGTCGCCCCCAAGGTGGCGTAATGCTCGATCGCCAGATGATGCGCGGTGAGGCCCGGTTTTTCATGCGGCCCGGCAGCGACGAAGTCGAATCCGCTCTGATAGCTGGCAACCGCGCCGCGCCAGAGGAAATTATAGAGATAGCCGAGCACCGTCCCGCCCGCCGAGACGCGCAGCAGGTCGATCTCGCCGCGTGGATGCCCGCGCGCGATCAGCTCTCGATGAAAGCGCAGAAAACACGGATTGGCGAAGGCGCCGGGCTTGCCGCGCCCGGTCCAGCTCCGCTGATGCAGGACGGCGAGCGCGTCGAGAAACGCCGCGGCCTCGGCGGCATCGGCGGCGCGTCGCACGGTCAAATCCCCCCGCGCCGCATAACTCCGCGCCGAGCGCCGCAATTGATAGCGGGTATTGGCGCTGCGCCCGGCGAGAAATCCGCCCCCGGCCGCCCGCGTCTTGGCGAGATCGACGAAAGGCGCGGTCCGCGTCTCGCGTGCGTAGCCGCCGCGCCGCGCCGCCGCCGCGAGATGCCTTGCGTCCACCCCGCTCAAAATCACCCGCTGCCCGCCGAGCGCCGCGAGGCCAGCGGCGATCACCGTGCCGTCATCGGCGACGTCGCGCGCCAGCAGCAGCCCGTTTTCCTCAACGAAGATCGCATCCCAGGCCGGATTGCCGCTCTCTCCGAGGAACCATCGCGCCCCCCCCCACCAGGCGCGGCGGCGATTGAAGAGGCCGAGCGCGATCTCCCGCCCATCCGCCGTCACGCGGAGCAGCCACGGGTCAGGAAACCGTGCCGCGGCGAGGCAGCCGATCCAGGTCCAGCTTTGAAAGAACGATCCCGCCGCTGTCGCCTCGAACGCCCGCCATCGCGCCCCGAGCGCGGCGAAATCACTGACCGGATCCCGCCAGGATTCCAACCTGTGCGGGTTCGTCGCCGGATCTTCCGTCATCGGGTGCAACCTGGGATATTTCCTCACGGGATGAAGTTTACAGTTAAAATTCTTGTCATTCGGTTGTTTTGTAATCATACAAACCTGTGCCATGAGCTGCATATTGAGCATTGATTCGCAAGGCGCGAGAGAACGGCGTCACGTTTCGCGCCGCGCGCTCGCCCTTTTGGCGCTCGCCCTCTTGGCGCTCGCCAGCTCGGTGGCGCCGCTGCGGGCAGCACCCATCGCCAGTTTCAATACCGGGCTCGCCGCCGATCAGAATTTTCTCTGGGGCCCCTCCGATGGCGGCTGGCTCTACAAACCGGCCACGAGTTACGGCCTCGCCGGGATCGCCACCAGCTTCGCGGTGTTCGGCACGGCGCCGCATGATGTCGTCGTCGGGCTCTATGACGCGCTGCCTTCCGTCGGCGGCCATCTGCTCGGCAGTTTTTCGCTGGCCACCAATACCGGCCAAGGCGTCTGGGTGAGCGGCGATTTCGCCGCCGCCATCGCCTTGACCGCCGGCAAGACGTATTTCCTCGACTTCTCTCATCTCGATGCCTTGAACATCGCAGCCCCCCCGGCCGGCGCCGGGCCGGTGAGCTTCAACCCCGCCGGCACCGCGCTCTCGCCGTTTTATTTCGATCAGTTGACCGCGACCCCGGGGATGGACCCCAACCTCGATATCTTCAGCGAGCCGCTGCTGCAATTCCTGCCCGCAACGACGTCCAACGCCGAGGGGGTTCCCGAGCCGGCGCCGCTGGCCATGCTCGCGAGCGGGCTTCTGATCCTTGCCCGGTTTCGTCGCCGGGCCGTGTGATAGAGAAAAAAAATCGTTCTTTTTTGAAAAAAAGAACCAAAAAACTTTTATCCGTTCAGGGTGGAGGCGTGGCTATTCCTGCGCCGGGGCGCCGAGGACGGCGTCCTCATGGCGGATGATGCGGCGGGCGAGGCGGAGCGCCTGATAGCAATCATCGGCCTCGGCGGCGAGCATGGCGCGATCGAGAATTTCGCGGGCGAGCTGCGAGGTGGTGGCCTCCTTGAACGCCTCGATCAACTGTTTCGCCTCGGCGAGCCCCTGCCGGCGTTCCTCCTCGGTGCCGATATAGGCGGTCTGCAAGGCGAAATAGACGCGCCGCGCTGGGGAATTGGCCTCGTTCGGCGCCATGATCTGCTTGCCGAACAGAAAACGCGCGCGCGCCGCAAGCTCGATGCGGGTTTTGTTGCGAAAGCGGATCGCGGCACCGTTGACGATCATCATCTCGCCTTGCCGCAATTCCAGAATCAGGTTCGACATGCGCCGTTCTGCGGCCTCCCGGTTGACGCCGACGGAAGGCTTGGAAATCTGCGCCGATACCCGCCTATTTTGCGGTCATCCGCGCAGCCAAACCGCCCGGCCCGGCCTTGCCCGCGCCCCGTTCTGGAACGTGGTTGCGCCATCATTACCGGGATCGCTTAATCTCTGATGAACGCGGCGCGCCGGCGGCGGGCGAAAACCCGGCTCGGCGTCGAGGACGACGAGATCCAAAACCGAGGGTCGCGGCCGCGCCGGCAGCGACAGCCGGCCAGCGCCGTTGGTCCAGCGCCAGAGCCGCGCGCCATCCCATTCCGGCGCATGAAACCCCGCCCCGAGCGCCGGGCCGTCGAGCGGCACCGGCCGCGCATCGAGGACAATGGCGCCGAGCCGCACACCGAGCCGTCGGAAATCGAGCCGCGCTGGCACCGTGCCGCCCGGCACTCCGCTCCGGGAGAGGATTTCGACGGACTCGCTGCCGCCCATCCGCGCGCTCGGCGGCAATAGGAAGCGATGCAGCGTCCCGTGCGTCGCCGCTGGGCGCAAGATCGCCTGGCCAAAGCGAAGATGAAGATCGGCGCCGGTCTCGCGCCGCCAGCCGAGGATTTCGGCGCGGGCGATAAGGCGCCGCCGTATCCGGGCCACCGCTTCGCCGCCGAGGCAAAGCGGCGCGCAGGCATTTTCCCAGCCGGTGAGCGGGGTGAAATCCGGATAGAGGGTCGTGAGCACCCCGCCATTGGCGAAGTCACCGCGGTTGCCGGTGTCGAGATAGCTCTCCACCGTCAGCCCCTCGGCGAGCAGGATGTCGTGCCGGGGCAGTTCGACATGGAAGTAAGACGCCCGCGCCGCATCCTCCTGGACGATCGTCGCGCCATTGAGCAGGCATTTCACCGGCACCAGCCGATGGCGATGCGCCGCCCCCGGCCCGGCGGCGAAGGCGATGGCGTGGTCCGGCGAGAGGCGGAGATCGCGCCGCGGGATGCCAGGGGCGAACGCGCCGGCAAGGATGCGGACCGGCTGCACCAGCTCCGGCCGGAGATGGCGGCGGCAATCGACGCGGCGCTGGCCGATCCAGATGATCGGCGCCAGCCCCCCCGAGACCGTCCGCACCCGCATGCCGGGGCGGAGATCCTCGACCGCGACCTCGCCCCTCGCGGTCGCGATGCGGGTGCCGGCGAGGAAACAGGCCAGCGGCGGGTCCTGGGCGACGGCCAGCACCGGCGCCTGCCCGGGCGGGTCGATCTCGATCCAGCCTTGGCCGCCGACCGCGCCGAGATTTGGCGCCGGCGCATCAGCGGGCAAAACCAGATCGAGCGTCGCGCCGGGATCGACGATCAGGCTGCCGTCATTGGCGAAAGCGTCGGTGGTGACGGTGAGGGTGCCGGCGGCGACGATCAGAGTGCCGTCATTGACGACATCGCCGGCGGTGATCCGGCTGTTTCCGGTCGCGGTCGCGGTCTCGTCGGCGCCGAGGGTCAGCGTGCCGCCCGCCGGCCCGTCCAGCGCGCCGCCGGCGAGGCTGAGCGCCGACGGGGTGAGCGTCTCGCTATCGAGGAGTTGCAGAGTATCGGCGCCGATCGCGAGCGAGCCGCCGGTGACGACGAGCCCCTGCGCGATGGCGAGCGTCACCGGGGCGCCGGCGCCGAGCGTCGGCAAAGCGAGCGTGCCGATATAGGTGACGCCGTCGAACGTCCCGCCCTGGACGATGAGATCGCCGTGATTGGCGATGGTGCCGCGGGCGATGGTGCCGGTGAGATCGGTGGTGCTGCCGGCATCGAGCGCGAGCGTGCCGCCGGCGAGCGAAACGGTGCCGCCGATTTGCAGCCTCCCGGCCTGGTTCTCGAAGGCGCCGAGGCCGAGCGGCACCGTCCCGGAGGTCAGCGCCAGCGTCGCTCCGCTCGCGATCAGGACGCTGCCGGTATTCTCGACGCCGCCGGTGGTGGTGAGGGCGAAGTTGCCGCCGAGCGCGATCTCACCCGCATTGGTGAAATCCTGAAAATTGCCGACCACCTGCCCGGCGGTCACGTCGATCGTGCCGTCATTGACGAAATCGGCGCGGCCATCGGGGTTGATGCTCGCCGTGCCGGGGGTCGCGAAGACCAGCGCGCCGTCATTCACCATCGCCCCGCTCAGGGCGTCACCACTGCCATCGGCGGTGATCTGTCCGTCAAGGGTGAGCGTGCCGGCGCCGGCGACCAGCGTCGCCTGATCGCCGAGGGTGAGGGCGACGCCGGTGAGGCGCGCGCTCGTCTCCGTCTCGATCACCGCGAAACGGGCGGTGATCGCGCCGCCGCTGGCGCTGAGATCGCCGCCGAGAGCGAGCACCGCCGGGGTGATGACGGTGGTCGCCGGAATTCCGGGGAGCGCGCCGGCGAAACCGCTGGCGAGGGTCGTCTCGCCGCCGGCCAGCGCCAGGGTGCCGGCGGCGAGATCGAGCCCGCCGGTGACCGCGAGGGTGACCCCGGCGAACGGGGCGGCAGGTGCGACGAGAAGGGTCGCGCCGCTATCGGCGAGGGTGAGATCGGCCAGCGTCGCGGATTGCTGCACGGCGACGACATAGTCGCCGGGGAGACCGATGATCGCATCGGTTGTGGAACCGGGCACGGATTCGGGGGACCAGTTGGTCCCGACCGTCCATACCCCACCCGATGGGTTGTTCCACGCAGAGGTCATGTAACCCGCGGTTTTAAAAGAGATAGAAATCTCGTAAAAAGAGACTTACATCGGCCGAAAGATAATTTCTAGTTAATTTTGCGCCCTTTCGGCCGAATGTTCGAGAAAAATTAATCATCGCCCTGAAGGGCCATCCACCTCTCCGCCTCCCATCTCTCCGCGTCATGCCCCTTGGCCGGACGTGTTGTTTGGCGCGATATTTCTCCGCGCTCGGCTCTCCTCCCCGCCAAGGCACCGCGATGTTCTGTCCCTGCTGTCCGCCCCGCCTGACCCGCCGCCGGCTGCTGGCGAGCGCCGCCCTGCTGGCGACGGCCGGCGCTGCGCCGGATTTTCCGATGCAGGAGGTTGCGCCCGGGGTGTTCGTCCGCCGCGGCGAGGATGCCGATGCCTCGGCGGAAAACGCCGACGCCATCGCCAATATCGGCTTCGTGATCGGGCGCGATGCGGTCGCGGTGATCGATCCCGGCGGCAGCGGCGCCGATGGCCTGCGTTTGCGCGCCGCCATTCGTGCCCGGACCGCGCGGCCGATCCGCTATGTGATCGAAACCCATATCCATCTCGACCATATTTTCGGCGCCAGTGCTTTCGCCGCCGACCACCCCTCGGTGATCGGCCATGTCCGGCTGCCGGCGGCGCTGGCGGCGCGGCAGGATTTCTATCGCCGCCGCCTCGTCGATTTGCTCGGCCCGGAGGCGGCCGGCACGGCGCTGGCGCCGACCCAGCTCGTCACCGACCGGCAGGTGATCGATCTCGGCGGCCGTGTCCTCGAGATCACCGCCCATGCTCCGGCCCATACCGACACCGACCTCACCGTGTTCGATACCGCGACCGGCACGCTCTGGGCCGCCGATCTGCTGTTCGTCGGGCGCATCCCGGTGCTGGATGGCAGCCTCACCGGCTGGCAGGCCGCACTCGCCACACTCAAGCGGCGGGCGGCGGCGCGCGCCGTGCCGGGGCATGGGCCGGTCTCCGTCCCCTGGCCGGCGGCGGCGGCGGATGAGGAACGCTACCTCGCGACCCTTGCGCGGGACGTTCGCGCGCTTATCCTCAAAGGGGTCGATATCGACGCGGCGAGCCGCCTCGCGGGGCAAGACGAGCGCGGCCAGTGGCGGCTATTCGACGATTATAATGGCCGCAACGTGCTCGAAGCCTATAAGGAATTGGAATGGGAATAGGCGCGGTCATGAGCCGCCCCCGATTGTGAGAGGAAACGCAACGCCATGAAATCCCTGCTGCTGGCTCTGGGTCTGGTTCTGTTCGCGTCTCTGCCGGCGCGAGCCGCCGAGGATGAGGCGGCGCGGGCGGCGCGATGGGACAATCTCCGCCATGTCGTGTTCGGCGACCGCGTGCTCCATGATGGCAGTGGCGTGATCGCGCTCGAAGCCCCGACGCGGGCGATGGATGCGGCGTTGGTGCCGGTCTCGATCACGCTGAGCGGCGCTCAAACGGTCAAAGCAGTCTATCTGATGGTGGACGGCAACCCATCCCCGCTTGCCGGCACCTTCCATTTCGGCCCGGCGATCGACCCCCATCTCCTGAAAACCCGTGTCCGCGTCGAGCAATATACGCTGATGCACGCCGTCGCCGAGACCACCGATGGCACGTTGTTCGTCGCCGAACGCTTCGTCAAGGCGGCCGGCGGCTGCTCGGCGCCGGCGGGCAGCGATCAGGATCTGGCGCTCAAGCAGATCGGGCGGATGAAACTCACGCTCACCGGCGACCCCGTCCCTGGCCAGCCGGAACTTGCCGAACTGCTGATCCGCCATCCCAATAATAACGGCATGCAGATGGACCAGCTCACCCGGAATTATATCCCGGCGCGCTACATCCAAACCATCCATGTCACCTATAATGACCGGCTGGTTTTCGATTTCGACGCCGACATCTCCTTGAGCGAGGATCCGGCGCTGACCTTCGCCTTCATCCCCGATGGCCCCGGCCAATTGCACGTGAAAGTGGAGGATACGAAGAAGGCGGTGTTCACCCGTAGCTTCGATGTCGCCGCTGGACGAAGCTAAAAGCGGCCAAAAAAACCTGCCGATCGCCTCTCTCCTCGTGTAACATCACGAAAATTGCCGAAGGGGAGAGAGACGATGCAAGGATTGATGCAGCGCACGCCGCTGCTGCTGTCTTCGCTGATCACGCATGCCGCGGCGAACCATGCCGGCACCGAGATCGTCAGCCAAACCGTCGAGGGCCCGATCGCGCGGAGTACCTGGGGTGAGGTCGCCGAGCGGGCCGGGAAGCTCGCCGGCGCGCTGCGGCGATTGGGGGTCGGCGAAGGCGATCGCGTCGCAACTCTCGCCTGGAACACGTCGCGCCATCTCGAACTCTATTTCGGCGTCACCGGCATCGGCGCCGTGCTCCACACCGTCAATCCGCGCCTGTTTCTGCCGCAGATCGAATACATGCTGCGCCACGCCGAGGACAGCTACGTCTTTTTCGATATCGGCTTCGCCGAGATCATCGCCGAGGTGGCCCCGAACGTGCCATCGCTGCGCGGCCTCATCGCGCTCACCGATCGCGCCCATATGCCCAGCCTCGCTCTCCCCAATCTGCTTTGCTACGAGGATCTTCTCGGGGCGGAGAGCGATGCCCATCCCTGGCCCACTCTCGACGAAAACGCCGCCTCCATCCTTTGTTACACCTCCGGCACCACCGGTAATCCCAAGGGCGTGCTCTACAGCCATCGCGCGCTATTGCTGCACTCCTTCTGCGCTGCCGCCGCCGATGGTCTCGCCGTCTCCTGTCTCGATAGCGGGCTTTTGGTGGTGCCGCTATTTCACGCCAATGCCTGGGGCGTGCCATTTGCCGCGGCAATGGTCGGGGCCAAGCTGGTCCTGCCCGGGCCGCGCCTCGATGGCGCCAGCCTGTTCTCGCTCATGCAGACCGAGCGCTGCACCTTCGCCGCCGGCGTGCCGACGGTGTGGTTCGGATTTTTCGACTATATCGATCGCAACCGCGCCGCTCTCGACCTCACCACGATCCGCCTCGATCGTGTCCTCTGCGGCGGCTCGGCGGCGCCGCGGGCGCTGATCAAGCGCTTCGACGAGGAATTCGGCGCTTTCCTCCTCCATGCCTGGGGCATGACCGAGACCAGCCCGATCGCGACTCTGGGCCGGCTCCTGCCCAAGCATATCGGCCTCGACCGCGAGGCGCGCTACGACATCCAGGCGAAACAGGGGCGGCCGGTCTATGGCGTCGAGATCCGCGTCGTCGATGCCGAGGGGCGGCCATTGCCGCGTGATGGCCGCTCGGTCGGGGCGCTGATGGTGCGTGGGCCGTGGGTGACGGCGGGGTATTTCAAGGGCGAGGGCGGCGTCGTGATCGATGCTGAGCACTGGTTCAACACCGGCGATGTCGCGACCATGGACGAAGATGGCTATGTCACGCTGACCGACCGTGCCAAGGACATCATCAAATCCGGCGGCGAGTGGATTTCCTCGATCGAGTTGGAAAACGCCGCCGTCGGCCACCCCGACGTTCTGGAGGCGGCGGCGATCGGTGTTGCCCACCCGAAATGGGTCGAACGCCCCTTATTGCTCATCCGCTGCAAGGAAGGCGCCGTCCTCGACAAGGCCACGATGCTCGATTTTCTCGCCGATAAAGTGGCGCGCTGGTGGCTCCCCGATGATGTCATCGTGGTCGAGGAATTGCCGCACACCGCAACCGGCAAGCTCTCGAAAGTGACTTTGCGCAAGGCCTACGCCAACCATCTGGCGCCATAACCCCGCCGGCCAAGGCGGGCGCGAGCACCATGGCGCCGCGGCTACGGGTGGTTTATATTTTTATAAATACAGCGAGCGAGGAGCCGATGATCCGAACACTGAAGCGCCTGGCGCCGGTTGCGTTGTTCCTGTTCGCGCTGGTCATCTCCGCTGGAATCGCGCGGCGGGCACTCGCCGATGATCCCGCCGCCCTCACCATCACGCTTGCCGGCGGCAAGAGTATCACCGTCACCGCCGCCGCGCTCGCCACGCTCCCGATGACCACGGCGGAGATCTCTTTCGAGACCAGCCACGGCGCACAACACGCGGTTTTCGCCGGCCCGCTGCTCTGGACCGTGCTGGAACGAAACGGCGCCCTCGCCGGAATCACGCCGCGCGATCAGGGCGGGCGGGTCGTCATCGTCAGCAGCCGCGACGGCTACCGGGCGGCGCTCGCGCTCGGCGAAATTTCTCCCGAATTCGAGGGGAAACCGGTGCTGCTCGCCGAACGCATGAATGGTGCTGCGCTCGGCGAAGGCCATCTGCGTCTGATCGTGCCCGGCGATCACCGCGGCGGGCGCGATGTGCGCGACATCGTCGGGATCACGCTACCCTGACCACGTCTTCGGGGCGCCCTTATCCCCGCGTCTATTCGACATAGATGCGGATTTCGCGCGCCGTCACGCCTTTTTCGGTCCGCGCCGAGGTGCGGATATCGTCGCCGGCGACGCCGTCATTGGTCATCGCGTCCTCGAGCCGGCGCACATCATAGCGGCCGTTCTCGATGGCGCGGCTGTCCTTGTCGGGATCGCCGCTAGCCGGCACCACCGTCACGACCCGGTATTTCGCGTCCGGGCGGCGGGTTTGCGCCATTTCCAGCACGGATTTGAGCTGTGCGTCATAGTTGAACGGGGTGCCGTCGAAGCGGATCGTCATCAGCGGCAGCTTGCTTCCGGGCTTCAGCGCCTCGGCGACGAAATCCGGCGCCGGCGCCACCGGCTTGGCGCCGAAAGTCGTCTGGTCGATGATTTTGCAGCCGCCGAGCAGCACGACCGCTGCGAGGGCGACGCCTGGGCGGAAGGATCGAGGACCGGGCACCGCGGATTTATCCCAGATCGGCGGCGGGTTTGGCAAGCGCCGGTCGTGGCCGCGCCCGGCGGCGCGGCGGCAAGGCGGGCGGCGCGGCGGCGGGTGGGACGAGGCCGAGGGCGACGCGCATCGCTTCCCCGGCGATGCGCGGGTGATAGAGCGATCGCACCCGGGTTTGGCCGCGTGCGCCGATCGCCCGCGCCGCCTCGGGGTGGGTGTGGATGCGGCGCATCGCCCGCGCCGCTTCCTCGACATCCGGATCGGCCCAATCCTGCCCCTCGGCGCCGGGATAATCCTCGACCGCGACCGGCACCCTCTGATAGCCGACGAGGAACGCCGTCTCGTGGTCGGCGAAATCGCTGGTGCCGGAGTAATCGGTCGAGATCACCGGCTTGCCGAGCCACATCGCCTCGGCCGGGCCGCGCCCGAAGCCTTCGGCGCGGTGCAGCGAGACGAAGGCATCGGCGGCTTCGATCAGGGCGATGACCTCGGCGCGATCGATTTTGGCATCGCGGATTTCGATGCGCGGATCGAGGCAGAGATCGCCGAGGCGGCGCCAATCCTCCGGCGCGTGCTCGCCGCCCTGGGTCTTGATCAGCAGCCGGACCTTTTCCTCGCCGGCCGGGAAGGCGGCGCAAAACGCCTCCACCACCGCTTCCGGGTTTTTGCGCCGGACGTGGGAGAGGAAATCGAACATGAAGAGGAAAACGGTTTCGTCCTCGGCAAGGCCGGGTGCGGCGCGGTCTGGCCGGAGCCGGTCTTCGGGCAGGTGGACCACCGACGGCACCAAGCCTAGCGAACTTGACATTGCTCGTCAACGCTGTCCAGATCGCCTACGGTTCCATGAAAATAAATCTAGACACAACAAAAATTAAGAGCACAAAATAAAAAACGAAAGGCGGCTCCGGAATTGGATCGCTTCCCCCCGAAATATTCTGGCCAATGACTGTTACCTGACCAAATTCAAATGAAGGCACCCCGCTTGAAGCTATCATCTCGTTAAATTCGCCGCCGTTAACTCCAGAAACATTTAAATAAAAAGTTCCACCAAAAACCTGAGATCCAACATAGAAATTTTCTACGTTACTCGCCAAAGCTATAAGTTCGGCTCCGCTTATTTGACCAATCAATGATCCATTATTATAAAAAGTTAACAAATTTCCGTTTGTCTCTGTGTCAACTGACCCCCACAGTATCCCAATATAAAATTGCTCATAATAAAAATTAAAAACTATAGAACCCGTTTCTGTTGAATAGTAATTATCAGAATAAGCATTACCATTTGAAAGTATTGGAGCGGCGTAACCGCCTCCTATAGCATAATTATTTGTCCCATTTACAACATGACTGCCATTATCGAATGTTAAACTGGCAATTCCAGGGAACGTGATGGCAGAATAGCCCGTTGACGTTGGAATGAGTTGTTCAGCAGCCCGCCCGGCAGGAGGAGTCGCGGCCCCTTCTTGCGTCGAGACATAATATAGCAAGGATGGCCCAGCATCCGCGCGCGGGCAAATAAGGCAAATCGCTAGAAAAATGTATGCCGCAAACGTTCGCATCGTAGCCGCCCCCGCACTGCATACGAAAGGATACGAATCGGATTACTCCGAACAGGGGGAGTGGAACAACCGACAAACAAGGGTAAATTTCCGTTTGTCGCTCAACCAGGGCGTGAACGCCGAGGCATCGTCTCGAATAAAATCATTGACAAACTGACGGTGGGTATGCCGAAATATAAATAATGTTAGGTTCAATCTCTATGTTACGGGGCAGAAAATTATGAAAGGCAGACAAAACTCAGAGGATATATGGCGGTTGGCAATAATGATGATCGAAAAACACGCTGATAACGCGGCCGATTACGCTATGGGTCACGCATTGGAGATGCGCGGCCGGGGAGACGTTAATGGCGAAATTGTTTGGCTTAAAGTGTTTGATAGCATACGAGCACTAAAATACAAAAACTCTGAGAACAAAATCCTGCATTGAGTCCGATCCGTGTCGTAGAATTAAATCTTCGCTTGGTGTCTTGATTTATTTGTGAGTCGCACGAACGACCACAGTCCAAGCGCACCAAGCCCGAATAAAAGGCCTAACGGTGGTTCAGGCACGGCGCTTCCCGCCTGGATGGTTTCTGTTACCGACGATTGGAGACTAAGTGTATATGTTACTCCATTATCTAACCTAGGAGTAACGATAGAGTAGGTTCCGCTGCTAGAATACGGGGAGCTGCCCGTGCCATTCGAAGAACTAACTGCCACCTGCCCGTTGATTCCGAACGGAAATGCGGAGAATGAGGTACCGTTACTGCCGTTGAGAACCAAGGCGTTTAGGGCACTTGCAGACGCCGACTCACCTAAAAAGCCAGAAGATGCGCCTGCCGTAGTGGCCACAAGCTCGGTTGTTTCTTGGAAAATTATATCAAGGGGATAGCCAGCGCCAGAAAACGTAAAGTTAATATAGGCAACATTTGCCGCTGAAGAACTCCCTAATGCATTCCCATAAGCTTCAGCGACATTCGAAACAGAGCTGCCCCCCATAACTCCTGGCCCGGGCGCAACCAGCGCCCCGATCACCGCGTCTGCACGAGCACCAATCATGTTGCCTGGGCCAACGGCGGTGAAGCTTGCTGGGGGCGTCGAAGACAATGGACCTGAAAACGCTTGCGGAATGCTTAGGGCCGAATTAATTGCCCCACTGCCTTGGTATCCGGAAATTCCATATCCGTCATATTGAGCGCTATCGCTGATAGCTTCCTGGCTTCCTGAATTCAAAGGAATAGACACCAATTCGCCTGTGTCGGAATTTTCGACCTGAAGATTGGTGATTTGATCCGAGGCAAAGGCATAAGGATAGATCGCTGTCGCATGCGCTGCGATGGGGGCAGCTACAGCTAACATGCTGATCGTCAGAGCAAAATAGCGCCTTCTCATGGTCCGGCCTCCCAATTGCGGGCCGCATTATCACTCTTTTGGGCAGGCCCAGGCAACCGGAAAATTAACACAATGCGGCTACCCGCAGCCGGCTAGCGGGCGTTAATCATTTTGCTAACATTTCAAGATTAGGAAATTTTATGAAATTCAGCTTAAAGCCGCTCCGCAAGAGACCGAAAATTACCAGCGCCAGACACGAGTAAAGAAAGAACTACATTGTCTTTTTTATATAATTTACCTTCCTCAAGAATTTTAAATCCAAAGCGGGTATAGAAATTCACATGTTGCGTTCGAACGGAAATTATAACTATATCTGCGCCTAAATTGAAAATTTTTTCTTTTATAAATCTATAAATAGATAGAAGAATTGGAATTCTATCATGCTTTTCTGATAGGCTAGCAAGTTTTGATATTTCAATTATTTTCAAGTTATTCTGAATCAGGCAAAGTTTTTTTAATATATTTTTAGTTGTGTAATTAAATTGTGTGGCGCTCGGAAGTGCATCGTAGATATTGTTCATAACTGAAGAATCAAAAAAACACAATCTTATTGTGGCAGTTGGAACTCCGCATTTGAATAGCACAGCTATTCTCGTAGAATGTACATTGTCAAATTCATCCTCCCAAGACTGTGTGTCTTTTTTTAAGATATATCCTCGCGCCGCATATGCCCTATAACGTATACGATACGCATCCGCCTTGAGCGAATTGGCGGTCACAAATTGAACTGAAATATCATTAAATCTTAATTTGTAAAAATTAGATATATTTGATGGTGAATTTGGCGGGCTGACCCAGCCTAAATGGCGGTTAACACGCGAGTTATTTATTAACCAAATATTTGATAACATAGTCTGTTATAATAATCTATTGTTTACTTCATTGTTTTCGGAATAAAGAATATTTTTTATACATTTTTCGACATAGGCGCTTTTTGTAACATCATTTAAATCGGCAAAAACGTTCCGACATTCCCATAACATGTGCAAAACTATTGCGAATGTCTCTTTGTCGCGGTAATCTGATTGCATTTCTGGCTACCCCCATCAACCTTTGGTTGCTATATCATTGCTACGAATGAAAAACAACAGGGCAAAGGGAGAATCCGGAAAAATTCAATGTTTTGCATGAAATTACCGCGTCATTCCCCGGAGAGGTCGCGCCGGCGCCGGTCAAGCTCCTCGCTATAGCGGCGGAGCGCGTATTGTTCGGTAAGCAGGCCGATGACGCGGCCGCTTTCATGGCTGTCCACCACCGCCAGGGCGTCGCTCTCGGCCTGCTCGAAGGCACTGATCGCATCCTTGACGCTCATTTGCGGCAGCAGCGCCCGGTCGGCGTGATGGAGGATATCGGCGAGCCTGGCCGTGCCGTCCACGGCATGGGCCTCGGCGACCAGGACGATGCCGGCATAGCGGCCGGCCTGATCGACGATGATCACGCGCTGCTCCGAGCCGAGCGGAAAATCGCGGCGGAAATTGACGAGTGGCGTATCGACGCGAATGGTCCGCACCTCGCGGCGCATCATCCGCCCGACGGTGAGATTGCGCATCCAGCCGACATCGACGGCGCTGCGGATCGCCTCGCCGCGCAGATGGAAACGCCAGGTGGCGAAGGAATAGCCGAAGGTGCGGCGCACGGTGAGCGCCGAGATCACCGAGGCGGCGAGCACGGCGATAGTGAGCGGCAGGCTGCCTGTGCTCTCAAGGGCCAGAAACGCCATCGTCAGCGGGCCGCCGACGATCGCGGTCGCAAGGCCGCTCATGCCGACGACGGCGCAGACCACGCCGGGCAGCAAGGTTTTCACCGTCAGCGCCGCGAGCACGGCGGCGAACAGCTTGCCGAGCATGGCGCCGAGGAAGAGCGAGGCGAAGAACAACCCACCGCGAAAGCCCGAGCCGATCGAAATCGCCGAGGCGGCGGCCTTGAGCAGCACCAGCAGGATGAGAAACGGCAGCGAATAGGGGGCATTGATGCCGAGATGCAGCGCCGCGTGGCCGGAAGAGAGCACTTGCGGCGTCACCAGGGCCATGATCCCGACCGCGAGCCCGCCGATCGCCGGGCGCAGCCAGGCCGGCACGCCGCTGTGGCGGAACACCTCCTCGGTCAGTGTCACCGCGCGCATGATGGCGATTCCGAACAGCGCGCACACCATGCCGAGCGCCAGCACCGGGATATAGTCGAAGGGCGGGATGGTGCTGGGCAGGATCATCTCGAAGCCGCCCGGATCGCCGAGCAGCCAGCGATCGACGGCGATCGCCGAGATCGAGGCGACCACCACCGGCGCCAGCGTCACCAGCGAATAGGTGCCGATCACCAGCTCGAACGCATAGAATGCGCCGGTGAGCGGGGCATTGAACGCCGCCCCGATCGCGCCCGCCGCGCCGCAGCCGACCAGGAGGCGGAGATCATTCCGCCGCACCCGGAAGTTCCGCCCGAGCCGCGAGCCGAGCGCAGCGCCAATCTGGCTGTAGCCGGCTTCCAGCCCGACCGAGGCGCCGACGCCATTGGAAAAAATGGTTTGCAGCATGACGATCAGACTGTCGTTCAGCGACATGCGCCCGCCATAGAGGGCGTTGGCCTCGATCGGGTCGACCGCGCGGCGCGGCCAGAAACGCGCGATCGCAAGGCCGGCGAGGCCGAGCGTGAGGCCGCCGATGCTCGGCACCAGGAGCGAGCGGCCGCGATCGAGCCTCGCCATGCCGCTCAATCGCTCATGTCCGTAGATCAGAAACAGCGCGTGATGCATCTCCAGCGTCACGATATTCATCAGAACGACGCAGAGCCCGGCGCCGCAGCCGACCAGCGCGGCCAGCGCCACCAGCCAGATTTCGTCGGCGCGCACCAGGGCGCGCAGCGTCTGCGGCACATGGAGGACAAATTCACCGAGCGGCCGCCGTGGCCGGAGCGGCAGCGGCCGTTCGCGCCGCACCGCCGAGAGGGGGGAGAAAACGCTCATCCCCGCGCCCCCGGGCCGGCGCCGGCGATCACGCGGACAGGGAGCGGGCGTGGTGAAAAAAAACGCCCATCCCCGAACCCTGTCAAAGCCGGCTGCATCCTACGGAAATCTCTGGAAAGAGGGCATCAACGCCAAGCAGTCTACAGTCAATATGGTGAATAGGGCGTTTTCATGACCGCCTTTTTCACCAATATTTGGTCGGGCGCGACAGGTCCAGAGGGGCAAACCGCGAGCGTGAGCGTGAAAGCCTATTCCGCCGGCGCCGGAGGGGCCTCCTCCAGCGCCCGGTCATGCGGCAGAAGCAGGACGATGATCAGCGCGACCACGGCGGCGCCGGCGATAACGAACAGCCCGCTCGTGAAGGTGCCGGTGTAATCGCGCAAGGCGCCCATGACATAAGGTCCGGCGAAGCCGGAGAGATTGCCGATCGAGTTGATCACCGCGATGCCGCTCGCCGCCGCGGTGCCGGAAAGGAAGGCGGTCGGGAAAGTCCAGAACACCGAGATCGCCGCGAAGATGCCGAAGCCGGCGACGGAGAGCACGACCATTTTGGCGAGCGGATCGCTGAGCACGGCGGAGGCCGCGAGCCCGGCGGCGGCGGCGATCAGGGCGATCGCCATATGTCCCTTGCGCTCGCCGAGCCGGTCCGAACGCCGCCCCCAATAGACCATGCCGATGGTGCCGATGACATAGGGAATGGCGGTGACGAAGCCGGTTTGTGCGTTATTCAACCCGAATGCCTTGACGATCTGCGGCAGCCAGAAAGTGAAGCCATAATTGGCCGCGACGGCGCCGAAATAGATCAGCGCGATCGCCAGCACCCGGGGATCGATCAGCGATTCCAGGATGGTGTAGGTGCGCGCCCGCTCCCGCACCGCCCGCTCGGCGGCCATGCGCTCGGCGAGCCATTGGCGCTCCTCCGGCGCGAGCCAGGCGGCGTGGGCCGGGTGATCGGTGAGATAGAACCAGCACACGAAGCCGAGCAGTATCGCCGGCACCGCCTCGATGATGAACAGCCACTGCCAGCCGCGCAGGCCGAGAAAGCCGTCGGCATAGAGGACGAGCCCGGAGACCGGCGCGCCGATCACCGAGGAGAGCGGGATCGCGGCCATGAAATAGCTCACCACTCGGGCACGATAGACCCCTGGAAACCAGAGCGTGAGATAGAAGATGATGCCAGGAAAGAACCCCGCCTCGGCGGCGCCGAGCAGGGTGCGAACGACATAGAAACTGGTCTCGCCGGAGACCAGCGCCATCGCCCCCGAAAGAACGCCCCAGGTGAGCATGATGCGCGCGATCCAGCGGCTCGCCCCGAAACGGTCGAGCGCGAGATTCGAGGGCACCTCGAACACGAAATAGGCGAGAAAGAAGATGCCGGCGCCGAATCCGAAGGCGGTTTTGCTGAGATGCAGATCGGGGATCATGGTGAGGGCGGCGAAGCCGACATTCACCCGGTCGAGATAGGCCGCGAAGTAACAGAGGATGAGGAACGGCACCAGCCGGCGCATCACCTTGGCCATCGTTCTCGCTTCAATCTCGTCCACGCCGGTTTCCTCCCTGTTTTTGCCGCTGTTCCACAACGCCATACTTCGCCGCCGCCGGCAAGCCTTCGCCGCCGCTCAGTCGCGGCGGGCGGCGAAAAACGCGCGCAAGAGTGCTGCGCATTCGCCCTCGCGCACTCCGCCCACCACCTCCGGGCGGTGGTGGCAGGAACTGGCCGCGAATACCCGCGCGCCATGCTCGACGCCGCCCCCCTTGGGGTCATAGGCGCCGAAGATCAGCCGGCGGATGCGAAAGAAACTCGCCGCCTGGGCACACATCGGGCAGGGTTCCAGCGTCACCACGAGGTCGCAATCGGGGAGCCGCGCCGCCCCGCGCCGCGCCGCCGCCGCCCGGAGCGCCAGCATCTCGGCATGCGCGGAGGCATCGGCACGGGCCTCGGTCTCATTGCCCGCCAGCGCGAGCACGCTGCCATCGGCGGCAACGACCGCCGCACCCACCGGCACCTCGCCACGCGCGCCGGCTGCCCGCGCCGCGGCCAGGGCTTGCGCCATCGGGCCGCTCGCCGCCCGTTTCATCGCTTGCCCCCATCTCGTGGGACGTCTAGCAGAGCAGCCATGAAATCCTCCCGCCCCGTCATTGGCCTCACCCTCGATGCCGAGCCGCCCGGCGGCTATTCGCGCTGGCCGTGGTATGCGCTGCGTGCCAACTATGCCAGCGCCATCGCCGAGGCAGGCGGCTTGCCGTTCGCGCTGCCGCATCTCGCCACCCTCGCCGATGCGATGCTGGCGCGGCTCGACGGGCTGATCGTCACCGGCGGCGCCTTCGATGTCGATCCGGCGCTTTATGGCGACGCCGCCGCGCATCCCAGCGTCACCCTCAAATCCGCCCGCACCGAGGCCGAAATGGCGCTGCTGGCCGGTGCCCTGGCGGCCGATAAGCCCATTCTCGGCATTTGCGGCGGCGAGCAAGTGCTCGCCGTCATGCTCGGCGGCAGTTTGATCCAGCATATCCCGGATGAAATCCCCAACGCCCTCCCCCATGAGGGGCATGAGCCGGGTCACCCCGTCACCATCGCGCCGGACACGCTTCTCGCCCGCGCGACCGGGGCGCGCGCGATGCGGGTCAATTCCTCACACCATCAAGCGGTGCGGATGCCGGGCCA
Organism: Pseudomonadota bacterium; assembly: GCA_021798915.1. Lineage (GTDB taxonomy): Bacteria > Pseudomonadota > Alphaproteobacteria > Acetobacterales > Acetobacteraceae > Acidibrevibacterium. The sequence continues at coordinate 47,700 of JAJZBM010000002.1, forward strand.
GGGGGTGATCGTCAATGCCCGCGCCCCGGACGGCGTGATCGAAGGGATCGAGGATCCGCGGCGGCGGTTCTGCCTCGGCGTGCAATGGCATCCCGAGTTCCTCACCGACCCCGGCGATGCGAGCTTGCTCGCCGCCTTCGTCGCCGCGTGCCGATGATGGCGGAGGAAAACGAAATCACCGCGGATGACGGCGCCCGCACCGGCGAGCGCATCGCGAAATTCCTCGCTCGCGCCGGTATCAGCAGCCGCCGCGCCGCCGAAGCGATGATCGCCGCCGGCAGGATCGTCCATAACGGCAAACCGGTTTCGCATCCCGCGACCTTCGTCGCGCCCGGCGATGTCGTCCTCGTCGATGGGCGGGCGGTCGCGGCGCCGGAACGGACCCGGCTCTGGCGCTATCACAAACCCTCCGGCCTCGTCACCACCCATCGCGACCCCGAAGGCCGGCCGACGGTGTTCGAGAAGCTGCCCGCCGCCCTGCCACGGGTGATCAGCGTCGGCCGGCTCGATCTCACCAGCGAGGGGCTTTTGCTGCTCACCAATGATGGCGCTCTCGCGCGGCTGCTCGAATTGCCGACCACCGGCTGGATCCGCCGCTACCGGGTGCGTGTCCATGGCGCCGTCGATCCCGCCGCGCTGGCGGCACTGGCGCGCGGCACGACCATCGAGGGCGTGCGCTACGGCCCGATCGAGGCCGGGCTCGATCAGCGTAAGGGTGAGAATGCCTGGCTTTCCATCGCGCTGCGCGAGGGGCGCAACCGCGAAGTGCGCAAGGTGATGGCCTCTCTGGGCCTCGCCGTCACGCGGCTGATCCGGATCAGCTACGGCCCGTTCCAGCTCGGCCTCCTGCCGCGCGGCGCGGTCGAGGAAATCCCCGCCCGCGTGCTCCGCGAGCAACTGCCGAAACCCGCCGCCTGATGCGGATCATCGCCGGCAGCCAGCGCGGCCGCCGTCTGCTGGCGCCCGTCGGGGCGGCGACGAGACCGACCGCCGATCGGGTTCGCCAGGCGCTGTTCGACATGCTGGCGCATGCGCCCTGGGCGGAGAATGCGCTGGCCGGGGGGGCAGTGCTCGATGTCTTCGCCGGCAGCGGCGCGCTCGGCCTCGAAGCCCTCTCACGCGGCGCCGCCAACGCGGTGTTCATCGAGACCAGCCGCGCCGCCCGCGAAGCCCTGGAAGCCAATATCGCTGCCTGCGGGATGAACACCCGCGCCCGCGTGCTCGCCGCCGACGCGACCCGCCCGCCACCGGGCACGCCGCAAACCCTGATTCTGCTCGACCCGCCTTATGGCCAGGGGCTTCTCGCCCCGACGCTCGCCGCCCTCGAAGCCGCCGGGTGGTTGGCGCCCGGGTGTTTGATCGCCGCCGAACTCGGCCGCGCCGACCCATTACCGCCGGAACTCGGCCCGCCGCTCGCCGATCGCGGCCACGGCGCCGCCCGGCTCGCGGTCTGGCGGCGCTGACCGGCGCGCCGGCTCATGCCGCCGCGAGATGGCCGAGCAGGCGGATATGGGCGCGCAGACCATGCTCGAAACAGGCGATCTCGAATTTCTCGCCGGGGCTGTGGATCTGGTCGTCATCGAGGCCGAACCCCATCAGAAGGGTTTCGAGGCCGAGCACGCGCCTGAAGCTTTCGACCACCGGGATCGAGGCGCCGCAACCGATCAGCACCGGCGGTTTGGCATATTCCTCGGCCAAAGCGGTGCGGGCGGCGGCGACGACGGGGAGGTCGGTCGCGACCGCGATCCCCGGGGCGGCGCCGAACAGCGCGTAGTCGAGCTTGAGATCGGGATGCACGCGGGCGGCGAGAAAGCGTTTGAGCCCGGCGAGGATGGCCTCTGGATTTTGGCCAGGGACGAGGCGAAAGGAAAGCTTGGCGCCGGCCTCGGCCGGGATCACGGTTTTCGCCCCCGGCCCCGCGTAACCGCCCCAGATCCCGTTGAGATCGGCGGTCGGGCGGGCCCAGAGCCGCTCCAGCACGCCGCGCCCGCTCTCGCCGGCCGGCGTCGTCAGCCCGACATCGCCGAGAAACGCCGCCTCATCGAAGCCGAGCGCCGCCCAGGCGGCTTCCTGCTCGGCGCTGAGTGGGGCGACCCCATCATAAAACCCGGGGATCAAAACCCGCCCCGCCTCGTCGCGCAGCCCGCCGAGCGCGCGGGTGAGTTCGTTGATCGGGTTGCAGGCGACGCCGCCGAAGAGGCCGGAATGGAGATCGCGTGACGCGGCAGTGGCGCGGATCTCGACATAGAGCAGGCCACGGAGACTGGTGGTGATCGCCGGCGTCGTGAAATCCCAGAGATTGGTGTCCGAGATCACCACGGCATCGGCGGCGAGCTGCGCCCGCGCGGTGGTGAGGAACGTCTCGAGATGCGGGCTGCCGATCTCCTCCTCGCCTTCGAGCAGCACGGTGAGCCGGACCGGGAGCGTGCCGGTCGCGGCATGCCAGGCGGCGAAGGCGCCGAGCCAGGCGGCGACCTGGCCCTTGTCGTCGACGGCGCCGCGCGCCACCATCCGCCGGCCGCGCGGCCCATCGACGATGGTGGGGGTGAAGGGCGGGCTCGGCCAGAGGTCGAGCGGCTCGGGCGGCTGGACGTCGTAATGGCCGTAATAGAGGAGATGCGGGACATCGGCGCCCAGGGCGGGGCCGGGATGGGTCGCGAGCACCGCCGGATGGCCCCCGGTCTCGTGGAGGCTGGCTGCGAAGCCGAGCCCGGCCAGCCGGGCGCACGCCCATTCGGCGGCGCGGCGGCAATCGCCGGCGTGATCGGGCTGGGCGCTGATCGAGGGGATGCGGAGGAAATCTGACCAGCCGGCGATGGCCTCCGGCATCAAGACCGCCGCCTTTGCCAAAACCGTATCGGTCGCCGCACCGGTCATGATTTCACTCCGTAGGTGTTGAGAAACATCCGCACCGCCGCCGCGACCACCTCGGCGATCCCCGCCTCGGCCGGGCCGCGCTGGAGATTAAGCTTATAGCGGAGCCAGAGCCGGGCCTGGCAGAGGCAAAAAAACTGTTCGGCGGCGAAGCCCGGATCGGCGACGGCGAGCTTCCCCTCCTCGGTGCGCGCGGCGAGCCAGCGCGCCATCTCGCCGGTCGCCCGCGCCGGCCCGGCTTGATAGAAGGCGCTGGCGAGTTCGGGGAATTTCTTCGCCTCGGCCACCACCACGCGGTAGATGGTGAGGCCGAGATCGGAGAGCATCATCTCGACCATCCGCCGCCCGATCCGCTCGAGCGCCGCGGTGAGGTCGAGATCCTCGTCGGAGGCGGCGAAAACCTGGCAGAGATTGCGTTCGCAGGCGGCTTCGACATAGGCGGTGAAGAGATGCGCCTTGCTCTCGAAATGGTTGTAGAGCGTGCCCTTGGAGACATTGGCAACGGCGGCGATGCGCGACATACTGGCGCCCTCATAGCCGTCCTGCGCGAAGACCGCCGCCGCCCCTTCGAGGATGCGGGCCCGTTTTTCGGGCGACAGGGCATCGGCGGCCAGCATCGAGGCATTCCTTCTTGACTTTGTCGTGACTTTACGGATTGACGATGCCCCGGGATGGGTGCATTTGTCAAAATTGACTGAACCGGTCGGTCAGGCGGGGGTGGCGCCACGGCGCCAGGGTCTGAAGGATCAGGACTTGGAGGCCAGGACTTGGAGGGTAGGGTCATGCAGGGTTCGGGACGCGATCTGGCGTGGCGGCATTTGGGCCGCGCCGTGGTTCTGGCTCTCCCTCTGCTCGGCGCATGCACCGTCGGCCCCGATTTCACCCCCGAAAAACCCTGGTGGCAGCCCTCATCCTGGTCGAGCACGAAACCGACGGCGCCGGTCGAGAAGGCAAGCCTGGTCGATACCCGGCCGCTCGATCCGAAATGGTGGGACCAGTTCCAGGATCCCGAGCTTTCCAAGCTGGAACAGCGTGTCGCCGGGGAAAATCTCGATATCAGGATCGCCGATATGCGGCTCGGCGAATCGCGGAGCCAGCTCGGCGTCACCCAGGCCAGCCAATATCCGATCCTCAACGCCGATGGCTCCTATTCGCACCAATATCTGAGCCCCAACGGCGTGGTCGGCCTGTTCCCGCCGGCCGGCGCGACCAGCACTGGCGGCGGCTTCGGCGGCATCGCGCCAGGGACGACCGGCACCAGCTTCGGCAGCACCGGCAGCTCGGCGAGCGGCAGCGCCGGCACCCTCGGCGCCATCCCACTCCAGGGCAGCACAATCCCGCCCTTCAATCTCTATCAATATGGCTTCGATGCCGCCTGGGAGATCGATTTCTGGGGCCAGATCCGTCGCCAGGTGGAAGCGGCCAAAGCCATGGTCCAGGCGACCGAGGATCAGCGGCGCGACGCCCTGGTCTCGATCGAAGCGGAACTGGCGCGCGATTACATCAATCTCCGCGGCACCCAGCGCACCCGCGCGATCACCGAGGAAAACCTCGCGAGCGCCAATCAGAGCCTCGATCTGACCCGCCAGCGCGCCAGCGGCGGCCTTACCACCGACCTCGACGTCGCCAATGCCGAGGCCCAGGCCGACACCATCGCCGCACAACTGCCGCCCCTCCGCCAGCAGGAAAACGAGCTGATCAACGCCATCAGCCAGTTGCTCGGGCATGAGCCGGGCGCGCTCAAAGCGGAACTGGCGGAGGCCAAGCCGATCCCGCCAGTGCCGCCGAAAGTGCCGATGGGGCTGCCCTCCGAACTCGCCCGCCGCCGCCCCGATATCCGCGCCGCCGAGGCCAGCCTGCACGCCGCGACCGCGCAGATCGGCGTCGCGATCTCGAATTTCTTCCCCAATGTCTCGCTCACCGGCAGTTTCGGCATCGCCGCCCTCAACGCCTATCAATTGGGCAGCCTGCGCTCGATGCAATATGGCGTCGGGCCGACCGTCAACCTGCCGATCTTCCAGGGCGGGCAACTCGTCTCCACCTTGTCGCTGCGCAAGCAGCAGCAGAAAGAGGCGGCGCTGACCTACCAGAAAACCGTCTTGCAGGCGTTGAACGACGTCGATAACGCGCTGACCGCCTACAACACCGAACAGCAGCGCGAGGAAGCGCTGACCAAGACCGTGACCGCGGCCCGCCGCGCCCTCGACCTCGCCCGTCAGCGCTACGTGCAGGGGGTCGCGACCTTTCTCGACGTGCTGACCGCGCAAAGTGTTCTGCTCGGCGCCGAAATCCAGCTCGCCCAGAGCACGACGCTGGTCTCGACCAATCTGGTGTTGCTTTACAAGGCGCTCGGCGGCGGCTGGGAACAGACCTATCCCGACCCGCCGGTCGAGGCAAAAACCGCCCAGAAAACTAGCCAATCCAGCCTCTAATCGATGATCTGGGAAAACGGCCGGGAAAGAATTAAGCGCGTTCTTTTTTGAAAAAAAGAACCAAAAAACTTTATGTCCGTCGGGCTCGTATGGCTGATTTTGCTGTGCGGTGAAAATCGGCGAATGGATTTTTGAAAATTCAGAGAAGGCCGTTTTTATTCTTGCCTTGCCGAAGACGCTTCATATTTCCTAAGCTGACCAACCGCCTCCAAACATGACAAGGACTGCCTGATGCCGTTTCGTAAAGCTGCGCTGTTGCTTGTCGTTCTCGTTTTTGCTGGCGCGTCTCCGGCCTTGGCGCAATTCGGCCCCGGCGGGCCACCAGCGGTCGGCGTCGTGCGTGCCGAACCGCACGCGGTGACCGAAACCAGCGAGTTCGTCGGCCGCATCCAGGCAACCGACCGGGTCAATCTCGTCGCCCGCGTCACCGCCTATCTCGAACAGATGACCTTCACCGAGGGGGCGGAGGTCAAAAAGGGCGATCTCCTCTATCGCCTGGAGCAGCCGCCGTTCGAGGCCGATGTGCAAGCCAAGGCGGCAACCATCGCGCAGATGCAGGCGCAGTTGCAAAACGCCGCGATCACGCTGCATCGCGCCGAAACCCTTCTCCACACCCCGGCCGGCCAGCAATCGACGGTCGATGATTCACGCGCCAACCAGCTTTCCTATCAGGCGCAACTGATGCAGGCGGAGGCCAATCTCCGCCTTTCGCGGATCAATCTCGGCTATACCGAAATCCGCGCCCCGATCGATGGCAAGATCGGCCGCACCGCGGTCACCATCGGCAACGTCGTCAGCCCCTCATCCGGCACCCTCGCGACGATCGTGAGCCAGGATCCGATGTATGTGGTGTTCCCGGTCTCGGTGCGCGCCGCCCTCGATCTTCGCCAGCGCTATCAGAACAAGGGTGGTCTCAACGCGGTCGTCATCCGTGTCCGCCTCCCCGATGGCCGGCTCTATGACCAGGTCGGCAAGGTCGATTTCGTCGACAACACCATCTCCGCCAACACCGATACCATCATCCTGCGCGGCGTGATCTCGAACCCCGCCGCGCCCGGCACCGATCAGGCGCGGCTTGCCACGCGCCAATTGACCGATGGCGAATTCGTCACCGTCCTCCTCGAAGGGGTCGAGCCGATCACGGCGCTGACCGTGCCGCGCGCCGCCGTCCTGTCCGACCAGTCGGGGGATTACGTCTATGTCGTTGGCGCCGGCAATAAAATCGAGCAGCGGCGCCTTCAGCTCGGCCAGTCGACGCCGACCGAGGCGGTGGTGCTGAAAGGGCTCGACGCCGGCGCGATGGTGGTGGTGGAGGGCGTGCAGCGCGCCCGCCCCGGCCTCGTCGTCGCCCCCGGCCCCGCAACGCCGCCGCCCGGCGCCGCCAAAACGGCGGCCGCGCCACCCGCCGCGAAGCAGGATTGAACCGATGATCTCGGCAGTTTTCGTCGATCGCCCACGCCTTGCGATGGTGATCGCGATCGTCACCACGCTCGCCGGCATCCTCGCCATGCTGCGCATTCCGGTGGCGCAATTCCCCGATATCGTGCCACCGCAGGTGACGGTGACGGCGAGCTATCCCGGCGCCTCGGCCGATGTCGTGGAAACCAATATCGCCCAGCCGATCGAAAGCCAGGTGGTCGGCGTCGATCGCATGCTGTACATGAAATCGAACAGCGGCAATGACGGCAGCTACACGCTGAACACCAGCTTCTCGCTCGACACCAACCCCGATATCGACGTCGTCAACGTCAACAACCGGGTGCAGACGGCGATGTCGCAGTTGCCCGCCGAAGTGCAGCAGGAAGGGCTGGTGGTGCAGAAGAAATCCGCCGCCGTGCTGCAGTTCGTCATCCTCTACAGCGAGAACGGCAAGCAGGATCCGTTGTTCATCACTAATTATGTGATCATCAACGTCCTCGACAAGATCTCGCGCACGCCGGGGGTCGGGCAAGCGTCGCTGTTTGCCAAGATGAATTATTCGATGCGCATCTGGTTCGATGTCCAGCGCCTCGTCAGCCTCAACCTCTCGCCCTCCGACGTCATCGCCGCGATCCAGGCGCAAAACGTCCAGGCGCCGGTCGGGCGTGTCGGCGCGCGGCCGATCGGCCCCGATCAGCAATTCCAGCTCAACGTCCAGACCCAGGGGCAGCTCAAGACCCCGAAGCAGTTCGGCGAAATCGTGCTGCGTGCCTTCCCCGATGGCTCGGTGTTGCGGGTGCGCGATGTCGCGCGGGTCGAGATGGGGGCGCAGAACGAGGACAGCGAGAGCCGCATCGATGGCCGCCCCGGCGTTCCGATCGGCATCTATCTCTCCCCCGGCGCCAACGCCGTCGCCACCGCCGCGGCGGTGAACCAGACCCTCGCCGATCTCAGCAAGCGCTTTCCCGAGGGGCTGAAGGCGCGGGTGATGTATGACAGCACCACCTTCGTCTCGGACACCATCCATGAGGTGATCCGCACCCTCACCGAGGCGTTTTTGCTGGTCGTGCTCGTCGTCTATCTCTTCCTCGGCAATTTCCGCGCGACCATCATCCCGACGGTCGCGGTGCCGGTCAGCCTGATCGGCACCTTCGCCGCCCTGCTTGCGCTCGGCTATTCCGCCAATACCGTCTCGCTGCTCGCCATGGTGCTCGCGATCGGCATCGTCGTCGATGACGCGATCGTCGTCGTCGAGAATGTCGAGCGGGTGATGGAGGAGGAGCCGGAAATCTCCCCGGCCGAAGCGACCAAGAAAGCGATGCGCCAGATCACCGCGCCGATCATCGCCATCACCCTGGTTCTGCTTTCGGTGTTCGTGCCGATCGCCTTCATCCCCGGGCTTTCGGGGACGTTGTTTCGCCAGTTCGCGGTCACCATCAGTTCGGCGATGCTGATTTCGGCGATCAACGCGCTGACCCTCTCGCCCGCGCTCTGCGCCGTTTTCCTCCGCCATACCGGCAAAAAGCGTGGCCCGATCGGCCAGATGCTGCGCGGCATCGATTTCCTGCGTGATGGCTACGCCGCGATCGTGCGCCGTCTTCTGCGCGTCTCGGTGCTGGCGCTGGTGCTGATCGCGGTTTTCGCGCTCGGCATCTGGGGATTGTCACGCCAAACGCCGACCGGATTCCTGCCCGAGGAGGATCAGGGCGCGTTCTTCATCGCCGTCCAATTGCCCGATGGCGCCTCGGTCGCGCGCACGTCGGCGACGACACGGGAAGTCGAGGCGATCCTCGCGAAAATGCCGGAGGTCGAGCATACGCTCTCGATCATCGGCTTCTCGCTGCTCGATTACGTCTCCGAGCCCAATGCCGCTTTCATGGTCGCCCGTCTCAAGCCCTTCGCCGACCGCAAGGGGGCTGCGAGTTCGGCGCAGGCCCTGATCCGCAAGACCTTTGGGGCGGCGATGGGCATCCGCTCGGCGACCGTGTTTCCCTTCAACCTGCCGCCGATCATCGGGCTCTCCACCTCTGGCGGCTTCGAATACGAGTTGGAGGGGCTGGAGGGGCAGGATCCGGTGACCATGGGCAGCGTCATGAACGGCCTGCTCGCCGCCGCCAATCGCGACCCCCACCTGGCCCGAGTGTTCTCCACCTTCACCGCGAGCAACCCGTCGATCTATCTCGATATCGACCGCGAGAAGGCGCAGGCCCTCGGCCTCAACATCAGCGACGTCTTCACCGCCCTCCAAGCGACGCTGGGCGGCATCTACATCAATAATTTCAGCCTCTACGGCCGCACCTGGCAGGTGAATATCGAGGGCGAGGCGACGAACCGGCGCGATTTCTCCGACATCTGGCAGATCTATGTGCGCAACAATGTCGGCCAGATGGTGCCGCTCCGCTCGATCGCCGAACTGCGCATCGTGCAAGGGCCGCAGGTGATCATCCGCTACAATAATTACCGCGCCATCTCGATTCTCGGCAGCCCCGCGCCCGGTGCCTCCTCGGGGGACGCGCTGGCGGCGATGGCCTCGGTCTCGGCGAACACGCTGCCACCGGGCTATGCGTTCGAGTGGACCGGCACCGCCTATCAGGAGCAGCTCGCCTCCGGGCGCACCGGGTTCATTCTCGCGCTCGCGGTGTTGTTCGCCTATCTGTTCCTGGTCGGGCTCTATGAAAGCTGGGTGATCCCGATCCCGGTTTTGCTTTCGGTCATCGTCGGCGTCACCGGCTCGTTCATCGCCCTTCTCGTCTCCGGCCTTTCGCTCGATCTCTACGCCCAGATCGGCCTCGTCGTTCTGATCGCGCTCGCCGCCAAGAACGGCATCCTGATCGTCGAGTTCGCAAAAGAACGCCGCGAGGAGGGGCTGCCGATCCGCGAGGCGGCGGCACTTGGGGCGAAAACCCGGTTTCGCGCCGTGATGATGACCTCGGTCGCCTTCATCCTCGGCCTCGTGCCGCTGGTCTGGGCGGAGGGGGCGGCGATGCTGAGCCGGCGCGGCATCGGGACGGCGGTGTTCGGCGGCATGATCGCCGCGAGTTCGATCGGCATCTTTCTGATCCCGATGCTCTATGTCATCTTCCAGACCCTTCGCGAGCGGGTGAAAGCGCGGTTCTCACGCAAGCGTGCGCATGCCCCCGCCGCAGCGGTGGGAGAATAGGCGCCGGCGCGGCGGGGGGCTTGGCCTCGGGCGCCGGGCGCGCCAATCTGTCACGAGGTTACAAACGGGAAGCGGAGAGCGAGAGCGATGACCAAATTCGGCTTGGCCCAACCGGTGCGGCGGGTGGAAGACCCGCGCCTTCTCAAGGGGGATGGCCGCTATACCGACGATATCACCCCCCCCGGCACGCTGATCGGGGTGGTGCTGAGAAGCCCCCATGCCCATGCCGCCATCGCCCGGATCGATGTCACGCAGGCGCGGAAATGCCCCGGCGTGGTCGCGGTCTATACCCATACCGATCTCGCCGAGGATGGCATCGGCACGCTGCCTTGCGCGATTCCGCTCAATAACCGCGACGGCAGCCCGCGTTTCGACCCGCCGCATCCGGTGCTGGCGGACGGTGCCGTGCGCCATGTCGGCGACCCGGTCGCCTTCATCGTCGCCGAGACCGCGCAGGCGGCGCGCGACGGCGCCGAGGCGGTCGAGATCGAATACGATGTCCTGCCGGCGACCACCGATCTCGCCCACGCGACCGAGGCAGGACAGCCGCTGGTCTGGGCGGGGGCGACGCGTAACATGTGTTTCGATTGGGAAACCGGCGACCGGGCCAAGACCGAGGCGCTATTCGCCAAGGCCGCCCATGTCACCCGCTTGACCATCATCAATAACCGTGTCGTCGTCAACAGCATGGAGGCGCGCGCGGCACTCGCCGAATTCGATACCGCCTCGGGGCGCTGGACGCTGACCACCAACACCCAGGGCGGCTGGGTTCTGAAGCAGTTGCTTGCCGATGCCCTCTTCAAGGTCGGCGCCGACAAATTCCGTATCATCACCCCCGATGTCGGCGGCGGCTTCGGCATGAAGCTGTTCCTCTACGCCGAGCACGCCCTCACCTGTTATGCCGCGCGCAAGCTCGCGCGGCCGGTGAAATGGCGCTCCGAACGCAGCGAGGCGTTTCTCTCCGATACGCAGGGCCGCGCCAATGTCACCTTCGGTGAAATCGCCCTCGACGCCGATCACCAATTTCTTGCCCTGCGCACCAAGAACTACGCCGATATGGGCGCCTATCTCTCGACCTTCGCGCCCTTCATCCCGACCGGCGCCGGCACCAAGGTTCTCGCCAGCGTCTATGGATTCCAGGCAATCTACGCCAATGTCATCGGGGTTTTCACCAACACCGTGCCGGTCGACGCCTATCGTGGTGCAGGAAGGCCGGAGAGCAATTACCTCGTCGAGCGGTTGATCGACGCTGCGGCGCGCGAACTCAAGCTCGACGCCATCGAACTCCGCAAGCGCAATCTCGTCCAGCCTGCCGCCATGCCCTACACCTCGGCGATGGGGCAGACCTATGACAGCGGCGATTTCGGCCGGGTGATGGAGGCGGCCCTCGGCAAAATCGATTACGCCGGCTTCCCCGCCCGCCAGGCAGAGGCGCTGCGGCGCGGCAGGCTGCGCGGCATCGGCCTCGCCTATTATCTCGAAGCGACCGGCGGCGCCCCGAGCGAGCGCGCCGAGATCCGCTTCGCCGCCGATGGCGGCGTCGATCTCTATGTCGGCACGCAATCCACCGGCCAGGGGCATGAAACCGCCTATGTCATGCTGACCGCCAACCGCCTCGGCATCGATCCCGACAAAATCCGCGTCCGCCAGGGCGATACCGACGAAATCCCGACCGGCGGCGGCACCGGCGGCGCGCGCAGCCTCTACTCCGAAGGTCAGGCCATCCTCGCCACGGTCGCGACAGTGATCGAGAAGGGCAAGGCCGCCGCCGCCGAGATGCTGGAGGCGAGTGTCGCCGATATCGTCTTCGATGACGGCCAGTTCTCGATCGTCGGCACCGATCGCGGGGTGGACATTCTCGCTCTCGCCCGGCGGCAGCGGGAAAGCCGCGCTGCGGGGCGCGAGGTCGAATTGCTCGATACCGCCGAGGTCGCGCGCATCGACAGCCATACCTTCCCCAATGGCTGCCACATGGCGGAGGTCGAGGTCGATCCCGAGACCGGCGTCACGCGCGTCATCCGCTACATCGTTTGCGACGATGTCGGCCGCGCGATCAACCCGATGATCGTGCGCGGCCAGGTGCATGGCGGCGTGGCGCAGGGCATCGGCCAGGCGCTCCTCGAAAACACCGTCTATGATCCGCAATCCGGGCAGTTGCTTGCCGGGAGCTTCATGGATTACGCGGTGCCGCGCGCCGATGACCTGCCCGAAATCGAGGTCGATCTGATCGAAGTGCCGTGCGGCACCAATCCGCTCGGCGTCAAGGGCGCGGGCGAAGCGGGCGCGGTCGGCAGCCCGCCGGCGGTGATCAACGCGCTGCTCAACGCGCTCGCCGCGCGCGGCGTCGCCGCGATCGACATGCCGGCAACCCCCGAGCGCGTCTGGCAGGCCCTGCACCAGGCCCGCCAAGCCGCCTGAGCGATCCGCCGCGCGCCGTCAGTCGGGAAAGCCGATGAAGGTTGCAACTTCATCGAGCGGCGCGCGGTCGCTGCGGAGCGCATTGGCCGGGGCACTTTCATCGCCATGGCCAAGCGCGATCGCGGCGAACAGCACGTGCGCTTCGGGGATGGGGACGAAGCGGCGGACGATGCCGGGATAGCGTGACCAGCATTCCTGGGCGCAGCTTTGCAGCCCTTCGGCGAGCAGAAGCAGCATGACGCTTTGCATCCACATGCCGAGATCGGCCCATTGCGGCGGCCCCATGAAACGCGGCGTGTGGATGAACAAGGCCGCCGGGGCGCCGAAAAACTGATAATTCCGGCCCAGCCAACAGAGCCGCGCCGCCTTGTCTTCACGCGGGATGCCGAGGGCTGCGTATAATTGCTCGCCATTCGCGAAGCGGCGGGTGCGGTAAGGCTCGGGGAGATGCGGGGGATAAATCGCGTATTCTGGCTCCGGCTCGACCGCGCCATAGCTCTCCGCCATCGCCCGCTTGAGTGCCGCGAGCGGCGCGCCGGCCACGGCGGTGATGTGCCAGGGCTGCACATTGCCGCCGGAGGGCGCACGATTGGCCACCGCCATCACCCGCCGCAGGATCGCGGGATCGACGGCCGTCGGCAGAAAACCACGCACCGACCGGCGCCCCATAACCGCCTCTCTGACATCCATCTCGCCCGCGCACCTCCCAGCGTTTGATCGGAAAAATCCACGCAAGAAGAAATTTTTATCTTATTTGACCGGGGACCACGAGTCAGTGCGCACCAGCCGCCAACGCCGCTCCCGGCTTGTCATGCAGGGCCAATCGGTCCACCAAGGTTTGACTGGCCTCGTTCATGCCGATGATCTCGACGGGAACGCCATGATGGCGGAACTTCAGCACCACCCGGTCGAGCGCGTTGATCCCGGTAATGTCCCAGAAATGGGCCGCATGCACATCAAGGACGACGCCGCGCAGTTCCTCCCGGAAGTCGAACGCGTTGTGGAAGGCCTCCGCCGTGGCAAAGAAGATCTGACCCGTCACCCGATAGGTCCGGACGGCAAGGGTTGCATCCATAACCGAGGTCACATTGAAAAAACGCGACACTTTCTGAGCGAAGAACAAGCCACTCAGGATCACGCCTGCCAGGACACCCATGGCGAGATCATGCGTCATGACGACGACAATGACGGTCACCAGCATCACCAGGCTGGAACTCTTGGGGTTGGTGGCGAGCGCCCGGGCGGACTTCCACTGGAACGTGTTAATCGAGACCATGATCATTACGGCCACCAGCGCCGCCATGGGAATCTGCTTCACCCAGGGGCCAAGGACAACGATCAGGAACAGAAGGAATATGCCTGCCCACAGGCATGACAGACGCCCCCGCCCCCCGGAGGAGACGTTGATGACGGACTGTCCAATCATCGCGCAACCCGCCATGCCTCCGAAGAAACCGGAGGTGATGTTGGCCAGCCCTTGCCCCGCGCATTCGCGGTTCTTGTTCGAGGTGGAATCGGTCATCTCGTCGATAATCGCTGCGGTCATCAAACTTTCCAGCAAGCCGACCATCGTGAGTGTCAATGCGTAGGGCAGGATGATCCGCAGGGTCTCGAAGGTGAACGGCACCTGCGGCAAGGCGAAGGCCGGCAGTTCATGCGGCAAGCGCCCCATATCGCCGACCAAATGCAGCTTCAGTCCGGCGACCATGGAGAACGCGGTCAACAGAATGATGGCAACGAGAGGCGATGGGATCGCCTTGGTCAGGCGTGGCAACAGGTAAATGATCGCCAATCCGGCCGCGACCATGGCGTAGACTTGCCAGCCATGACCGATCAACTCGGGGAGTTGGGCGAGGAAGATGAGAATGGCCAGTGCGTTCACGAAGCCGGTCACGACCGAGCGTGAGACGAAACGCATCAGATCTCCGAGGCGCAGCGCGCTGGCCAGAAGCTGTAGGACGCCGGCCAGGATCGTTGCGGCAAAAAGATAGCCGACGCCGTGCTCCTTCACGAGCGTGACCATGACCAGCGCCGTCGCTCCGGTCGCGGCGGAGATCATCGCTGGCCGCCCGCCGGCGATAGCCGTGATGACGGCGATACAGAACGAGGCGTAGAGGCCCACTTTCGGATCGACCCCGGCGATGATGGAGAACGCGATAGCTTCCGGTATGAGCGCGAGAGCAACCACCGTGCCGGCCAGAAGGTCACGCGTGATATCTGGCACCCACTCGGCGCGCAATTTCGATAAGGTCATGAAACACTTTCAATAGCCGACATCCGCGTCCGCGGATGGAGCAATGGGGATGGTGGCAATTTCGCTGCCGGACCGGCAAGAAGCGGGTAACCGGCAGGAAGCGGGTAATAGGTGGAGAAGACGGGATTTATGGTGGCGTCGGCCGGCAAAGCGGCGAAATGCGATCCGTGATCATGCGCCTCTTATGGCAGGTGTTATGCTGCAATGCAACATGCTCGATGACTGACCTCCCCTGTTTCTTCGGACCTTCCCCGCGGCACGGCTTCGGGCCACCCGCCCCCCATGCCCCGAGGATTCTTTCGTGTCTCAGCGAGAATGAGGGGATGCGTGAGGTGATGCCCCGGCAATGGGCCGAGTGGATATCAAAGACGGCACTCCACACTTCCGCCCGGAAGTCGAATGTGTCGCGGATCTGAACCGTCCCGGCAAACCCAGAGCGGTTCAGATCCTCGATCGTCTCGGAACGATCGTCTCGGAACGATCGTCTCGAAACGAGCGTCTCGAAACGAATCAGGAACGCCACCGCGCGTAACGATTCGCGGTGACGTTCGGCTTTCGTCTCTCAGCGTACCGTCGAAAAACTAGTCGGCTGCAAGAAGCTGTTGGTGATCGAGGCGACGATCTGGCCGTCACGCTCGGTTTCGGCACGTTTGGCGATCCATTCCGGATCGGTCATGAAACCGTTCCAGATACGTTCGCGCTCGGCCATCGAATCCCAGGCGAGCAGATAGACCAGATCCTGATTCGATTCCCCGACCAACACCGTCCAGAATCCCGCCTGGCGGATGCCGTGGCGCTTCCAGATCGCCAGCGTGATGGTCTCGAAGCGCTTGAGCAGCGCTGGCAGCCGCCCGGGCAGGCAGTGATAGACCCGCATCTCGTAGATCATCGTTCGTTTCCTCTCTGCGCGCGGTCCAGAGCGCCGCGACGATGCGATCATGCGGGAATTGCATGACGGGGGGCAAGACAGCCGGGACGAAGCCGGGCAATATGGCGCTGTCCCAATATCCCCGCCGCGCGCATTCGGGCAGGCATCCGGCGGGCAAGAAGGAGTGCTGCGCCATGACCGCGTTTCCCATCACCCGCGCCGCCACGCTGAAGGCGACGCCGCCCGATGCCAGCCTGAAATTCGGCACCGTATTCACCGACCACATGTTCATGATGGAGTACGCGGAGGGACGCGGCTGGACCAATCCGCGCATCGAGCCCTATCACGCGCTCAGCCTCGATCCCGCGACCTGCGTGCTGCATTACGCGCAAGCGGTGTTCGACGGGCTGAAGGCGTTCCGCGGCGCCGATGGCGTGATCCGCATCTTCCGCCCCGACCGCCACGCCGCCCGGCTCAACCAATCCTGCGCGCGGCTCTGCATCCCCGCCCTCGATCCGGCCCTGGTCGAGCAATCCTTTCACGCTCTGGTCGGGTTGGAACAGCGCTGGGTGCCGAAACTGCCCGGCACCGCGCTCTATATCCGCCCGACGGTGATCGCGACCGAGCCTTTCCTCGGCGTCCGCCCGGCGACCACCTATCTCTATTACGTCATCCTGAGCCCGGTCGGCGCCTATTATCCGGAGGGGATGAACCCGGTGAAGATCCTCGCCAGCGACCGCCATGTCCGCGCTTTGCCCGGCGGCCTCGGCGCCGCCAAGACGGCGGGCAATTATGCGGCGAGCCTTTTCCCGGCCGAGGAGGCGCATCATCTCGGCTTCACCCAGGTGCTCTATCTCGACGGTGCCGAACACCGTTTCCTCGAAGAAGTCGGCACCATGAACATCATGCTGAAAATCGACGGCACGGTGATCACCCCGCCGCTCGGGGGTTCGATCCTGGCCGGCGTCACCCGCGATTCGGTGCTGACCTTGCTCCGCGATTGGGGGATCCCGGTCGAGGAACGGCCGATCGCCATCGACGAGGTGATCGCCGCGATCGCGTCCGGCCGGCTCGAAGAAATGTGGGGCACGGGGACGGCGGCGGTGATCTCGCCGGTTGGCGAACTCGGCCACAAAGCCGAGCGCCACGTCATCCATGGCGGGAGGATCGGGGCGTTGACCCAGCGCCTCTATGACGCGATCGTCGGTATCCAATACGCGACCGGCCCCGACCCGCATGGCTGGGCCCGTCCGGTCGCGGTCACCGAGCCGGCATGAGGTGGGCGACATGACCGACGACGATCTCTGTTTCGCCCCGGCAACCGAACTCGCCCGCCTCTATCGCGCCCGCACCCTCTCGCCGCGCACGGTGATGGCGGCGATACTGGCCCGGATCGCTGCCGAGGATGGCGCCATCAACGCCTTTGCAACCCTCCTCGGCGATCAGGCGATGGCAGAGGCGGCGGCGGCCGAGCGCCGCTTCGCCGCCGGAGCCCCGCTCGGCGTGCTCGATGGCATCCCGGTCACGCTCAAGGATCTGACGCTGACACGCGGCATCCCGACGCAATATGGCTCGAAGACGCGGCGCGGCTTCGTCCCCGATCTCGACGCGCCGATCGTGACCAGGCTGCGCGCCGCCGGCGCCATCGTCATCGGCAAGACGACGACACCCGAATTCGGCTGGATCGGCACCGGGCGAAGCCCGCTCACCGGTCTGACGCATACCCCCTGGCGCATCGGGCTCACCGCCGGCGGCTCCTCGGCCGGCGCCGCTGCCGCCGCCGCCGCCGGCTTCGGGCCACTCCATCAGGGAAGCGATGCCGCCGGCTCGATCCGGCTGCCGGCGCATTTCTGCGGCGCCTTCGGCTTGAAGCCGAGCTTCGGGCGGGTTCCCATCCACCCGGTCTCGAACACCGATTATTCCTCCCATCTCGGCCCGCTGACCCGCAGCGTCGCCGATGCGGCGCTGATGCTGAAAGTGATGGCCGGGCCGCATCCTTGGGACCACACCAGCCTGGAGGCGCCGCCGGCGGATTATCCCGCCGGGCTCGATCAGCCGCCGCGCCGCTTGCGCCTCGCCTATAGCGCCGATTTCGGCCATGCCCGCGTCGATCCCGAAATCGCCGCACTGGCCCGCGCCGGCGCCACGCGGCTGGCGGACGCGCTGGGCGCCGAGATCCACGAGGTCACGCCGCCCTGGGGTAAGGCCGGACCGGAGCTGATCCGCTTCCTCTGGCCCGCGCACTGGGCGGTGCATGCGCCGAAACTCGCCGATTGGCGCGCGGACATGGATCCCGGCTTCGTCGCCTGCATCGAGGAAGGGACGCAGATCGGCATGGCCGAGTATCAGCTCATGCGCGAGCGCAAATACGCTTATATCCGTGATATCAATATTTTCTTCGAGGATTGGGACTTTCTGCTATCGCCTGCCGCCTCGGTCGCGGCCTTCCCCTCCGAGCGTCTGGTGCCGGTGGGCTGGCCGGAACATCCCTGGGACTGGCTCGCCTGGGCGGAGTTTTCCTATCCCTTCGACCTCTCGGGCCACCCGGCGGCATCGGTACCGGCCGGCTTCACCGCCGACGGCTTGCCGGTCGGGTTGCAGATCGTCGGGCACCGTTTCGATGATCTCGGCGTTTTGCAGATGTCCCGCGCCTTCGAGCGCGCCGCCCCATGGGCGGCGCGGCGGCCCCCCAAGCATGCGGCACCGCCCGCCACGTGACGGGAGGGGATGTTTTCGAGAAAAACTGCCGCCGGGAGGGCCCTTCCTGGCGGCCCTCATGCGACCGCCGTCTCCGGCCAGAGCGCGGCGAGATGGGAGTGCCGCGCCACCGCCCAGATACGCGCCTGCTCCTCCGCGCTCAGTTCGCTCCGCCATTTATCGATCTCGGCCGCCGCATTGCGGAATACCCGATAATAGCCGGTGGCGCCGGTATGTTCGGTGCTGCGGCGGATGAAGGCGGCGGTTGCGGGTGGCAGGGAGAGGCCGGCGAAGGCGAGGAGTTCGCGCGCCTGGGCCAACGGCGCCCGCGCGAGATCGGCATGGCGCACCACGCGCGCCGCCGGGTGATGCGCGAGATCGGCCAGCGCCCGCTCGTTCAAAAGAACCCATTGCCAGGCGAGTCTTTCGAGCAGCGGCCAGCGCGCGAAAGTAGCCGGATCGAGCCCATGTGCCTTCGCCTCCGGCCCGGCGAGCAGCCAGTCGAGATCGAGCGCGTGTTCGAACAGGCCGAGCCGCTCGCCACGGCGCATCGACGCCACCTGCCCGCAAGGGTGGCGGAGGGTGTAGATCACCCGGCAGCCCGGTAGCGCCTGGGCGAAAAGCCCGAGCCGGGTCGGCGAGCTGACCGATTTGAGAACCAGGGTGATCCCCCCCCAGGCCGTGGCTGCGACCCAGTCGGGGATGGTGACGCGGCGGGCGAGACGCGGGCCGCCGAGCCGCTCCGCGAGCCGCACCGCCTCGATCAGCGCGGCGTGGACCCGCTCGGCCACCGCGCCACGATAGGCTTTCGGAAACAGCGGCCGCGTGCCGATGGTTTTCAGCGTCCGCGTTCTCATGAGCCGATCGAGATAGGCCCGTGCCTCGGACAGCGCCGCCGCCGAAGGCGTGGCGGGCGGCCAAACCGGCAAATGGCGGCCGCGCCATACCGTATCCGGCTCGTGGCGATAGAGAACATCGGGGTGGCTGTCGAAAACCTTGGCGAGCCAGGTGGTGCCCGAGCGCGGCAGACCAAAAAGCAGCACCACGCGTTCGGCCGCGATCCCCCCGATCAGGGGTGCCGCTCCGGCGGATGTCAGCGCAGCATCCAACACCCTTCCCCTCCGGTTCGGCACGGCCTCGCGCCCCCTCGGCCCTCGCGAAATGGTGAGGTCCGTTCGCGTGGTTTTGCCAGAGGCCCCCGCCCGGTGCAATCCGCGGTTTGCGCCGCGCCGGGTTGCGCCGAAGTCAAAGCCGGCTTTATCTCTCGGGCATACGCAACGGCGACAACGGGAGCCCCTCATGACCACGACCTCTGATCTCAAGGCGCGTTTCCACGCCCAGGCGCAGGGCGCGATGGTGCTCCATCTCGGCTATATCGGGGTCGTGAACCGGCTCTTCGAGACGCTGTTTCACCTCGGCGCCGCCGATAGCGCGGCGCTGGCGGCGGCGGCGGGGATGGATGCCGGCTATGTCCGCCGCTGGTGTGATGCCGCTTATGCCACCGGCTATCTCGAAGAGGCCGATGGCGAGCGTTTCCGCCTCAGCGCGATCGGCGAGGCGATGCGCCCGGAAGCGCCGGAGAGCCTGATGCCGGTCGTGGTGCAGACGATGATTTCGGCGCACATGGCCGAGCGCGCGGCGGGTCTGATGCCGAGCGGAGCGCGGCCCGGCGAGCAGGTTCTGGCCGAGCGCGAAACTCTCCTGCCCTGGTTCGGCCCGATGCTGGAAGCGAGCTACGCCCCGATGTTCGAGACCACCATCAGCCCGGCCATTCCGGTCTTCGGCGAGATCGATGCGCGCGGCGGGCTCGCCGTCGATCTCGGCTGTGGCAATGGTTGGTATCTGCGGGGCCTCGCGCGGCGCTATCCGCATCTGCGCGGCCACGGGATCGACGGATTCGCCGAAAATATCGCGCAGGCGACGGCGATGGCAGAAAAGGCGGGACTCGGCGCGCGGCTCAGCTTCGCGGTCGGCGACGCGCATCATTTCACCCTGCCCGAACCCGCCGATCTGATCGCCATGAACCGGGCGCTGCATCACGTCTGGGAGGGCGGGATCACGCGCTTTCTCGCCCGGCTTCGCGGTCAGCTCAAGCCCGGCGGGGCGGTGGTGTTCTGGGAGCCGAACTGGCCGGGGACGCGCGCGATGCTGCGCCAGCCGGGCTGGGCGCGCATCGCGTTTCAGAATCTGACCGAGCATGTCCAGGGCAATCACCTGCTCGGCGCCGAGGAAATCACTGCCGCCGTGCGCGCCGCCGGCTTCCGGGACGCGGAGACGCATCTCTTCGCCGATGGGCGGGAAGCGGTCATCGTCGCCCGCGCGTAGACAGGCCGCCCTCGCCCCGCCGGCGGGAAAACTTTATACTGGCGCCCTACCGGAGTCGGGCCGCCTGCCGGTCGCAATCGAGGAGGGGTGAGATGGATATCCCGCTAGCCGAAGCCGGCGCCGCCGCGCGCATCGCGCCGATTTCACGCCAGGTCTGGGATGCCAAATATCGCCTGAAAGCCCTCGATGGCACGCCGCTCGACCGTGGCATCGAGGAAAGCTGGCGCCGGGTCGCCCGCGCCCTCGCCGCCCCCGAGCGCGAGAAGGCGCTCTGGGAGGAGCGGTTTTACGCCGCTCTCGAGGATTTCCGTTTTCTCCCCGCCGGGCGGATTCTCTCCGGCGCCGGCAGCGGGCGGCGCGTCACCCTGTTCAACTGCTTCGTCATGGGCGACATCCCGGACGATCTCGGCGGTATTTTCGAAAATTTACGCGAAGCCGCGCTGACCATGCAGCAGGGCGGCGGCATCGGCTATGATTTTTCCACGCTTCGGCCCAAGGGCGCGGTGGTCAAGGGCGTCGGCGCCGATGCCTCCGGCCCGCTCTCGTTCATGGATGTGTGGGACGCGATGTGCCGCACCATCATGTCGGCCGGGGCAAGGCGCGGCGCGATGATGGCGACGTTGCGCTGCGATCATCCCGATATCGAGGCGTTCATCGCCGCCAAGCGCGAACCGGGACGGCTGCGCAATTTCAATCTTTCGGTTCTGGTCACCGATGATTTCATGGCGGCGATCGATGCCGATGCCGACTGGCCGCTCCGCTTCGAGGGCAAGACCTATCGCAGCGTCCGCGCCCGCGCGCTCTGGGACGCCATCACCCGCGCGACCTATGATTACGCCGAACCCGGCGTTCTGTTCATCGATCGCATCAACGCCCGCAACAACCTCGCCTATTGCGAAACCATCCACGCGACCAACCCCTGCGCCGAGCAGCCTCTGCCGCCTTATGGCGCCTGTTTGCTCGGCTCGATCAATCTCGCGCGGCTGATCCGCGAGCCCTTCACCGAGCGCGCCCGCCTCGATACCGCGTTGCTCGACGAGTTGGTCGCGGCGGCGGTGCGGATGATGGACAACACCATCGACGTATCCGGCTTTCCCCTGGAGGCGCAGCGCCGCGAGGCGATGACCAAGCGGCGCATCGGCCTCGGCGTCACCGGCCTCGCCGACGCCCTGATGATGTGCGGTGAACGCTATGGCTCGCCGGCCGCGGCTGCGGTCGCGGGCGAATGGGCGCGCCGTGTCAACCGCGCCGCCTATCTCACCTCCGCCCATCTCGCCGCCGAAAAGGGCGCCTTCCCGCTGTTTGATCGCGAGGCCTATCTCGCCGGCGAAAGCGTGCGCGAACTCGATGAGGATGTGCGCGCGCTGATCGCCGAAAACGGCATCAGGAACGCCCTCCTCACCTCGATCGCGCCGACCGGCACCATCTCGCTCCTCGCCGACAATATTTCGAGCGGCATCGAGCCGGTATTCGCCCACAGCTATACCCGCAAGGTGCGCGAGCCCGACGGGTCACTCCGCGAGGAGGCGGTTTCGGATCACGCGGTCAGGCTCTATCGCGACATGTTCGGGCCCGAGGCGCCGCTGCCGGCGCATTTCGTCACCGCGCAGGATCTGACCCCGGCCGAGCATGTGCGCATGCAGGCGGCGGTGCAGCGCCATGTCGACAGCGCGATTTCGAAAACCGTCAATGTGCCGGAGGATATCTCCTTCGCCGATTTTCAGGAAGTCTATCGCGACGCCTATCGCTCCGGCTGCAAGGGATGCACGACCTATCGCCCGAACGCGATCACCGGCTCGGTGCTCGAGGTCACACCGGCGGCGCCGGCCGCACGCCCGCAGACCGGGCCGGAACTCCTGCTACGCACCGAAAAACTCACCGGCGCCACCTATAAATTGCGCTGGCCGGACAGCGAACACGCGCTCTATGTCACCCTCAACGACATCGAACAGGACGGCGTGCGGCGGCCGTTCGAGGTGTTCGTGAACTCCAAGAATCTCGAACATTACGCCTGGGTGGTCGCGCTCACCCGGATGATCAGTGCTGTGTTCCGCCGTGGCGGCGAGGTTGGCTTCGTCGCCGAGGAATTGAAGCAGGTTTTCGATCCGCGCGGCGGACACTGGCATAACGGCCGCTACGTGCCCTCGCTGGTCGCGGCGATCGGCGATGTCATCGAACGCCATATGATCTCGACCGGATTTCTCACCATGCCGCTCTTCGACGAAACCTTGGCGGAAGGCACGGCGGCGAACGGCACGGCGGCGCGCGGCGGGCTGGTCGGCCCGGTCTGTCCGAAATGCAGCCAGCCGGGCTTGGTCAAGGAAGCCGGCTGCCTCTCCTGCTTTCACTGCGGCTGGTCGAAATGCAGCTAGCCGATACCATCAAAAAGCTTTTGCGGATTTTTTATCGGAAAACAGCGTTTTCGACGGGAAGCCGCCTATAGCAATCCTTCGCGGCGCAGACTGAGCCATCTGCCATTGCCGACGATGACGTGGTCGTGCAGCGTGATCGAGAGAATCCGCGCCGCCTCGCGCACCTCGTTGGTCATTTCTACATCCTCGGGCGAGGGCGTCGGGTCGCCGCTCGGGTGGTTGTGGACCAGGATGAGCGCCGAGGCGTGCAGCTCCAGCGCCCGCTTCACCACTTCGCGCGGATAGACCGGCGTGTGGTTGACGGTGCCGCGCGCCAGCACTTCATCGGCGAGCAGATGGTTGCGGTTGTCGAGGAACAGCACCCGGAACTGTTCCACCCGCTCGCGCGCCAGGATGGCATTGAGGTAATCCATCAGCCGGTCCCAGTTATTGAGCACCGGCCGCGCCAGCACCTCCGCCCGCGCCAGACGCAGCGCCGCCGCCTGCACCAGCTTGATCGCCGCGACCCCGTGCATGCCAAGCCCGGGGGCGGCGAACAGGTCACGTTGGTTCGCCGTGAGTACAGCGGCGAAACTGCCGAAATGATTGATGATCGCCTTGGCGAGCGGCTTGGTGTCGCCGCGCGGCTGGGCAAAGAACAACAGCATTTCCAGCAATTCGTAATCCGCCAGGGCCTCGGCGCCACGCCCGATCAGCTTTTCACGAAGCCGCGCGCGATGGCCGTGCGGGCCGGTGCTGGGAAACGGGAGATCCTGCGGGTCGGCGGCCGCCGGCCCGGGAGCATCGGGTGCCGCGGCGCCGGCGCCGGCGGAGGGATCGGCGGCGATCGGCCGGGCGAGAAATTCCGCGACGTGATGCGCCGCCTCGGCGAAACCCGGCACGGCGCGCGACGGAGCCGCCGGCGCATCGACCGGCCACGGGGCGGCGGTCCAGGCCTCCTCGCCCCCCGGCGGCGCGAGCGGCGCCGGCGCCTCGCCCCAGGGGGCTGGCCGCCATGCGGATAGAACCTCGCGGCGGGCGAAACGCGCCACCTTTCTCTTGCCCCGCAGGTCTCGCCACAGCCCGGACAACCAGAACGACAACACACCCTCCGCCGCCGCGCACATTGGCATTGGAGAGATTAATATTTCAACCTAAACTGGCGTATTGGATTAGTTTTTCACTTATTATTAACGTTTTCGCGCGCCTCACCCCCTGTCCGTCGCAAAGGCGTTGAAGGTGATCAGCGTGTAGGTATCCTTGACCCCCGGCAGTTTCTGGATCGCCTCGGTGACGAACATGCCGATATCCTGCTCCGGCTCGAGATAGAATTTGCCGAGGAGATCATACTGGCCGGAGGTTGAATACAGCTCCGAGAGCTGTGCGATAGTGTCGGCCGCCTCCCGCGCGACGCGATAGGCTTCGCCCATCTCGCATTTGATCATCACGAAAATCGCCCGCATCCCGAACTCCTCTCTCTGCGCCAAAACGCGATGCGAAACCATACGCGTGCGCGATGCAAATGCCGAGCCGCCGCCGTCCCGACTATGCGCTATCGGGCGAGGCCGGGGGGCTTTTCCCGGGGCGGTCATTCTGTCATGTTCGTGAACGCATCGTCGGCGGCGACGCCGCGCGGGGCAGGGTTGGGGCAGGGGTATCGTGCTCTTGTTATGCGCTTGTCGTCTCCGATCAGATCACCCGGATCATAAAACATAAGGAACCGTCCCGGATGCTTTTGGCCGAAATCATCGTCATTGCCTGTGGTGCCGTCGCCCTGGCCTATGGCTGGGCAACCGCCCGCGAAGTCCTTGCCGCCAGTCCCGGCACCGCCCGCATGCAGGAAATCGCCGGCGCGGTACAGGAAGGCGCGCGGGCCTATCTCAACCGCCAATACACCACCGTCGCCGCCGCCGGCATCGTCATTCTGATCATCCTCGGCGCGCTCCTCGGCCTTCGGGTCGCGATCGGCTTTCTGATCGGCGCCGTGCTCTCGGCGGCGGCCGGCTATGCCGGTATGAACGTCTCGGTGCGCGCCAATGTCCGCACCGCCGAGGCCTCGAAAAGCGGCCTTGCCGCCGGGCTGTCGCTGGCCTTCAAATCGGGCGCGATCACCGGGCTTCTGGTGGTCGGCCTCGGTCTCCTCGGTGTCACCCTCTATTACATCATTCTCCGCGCCATCATGCCCGGCGATGATCTCCGCCCGGTGCTGGAGGCGATGGTCGGGCTCTCCTTTGGCGCCTCGCTGATCTCGATCTTCGCCCGACTCGGCGGCGGCATCTTCACCAAGGGCGCCGATGTCGGCGCCGATCTGGTCGGCAAGGTCGAGGCCGGCATCCCCGAGGACGACCCCCGCAACCCCGCCGTGATCGCCGACAATGTCGGCGACAATGTCGGCGACTGCGCCGGCATGGCGGCCGATCTGTTCGAGACCTACGTCGTCACGGTGGTCGCGACGATGCTGCTGACGGCGATCAATTTCACCGGCCAGATTCGGGACCTCCTGCTGTTCCTGCCGCTCTTGATCGGCGGTGTCTGCATCGTCACCTCGATCATCGGCACCTATTTCGTCCGACTCGGGCATGACGGCAACATCATGCGCGCGCTCTACAAGGGGCTGATCGTCACCGGCGGCCTCTCGGTGGTGGCGATCGCGCTGGTGATCGCCGCACTCACCGGGTTTTCGACCGCGATTCCGACCGCCTCCGGCGGCGCCGTCACCGGCGGCGGGCTCTTCGTCTGCGCCCTGATCGGACTTGCCGTCACCGGGCTGATCGTCTGGATCACCGAGTTTTACACCTCGACCGCCTATCGCCCGGTGCGCAGCATCGCGCAAAGCTCCACCACCGGGCATGGCACCAATGTCATCCAGGGCCTCGCGGTCTCGATGGAGGCGACGGCGCTGCCCGTGGTGGTGATCTCGGCCGGCATCATCGCCGCCTCCCTCACCGCCGGGCTCTATGGGATTTCGATCGCCGCGACGACGATGCTGGCGCTCGCCGGTATGATCGTCGCCCTCGACGCCTATGGGCCGGTCACCGACAATGCCGGCGGCATCGCCGAGATGGCCGATCTGCCGAAAGAGGTGCGGGTGACGACGGATGCGCTGGATGCGGTCGGCAACACCACCAAGGCGGTCACCAAAGGCTATGCCATCGGCTCCGCCGGGCTTGCCTCGCTAGTGCTGTTCGCCGCCTATTCCGAGGATCTGAAACATTATTTCCCGCGCCTCGACGTGCATTTCAATCTCCAGGATCCGTTCGTCGTCATCGGGCTCTTCATCGGCGGGCTGCTGCCGTATCTGTTCGGGGCGCTCGGCATGACCGCGGTCGGCCGTGCCGCCGGCGCGGTGGTGGTGGAGGTGCGGCGGCAGTTCCGCGAGATCCCCGGCATCATGGAAGGCACCGGACGCCCGGAATATGGCCGCGCCGTCGATCTGCTGACCCGGGCCGCGATCCGCGAGATGATCGCACCCTCGCTCTTGCCGGTGCTGGCGCCGGTGGTGCTGTTTTTCGTGGTCGACGCGATCGATGGCGCCGCCGCCGGCTTCAGCGCGCTTGGTGCGATGCTGCTCGGCACCATCGTCACCGGCCTGTTCGTCGCGATTTCGATGACCTCGGGCGGTGGCGCTTGGGACAACGCCAAGAAATACATCGAGGAGGGTCATCACGGCGGCAAAGGATCCGACGCCCATAAGGCGGCGGTGACCGGCGATACCGTCGGCGATCCCTACAAGGACACCGCCGGGCCGGCGGTCAATCCGATGATCAAGATCACCAATATCGTCGCGCTGCTGCTCCTCGCCATCCTTGCCAAATGGTTGGGCGGCTAGACAGGGGCCGGGCCGGGGGACGATCCCTCGGCCCGATCCCGGGCTTTATTTCGCGTCCTTGGCCATCGGACAGGTCCGCATGCCGAGGACGGCGTAAAGCGGGCAAAACCGCATCAGCGCGGTCGCGATAGGAATGATGCCGATCAGCCCGACCCAGCGCCATTCGCCCTGGTCAAAGGCGGCGAAGGCGAGAAGGGCGATCCCGATCACGATGCGGATGATCCGGTCAAGGGCTCCGACATTGGCGGTCATGTTTCCAACTCCTCATGCAAGCCGGACGGAATTCCGGTCTTTTGTTTCATATAGGAAAAGTTTTGCCGCCTGAAATCCCCCCTCGGGCCGCGCTTTCTTCGCGGCGGCGGGTATCCGATGTCACCTCTCACGCCGCATGCGGCCCTTCATTTGTCCTGCAACGCCGGCTTCCGCCGTGCGACGAGATCGATCAGGGCGGAACGGCCGCGATGTCCTTCGCCTTCATGGATGTCGCGATCGACGGCGGCAAGCAGCAGGATGTCGGCCGCGGCGAATGCCTCGCGCAGCATCGTTTCGGTATAGAGATGCGCGACGTCGGACGGCCCTCCGGTTTTATAGGCGAGTTGTTCGACCCGGTACCCCTCCAGGAGCAGGATCCCGCCAGGCTTGAGCGCGGCGAGCATGTTGGCGAAGAGGCGCGGGCGGAAATCCGGGGAAGCGAACTGAATGAAAATGGCGACCACCGCATCATAGGCCGCTTCCGGCCAGGCCCAGTTGCGAAGATCGGCGGTCTCGCAGCGAAGCGTGACGCCGCGCGCGTCCGCCAGTTTCTCGGCTTTCTCGCGTGCTTTGGGGGAAAAATCGACCGACAACACATCCATGCCCCGCTCGGCGAGAAAGACGCCGTTCCGCCCCTCCCCATCGGCGACGGCGAGCACTGTCCCGCCCGGTTTCAAGCGCCCGGCCTCGCGCGCCAGGAACGCATTCGGCTTGGTGCCGAAAACATAGTCCGGTGCGGCGAAGCGGGTTTCCCAGCGTTGCAGGTCTGGCGGTGTCGTGTCGCTCATGGAGATCTCGCTCGATCGTAACGAAAGACGCATTTTGGGGAAGATTTTTCGATCTAAAAGGAGAATCGAACAGACGCGGACGACGCGACGATAATGGCGAAAATCTCCCGACCTTTACCCAAAGCGCGTAACCCGCTCTAATCGCATCGGAGGAACGTGCCCATCATGGATGACCGCGATCTGCCGCGCAATCCGGCCAATTACGTGCCGCTCTCGCCGCTCTCCTTCTTGCTGCGCACGGCGCGAATCTGGGGCCGGCGCACCGCCATCATCCACGGCGCGCGGCGCATCACCTATGCCGAGATGCTGACGCGCTGCCGCCGCCTGGCCGCGGCGCTGGCGCGCCTGGGGGTGGGGCCGGGCGATACCGTCGCCGTCATCGCGCCCAACGTGCCGGCGCTTTTGGAAGCGCATTACGCGGTGCCGGGGCTCGGCGCCGTGCTCTGCCCGATCAACACCCGGCTCGATGCCGCGACCATCGCCTTCATCCTCCGCCATGCCGAAGCCAAGGTCCTGCTCGCCGACCGTGAACTGGTCGGAACGGTGGCCCCGGCGCTGGCCAGCCTCGCGTCGCCGCCCCGGGTGGTGGACATCGCCGATGCCGAGCTGGCGGAGGCGCGGGCGATCGGGGCGGTCGAATACGAGGATTTCCTCGCCGGCGGCGATCCTGCCTTCGCGCTCTCTCTCCCCGCGGATGAATGGGCGGCGATCGGGCTTGGCTATACCTCCGGCACCACCGCCGACCCCAAGGGGGTGGTGACGCATCATCGCGGCGCCTATCTCAACGCCACCGCCATGGTCCTCGAATTCGGCCTGACGCCGGAGAGCGTCTATCTCTGGACGCTGCCGATGTTCCATTGCAATGGCTGGACCTTCACCTGGAGCGTGACGCTGGCCGGGGGCACGCATGTCTGTCTCCGCCGCGTCGATCCGGCGCTGATTTTCCCGCTGATCGCCGAGCACGGGGTCACCCATCTCTGCGGCGCGCCGGTGGTGCTCAACATGCTGATCCACGCGCCGGAGACTATACGCCGCCGCGTCGCGCATCCGGTCCACATCATGACCGGCGGCGCGGCGCCGCCCTCCATCGTCATCGAACGCATGGAGGCGCTCGGGTTCGAGGTCCATCATCTCTACGGCCTCACCGAAACCTATGGCCCGGCGACGGTGAATGCCTGGCAGCCCGAGCGCGCAGCGCTGCCGCTCGCCGAGAAGGCGCGATTCATGGCGCGTCAGGGGGTGCCGCATCCGCTGGCGTCGGACATGGCGGTGCTCGACCCGGTGACGATGGCGAGCGTCCCCGCCGATGGCCGGACGCTTGGCGAGTTGATGCTGCGCGGCAATACGGTGATGAAGGGCTATCTGAAGAACCCATCGGCGACCGAGGCCGCCTTCGCCGGCGGCTGGTTCCATACCGGCGATCTCGCCGTCCTGCATCCGGACGGCTATGCCGAAATCAAGGATCGCGCCAAAGACATCATCATCTCCGGCGGCGAGAATATCAGCTCGCTGGAAGTGGAGGAGACGCTGTTTCGCCACCCGGCGGTGCTCGAAGCCGCCGTGGTCGCGCGCCCGGATGAGAGATGGGGCGAGGTGCCGCATGCCTTCGTGACCCTGCGCGAGGGCGCCGGCGTGGTCACGGCGGAGGAGATCATCGCCTTCTGCCGTGCCCGGCTCGCCCATTTCAAATGCCCGCGTTACGTCACTTTCGGCCCGCTACCCAAGACCTCGACCGGCAAAATCCAGAAATTCACCCTCCGCGCGCAAGCCGAGAAAGGATCCGAGCCATGAACGCCTTCGATCTTTCGGGAAAAGCTGCCGTCGTCACCGGCGGCAATGGCGGGATCGGGCTCGGCATCGCGCGCGGGCTGAGCGCCGCCGGGGCACGAATCCTGCTGGTCGGGCGCAACGAGGAAAAGGGCGCGGCGGCGGTGGCCGAATTCGGCGCCGACAAAGCGGCGTTTCTCGCCGCCGATGTGACCCGCAAAAGCGAATGCGAGGCCCTGGTCGCGGCGGCGGTGGAAAAATTCGGCCGGCTCGATATCCTGGTCAACAATGCCGGTGTCTCGCTCCGCAAGGCGCCGGAGACCTATACCGAGGATGAATGGCGCACCATTCTCGAAACCAACCTCTCCAGCGTGTTTTTCGCCTCGCAAGCGGCGCATCCGGTGATGAAACGCGGCGGCGGCGGCAAAATCATCACTATCGGCTCGGTGATGTCGGTGCTCGCCGCGCCCTATAGTGCGCCCTATGCGGCGAGCAAGGGCGGGGTTCTGCAACTGACCAAGGCGCTGGCGACGGCGTGGGCGGCGGACAACATCCAGGTCAACGCCATCCTGCCCGGCTGGATCGATACCGACATGACGAAGACGGCGCGCAAGGTCGTGACCGGGCTTCATGAGCACGTGCTCGCCCGCACCCCGGCGGCGCGCTGGGGTGAGCCCGGTGATCTCGCCGGCGCCGCGGTTTTCCTCGCCAGCCCGGCGTCCGATTTCGTCACCGGCGCTGGCCTGCCGGTCGATGGCGGCTATATGGTCAAGGCGTAATGGCTTGCCTTCGTTATCAATAACGGATCAGTAATAATACCAGCCATAATGGTAATAGGGCTGCGGCGGGGGCGGCGGCGCCGCGCACGCCGCCAGCGCCAGGGTGAGGCCGGCGATCCAGGCGGCAAGCCTGAGGTAGGGCGCGTTTTCGTGGCGGAAGCGGTTCATGATCTCTCCCCGGTTGGTCGCGTCAGCGCCCGAGAATGCGCGCGAATTCCTGCCATTTGGTTTGCATGCCGCGCCGCGGGGAAATTTCAAATCGGCCTTGCGGATATTGCATGGCTGGTCCTGTTTGTGATAACCATAATCTTGCTTATAATAACCGGAGGAGAAATCCCATGCCCCAATCGCAACCCGATTTCATGTTCTATCTCCACGATGTCGCGCATCTTTTGCGTATCATGGTCGATAAACGCGCGCGGATGCACGATATGACCCGGGCGCAATGGCTTATCCTCCTTCGCCTGCACCGCCAGCCCGGCATGTCGCAAAAGGAGCTGGCAGAGCTGCTCGAGGTCGAGCCGATCACCGTCGCCCGGCTGGTCGACCGGCTGGAGCAGCGGCAGATGGTGGAACGGCGCGCCGATCCCCATGACCGTCGGATCTGGCGGCTGCATCTTTTGCCCGACGCGGCCCCGCTGATCGGCGAGATCGAGGCCGAGCGCGACGATATCGCGCGCCTCCTCCGCCAGGGGATCGAGCCGGAAACCATCGCCGTCGTGCTCGAAGCCTTGAAGAAAATGAAGGCGACGCTGTGCGGCGAGTTGCGTTGCCAGCGCCGCCCCGAACAAGTGCGCTTGCTGGCCGAGGAAGACACCACCGAGGAGGCTGCCTGATGTCGCAAGCCAGCGCCACGATGTCGGCGCGTGACGTTGAGGTCGCCGCCCGGCCGCGGCGGAAAACACGTCTGTTGCGCACGGTTCTGATGCTGGGGGGCATCGCCGTCGTTGCCGCCGGCGCGCTCGGGGCGTGGCTGATGGGCGGGCGCTATGCCTATACCGATGATGCCTATGTCGAGGCCGCCCTGCTCCCGGTTTCGACCGATGTCTCCGGCCTGGTCGGCGAGGTCGCGGTGCATGAGGGCGAGCATGTCGCGAAGGGACAAATCCTGTTTCGTCTCGACCCGCGCCAGTTCGAGATCGCGCTCGCCGGCGCGCGCGCCACTCTCGCCGAAACCGCGCTCACCATGACGGCGATGAAGCATGATTATCGCCGCATGCTCCATGATATCGACGCCAAGGCGGCGCAGGTCGCCGATGACCAGGCCAATCTCGGCCGCTTCGCCAATCTGGTGAAAACCGGCGGTGTCACCCGCGTGGAATACGACGATGCGCGCTACCGGCTCGCCGCCGATCAGCAGGCGCTCGAGAGTCTGCGCGCCCAGGCCGAGGCGCAGCTCGCCCGCTTGAGCGGCAACCCCGATGTCGATGTCACCGAGACGCCGCAATACCGCGAAGCCGCGGCGCGGGTCGATGAGGCACAGCGCGAACTCGATCACGCCGTGGTGCGCGCGCCGTTTTCGGGGATCGTCACCCAAGTCGATCACCTCCAGCCCGGCCAATATCTCGCCGCCTCGACCGGCGCGTTCGGCCTGGTCTCCGATGAACATGTCTGGGTCGAGGCGCAGCCCAAGGAGACCGAGCTGACCTGGGTCAAGCCCGGCGATCCCGTCGATGTCACCGTCGATACCTATCCCGGCCGGGTCTGGCACGGCGTCGTCGAAAGCATCGCGCCGAGCGCCGATTCGCAATTTTCCCTGCTTCCAGCACAGAATTCTTCCGGCAACTGGGTCAAGGTGGTGCAGCGCATCCGAGTGCGGGTGCAGGTTGACCGCGCGCCCGGCGACCCGGCGCTCCGGACCGGCATGAGCGTCGAGACCGAGATCGACACCGGCCATCACCGTACCCTCAAGGATCTGTTCTGAGCCGTGACCGCGCGTGCGGAGACCGATGCCGTCCCGGGCGTTCCCCATCGCGGCATCATCACCGTCTGCGCGATGGTGGCAACGCTCATGCAGGCGCTGGATGCGACCATCGCCAATGTCGCGCTTCCCTACATGCAGGGCAGTCTCTCCGCGACCTCGGATGAGATCACCTGGGTTCTGACCAGCTACATCACCGCCGCCGCGATCATGACGGCGCCGGTCGGCTGGCTGGCGATGCGGTTCGGGCGCAAGAATCTTTTCATCCTCTGCCTTGCCGGCTTCACCGCCGCCTCGATGTTGTGCGGGATCGCGCAGACCTTGCCGCAGATGGTCGGGTTCCGCCTGCTCCAGGGCATGTTCGGCGCCGCCCTGGTGCCGCTCTCGCAAGCCACCATGCTCGATATCTATCCCGTCGAGCGCCGCGGTTCGGCGATGGCGATCTGGGGCATCGGCGTCATGATCGGCCCCATCCTCGGCCCGACGCTCGGCGGCTATCTCACCGAACTCTATAACTGGCGCTGGGTTTTCTACGTCAACCTGCCCTTTGGCCTGCTCGCCATTCTCGGCATGGTCATTTTCATGCCGCGCGCGCCGACCCAAGAGGGCATGCGTTTCGACTGGACCGGCTTCGCGGTTCTCGCGCTCGGCCTCGGCGCGTTGCAGATGATGCTCGATCGGGGACAGGATCAGGACTGGTTCTCCTCGCGCGAGATCATCACCGAGGCGGTGCTGGCTGGTCTCGGGATCTATCTTTTCCTCACCCATCTCCTCACCGCCGAGCGCCCGTTCATCCGCCCGGTGATTTTCCGCGATCGCAATCTCTCCGCATCCCTTCTGATGATGTTCGCGATCGGGCAGATCCTGGTCGCGAGTTCGGCACTGATGGCGCCCTATCTGCAAAGTCTCGGCAATTACCCGGTGGCGACCGCCGGTCTGGTCATGGCGCCACGCGGCATCGGCACCATGCTCGCGATGATGATCTCGGGGCGTCTCGCCAGCCGGATCGATCCGCGCAAGCTGATGTTCGTCGGTGTCATGCTGCTGATCGGATCGAGCTACAGCATGACCGGCTGGACGCCGGATATCGCCATCTCGGTGCAGGTGATCACCATCATCGTCCAGGGCATGGGGCTCGGCTTCGTCTTCACGCCGCTGCAAGTGATCGCCTTCGCGACCCTGCCGATGGCGATGCGCACCGATGCCGCCGCCATGCTCAGCCTGTTCCGCAATGTCGGCAGCGCGATCGGCGTCTCGCTCACCTCGGCGCTGCTCGCGCGCAATATCCAGGTCGCGCATGCCGGGCTTGCGGCGCGGATCACGCCCTTCAACCGCGCGCTGCAATCGAACCCATCGCTCTTTCATCGTCTCGACCCGCTGACGCGCCATGGCGCCGTCCTGCTCGATCACATGATCAACCAGCAGGCCGAAATCATTTCTTATATCGATGATTTCGTGTTCATGACCCTGACGACTTTGCCGGCGCTGCTGCTGCTCTTCGTCATGCGCCGCCCGAGCCACATGGCGGCGCCCGCCGATGACCACCCAGCGGTGCTGGACTGATCACCCGCGGGCGCCGGGACGGGCGCCGGGCCGGATCGGGGATGGCGCTTCCGCCCTGTTTGCGTCAGGCGGCGTTTTCCAGTTCGCCATTGATCATCAGCCCCTCGCGTCCGGCACTGATGCGCACGCTGTCGCCATCCTTCACCGCGCCTTCCAGGATGTGTCCGGCGAGCGGGTTTTGGAGGTTGCGCTGGATCACCCGCTTGAGTGGCCGCGCGCCATAGACCGGATCGAAGCCCTCATGCGCCAACCACTCGATCGCGGTCTGATCGACGATCAGCGCGATATGCCGATCGGCGAGCAGCTTCGCCAGGGCGCCGAGCTGGATTTCGACGATCGCCGCCATATCGGCGCGTTGCAGACGGCGGAAGAGGATGATCTCGTCGATGCGGTTGAGGAATTCGGGCCGGAAATGCGCCCGCACCACCGCCATCACCTGGCCATGCACCATCGCCGTGGTTTCGTTCTCGGGTTGGGCGGCGAGGATGTCGCTGCCGAGATTGCTGGTCAGCACGATGATCGTGTTCTTGAAATCCACCGTACGCCCCTGGCCATCGGTCAGCCGTCCGTCATCGAGCACCTGGAGGAGGACGTTGAAGACATCCTCATGGGCTTTCTCGACCTCGTCGAACAGGATCACCTGATAGGGCCGCCTGCGCACCGCTTCCGTCAGCACGCCGCCCTCGTCATAGCCGACATAGCCGGGCGGGGCGCCGATCAGGCGCGAGACGCTGTGCTTTTCCATGAACTCGCTCATGTCGATACGCACCATGGCGCGCTCGTCATCGAACAGGAATTCGGCCAGGGCCTTGCAGGTTTCGGTCTTGCCGACCCCGGTCGGGCCGAGGAACAGGAAGCTGCCGATCGGCCGGTTCGGATCCTGAAGGCCGGCGCGGGCGCGGCGGACGGCATTGGCGACGGCGCGGAGCGCGTCCTCCTGGCCGATCACGCGCTTGCGCAATTCGTCTTCCATGCGCATGAGCTTGGCGCGTTCGCCGGCCAGCATGCGATCCACCGGCACGCCGGTCCAGCGTGACACCACCGCCGCGATCTGCTCCTCGGTCACCGCCTCGTTGACCAGTTTGCCGTCCTGATGGGAGGCAGCCAGCTTCTTTTCGAGATCGGGAATGACGCCGTAGAGCAGCTCCGAAGCGCGGGTGAGATCGCCGCGCCGCTGCGCGATTTCGACCTCGCTCCGCGCCTGATCGAGTTTTTCCTTGAGCTTTTGCGAGGAGGCGAGCTGGGCTTTTTCGGCGATCCAGTCGGCGCTTTTGGCCGCCGATTTTTCTTCGAGTTCGGCAAGCTCGTGCTCAAGCTTCTCCAGCCGCTCACGTGAGGCGGCATCTTCCTCGCGCTTCAGCGCCTCGCGCTCGATCTTGAGCTGAAGGATGCGGCGGTCGAGTTCGTCCAGTTCCTCGGGCTTGCTGTCGACCTGCATGCGAAGGCGGCTCGCCGCCTCGTCGATCAGATCGATCGCTTTGTCGGGCAGGAAACGGTCGGTGATATAGCGGTTGGAGAGCGTCGCCGCGGCGACGATGGCGCCGTCGGTGATGCGCACGCCATGATGGAGTTCGTATTTCTCCTTGATGCCGCGGAGGATGCTGATCGTATCCTCGATGCTCGGCTCATCGACGAAGACCGGCTGGAAGCGCCGTGCGAGGGCAGCGTCCTTCTCGACGTGTTTCCTATATTCGTCGAGCGTGGTCGCGCCGATGCAATGGAGCGCGCCGCGCGCCAGCTCCGGTTTCAGAAGATTGGAGGCGTCCATCGCCCCCTCGGCGCGGCCGGCGCCGACCAGAGTATGCATCTCGTCGATGAACAGGATGATCTCGCCGCCGGCCGCCTCGATTTCCTTGAGCACGGCTTTGAGGCGTTCCTCGAACTCGCCACGGAACTTGGCGCCGGCGACCATCGCGCCGAGATCGAGCGCGAGCAGGCGTTTGCCCTTCAGCGCTTCCGGGACGTCGCCATTGATGATGCGCAGAGCCAGCCCCTCGACGATCGCGGTCTTGCCGACGCCGGGCTCGCCGATCAGCACCGGGTTGTTTTTGGTGCGGCGGGCGAGCACCTGAATCGCGCGGCGGATTTCCTCGTCCCGCCCGATCACCGGGTCGAGCTTACCGTCACGAGCGAGTTGGGTGACATCGCGGGCATATTTCTTGAGCGCGTCGAAATTCGCTTCGGCATTGGCGCTGGTGACGCGGCGGCCCTTGCGGATGTCGGTGAGCGCCTTGTCCAGTGCCTGCGGGGTAACCCCGGCGCTCGCGAGGGCGCGCGCCGCCGGGCTTTCGACGCTGGCGAGCGCGAGCAAGACCCGATCCTGCGCCACGAACTCGTCCCCGGCTTTGCGCGCTGCCTGTTCCGCGGCATCGAGCACGCGCACCAGCTCGGGCGCGGCTTGCGGTTGGCCGGCGCCGCTTCCTTGCACTTTCGGGAGTTTCGCGAGTTCCGCCTCCACCGCCGTCTTGGCCGCTTCCGGGCGCCCGCCGGCGGCGCGGATCAGGCCCGAGGCGGCACCCTCCTCATCATCGAGCAGCGCCTTCAGCAGATGCTCGGCGCCGAGGCGCTGGTGAAAGTCGCGGATGGCGATGGTTTGCGCGGCCTGAAGGAAGCCCTTTGCCCGCTCGGTGAATTTTTCGATGTCCATGTCTTTGTCCCTCGTGACGTAGGCGACGCCCCGCTGGCCCCGGTCGTGGCGGCCGGCGGGGTGTTGGTAAAATTCATCTGGGCGATCGGAGGGATGGTCTCAAGAGGGGGAGGGGAGGCGCCCCGCGCATGGCATCGCGCGCTGGAGGCGGGCCCGCGCTTGGCCGATGGTTTTCAGCCCGGCGAGGCGCCGGTCGAGAAAAGCCAGCGTCGCCGCATCATCGGCGCTGGGATCGGTGAGCCAGTAAAGCAGCGTCGCGCCATAAAGGCCGGCGAGCGTCGCGCGTTTGGTATACCAGGAAAAATCGGTGGCCTGATCGCCGGCCGCATACCAGATCGCGTCCACCGTCGCGGCGAGGAGACGGGCGGCGAGAGGGGCATGCCGGCGTCTCGCGAGGCGGCCAAGGGCCCGCCGCACCGCCTCCTTATGCGGCCGCATGACGGCGAGCCGCGCCACGATCAGCGCCCGCACCCGCCCGGTCAGGCCGCGCCCGGTGAGATCGGCGCACGCGATCATGCGGCGGTCGGCGCTGGCGGTGAAGGCCGCGATCATGTCGGGCGCGCCGCCGGGGAAAAGCCGCGCCGCCTCGGCCTCCGCCTGGCCATGGCGGCGAAGCACGGAAGCGAGCGCGGCGAGCGACCAGCCGGGGAAGTCCGGCTCGGCGAGCAGGCACGCGAGCGCCGC
The DNA here is from genome assembly GCA_021798915.1 of Pseudomonadota bacterium. GTDB lineage: Bacteria > Pseudomonadota > Alphaproteobacteria > Acetobacterales > Acetobacteraceae > Acidibrevibacterium. Next base: position 84,728 of record JAJZBM010000002.1, read on the forward strand.
GTCACGTGCCTCGGTCAAGGAGTCGTCGGGAGTGTCGGTCATGCCGTCGCCTCCGCCGCCCGGGTCAATTCCTGCTGGGCCAATTCCTGCCGGGCCAATTCCTGATCGAAGCCGAACAGGCGAAAATCGGTCATGCGCATGGGGTAGAGAATGCCGTCGAGATGATCGGTCTCGTGCTGCACGACGCCGGCATGGAACCCGGCGGCGATGCGCTCGACCGGCGCCCCCTCGGCATCGAGGCCGCGATAGCGGATCCGCCACGGCCGCGACACGGCACCGCGGAGGCCTGGGATGGAAAGACACCCCTCCCAGCGGAGCCGGATATCATCGCCGAGCGGTTCGATCTCGGGGTTGATGAGGACACTCGGGGCGAGCGGCGTATCCTCCGCGTCGTCCCCGCCACGCGCTTCGGGGGCGCGATAGACGAAGAGCCGGAGCGGCACATGGACCTGGGGGGCCGCGAGCCCGACCCCGGGCGCGTCCATCATCGTCTCCATCATGTCGGCGATCAGCCGGCGGATTTCCGGTGCCGTCGGGTCGGGAACCGGGGCGGCTTTCTGGAGCAGCACGGGGTGGCCCATGCGCGCGATCTTCAAAATGGCCATTTCTCTCACATAGGCGCTGGAAAAAGCTTTGGCGAGAGGCCGGCGCGTGCTATAGCGCCTCGCCCGGACGGAAGCTTCCGCCCTCGGGCATCTTGTGTTCGCGGCCGGGATGGGCTTGGCCGCGTCTCAGCGAGAGGAGAAAGCCGCCAAGTGCAAGTCGTTGTTCGTGACAATAATGTCGATCAGGCGCTCAAAGCGCTCAAGAAAAAGCTGCAGCGCGAAGGCGTGTTTCGCGAGATGAAGCTGCGGCGCCATTACGAGAAACCCTCCGAACGCCGCGCCCGCGAAGCCGCCGAGGCGGTGCGCCGCGCCCGCAAGATGGAGCGCAAGCGGCTGGAGCGCGAAGGATTCTGATGCCCGCACGAGCGAGCGGGGGGCATCCCGCCGGGACGTGGCGGGCGCCATGACCCAGGATCTGCCAACCCCGGTCGCTTCGCGCTATTTCGAAGATTATCCGCTCGGCTCGCTATCTGAATACGGCCCGGTCACCGTCACCGAGGCCGAGATCATCGCTTTCGCCCGCCAATTCGACCCGCAATCGATCCATACCGACCCGCAAGCCGCCGCGTCCGGCCCATTCGGCGGGCTGATCGCCAGCGGCTGGCACACTGCCGGGCTGATGATGCGGCTGCTCGCGACGCATTTTCTCTCGCCTGTCGCCAGCATCGCCTCGCCCGGCATCGATGAGCTACGCTGGCGGGCGCCGGTCCGGCCGGGGGATGCCTTGCGGGTGCGGGTGCGGGTGACGGAAGCCACGCTGTCACGCTCGAAACCCGATCGCGGCATGATCCGGAGCGCGATCGAGATCGTCAACCAGCACGAAACCGTGGTGATGTCGCTCTCGGCGATGAATTTGATGCGCTGCCGACCGGCGTCCTGAGCCAAGGCCGGGTCGTGGTGGACTGCTCTTCTCTGGCCGGGGGGCTGCTCTTCTCTGGCCGGGGCCAGATGCTGAACTCAGCTTAGTTCAGCGCCGGCGCAGCCGCGTCGCGCCAAGCCCGAACAGGGCGGTCCCGAACAGAACCAGCGAAGCCGGCTCTGGCACTGGCACCGGAGGATTGCCATTGACGGTGGGTGGCACCACGCCGGGGGTGGAGATCGTGCCGCTCCCCGAAATACTGCCATTATTGATGATGGTTGCGCCCGCCGCCTGAATCCCGGTCTCGTTGAAGGTCAGCGTGATGCTCATCGTCTGATCGAGCGAGGAAACCCCATTATAGCTGAGAATATTTGCCCCCGAAGCAGGATTGGCGGCGACGAAATTGCCGACCTCGTAAACCGTCACCGATTCGCTGCCTGAACTCGTGCTTCCGGTCTCGTTGAGAATCTCCGAATGGTATTGCTGACCGTTGATGGTGATCGAACCCGCGCCGGTGAAGGTGCCGAGGGCGGAGACGAGGGTAAAATTATCCAACGTGCCGAAACTGAAGCTGACGCTGCTGGGCAGGCTTGGATTGCCTGACCAGGCGGTGATCGCGGAATTCCCGTCCAAACCCATGGGGGTCAGGGAGCCGGTTCCCTGGGCCCAAGCAACGGGAGACGTGGAAAACCCGGTTCCTCCCGAAAACGTCAACCCGCGCCCTTGGGCGATCAGCGAGAATAAATCTTCCCCGGCTTGAGAGGGGCTGACGGTGGGAAGGGATAGGACGGCGGACCCGGTGATCGTTCCGGCCAGCGCCGGCGTTGCAACCGCGAGGAGCGGGAAGGTCGCCAGCATCGCTATCCGGGCGAAAATCGAGGTCGTCATGCGCATACCCCTTCACCGAACCATCACCTGCCACCTCTGGGCGCACCAGCCGTGACGAGTAGCCTTGTCTATTATGTAGATTAATTTCGGCGCTAACGCAAGAACGAAGCGGCTACTCTAAAAACTTTCATAACCGATGGAATATATGAAAAGCCCGTGATTTGGCGCTAATTTCTGGGGACGTGACAATTTTATTAACTATTTTAATATTGAAGTTGGTAGCTCAAGCCAAGGCTGTTGGCGCCGTAGCCGCTGCCGGCGGTGGTGTCGAGCTTGACGCCGCGCCCGAGATTGATCTGCAACTCCGCCTGGGTGTCGTTGGTGCCGGTGGTGCCTTGCTTGGCGCCGAGATAGACGCCGGGGGCGATGTAGCGCCCGGCTTCGAGCGTCGGCACCGCTTGCGCCGCACCCGGCCCGCCGGCCGGCCCCGGCGTCTGATTGGTGGGCGTGCCGACGGTGAGGCGATCGAGGCCGAGGGAACTCCGGATACTGTCCATCGCGCCGCTCGGTCCCGCCGCGCCGGAAAGCTGGGCGACACCGGCGGCGATCTCGGCCAGTTGCAGGGCGCTGAGCTGGGACGCCGATTGCCCGAATAGGAGATGGGCGAGAATATCGTCCTGCGGCAGTTCCGGGGTACTCGCGAGGGTAATTTTCGGGGCCGAGGCGAAGCCGCCGACGGTCAGCGTCGCCGAGACATTGCCGTTCGAGCTGGTGGCGACGAGGTTGAGCGCCGGGTCGATCCGGTGCCCGCCCTCGAAGCCGATCGCACCCGAGGTGAAGTTGAGCGAGGTGCCGCCGAGAGTGACGGTGCCGCGGCGGAGCGTGAGCCCGCCCTTGATCGCCGGCGCGCTCGCTGCGCCGCTGACATCGAGGCGCCCGCCCAGTTCGGCATCGATGCCGCGGCCATGGATGAAGACCGCTTCCGGCGCGATGACGGCGAGCGCGAGGGTGATCTCCGGCCCGCTCGCCGCGTCCGGCGCGGGGGGCGGCGCGGCTGTGCCGGCGCGGCGGACGTTGAGCGCCGCGACCGAGGGGGGCAGCGAATCGGGGATGGTGATTTCGGCCCGCTTGATGGTCACCGAGCCGCCGAGCGTCATCGCCGCCAGCGCCGCGCCGGAGATATGAAGATCGCTGTCCAGCCGCTCGGTGAGCTGATCGGTGGTGATCGGGCTCGCGTTGCGGGCGGTGAGGGTGAGATCGAGCGGAATGGTCGGGGCCAGCACGCCGATCGTGCCGGACGCGGTGATCGTCCCCTGCCCGGCCCGGGCCGTGAGGCTTGCGATGCGGAGCGTCTGGCCGCTGGCCTCCAGCCGGGCGGCGATGGCGCGGAGATCGAGGCCTTGCGCGAAATCCCGCGCCTCGCCATCGGCGAGCGTCGCGCCGCCACTCAGCGAGGGCGCGGCGCGCGTCCCCGAAACACCGGCATCGAGGGTGAGCGCGCCGGTGACGCGCTGCCCGCCGGCGGTCAGAATGGGGTCGAGCAGGGCGAGATCGAGCCGCCCGCGCGCGGTGAGCGAGAATGCCCCTTCTGGGTCCATCGGCACACCGCCGGCAACCGCGAGATGGACCCGCGGCCCGGCCGCGAGGCTGCTGTCGAGCCGAATTTTGCGGCCGTCGAGCGTCGCTGTCGCGTGGAGATCGGCCGGTGGCATCGCGCTCGCCGGCCCGCTCGCGGCATGAAGCCCGGTCGCGGTCAGCGTCACCTGGCCGGATGGCCGTGCCGGCACGCCGCTGAGATGGGCTGCGAGGCGCGCGACACCGGCGCTGTTGGCGAGGGCCGGCAGGAATGGGGCGGCGAGCGCCGGGGTCACGTTGTCGAGGCTCGCGGTCGCATCGAGGCGCGGGGTGAGCCGGCCAGCCAGCGTCGCGCGGGCGGCACCGAGGCCGAGCGCCAGGCGGTCGAGCGCGATGCCGTCGGCGAATGTCAGATGCATCGGCGACAGCAAATGTAGCGACTCGCCATGCCAGGACGCCGCGAGCGCGGTCAGCGCGAGACGCTTGGCCTCGGCATCGAGGGTCGCGCTGGCGGAGGCGCTGGCCGGCGCGCCGGCGAGGGTTTCGAGATTGGCGTCGAGCTTGGCGGCGAGGGCTTGCGGCTTGCCGGTAACCGCAAGCGTCGCATCGCCGGCGATCCCGCTGGCGATGATGCCGTTCAGGGCAAGCTGCGCCGAAAGCGTGGGTGCGGCCATCGGCGCGGTGACGCCGGCCGTAAGACGGGCATGGGCAATGCTCGCCATGCCCGCGACCCCGGCGCGTTCCGCGGTGAGCGTGAGCGTCGCCCGATCCGGCAAGGCGGTCGCGCTGGCGGCGAGGCTGCCGGTGAGGTTTCGCCCGATCAGCGGCCCGGTCAGCGAATCGAGATCGCCAAGCCGGGCGAAGCGGAGCGCGACCTCTCCGTCCGGGAGGCTGGCCCCCGCCGCCAATGCGGCATGACCGGTGCCGGTGAGGCTCTTCCAGGCGAGATCGGTGAGCGCAAGGCGCGCCGCCCCATCGGCGTCGCGCGCGGCATCGAGCGTGAGCCGGAGCGGTGCGCGATCGAGGGTCGCGGTGAGTTGGAGATGGGCGCGGGGGGCGGTGGGAAGCGACTGGGCGCTGAGCGCGAGGCTGAAGGGGATCGCCGGCAGCGGGGCGGCGGCGAGACTCCCGCCGAGCAGGCTATCGAGGGTGAGATCGTCCAGCCCGCCGGCGGCGTGGCCATCGCCCGCGATCGCGCCGGCGAGGGCGGGGGTGATCGCCCGCAGATCGGCGAGCGCGAGATGCCAGTCGAGGGCGAGCCGCCCGCCGGTGACCCCCCCAGCGGCGGCGAGCGACAGCGCCTGGCCGTCGAGGGTGAGCGCGGCCGCCGGCACGGCGCTGAAATCATGCGCGAAGCGCGCCGCCGCCGCGAGATGGGTGCGCGCGCCGAGCAACGCCGGCACCGGCGCCATCCCGCGTTCGACCGCGATATCACCGGCGAGATCGGCGTCGGCGAGGCCGGTTGCGGGCAGGGTTGCGGTCAGTGCGAAATCGGCGTGACCCGCGAGATCGGCTTTGCCGATCGCGGCGAGCGGGGCGAGATCGGGAAGAGTGAGGGTCGCCTTTCCGCCCATCGTCCCCGCCGTCGTCAGTTGCGCGTCGAGATGGAAAAGCGGGTGATCGAGGGACAGGGTCAGCGGCCGCGTCGGCGCGCCGAGCGTGAGCCTGGCGGCGAGCGCGAGCGGCGTTCCGGCCAGAAGCGCGGGCGCCGGGCCGGGGAGATCACCGGGGAGACGGATGGTTTCGGCGCGCGCGGTGAGTTGGGCGGTGCCGGCATCGCCCGCGAGATCGGCGGTGAGCGCGCCGATCCGCGCGCCCGCCGCGGCGAGCGCGTCGATACGGAGATGGCCGGTGGCCCGCGGGGCTGAAAACGGCCCGTTTGCCGCCGCCGCGAGCGTGATCGCGTCCCAGGAAATTCCCGGCGCCGGCGCCATCGCCGGGGCGTTGGCGGTGAGGCGGAGATCGCCGGCGCGATGAGCGAGATCGACCCGGCCGTCGAGATGGGCCCGCAAGGGACCGGCGGCGAGATCGAGCCCGAGCACCGCCGCCGTCCGCGGGCCGGCGAGGCGCGCCGAGGCGGCGATGGCGCCGAGGCTGGGAAGCTTGCCGAGGGTCGCGAGAAGACCGCCGGCTGGCTCGTCGAGCTTGACCTCTGCCGTGACATCGTTGCCGCTGAGCGCGAGCGCCACCGTATAGCGCCCGGGATGGTCATCGCGGGCGGTGATCCGCAATGTCGCCTCGGTGTCATCGAGGGCGCGAAACCGCGCCGCGCCGCTGATCGCGAGCGCCATCGCCGTGCCCGCGACCGGGGGCGCGAGATCGAGTTCGGCGATGTCCAGCCGCGTGAGGGTCACGCGCCCCGGGAGCGCGAACGCTGATGCCGTGTGTTCGGCCGGCGGCGCGGTTTCCGGCGCCGGCGCGGGCAGGCGGGCGAGCGCGACCCGCTGCGCGGCAAGGCGCGAGATGCGGAGTTCGCGCCCGGTGAGCGCGGCGAGGTCGAGATCGAGCGCCATCCCCTCGATCCGCAGCCAGACGCCGTGCTGATCGCGGAGTTCGAGGGCACCGAACCGCAGCCGGTCGGGGAAACGCCCGGCGAGCCCGGTGAGCCGCACCGCGCCGCCGGTGAGCGCCGGGCTATAGCGCTCGACCGCATGGCGCCCCGCGCCGGTATTGAGGGCGAGGTCGGCGAGCCCCACCAGCAATAGAACGCCCGCCAGCGTTGCCGCCACGCCGATCACCAGGCGCCGCATCAGGCCGCGCATCAGAACGCCTCCCCGAGCCCGATATAGATCTCGAACGGGAAATCTCCCGGAACCTGCACCAGCGGCACCGCGAAATCCACCCGGATCGGGCCAAATCCGGTGAAATAGCGCAGGCCGACGCCGACGCTGGGATAGGTCTGGCCGGTGAAGGGGGCGGGTTGTTCGCTGACCTGGCCGACATCGAAAAACGTCGCCGCCCCCCAGTTGCTGCCGATCCGCTGGCGGAGTTCCACCGTCCCGGCATCCATCGCGAGACCGCCGGCCGGCAATTGGTCGGCGAATTGCGGGCTCGCCCACTGGTAACGATAGCCGCGCATATTGGCGCTGCCGCCGCCATAGAAGCGCTGATCGGCGGGCACCTGAAATTCGCTCGCCCCCCAGGTATCGCCGACCATGGCGCGGAGGGCGAGCACCGTCCGCCCGTTGCCGAGGAGATCGATATAGGTCGAGGCCTGACCCTGGCCGATGACGAAGAAGGCATGGCCGTCATAGCCGCCGAGGGAGGCGGTCGGTGTCGCCTGGGCGGTTGCGCGGAAGCCGCGCGTCGGCTCCAGCGGGTTATTGGTATTGTCCCATTTCACCCCGATTGGGGTGCTGAAGAGGGCATAGAAATCGCTGCTGTTGTTCTGCGCGATCACCTCCTGCTCGAGTTCGACGCCGACATTGACGGAGAGCGCCGGGGTGATCTGGCGGGTCACCGTGGAGGTCGCGTAAAGCGCGGTCTGCGTATACGTATAGAGATATTGCTGCAGCGCGGTGACGTTGAAGGAGAGGGTCTGATCGCGGCGTTGCCATTGCGGGATGGTATAGGTGCCGCTCAGATCATAGCCGGGATATTGCGCATCGAGCCCGCCGATTTCATCGGCACTCGCCGAGAGGGTCAGGCTCTCGCCATTGCCGAAGACGTTGCGGTCGGTCCAGGACGCGGTGAGGTCGGCGCCGAGGTCGGTCGAATAGGCGCCATTGAAGGTGATGGCGTGGCGTGGCGCCTCGTTGAAGGCGAAATCGAGCGGCAATTGGCCATTGGCGTCGAGCTGATCCGGGGTTTTCGCCTGCACACCGGCGAATACCGGGAGGCCGGCGAGAAGCTGGCGCTGCTGCTCGATCTGATCGGCGTCATAGGGCATCCCCTGTTTCAGGGTGATCAGCCCCTCGGGGAAACCGGGATTGACCATGGCCAGCCCCGTGAGGCTGACCGGGCCGAGATCAACGCGCGGGCCGGGGTCGGCGCGGAAGCTGACATCGAGCGTATGGGCATCGTCATGCGCGATCGCCTCCGGCGGCGCGACCTTCGCGAAGGCGTGGCCGTCATGCTTCAGCGCCTTGAGAAGCTTTTCCTGTCCCGCGAGAACATCGGCCGCGATCGCCGGCTGGCCCGGCTGGAGGCCGAGCGCGGCACGCTCGGTGTCCGTCACCGCGCCGATGATGGTGACCTTGCCGAGGTGATAGAGCGGCCCTTTGGTGAGCGTGACCACCACCGGCGCCGTCGCCTTGGCGGGCAGGGCATCGAGAGTGGCGAGCAAAGTGGGATCGTCGAGATCATGGCCGAGGATGCTGATCGACACCTTCCCGAGATAATAGCCCTGGCTTTCGAGCGCGCTCTGAAAGCGGACGATGTCCTGGCGGGCGCGGGCGATCAGGGCGAAGGGCCCGATCGCCGATTTGCCGCGGAGTGAGATCAGGGTCGAGGATTGACGGATGAGCGTATCGAGGGCGTCGTCTCCGGTCGGCTTGATCTCGACGGTATAGGCGAGCGGGTCGGCGGCGCGAGCGATCATCGCTGCCAGCAGCACCAGCGCGACCAGCAGACGGAGAATAAAAGTTTTTTGGTTCTTTTTTTCAAAAAAGAACAACTTTCTTTTCTACCCGTTGCTGGCGAGCGCCCGCCAGCCGATATCGTGGCGGCAGAAACCATCCGGAAAATCGAGGCGCGCGATCGCCGCATAGGCGGCATCGCGTGCTGCGCGCAGGGTTGCTCCGGTCGCGGTGACGGAGAGGACGCGCCCGCCGGCGGCGATCAGCCTCCCCGCCTGATCGCGCGCCGTGCCGGCGTGAAAAATCCGCACCCCCGGCACCGCCCCGGCGGCCTCCAGCCCGCGAATTTCGCCACCCAGAACCGGCTTCCCCGGATAGCCGCGCGCGGCGAGGGCGACGGTGATCGCGGCCTGGTCGTGCCAGCGAAGATCGAATCTCGCCAATTCGCCATCGCAGGCGGCGAGCAGCGCCGGCAGCAGGTCGGATTTGAGCCGCGGCAGCAGCGCCTGGCATTCGGGGTCGCCGAAGCGGACATTGAATTCGATCAGCTTCGGGCCGGTCTCGGTCAGCATCAACCCGGCGAAGAGAATGCCGCGAAACGGCGTGCCGCGGCGGGCGAGTGCTGCCAGCGCCGGGCGGACGATGCGCGCCATCGCCGCCTCCTGGATCTCGGGCGTGAGCACCGGCGGCGGCGAATAGGCGCCCATGCCGCCGGTATTGGGGCCGGTATCGCCGTCACCGACGCGCTTGTGGTCCTGCGCCGCGCCGAGGAAGATCGCCTGCTCGCCATCGCAGAGCGCGAACAGCGAGACTTCCTCGCCGACGAGACATTCTTCGATGACGATTCGTGCACCGGCGGCGCCGAGCTTGCCGGCTTCCATGAAATCGCTGATCGCCGCCTCGGCTTGCGCCATGTCTGCTGCGACCACCACCCCCTTGCCGGCGGCGAGGCCGTCGGCCTTGATCACGATCGGCGCGGTCTGGCGGCGGAGATAGGCGCGGGCGGCGGCGGGATCGTCGAAACTCGCCCAGGCGGCGGTCGGGATCGCGGCCGCGGCGGCGATCTCCTTGGTGAAGGTTTTCGAGCCTTCCAGCCGCGCCGCCGCCGCACTCGGGCCGCAGCAGCGAATGCCGCGCGCGGCGAGAAGATCGGCGATACCGGCGACCAGCGACGCCTCCGAGCCCGGCACCACGAGATCGATCCCGGCCGTGACGGCGAACCCGACCAGGGCGTCGATGTCATCGGCCTTGATCGGCAGGTTTTCGGCGATCTCGGCGGTGCCGGCATTGCCCGGCGCGCACCACAGTTTTTCGACCAGCGGGCTCGCCACGAGGCGCCATAAAAGCGCGTGCTCGCGCCCGCCGGCACCCACCACCAAAATCCGCATCCATCCTCCTTCGCGCAACGCCGCCCGGCGCGCTTCACCTCCGGCGCGAAATCGCTACTCTCGCCACCATGAGCGATGAAACCCCGCCTCTCCTTAGCCCGGTCTCCAACGTCCCGGAATACACCGTCTCCGAAATCTCTGGGGCGGTGAAACGCACGCTCGAGGGCAATTTCGGCCGCGTGCGGGTGCGCGGCGAGATTACCGAGTGCAAGCGCTATCCCTCCGGCCATATCTATTTCGCGCTCAAGGACGAGGGCGCCAAGCTCGCCGGGGTGATCTGGAAATTCACCGCGCAAAAACTCGCGCTCCAGCCGGAAAACGGTGTCGAGGTGATCGCGACGGGAAAGATTTCCGCCTATGCCGACCGCTCCTCCTATCAGCTCATCGTCGAGCGGCTCGATTATGCCGGCATCGGCGCGCTGCTCGCGCGGATCGAGGCGCTCAAACTGCGGCTCCAGGCGGAGGGGCTGTTCGCCCCGGCGCGCAAGCGGGCGTTGCCGCTGCTCCCGCGCGTCATCGGCGTCGTCACCTCCGAGCAGGGGGCGGTGCTGCAGGACATCCGCACCACCATCACCCGGCGCTTCCCACGCCCGATCCTGCTCTGGCCGGTCGCGGTGCAGGGCGAGGGCGCGGCTGAGCGAATCGCCGCGGCGATCGCAGGTTTCGGCGCTCTGCCGCCGGATGGGCCGATCCCGCGCCCGGATGTGGTGATCGTTGCGCGCGGCGGCGGCAGCCTCGAAGATCTGATGGCGTTCAATGACGAGGCCGTGGTGCGCGCCGCCGCCGCCTCGCCGATCCCGCTGATCTCTGCCGTCGGGCATGAGACCGACACGACGCTGATCGATTTCGCCGCCGATCGCCGCGCCCCGACCCCGACCGCTGCCGCCGAGCTTGCGGTGCCGGCGCGGGCGGAATTGCGCGCCGATCTCGCCAACCGCGCGGCGCGGCTCGGCGGCGCGCTGACCCAGCGCGTGCAGGCGGCGCGGCTTCGCCTCCAACGCGCCGCGGCGAAGCTTCCCGATCTGCCAGGCCTGTTCGGGGCCGCGCGCCAGCGCCTCGATGATCGCGTCGGGCGGCTTTCGCGGGCTCTGCCGGGCTATCTCGCCCAGCGCCGGAGCCAGTTCGACCGGCTCGCGACCGGGCTTGCGACCGCGCTCCGCCATCTCGCCGCGGCGCGCCGGGCGCGGGCGCTGCGCATCCTCGCCCGCCTCACCCCGGCGCCGCTCACCGCCCACCTCCGCGAACGCCGGACCCATCTCGTCGGACTCGCCGCGCGGCTGGAATCGGTCTCCCATCGCGCGGTTCTCGCGCGCGGCTACGCCCTGGTGCGGGGGGAGAGAGGTCAAGTGCTGACCAGCGCCGCCGCCATCCACCCGGGCAGCCGGATCACCATCGAACTGCGCGACGGCACGCTCGCCGCGACCACCAGCCGCGCCCGTCCGGCACAGGCGGAATTGCCGCTGGGTGAAGGGTAGGGGGAAGAAAGAAAAAGGTTCTTTTTTGAAAAAAAGAACCAAAAAACTTTTGTCTTTAATGCAAAGCGGCCTGCATGGCGTTGACCATGGCAACCGGGTGCGCGCGGTAGGACGCGAGCCCGCGGCCAGGGGGGGCGAGGGTCGCGCCGGCGCCGGCAGCGTGCCCGACCATGCCCGAACGCGCCGTCGCCATCGGGATGATGTGTGGCGGCGGCGCGGTGTTCATCTGGACCCGCGACATGGCGCCGCGCAGGCCACCGACCGGGCGCATGGCCGGGGCATCGGAGGCCGCCAGCAGAAGGGAAGGTTGCACCGGCATCCCCTGCTGCTCGCTGGTCCACGCCGCCACCACCTTGCGCTGATAGGCGAGGGCGAGTTCCGGGGTCATGGAATGATATTGCGCCGCCGCCCGCGTCCAATCCCCGGTTTGGGCGTGGAGCTGGGTCAGGAATTGCGCCGCGTACTCGGCATTGGCATTCGGGTCGAAAGCCTGGTCGAGGCTGGCGAAGGCGCGCGGATGATGCATCAGATTGACTTGCAGGCAGCCGACATCGATGGAGGCGACGCCGCGCGCCTGTAGCGCGCGGACGGCGGCGATGGCTTCCGCCTTGGTCGCGTAGAAATGCCCCTCGCCCTCGGCATTCACCGTCCACGGCCAGGGCGCGAAGCTGCCGGTCGCGGCATCCTTGCGGCCGCTTTCGACCAGAGCGATGGCGCTCAGAAGATGCGGCGGGATGGCATGGCCGCGCTCCGCCGCGTCAACCGCCTGCCGGCAGAGCAGGCCGAGCGCCGGCGCGATCAGCGGCCGCAACATCGGCGCCAGCATGTCGGCGCGCGCGGCAGGCGCCATGAGCGCACTCAAAATCAGCCCCAATGCCCAGATCCGCTGCCGCATGGCGGCGAGACTGACGGAAAAATCTTAGCAAATCGTTGAAGCGGCACCGCTCCGCCCGCGCCGGCGGCAGGCGTGCGGCGCATGCGATGCTGCAATGCAAAAAAACGCTTGCGACGGGGTGCCCGATTAGCTAGATTGTGCATCGCAGCAATGCGGCACCGCCGCGCTGCTGCTTTCTTGGACGTTTCCTCCCTAAACTTGGCGGCGCCAAAAGCGCCGCCATTTTTTTGTCTGCGGACGCCCCGGGATCGCCGATCCAGGGACGTTCAGAGTCCGCGCAGGAAGGGATTGCTTTGGCGTTCGGCGCCGATGTTGGATGCCGGCCCGTGGCCACAGATGAACCGCACGTCGTCGCCGAGCGGCAGGATCTTCCCGGCGAGCCCGGCGAGCAATTGCTGATGATCGCCATAGGGAAAATCGGTGCGTCCGATCGAGCCCTGAAACAGGACATCGCCGAGCACCGCGAAGCGGTTGGCGTGATCGACGAAGACGATATGCCCGGGCGTATGGCCGGGGCAGTGGAGAACCGCGAACCGCACCCCGGCGATCTCGACCTCGTCACCCTCGGCGAGGAAGCGGTCCGGCGTCGCGTTCTCCATGTCCGCGAGCCCGAACGCCGCCGCCTGGCGCGCGATGCCCTCGAGCAGGAAGCGATCGCGCGCTTCGGGGCCGAGGATCGGGATGGTCTGTCCCGGCCGGTCCGCGGCCAGCGCCCGCGCCAGCCCGCTCGTGCCGCCAGCATGATCGAGATGGCCGTGCGTCAGCAGGATGCTCTCGACGGTGACATCGTGTTTTTTGATCGCGGCGAGAATGCGCGGGACATCGCCGCCGGGGTCGATCACCGCGCCGCGACGGCTTTCGGGGTCGTACAGGATGGCGCAATTCTGCTGAAAAGCGGTGACCGGCACCAGCGTGACCGCGAGTTTCATCGGATGCTCTCCGTCAGGCACTGGCCGCGGCGGCGGCCGCTTCGGCCAGCCAATGCTCGCCTTCGCGCCGCACCCGTCCCTCACCCTCGAGCTTGATCAGATGGGCGAGGACGTTGCGTTCGGCGGCACGGCGCAGCATGGGATCGAGCTTGGAATAGAGCGCCGCCATCAAATCGTGCGTATTCGCCGGGCCCTTTTCGAGCGCTGCGGCGATGGCGTTTTCGCGCGCGATGCGATGGGCGAGCAGATCGCGGACATAAGGCTGCGGCGCCGGCAGGGCGGGGCCGTGGCCGGGGAGATAGACCTGGTCGGCGCGGGTGAGCAGGCGCCGGAGGCTCGCGAAATACGCCGCCATATCGCCGCCGGGCGGGCTCACGATGCTGGTCGACCATCCCATTACGTGATCAGCGCTGAACAGAATGCCGTCCCGCCAGGCGAAACAGAGATGATCGGCGGCATGACCGGGGGTATAGACGGCGGTGAAGCCGGCCACCGCGTCGCCGTCGTCGAGCGGGATATCGGGCGAAAAATCGGGATGCGGGCTGGTTTTGTAGGCGGCGACCGGGGCGCCGGTCGCGGCTCTGAGAGCCGCCGTCGCGCCGACATGGTCGATATGGGTGTGGCTGAGCAGAATCATCGCGAGGGATCCGCCATTGCTCCCTGCCCGGATCGCCGCCAGCAGCGCCGCGACATGGGCGGCGTCATCGGGGCCGGGATCGAGCAGCACCAGACCATCCGGGGTCTCGATCAGATATGTGTTGGTGCCGTGATAGGTCATCGGCCCGGGATTGGCGGCGACGACGCGGCGAATACCCGGAAGCATCGGTTCCGCCACGCCGCGCTGCGGCTCGGGTTCGGTCAAAAATGCCATGATCTCTCCTCAGCCAGCTACCCTACACATAATCGTCTCTCTTGCCATGTGCCAAGCTCATGCCAGTTCCGCCTCCGCCCGCATGCAGCACGCCCCGTCCGGGTCGCGCGATTCGAGACGGTATTGCGCGCCGTCCCGCCAGCCGACCAGGGTCAGGGGGCGGTCGTGAAACGCCGGGCGCTGGCCGCGGAAGCTGATTTTGGCGAGCGTCGCCCCCGCCGGGGCATGGCGGCGCAGAAGATCGGCGAGCAAGGTCGCCTGCAAAGGCCCATGCACGACCAGGCCGGGATATCCCTCCACCTTGGTCACGTAATCGAGATCATAATGGATGCGATGGCCGTTGCCGGTCAGCGCCGAGTAGCGGAACAGCATCACCGCGTCGGGCGTCACGGTGCGGCTGAAGGCGCCTGCCGGCGGCGCCGGCTCGGCGTTTGCCGCGCGTACCGCAGCACCCTCCGCGCCGCGATAGACGATGTCCTGCTCCTCCTCGATCGCCGGGCCGTCCCGGCCTTCGATGACGTGGCGGACGGTGACGAAGACCAGCCGTCCGGAACCGCCGCTTTTCTCGCGAATGGCGAGGATGGTGCTGGCGCGCCGGATCGCGGTGCCGGCGGCGAGCGGGGCGCGGAACACCACCCGCCCGCCGGCCCACATCCGTCGCGTCAGCTCATGGATCGGGGGCAGGAAGCCGCCGCGCCGCGGATGCCCGTCCGGCCCCAGCGCCGAGGCCGGCACCCAGGTCTGAAACAGCATCCAATGCCAGAGCGGCGGCAGGATTCCGCCCGGCGCCACGCTCTCCGGCGCGAGATCGAGGGTCGCGGCAAGCCCGGCGATGGAGGCCGCCGAGACCTGATCCCGATGTTCCTCGCCGCGACCGATATATTCGCCATAAGCCATGATGTCCGTCCTTTCCGTCTGATCTCCGGCCGATCTCCAGCCGGCCGGCGTCAGGCCTCGTCCTCTCGAAGGCGGTAGCCGATACCGGGCTCGTTGACCAGCAGCCGGTCTGCCCCCTCGCCGAGTTTGCGCCGCAACTGCCAGACCGAGACCCGGAGATAGGCGATATCCTCGGCATGCGCCGGGCCCCAGAGGGTGGTGAGCATCTGGCGATGCGTCAAAACCCGGCCAGGATGGCGCGCCAGCAGCGCGAGCAGGGCGAATTCCTTGGGCGTGAGCGCGATCGGCATGCCGCCTCGTCGCGCCTCGTGGCGGGCGAGGTCGATTTCGATGCCGCCGGCGCGGATGATTTCCGCCGGATCGGGGCTCACCGCGACCCGCCGCAGCGCCGCCCGGGCGCGAGCCAGCAATTCGCCGAGCGCGAAGGGTTTTTCGACGTAATCATCGGCGCCATTGTCGAGGGCGGCGATTTTTTCGGCCTCGCGCTCGCGCGCCGACAGCACGATCACCGGCACCGCGCTGAAGCCGCGCAGGCGCCGCAGCACCTCCTGGCCGTCGAGATCGGGAAGCCCGAGATCGAGCAGCACGAGATCGGGCGCCTGCGCTGCGATCAGCCGCAACCCCTCGGCCGCGTTCTCGGCCCGGATCACGGCGAACCCCGCCGCTTCCAGCGCCGGGCGCAGGAAACGGTGGATTTGCGGCTCGTCGTCGATCACCAGGACGCGCGCCGCCCCGCTCATATCGTTCCCACTCATCTATCGTTCCCGCTCATCGCGCTGCCGGGAGGTGGAGGGTGATGACGGTGCCAGGGAAGCCGAGCGGCGGCGCATCGGGGCGCGGGCTCGCAGCGTCGATCCGCCCGCCCATCGCGACGGTGAAGCCGCGCGCGATGGCAAGGCCGAGCCCGGTGCCCGGCGCCACCCGGTCACCGCGCCCGGCGCGATAGAAGCTGTCGAAGACATGGGGCAGATCCTCGGGCGCGATGCCGACCCCTTCATCGCTGATGCTGATCGCGATCTCCGCCCCCTCATGCCGCGCCGCGACCGCGACGGTGCCGTTCGCCGGGGAATATTTCAGCGCGTTGTCGAGCAGGTTGACCAGAACCTGCTCCAGCAACACCGGATCGGCGAGAACCGGCGGGAGGTCGGGGGGGATATTGACCAGGATCAGGAGCCCGTTCTCCTGCCGCGCGATCGCCGCCTCGACCACCTCACCAAGCGGGATCGCCGCAAGCTGCGGCGTGATTTCGCCGCTTTCGATGCGCGTCATGTCGGTGATATTGGCGAGGAAGCGGTGCATGCGCGCGGTGTCGTGCTCGATACTGCTCAGGAGATCATCGCGGGTCTCCGGCGTGAGCTGCGCCCAGGCGCTCCGCAGCGTCTCGGCGGCGCCACGGATGGCGGTGAGCGGCGTGCGGAGATCATGCGAGAGCGAGGAGAGCAGCGCTGTCCGCAGGCGCTGGGTCTCGGATTGCGCGGCGCTATGCGCCGCCTCGCGGGCGAGGCGGAGACGTTCCAGGGTGACGGCGGCGCGGTCGGCGAGGGCATCGAGCGCTTGGGCCTGTGGCTCGGTGAGCGGCGCGCTCGGGCTCACGCCGAGCACGCCGAGCGTGCCCTGCGAGGTGGCGAGCGGCAGGAAGCGCCAGGCGGCGGAGGGCATGGTCGCGGTGCCGGCGCCGGCTGGCTCGCCTTTCTCCACGGACCAGCGCGCCGCCGCCAGTGCCGCCTCGTCCAGCTCCGCCACCGCCGCCGCCGCGCTTCCGGGCGCCGGCGGCTCGGCGGCGGTGGCGGTGGCGGCGGGGCCGCTGGCGCGGAGCAGGAGATCGTTGCTCTCGGTGGTCGTCAACACCACCGCGCGTGACGCGATGCCAGCCCCTTGATGGGCGAGTTCGGCGAGCAATTCGGGCTCGGTCCGCGCCGCCCCGAGGGCGCGGCTGAAGCCGGCGATGCGGCGCAGGCTCTCGATCCGGGCCTGCGCCACCCGGGCCTCGTTGCGCACCCGGCTCGCCATCGCCCCGGTGATCGCGGCGACGCCGAGGAAGACGAAGATCGCGATGACGTCCTTGGTGTCGCTGATGGTGAGCACATAGAGCGGCGGGATGAAGAAGAAATTCCAGGAGAGAAAGCCGAGCACGGCGGCGAACAGCGCCACTCGTAAGCCGTGGAGGCTGGCGGCGGTGACGACGGCGGCGAGAAACAGCATGCCCATCGCCTCTTGCGGGATGGTGCGCACCACTTCGCCGATCCCGGTGACGAACGCCACCAGCGCCGCGCCGGCGAGCCACGGCCAGAGGCCGAGCGGCGGGCGTGCTGGGCGCGCCGGCGTCCCGGCGCCGATCGGGCGCGGGGTGATGTGGATCGCGAACGCCTCCGCCCGCCGCGCCAGCACTTCTGCGAGCCCGCGCCGGGGGAGGCGCCGCCACCAGCCGTGCCTCCCGCGGCCGAGCACGATTTGCGTGACGTTGCGCCGTGCCGCTTCGGCCAGCACCAGCCCGGCGACATCGCCGCCGGTCAGGGTCTCGGTCTCGGCGCCGAGCTGGATCGCGAGCGAAAACGCTTCCCGGAGAT
The DNA here is from genome assembly GCA_021798915.1 of Pseudomonadota bacterium. Classification (GTDB taxonomy): domain Bacteria; phylum Pseudomonadota; class Alphaproteobacteria; order Acetobacterales; family Acetobacteraceae; genus Acidibrevibacterium. The sequence continues at coordinate 102,134 of JAJZBM010000002.1, forward strand.
CGGTGATCGCCCCTGGTCGCTCCACATGCACCGCAAACCACGGCGCCCGGAGCGCCTCGGCGAGCCTGGCCGCATGCCGCACCACCGCCTCGGCCCCGATGCCATCGCCGCCGAGCAGCGCCATCACCCGCTCGCTCGCCGGCCACGGCCCGGCGATCGCTTTGGCGCGCATGTAGCTCGCGATATCGGCATCGACATGCTGCGCCGCCCGCCGCAGCGCCATTTCCCGCAAGGCGGCGAGATTACCCTCGCGGAAAAACCCGCCGAGCGCCCGCCGCGCCGTCTCCGGCGGATAGACCCGCCCCTCGGTGAGCCGGGCGCGCAGTTCCGCCGGCGGCAGATCGATCACCTCGATGTCATTGGCGAGCGACAGCACGCGATCGGGGATGGTTTCGGCGACGCGCACGCCAGTGATGCGGGCGACGGCGTCGTTCAGGCTCTCCAGATGCTGGATATTGAGGGTCGACCAAACGTCGATCCCCGCCTCCAACACCTCCACCGCGTCCTCCCAGCGCTTGGCGTGGCGGCTGCCGGGGATATTGGTGTGGGCGAGTTCGTCGAGCAGCAGCAATTGCGGGCGGCGGGCGAGGGCGGCATCGAGGTCGAATTCCTCGATCTCGCGTCCGCGATAGGCCAGTCTGCGCCGCGCGAGAACCGGAAGATCACCGATCTGCGCGATGGTCTCGGCGCGGCCATGGGTTTCGATCAGGCCGGCGAGAACGTCGACACCTTCCTCGCGCTTGCGCCGGGCGGCGGCCAGCATCTCCCAGGTTTTGCCCACCCCGGGGGCCATGCCGAGGAAAATCTTGAGCCGCCCCTTGCCTTCGCGCGCGGCGGCGAGCGCGAGCGTATCGGGATCGGGGCGGCGGTCATCGTCGGGGGGGCGCGGCATGCGGCCGAGTATAGCCGCTGATCAGGGCGCCCGCATCCGATCGAGGGCGCGGTTCAGCGCCAGCACGTTCACCCGCGCCTCGCCGATGAGGCCCAAAAACGGTGCCTCGGTATACGCGGCGACGAGGGCGGCGACGCGGTCCTCCGGCCAATGCCGGGCGCTGGCGACGCGGGCGATCTGCCGGCGCGCGTTCTCGGGCGAGATGTCGGGGTCGAGGCCGGAGGCGGAGGTGGTGACGGCGTCCGCCGGCACCGGCGCCGGCCCCGCCGAGGCGAGATCGCCCTTGACGCGGTCGATCAGCGCCTTCGCCGTCGGCGCGAGGTTGGAGGCGTTGGAATTATCGGCCGCATAAGGCACCGGCACGGTCTTGCTCGCGTCCTTGGGATCGGGCTCGGTGGTCGCCGAGGGGCGCGGGTGGAAATAGCCCGCCCCGGTGAAATTCTGCCCGATCAGCGCCGAGCCGATGATCCTGCCGTGATCCTCGATGAGACTTCCCCTAGCCTCGAAGGGAAAAGCGAGGCCGGCGAGGCCGGTCATGGCGAGCGGAGCCACGAGGCCGGTGAGCAGGGTCAGCAGCACGACGAGGACGAAAGCGGGGCGCAAAGCGTTGGCCATGGAGGGTCTCCTTCAGGCGAGCCCGGCGAGGGCGAGCAGCATGTCGATCAGCTTGATGCCGATGAACGGCGCGACGATGCCGCCCAAACCATAGATCAGCAGATTGCGCCGCAGCAGCGCCGAGGCGCCGATGGCGCGGAAACGCACGCCGCGGAGCGCCAGCGGCACGAGGGCGACGATGATCAGCGCATTGAAAATCACCGCGGACAGAATAGCCGATTGCGGCGAGGCGAGGCGCATCACGTTCAGCGCCCCGAGTTCGGGGTAGGCTGCGACAAAAATCGCCGGCAGGATCGCGAAATATTTCGAGATGTCGTTGGCGATCGAAAACGTGGTGAGCGAGCCGCGGGTGATCAGCAATTGCTTGCCGATCTCGACGATTTCGATGAGCTTGGTTGGATCGCTGTCGAGATCGACCATGTTGCCGGCCTCGCGCGCCGCCTGGGTTCCGGTCTGCATGGCAACGCCGACATCGGCCTGCGCCAGCGCCGGCGCGTCGTTGGTGCCGTCTCCCGCCATCGCGACCAGCCGGCCATCGGTCTGGGTTTTGCGGATGTAATCGAGCTTGTCCTGCGGCGTTGCCTCAGCGATGAAATCATCGACGCCGGCTTCGGTCGCGATGGCGGCGGCGGTGATGCGGTTGTCGCCGGTCACCATCACGGTGCGGATGCCCATGCGGCGAAGCTCGGCGAAACGCGCGCGAATGCCGGGTTTGACGATGTCCTTGAGTTCGATCGCGCCCATCAGCCGCCCATCCCGGGCGACTGCAAGCGGGGTTCCGCCGGCCCGCGCGATCCGCTCGATGGCGGCGGTGAACTCCGCTGGCGGCATCTGCAATTTGAGCCAGGCGAGTACCGAATCGACGGCGCCCTTGCGGAAACTCCGCCCGGCGTGATCGAGGCCGGAAAGCCGCGTCTGGGCGGAAAACGGCACCACCAAAGCCCCCTCCGGCTGCTCGGGCGCGATGCCGAAGCGGTCACGCGCGAAGGCGAGGATCGAGCGCCCCTCTGGCGTCTCATCGCCGAGGGTCGCAAGCGCGATCGCACTCGCGAGATCGCGTTCATTGACGCCGGGGGCGGGGATGAAGGCGTTCGCCATGCGGTTGCCGAGCGTGATGGTGCCGGTCTTGTCGAGCAGCAGCGTATCGACGTCACCTGCCGCTTCCACCGCGCGCCCGGAGGTCGCGAGCACGTTGAAACGCACCAGCCTGTCCATCCCGGCGATACCGATCGCCGAGAGCAACCCGCCGATCGTCGTCGGGATCAGGCAGACCAGCAAAGCGGCGAGCACCGGAACCCCGAGAATGGCACCCGAATAACGCGCGAAGCCGACCAGGGTCACCACCGCGATGAGAAAGATCAGCGTGAGACCGGCGAGAAGAATGTCGAGGGCGATCTCGTTCGGCGTCTTGCGCCGCTCGGCCCCTTCGACGAGGCGGATCATACGGTCGATAAAGGTCGAGCCGGGGGCAGCGGTGATGCGCACGACGAGCCAGTCGGAGACGATCTGCGTGCCCCCGGTGACGGCGCTGCGATCGCCACCGGATTCGCGGATCACCGGTGCCGATTCCCCGGTGATGGCGCTTTCGTTGACGCTTGCCATCCCTTGGACGACGTCGCCGTCGGAGGGAATGAGATCGCCGGCCTCGACCAGAACGTGATCGCCGACCGCCAATTCGCTCGCCGCGACCGGCTGGAAAATGGCGCGGTCGGCGGGATTGACGAGGCGCTTGGCCATCGTCTCGGTGCGCGCGCGGCGCAGACTCTCGGCGCGCGCCCGCCCGCGCCCTTCCGCGACCGCTTCGGCGAAGGTTGCGAACAACACGGTCAGCCACAGGAAGAAAGCGATCGCGAGGGCAAAACCCGCCGGCGCTCCGGTCGCAAGATTGCGCAAGCCGAGGATGGTGACGAGAACCGAGATCACCTCGGTCACGAAGATCACCGGATTGCGGATCAGTTGCGCCGGATTGAGCTTGCGAAACGAATCGGCCACGGCGCGCGAGAGTAAAGGGCTATCGAACAGGGCGGACGCCGCGGTTTCGGCATGGGCGGTTTTGGCGTGGGTAGCCATGAAGCGGTCTCCTCAGAACGTCTTGCCGGCGAGCAGCGTGAATTGTTCGGCCAATGGGCCGAGCGAGAGCGCAGGCATGAATTGCAGCCCACCCATGATCACGATCACACCGCAGAGCAGCCCGACGAAAAGCGGCCCGTGAGTTGGAAACGTGCCCGATGACGGCGGCACTTTCACTTTTTCCGCGAGTGCGCCGGCGATCGCCAGCACCGGAATCAGAAACGCGAAGCGGCCGAGCAGCATGGCGATGCCGAGCGTGGTGTCGAGCCAGGCTGTGTCGGCGCTGAGCCCGGCGAAGGCGCTGCCGTTATTGCCGGTCGCCGAGGTGAAGGCATAGAGCATTTCCGAAAGCCCGTGCGGCCCGGCATTGCCGAGGGAGGCGGTGGCCGCCGGCATGACCAGCGAAAGTGCCGTGAAACCGAGGATCGCGAGCGGCAGGATCAAGACTGCGAGCATCGCGAGTTTGACTTCTTTCGCCTGGATCTTCTTGCCGAGATATTCCGGTGTCCGCCCGACCATGAGGCCGGCGACGAACACCGCGATGAGGGCGAAGATCAGCAAGCCATAAAGTCCCGAGCCGACGCCACCGGGCACGATTTCGCCAAGCTGGATCAGGAACATCGAGGTCATGCCGCCGAGCGGCATATAGCTGTCCAGCATCGCGTTCACCGCGCCACACGAGGTCGCGGTGGTGATGACGTTGAACAACACCGAAAGCGGGATGCCGAAGCGGAGTTCCTTCCCCTCCATGTTGCCCTGCGCGGGATCGACGCCGAGCGCGGTGAGCAGCGGATTGCCCGCCGCCTCGGCATGATAGGCGACGGCGATGGCGGCGAGGACGAAAACGCCGATCACCGCGAGCAGCGCATAACCCTGGCGCGCATCCTTGACGATGCGCCCAAACGTGAAGGTGAGCGCGATGGGAATCAGGAACACCAGGACTGTCTCGAGAATGCTTGACCAGGCATTGGGATTTTCGAACGGGTGGGCGGAATTGGCGTTGAAATAGCCGCCGCCATTGGTGCCGAGTTCCTTGATCGCTTCCATGAAGGCAACCGGACCCATCGCAATGGTCTGCTTCATCCCTTCCAGCGTCGTCGCGTCGGCGTGGGTCGCGAGCGTTTGCGGCACCCCGAGCGCGACGAGCGCGATGCCGGCAAGGATCGCGATCGGCAGCAGGAGATAGAGCACGATGCGCGTCAGATCGGCCCAGAAATTGCCGAGCGTTTTCATCCCGCCCGCGGCGAAAGCGCGCGCGATGGCGAGGGCGGCGGCAATGCCGGTCGCCGCCGAGACGAACATATGCGAGGTGAGGCCCCACATCTGGCTGCCGGGCGAAAGCGTCGTCTCGCCGCCATAGGCTTGCCAGTTGGTGTTGGTGACGAAGCTCATCGCGGTGTTGAAGGCGAGCCGTGGTGACATCCCGGCGAGATGATCGGGATTGAGCGGCAGATAGAATTGCAGCCGCAGCATCGCGTACAGCATCAGGAAATGGAGCGCGTTGAGCAGAATGAGCGCAACGGCATAGCCCCGCCAGTCCATGCCGCGCCTCGGGTCGACGCCGGCCAGCGCATAAAATCCGCGCTCGATCGGGGCGAGCACGGGATGGAGAAAACTCCGCTCGCCGGCGGCGATGCGGGCGATATGGATCCCGACCGGCCAGGCGGCGAACACGATGAGAGCGAGCACGAGCAAAATCTCGGCCCAGCCACTGATTGTCATGGAAATAGCCTCTCAGATCAGATCTTCTGGCCGGATCAGCGCCCAGAGCAGATAGACGAACAAGGCGAGCGCGACGGCGCCGCCGAGAACGAGATCGAGCATGGCTCAGATCCGTGCGCAGAAATCGGCATAGGCGATCATCAGCAGGATGCCGCCGGCGCCGAGAACGATGAACACAACATCCAACACGCATCCCTCCTCGGGTTTGTTTCGCGAGCGTGTCAGGGTAATAAAAACCGACGTCAAAAAACGATATGGCTTTTCGCGCCGGCGCATCAAAAACGCATAAAATCCCCTCAGGGTGCTGCGTTTTCGGCATTTCCCGGCGGAACGAGAGACAACCGTGCTTCGAGCACGTCGTCCTCGCCCGGCAGACGATGGAGCGAAAAACCGAGATGGCGGACGAAGGCGAGCATCGGCGCGTTATCGGCCAGGATCTGGCCGGTGATCTCGGTCATGCCCTGCCCGCGCGCCCAGCCGATGAGGCGGCGCATGAGATGGGCAGCCAACCCCTTGCCCTTCATGTCCGGCTGCACGATGATCGCGAATTCGCTGCTGTTTTCATCGAGTTCGCGGACCAGCCGGGCGACCGCGACGGTCTCGCCGGTGGTCGGGCGGACGGCGATGAAGGCGATTTCGCGTTGGTAGTCGATTTGCGTCATGCGGGCCATCTGCTCGGCCGCGAGGGTGCGCATCGGCGAGAAGAAGCGATAACGGATGTCTTCCGGAGAAAGGCGCTGGAAGAATGCGCCATGCGCCTCGGCGTCCTCGGGGCGGATCGGGCGGATCAGCAGCGTCTCGCCGCCGGCCGTCCAGGTCTCCTCGAGTTCGGCGGGATAAGGCGGGATGGCGAGTTCGGCCGCATGGCCGGCCGGGCGCAGCGTGAGCCCGGCGTCGCCGACCAGAACCCCCTCGCCATCGACGAACAGGGGATCGATGCGCAAGGTCGCGATCTCGGGAAAATCGACCACCAGTTGCGAGACCCGTACCAGGGTTTCGGCGATGGCGTCGCTGTTCGCCGGCGGAAATTCTCGAAACGCGCCGAGCAGCGGGGCGATGCGCGAGCGGGCGATCAACGCATGCGCGAGTGGCAGGTTGAGGGGCGGCAGATCGACCACGCTTTCCCCGAGAAGGGCGCCGGCGCTGCCGCCGAGACCGAAGCCGAGCAACGGGCCGAACACCGCGTCATCGCCGAGGGTGATCGCAAATTCGCGGGCGCGGCCGATCTGGCGTTGGACGAGAAAACCATGCGCGGGCGCCTGCCCGGCGGCCATCCGTTCGGCAGCGCGGATCACGGCGTCGGCATCGGCGAGGTCGAGCACGACGCTCGGCGCGCCGGGCTTGGTCGTGCGCCGGTGCTTGAGCGCGATCGGGTAGCCGAGCATCGTCGCCGCCACCCCGGCATCCTCGGGGCTCGCTGCCGCCCGTGTCGGCACCACCGGCACATCATAGGCGGACAGCACCGCCATCGCCTCGTCCTGCAGCAAAGCGAGGCGCCCGGCCAGGCGCGCCCTGGTGAAAACCTGCTTCGCGGTGGTGCGATCGGGGAGCAGGCGCAGCACGGTGCTCGGCGGCAATTCACGCGCCGCCTGGCGGTTGCGGCGATGCTGGAGGAGATGGTGAAACCCATGCACCGCCTGCTCGGGTGTCGCGAACACCGGCAATCCGGCATCGGCGAGGCGGCGGCGGAGCGGGGCAGCGGTGGTTTCGCCCATCACCGCGACCAGGAGCGGACGTTTGATGGCGCGCGCGCTGGCGGCGATATGGGTGGTCCAGGCCTCGTCCTCGGCCGGGCTCCGGCGTTGCTGGGGAGGCGCGAGAATGGCGAGGATGCCGCCGATCTCGGGGCAGGCGGCCAGACGCTCTAGCGCCGCGGTGAAGCGCGCCGGCGGGTCGAGGCCGATATAGAGCGGCTCGCGGGCGCCGCCCTGGCCGGTGAGTTCGTGCGGCAGTTGCCGCTCCAACGTGGCCCGGATGGCCGGCGGCAGCGGATGGAGGGGAATGCCGAGGCGGAGCGCCTCGTCCGCCGCCATTTCGCCGGGAGCGATGGCGGTGGTGACGATGGCGAGCGGCTCGCGGGGGAGGGGTGGCGCGCGGCTCAGGGTTTCGGCGGCGGCGAGCAGGTCTTCGAGCCGGTTGACGACCAGCAGGCCGCAACGCCGCCCGGCGGCGCCGAAAGCGGCTTCGGCCCCGACCCCGGGAGGCGCCCCGGGGATCGGCTGGGTCTCGCTCCCGGCATCGCGCAGCACGCCGCCGGCGCAGAGCGCCACCACCGGGCGGAGGCGGGCGGCGGCGCGGGCGGCGGAGATGAAGGCGCGCGGGCTCTTGAGCCGGCGGATATCGAGCAGGATGGCGCCGGTCGCGGAGTCGCGCGCGAGCCAGTCCAACGTCAGACCGAAACCGATATCGGCATTGCCGCCGATGCCGACGATATGGGAGAAACCGACCCCGTTCGGCCCCGCCCAGTCGAGCACGGCGCGGCAGAGGGCGGCGGATTGCGAGATCAACGCGGTGCGCCCGGCCGGCACCGGCAGATGGCCGAGGGTCGCATTCAGCCCGAGCGCCGGGATGGCGAGCCCGAAGGAGCCGGGGCCGAGCACCCGCACGCCGCTGGCCCGCGCCGCCTCGCGCAGCCCCGGCATCATCGCCGTCGCGATCACGACAAAGCAGCCGCGCGCGGCGAGGGCGCCGAGTACCGCGCGCGGGTCATCGAGCGGCGCCGCCAGAACCGCGACATCCGGCGGCGGGATTGCCGGGGGCGCGGCATTGGGCGGAGCTGGCTCCCGCACGAGGGCGGCGGCGTCGAGCGTTGTGATGCTTCCCGCGAAGCCGCCGGCGTGGAGATTGGCGAGCACCAGCGCCCCTTCGGCAGTCTCGGCGCCGAGCACGGCGATGCGCGTCGGGCGGAATAACCGCTCGGGGTGGAAGCGGTGGCGGGAGATGCGCGGCAGCCAGGACATGGCGGCATTCTAGCTCATGTTGCGCTGCAATACACGCTGGCACGTCACGCGGTCGCTCGTCGCGTCGGGCGGGGGACGAGAAGCACGGGAGACGGTCAGTTTTTTTCGGGCCGGGCGATTTTTTGCTTGCCCGGGCGGGGAGAGGAGTCCTATCTAAGCGGCGGAGAGGCGCGCCAAACCGTATGGGTGCGCTTGTGCCCCGGTTTAGCCGATAGGGTTTCGATCCGAAAGGTTCGGGCCGGTCGTGTCAACTTTCTGTCAGGGAACACATGAACCCGCGATCTAGCAGCCAGCCTACGGAGAGCGATAGTTGGCGCTTTGCGCCTGCTTTGCCGCCGTCGGATTGGTCCACCGCTCGGGATCCGCATGTGACCGTTAAGGTGCCAGCGCTCCGCCGCTGACCCACAACGGCCAGGCCTCCCGGGCTCGAGTTTCCACTTGAGCAAGAGGAGGCCGTGATGGCCGTCTTTACGTTTCCTCGTCAGTTCTCCGCGCCTGGTGATCGCCGGGCCGAGAGGCATGGCTTCGTCGTCATGGCGGCGCTCCCGCGCCGGCGCGCCGCGCGTCCGGCGCTCGGTCTTTGTTGGCAGCGCGACGGCGAAGGCCGGTTGCGCGCGCAATGGGGTCTCGCCGCTCCGCGACCGCGAGCCTCCCTGGTCGATTGAACGGCCGCGAGCGACCGCCTTGCCGTATCCCACCTCTCCCGTGCCAACCGGGCGATACGGCAAGGCGCCTGCCGCCGGCTCCGCCGCCGCTTGTCCCCCTCAGCCAGACGCCGTCTTGGCGCAGAACGGACCAGAGACCATGACCCACATCGATAGGCTCGATAACCTGACCAAGGAGGCGGTGCTCGATTCCGCCCATCTCGGCGACATCACCGGCGCCCTCGGCACCATAAAGCGTGATGACGACCAGCCCCGGCGCAGCGTGTTTGCGCGGCTCGCGACCCTGCTCGCGGTCATCGGTCCCGGCCTCATCGTCATGGTCGGCGATAACGATGCCGGCGCCTTCGCAACCTATACCCAGGCTGGCCAGACCTATGGTTCGACCCTGCTCTGGACGATGCTTCTGCTCATTCCCGTGCTCTATGTCTGCCAGGAGATGGTGGCACGGCTCGGCGCGGTCACCGGGGTTGGCCATGCGCGGCTGATTTTCGAGCGTTTCGGCCGTTTCTGGGGCGCGTTCAGCGTCATCGATCTCTTTCTTCTGAACGGGCTCACCATCATCACCGAGTTCATCGGCGTCAGCCTGGCGATGGATTATTTCGGTCTCTCGAAGCCACTCGGCGTGTTGATCGCGGCGGGGCTGACCATCGCCGCCGTCAGCACCGGCAGTTTCCGGCGTTTCGAGCGTTTCGCGGTGCTGCTGTGCTTTGGCAGCCTGGTGATCGTGCCGATCGTCATCGTCGCCCATCCGCCGCTTGCCGTCATGGCCCATGATCTCGTGGTGCCGGGACTGCCGCAGGGCAAGCTTTCCGATATCATGCTGCTGATCATCGGCCTCGTCGGCACCACGGTCGCGCCCTGGCAGCTTTTTTTCCAGCAGAGCTATGTCGTCGACAAGCGCCTGCGGCCGCGTTTCATGGCCTATGAGCGGGCGGACATGGCGCTCGGCATGGTGTTCACGCAGATCGGCGCCATCGTGATGATCGCCTTGGCTGCCGCGGCGTTCGCGGGGAAGCCGGAATTCGGCAATTTCACCGATGCTGGCGGGGTCGCGGCCGGGCTCGCCAAATATGTCGGGCGCTGGGCGGGTGATCTGTTCGCGATCGGCCTCGTCGATGCGGCGCTGCTTGGTGCCGCGGCGGTCGGGCTTTCCACCGCGTATGCGTTCGGTGATACCTTGTCGGTGCGTCACTCCCTGCACCGCAAGCCGAATGACGCGCTGGGCTTTTATCTGATCTATGGCGCGCTGATCGCTCTCTCGGCGGTGATCGTGCTGATCCCGGGCTCGCCGCTCGGGCTGATCACCGAAGGCGTGCAGGTGCTGGCCGGCGTGTTGCTGCCGAGTGCGACGGTATTTCTGCTGCTCCTCTGCAATGACAAGGCGGTGCTCGGCCCGTGGGTGAACGGCAAGTGGCAGAACCTGATCACCGGGGTGATCGTTGGCGTTCTGGTTCTTCTCTCGCTCATCCTCACCGCTGCCGTGGTTTTCCCGGACATCAGCGACCGGGCGATCGTGCTGATACTGGGCGGGGGGACGGTGCTTGGCATCCTTGCTTATGCTTTGGTGCGTTTGTTCGCCAAGCCGGCGCGGGCGGCGCAGGCGGCGGCGGTGCCCGGCGATCGCGACCATTGGCGGATGCCGCCGCTTGCCGATCTCGCGCCGCTTCGCCTGTCGGCGGCAGCGCGGTTTTGGATGGGAACCTTGCGGCTTTATCTCGTGGTTGCGGTCGCGCTGGTGATTTATTCCGTGGTCAAACTCGCGATCGGATCTTAACTCGCCGCCGATGTCCCGGGGCAGTGCCAGCGGCACTGCCCCAACGGCTAAAAGTTTTTGGTTCTTTTTCCCAAAAAGAACCCCTTTCTACTCTCTCTACTCTTCTTCCAAATCTCCCCCCAAATCCCTCGCCATGATGAGCGCGTCATCACCGTTCGCGTAATAGCGCGCGCGGCGGCCGGCAGGGCGAAACCCTGCCGCGTCGTAGAGCGCCCGGGCCGCGAGGTTGCGCGCCGCGACTTCCAGATAGAGACGGCTGGCCCGGTGTTCGCGCGCCGCGGTGATCGCCACGGCGAGCAGGGCGCGGGCGAGACCTTGGCGGCGGTAGGGCGGGGCGATGGCGAGGGTGAGGATTTCGGCCTCGCCGGCGAGCGCTCGGAGCAGGATCATCCCGGCGGGGGGTGTGATCAGGGCGATGGTGCCGGGGAGGGTGAGTTGGGCCGCGATCGCTCGCGCATCCCAGCGTTCCGGCTCGGGGAAACTCGTCGCGTGGAGCGCGGCCAGGGCCGCGGCGTGGGCGAGGCTCGCGCGGATGATGGTGGTCATGCTGGCGGCGGGCGGGCGATCGCGGCAATCGCTGCCGGCGGCTCAGCATAGACCGGCTGCGCGGGATGGGGCGGGGCGCCGGCGTCCGCGCGCCGGGCGGCGGCGGCGGCGACCAGCCGGGCGGAAGGATCGCGGAGCCCGGTGCAATGCGCGCGGATGCCGGCCGCATCGAGTTGTGCCGCGACCAGCGCCTCGGCCTCGCCGGCGAGGGTGACCGCTTCCGGCGGCGAAGGCAGTGCGGTGAGGTCGAAGCGGCCTTGCGTGCCATCCAGTCCGTCGATGAACACCCCGCCGAGGCGATGCGGCAGCGCGACCCAGAACACGCCCTCGGGCGGTGCCGGCAGGGCTTCGGCGAGGGTTTCGGCGAGGGTGATGCCGGTGAGCGCGGCGCCCTGCCCGAGCGCGAAACCCTGCGCCAGGGCGATCGCGGCGCGGAGGCCGGTGAAGCCGCCCGGCCCGATCATCACCGCGACGAGATCGATCCGTCCCGGCGCCGCCCTGAGTGTTTCGGCGAGCAGGGTCGCGAGTACCGTGCTTTGCCCCCGCGCCGCCGCCGCGTGCCGCTCGGCGCGGAGTTGGCCATCCTCGCTCACCGCGACCGAGCAGCCGGCGAAAGCGGCGTCGAGCCCGAGAATCCGCATCCCGGCCCCGCTCAGCGTGGGCTCAGCACCATCACCATCTGGCGATTTTCCAGGCGCGGCATCTGCTCGACTTTGGTTGCGGCATCCATATCGGTGCGGATGCGCTCCAGAACCTTGACGCCGATTTCCTGATGCGCCATTTCGCGGCCGCGGAAACGCAAGGTGACCTTGACCTTGTCGCCCTCCTCGATGAAGGATTTCATGGCACGCAATTTTACCTGATAGTCGTTTTCGTCGATATTCGGCCGGACTTTGACTTCTTTGATTTCTATGACTTTTTGCTTTTTCTTGGCTTCGTTTTTTTTCTTCTGAATTTCGTATTTATATTTGCCGTAATCGAGAATTTTTACTACCGGCGGATCGGCGTTGGGGCTGATTTCCAAAAGATCGAGGCCGACGGCATAGGCCCGGGCCTGCGCCTCGCGGGCGCTCATCACGCCGGCCATCTCTCCGTTCTCGTCGATCAGGCGGACCTGGGGGTTGCGGATCTCCTCGTTGACGCGGGGGCCGTCGCGCGTCGGCGCGGCGGGCAGGGGGGGTCTGGCGATGGGTCACTCTCCTCTTGCCGTGACAGGGATGGGCATTGCAACGTGCCGAGTTTTGCCGGACCCGGCGGCGGCGATCAAGCTTTACTGTCGCGATGCTGGCATGAGATCGGGGGGTGTCGCCTCACCGGCGAGCCGCGCAATAGCCTCGTCGAGCGCCAGCACCTCTTGCGCTGCGCCGCCGAGCCGGCGGAGGGCGACGGTGTTGCTCTCCGCCTCCTTCCGCCCGACGACGATGAGCACCGGCACATGGGCGACGCTATGGGCACGTACTTTGGCGTTGATCTTCTCGTTCCGGGTGTCGCATTCGACGGTGAGCCCGGCGGCGCGGAGCCGTGCCGCCACCGTCTCGGCATAGGCATCGGCGTCCGAGACGATGGTCGCGACCACCGCCTGCACGGGGGCGAGCCAGAGCGGGAAGCGCCCGGCGTGATGCTCGATCAGAATGCCGAGAAAGCGCTCGAAACTGCCCAAAATCGCGCGATGCAACATCACCGGGCGATGGCGGGCGCCGTCTTCGCCGACATAATCGGCATCCAGCCGCTCGGGCAGCACGAAATCGACCTGCAAGGTGCCGCATTGCCAGTCGCGCCCGATCGCATCGCGTAGCACGAATTCGAGTTTCGGGCCGTAGAACGCGCCCTCGCCAGGGTTTAGCGTATACGCGACGCCGGCGGTCGCGCAGGCCTCGCTGAGCGCCCGTTCGGCGCGGTCCCAGACGGCGTCGCTGCCGGCGCGGATCGCGGGGCGGTCGGAAAATTTCACCCGGAAATCGGGGAAGCCGAAATCACGATAGATCTCGCCGAGCAGGGCGACGAAACGCACGGTCTCGGGCGCGATCTGATCCTCGGTGCAGAAAATATGCGCATCATCCTGGGTGAAGGCGCGCACCCGCATCAGGCCGTGCAACGCGCCCGACGGCTCATAGCGGTGGCAGGCTCCGAATTCGGCCATGCGCAGCGGCAATTCGCGGTAGCTGCGCACGCCCTGGCGGAAAATCTGCACATGGCAGGGGCAGTTCATCGGCTTCAGGGCGAGCGTCTTTTCCTCTTCCTCGACGGTCGCGATGAACATGTGCTCGCGGAATTTCTCCCAATGCCCCGAGGCTTCCCAGAGTGCCCGATCGACGAGTTGCGGCGTGCGCACCTCCTGATAGGCGTTGGCGTCCAGTTTCCGGCGCATATAGGCCTCGACGCGGCGATAGAGCGCCCAGCCCTTGGGATGCCAGAAGATGCTGCCGACCGCTTCCTCCTGGATATGGAACAGATCCATCTCGCGTCCGAGCCGGCGATGGTCGCGCCGCTCGGCCTCCTCGATCTGGGTGAGATAGGCGTCGAGTTCCTTCCGGTCGCGCCAGGCGGTGCCGTAGATCCGGCTCAGCATGGCGTTGCGGTGATCGCCCCGCCAATAGGCGCCGGCGACCTTCATCAGCTTGAAGGCGTCACCGACATCGCCGGTCGCGCGCATATGCGGGCCGCGGCAGAGATCGACCCATTCACCCTGGCGGTAAAGGGTGATCGTTTCGGTTTCCGGGAGGTCACGGATGATCTCGGCCTTGTAGCTCTCGCCGCGCGCGGCGAAAAACGCGATCGCTGCGTCCCGCGCCCAGACCTCGCGCACGAAGGGGGCGTTGGCGGCGATGATCTCGCGCATTTTGGCTTCGATCTTCGGGAAATCCTCGGGCGTGAAGGGCTCGGGGCGGGCGAAATCGTAATAGAAGCCGTTATCGATCGCCGGGCCGATCGTCACCTGGGTCTCGGGATAGAGCGCCTGCACCGCCTCGGCGAGGACATGGGCGGCGTCATGGCGGATCAGGGTCAGGGCTTCCTCATCGCGCCGGGTCACGAAGCGGATGGCGGCGTCCTCGGCGAGCGGGCGGGAGAGATCGCGGGTCTCGCCATCGACGACGACCGCGAGCGCGGCGCGCGCGAGGCCCGGCCCGATGGCGGCGGCGAGTTCGGCACCGGTCGGGGCCGCCTCGAACCGGCGGATCGAGCCATCGGGAAGGGTGAAAGCGGGCATGCCGGAATCCTGACTAATTGTCGTAAAAAATCTATGGCCTCAGGGAAGCGCCGCCGCAACCCTCGCCAGCGGCAGAGCGGCGAGATCGGGGGCGGCGAGGATTACCGGCCAGCCGCCATCGGGATAGCGCGGCGCGGTGATCGCGGGATCGCTGGCGCTCGAAAACAGCACGATCGCCGGGCGGCCGAGCAAGGTCGCGAGATGCATCGGCCCGGTATCATTGCCGAGGACGAACGCTGCATCGGCGAGAACCGGGCCGAGATCGGCGAGTGTCGTGCGCCCGGTGAGGTCGATCGCTTCCGGCGCGCGGGCGAGAATTGCGGCGGCGAGCGGCGCCTCCTGCGCACTCCCGATCACCACCGGCGTCGTGCCGCGCGCGGCGAGTTGGGCCGCGATTGCCCCGAACTGCCCCGCCGGCCAGCGCTTTTCCGGCCGGTGCGGCGCAGCACCGGGGACGAGGACGGCATAGGGTGCGGGGAGATGGCCGGGTTTCGCCCCGGCGCTGAGCCAGGCGAGATCGGGCGGCGGAAATTCGGCGATCCCGGCCATCGCCAATTGTTCACGCTGGCGCTCGCGGGTGTGGAGGAAATCGCGCCGCGGATTGGCGTGCGGCAGCGCGCAGCCGGGCGCGATGCCGGACCAGCGCGGCCGCCCGGCGAGCCGGAAATAGCGCGAAGACCGTGACGAGGTCTGTAAATCATAGACGAGATCAAAGCCGCGCAAACGCCGGGCGAGCGCGAAGAGGCCGGGGAGGTTCCAGAACGCCGGACGCGGATCGAGCGCGATCGCGTCGAACCACGGCGCGCGCGCGGCGAGGGCGGCGAAGGGTGCGGTGGTGAGGAGGGTCACGTGATCGCCGGCGTGATGGGCGCGGATCGCGGCGAAGGACGGAAAGCTCTGTACGATATCGCCGAACGCGCCGAGACGGATGACCAGAATTCGGCTCATCGCAGCAATTCGGCGTAAACGCCGAGAGTTGCGGCCTGCATCGCGGCGGTGGTGAAGCGTTCGAGAATGGCGGCCCGCGCCCGCCCGCCCTGCGCTGCGCGCGCCGCGGGGTCGAGCGCGAGGGCGACGGCCATCGCCGCGGCGAGTGCCGCCGGATCATCCGGCGCGACACGCCAGCCGGTCTCCCCGGGGCGGATGGTTTCGATCGCGCCGCCATGATCGCTCGCGATCACCGGCCGCGCCATCGCCTGCGCCTCGATCACCGTGCGGCCGAACGCCTCCGGCCGGGTCGAGGCATTGATGACGACATCGGCGAGGGCGTAGGCGGCGGGCATGTCGGCGCAATCGCCGGCGAAGAAAACCCGCGGCTCGACCCCGAGACGGCGCGCCGCCTCACGCAGGGCGCGGGCGAGCCGGGATCGGGGATCGCCGCCGGCGAAGACCAGAACCGGGTCAGGGGGAAGCCGCGCCAGCGCCGCGATCGCGACCGCGTGCCCCTTCCACGAGCTCAGTCGCCCGGGCAGCAGAATGACCGGCCTTCCGGCCGGCAAGCCCCAGGCTTCGGCGAGATGTCGCTGACGTGCGAGACCCGAAGCGCCGGCCAGCGCGGCAGGGTCGAACAGCGCGGGATCGACGCCGCGCGGAATGACGCGAAGCCGCCAGGGCTCGATCGGATAGCGGTCGAGGATTCGGGCGGCGATGAAGTCACTGATCGCGATCACCCGCTCGCCGCGCGCCATGACGCTGTTATAGGCGCGTTTGCCGGGAAAATTCTCGGCGTAGGCGCCATGATAGGTGGTGACGAAGCGGGACGCGACGCGGCTTGCGGCAAGCCAGGCGGACCAGCCCGGGGCGCGCGAGCGGGCATGGATCAGGGCGACGCGCTCGCGGGTTGCGATCTCGGCGAGACGGGCGGCGTTGCGCCAGATCGCATAGGGCGATTTGCCGGTGAGCGGGAGGGTGATGTGATGCCCGCCGGCCGCCTCGATCGCCGGCACCAGCCGCCCGCCGGCCGAGGCGACGAGGGCGACGCCGCCGGCCTTGGTGATCGCCGCCGCCATCTCCAGCGTGCCGCGCTCGACGCCGCCGGTATTGAGCGCTGGCAGCACTTGCAGGATCACCGCGCCGGCGGGGAGAGGCGGAAATGGCTGGGCGGACATCACCCCGGCCGGTAAAGGCAGCGTTCGCCGAGCGCGTCGCGGCAGATCGCGACGCTGACCAGGCCGGGAAATTCGGTCTCCAAGTGCCGCCAGACGAAGAGGGCGAGGCGCTCCAGCGTTGCCGGCGCAAGCTCGGGGATTTCGTCGAGGAAGCGGTGATCGAGCCGGTCGCGGACGCGCGCCAGCGCCGCCGCGAACAGGCCGAGATCGACCAGCATGCCGCTTGCCGCAATCTCGCCGCCGATCGTCACCTCGGCGCGGTAGGAATGGCCGTGGATGCGGCGGCTGGCCTCGGTCTCGACCGCCCGCTCCAGCGTGTGCGCGGCCTCGAAGCGGAATTCCTTGGTGAGTTGGAACATCAGGGGGTGAGCTGGAACATCAGGGGATGCCGATGAATTTATGGGTCTGAAGCGAAAGCCGCCAGCGCGGATGCGCCTGGATGTAGGCGATCGCCGCCTCCGTATGGCGGGCGCGCTCTGGCCCGTCCATGGGCTGGAGCAGGAAATGGGTGAAGGCGAGGCCGGCGAAGCGCTCCGGTGGCGCCTCCGGTTGCGGATAGACGAGCTTCAGTTCGTCGCCGTGATCGAGTGCCAGCTTTGCTGCGGCCTTGGGGCTCACGCAAACCCAGTCGATCCCCGGCGGGGCGGCGATGGTGCCGTTGGTCTCGATCGCGATGGTAAAATTTTCCCGATGCAGGGCGGCGATCAGGGCGGGATCGACCTGGAGCAGCGGCTCCCCCCCGGTCAGCACCACGAACCGCCCCTCGCGCCCCGCCCCCCAGCATGCGGCGATGGCGTCGGCCAGCGCCTCGGCGCCGGCGAACACACCGCCGCCGGCGCCATCGGTGCCGACGAAGTCGGTGTCACAAAACCGGCATACGGCCCGCCCCCGGTCCTGCTCGCGGCCAGACCAGAGATTGCAGCCGGCAAAGCGGCAAAACACCGCAGCCCGCCCGGCATGGACCCCCTCACCCTGGAGGGTGAGAAAAATTTCCTTGACGGCATAGCGCGAGGCGGGAAGGTTTTCCAGCATGGCGCGGGGTTTTAGCGACGCGCGGGTGTGTCGTCCATGACGGCGGAGGGTTGGATGGCTATCGCCACTCAGTTCGTTGGCTTGACGCCGCCCTTACGGCCCAGGCCGAATCCCACACGATACAAATCCGGCATGTCGATACGCCCGTCCTTCTTGGTTTCAATAAGCCCCAAACGTTGCAGGTCTTCGCGTAGTCCCTCCCAGCCGCGTGCAATGTGCTGCGCCGGCAGGCGATCCGGGTGAATTTCTTGGGGGCCTTTGGGAAAGGCTGCAGCCCAACGCTGAACAACCGTGTCGAATTCACAGGGCACGTTCAAACCTCTCAATGCGAACAGCACTTTAGGCACCCAAGGATAATCTTCTGCCATTTCCTGCACACGAATCGTCGAGGCCATCTGGATGCCACGTTTGATGCTTTCATAATGCAATGCGAACTCATACTGGGTGTAGCGTTCGGCGGAATCCTCCGCAGCCTGTCGAATCGCCGCGAGGAATGAGCGTGGCGAGGTCCGGCCTTTGCCGTCCGCCAAGTGGCTGACGGACCATGTGTAAGGCACGCCGCGCCGCCTGTCGCGCCCCATCCAGGGACCGGCCAGACACTCGAAGGCGTTGCGCTGCGCCTCAGATTCGCGTTTCATTTCATCCGCCACGCGCCACACGTCCGCCTGTTCAACATGTGGGCAGATCTTGCGCAGAAGCTCGCCATGCTCGTTCGGCGCATTGATGAGACGCTGCCAGAGCAAGCCATGCAAATCATGCCTAGCCCAGGTCAGTTCGGCTTTGGTGGCCGTGAGTTTCGATGCGTCCGGGAAATTGAACACTGTGCGTTCCGCTTGGTCCTCGCGCAAAAACACTTTGGCATAGAGGCCAGAAAAGCCTTTTAGCCAAAGCACCATACGCAACAGGCCGCGCACGATTTCGTCCATGCGTTGCCAGTCATTGCTGGTGCGGTCCAGCGCGTCGAACAGGATCACCCCACGCCAGCTACGGGGCTGCCGCATCAGCTGCGCTGCCGCCTCGGGGTTAGATTTGAGCCATCGGACTGTATCACTCCATTGCGTTTTGGGAATTCTTTGTCTTGCCTGATGCGCAACCCAACGCAGTACCACCGCGCGCCACAAATCGTACGGTTCCCCACCTTGGTCGAGAAAATTCGAGAACACGTCGGCATTCGGATAGCTGGCATCTTCCTTATTGGCAAAGCCCAGATGAACGAAGATGTCATTGAGTTCGGAAGCTGCGCCGACTAAAAGACGACGCAACTGGTCGGATTGCAAAACAGCCGTCCAGAACGATTTGCCCACCCCCCGGCTTCCGACGACGACGTGCGCGTCCAGACGCAGCGCCTTGAGGTGCGATGGGGGCAAGTAAAGCGTTTTGGGCTCCGGCGTTTCGCCGAAATTACTTGTTTCCAGCGGCGCGGAGCGGATAGCCTCCCGCAGAGCCTGCGCCTCAGTCATGGCAGATGCCCGCTCAAAACGCGCCTCCGTCGCTCACCCTCGGATAACCGTTACCCCAGTCCAGAAAGCGCAAGATTCGGCCAATCAAATCACCGAACACATTTCGAATCTCGTCGTCGCCGACAGACACGAGCCTTCCATGCAAGGAATGCAGCGCCGCAAAACCACGATGCCACTCGACAATCCAGGGCATATGTGGCGCCAGTTCATCGGCAAGGTCGAAACTCCACCGCTCGACACCCTGCCTGTCCTTCCCACCCTCAACCGGAGGGGGTATTTCATCGTATAGAGTTTCAATGAAAAGATCGTAAGCGTGCTCTCGCAAATCCGCAAGATAGATAGCCGGTTCCAACTCCGGCACGAGGGCCGCGACGATTTGCAGCCGTTCGCGAATACACTCAGCAACGCGACCCCGCCGCCAATGATCAAACAGCATGCGGTAACCGTTCCAGGTTTGGGTACCTGCTAGCGCGAAAAGCAACACCAGATTCGCGCCGAGATCGGTAACACAACTTGACGCCACCTCGTCGATGCCGGCGCGCGAATCGATAAGCACAATGTCGGGCTTGAGACGTTCTTCCAACTTACGCAACAGTCGTTGCAGCCGGCCGGACCAAGACTCACGGGCGCCACCGTCTTGGATCTTGGGCATCCACACTCGCCCGAGCTTGGCGATGTACTCGCCAGGATTGTCGCCATGAGCGGGGATCACGCAGATTTCTCCGTCGTGGGACAAGGTGCTCCGGGCGATCATGTCATCAAGCATGCTGTCCGCGTTATCGACCAAGTCCTCGACCAACCAGTCGACAATTCCATAAGCTGGTTGGCGCTCCGACGGAAGCAGGCTGGAGGACAGCCCCGGCGATTCCAGATCCAGGTCGAGCACCAGCACCTTCTTGCCGAGTTGGGCAAATTTCCAGGCGCAGGCCGCGAGAGCGGTGGAGCGACCTACTCCCCCTTTTATGGAAAAAAATACGATGCGCGGCGCGCCGGCGGCTTCCGGGGCGATCTGGCTCCAGTTCCCTTCCGTTGCGAGACGATCGACCACCCAGATTTTGGCGAACCCTTCCAGTGGGTAGTGTGCCGCATCTTGGCAGACCTGCTCCAGGCCTGCCTCGTACAGGAGGCCGGATTCAGGGGGATAAGCGTGCGGCACGATACGCTCGCCAAAAACGCGATAGACTGCCACGAGTTGCTTGCGCTGTTCTTCATTTGTCTCGACGGCCTCCGGCACGATGAATCGCACGCGCCCATTGAGGTCGCGATTGATCACCAGCCAGTCCACACTTGCCACGAATTCTGAATGTTTCTCCAGCACCTCTCGCGCAGCGGGCAAAATCTGGTCGAAGGTCGTCATACCAGCCCATCCTTTTGCGCCTTCTCGATCAATTTGCGGACGGTGTCTGCGCCCGATTGATGAGCCTGTGCCCGCGCCTGATCAAAATTTGATCGATGAGCATAGCGCTGTGAAACACTCCAGTCGCCGAAGGGGTTGGAGGTGGGCAGGGCATAGCCCGCTCCCTGATGGTGGCCACATCGATAGCTCTCAAAGCGTTTCCAGACCCCGTCCGCATGCACGCGGTCCGCTTTGTCATGGGGCAGGCCATGACTCTCGTCGTAGCGCATGCCAAAGGCCAACATCAGTCGTTTCAAGCCGCATTCCGCTGCTATGCCATACAGATGATCGGCATTTGCCCAACGATTTGCCTTGAACAAATGTTCCGCGTCCTCCCAATGCCGTTCGTATGCGTCCAGAAAGTCCGAGTGCAACAGCGTTTCCTCGCTCTTGATTTCCGCCGAGAACTGATTTGGAAATCTTACTAAATTGACCCAGGTTGTAGTTATGATTTGGGTTTCAGGAGGGGGTCAAGGGCTGATTTTCTCCTTTGGCTCGCTGAAATGCGCCTTGGCGTCGGCGATGCTCACATTGCCCATGATGCGACCCTGACCATCTTGTTGGTCAAATATAGCATGGCGCCGGTTGCAGCCAAAGCGCCGAAGCGGGTCGTCCGTGGGCCGGATACGAAACGAGGGGGCTTTCGCCCCCTCGTTGGATGGTCTCAAGTCAGCCGGAACGGGTGACCGGGATCAGGCGTTGCCGTTCGGGCTCGCGCGCTGGGTTTCCGGCTTCTGGCCGTCATAGCCTTGCGCGGTCTGGAAGCTGTTGCTGTCCATCTGCGGCGCGCGGCCCCAGGCCAGCGTCGCGGCGCGGTCGCTGCTCGATGCGGGCGGCTTGGCGGCGGCCTGCTGCTGGAGGGAGGAGGGCGCCTGATGGACGCCACTGCCGGACGCGGTGAGGGCGATGGCGGCAATGGCGGCGAATAGGATTTTACGCATGATATCTGCCTTCTTTCGTCGTTTGGCGGTCTGCCGATCCGGCTGTCCACCTGACAGGGGCAGAGATAATAGCGCTGGTTATGACATACAAGCTTATAAACGCATGGCTGTGTTGCGCTGCACACAAAAACATCAGGCTTGCCATATCAGATGCTTCTCCCGATCCGCGCATTCAGGGGATGAGCGGGCGGGCCTCCTCGGGCAGCATGATCGGGATGCCGTCCCGGATCGGGTAGGCGAGGCCGGCGGCGTCGCTGATCAGCTCGTTCCGCGCGCGGTCATAGCGCAATTTCTGCTTGGTGAGCGGGCAGATCAGGATTTCGAGGAGCCGGGGATCGACCGGGCGTTCGTTGGTCTCGGACATCTGGGGCCTCCAGGGACACGGGGAAAAATCAGCCGGAGAGGCGGGTTTTCTCGCCGGTTTCGGCGAGCGCCATCTCGAGCAGCGCGATCAGGGCGGCGAGCCGCGCATCGCCATCCGGCGCCTCCAAAAGCGCCTGCTTCTCCGGCGGCGGAAACGGGCAGATCATGCAGAGGGTGACGACCAGTTCCTCGGCCGGCATCGCCGCGATGGTGTTCCAGTTCACGTCATAGCGCTGGCGGGCGAAATAGGGGCGGAGACGCGCGGCGAGGGCGTCGCGGTCCAGATCCCGCCCCGGCCAGGGCACGAGATCACCGGCATGGGCGGAAAAATCCGCCCGCACCCGGCGATAGCCGCGCCGCATCGGCGCTTCCTCGGCGACCGTAAAACGGCTGACGCCGGTGAGCGTGATGAGATAGCGCCCGTCCCCGGTCTCGCTGAACGAGGAGAGGCGCCCGAGGCAGCCGACACGATAGAGCGCCGGGCCGTTCGCCGTCGCCGGGCGGGCGCGGTCGGGCTGGATCATGCCGAAGAACCGGCCCATCGCCAGCGCGTCCTCGACCAGCGCCAGATAGCGTGGCTCGAAAATATTGAGCGGCAGCCGCCCGCGCGGCAGGAGGAGGGCGCCGGTCAGGGGAAAGACCGGAAATTCCTCCGGCAAGCCGGCGGGCGGGGCTGCGCGCATCGCCGCTCAGCGGAACAGGAGGGCGGAGAGTTTGCGCCGCGCCGCCATCGTCGCCGGGTCGTCCATGCCCCAGGCGGCGAAGAATTTCAGCAATTGCAGCCGCGCCGCATCCTCCCTCCAGCCCGGCTGGCGGCGGATGATTTCGAGCAGGGAATCGGCCGCCGCTTCCCGTTCGCCGAGCACCGCCTGCGCGGTCGCGAGCGCGAAGCGGGCCTCATGATCGGCGGGGTCGGCCTTGAGGCGGGCGCGGTGGCTCTCGATCGCCGCCGCCGCCTTGCGGCCTTCGCTGGCAAGGGCGAGCGCGCTTTTGGCCCCGAGGATCTCGGCGTGCTCGGCCAGCGAATCCGGCACCCGGGCGAGCGTCTGGTTTGCCTCCTCCTCCTCGCCGAGCGCGGTGAGCGCGCGGATCAGCCCGCCCCAGCCGGCGGCGTTTTCCGGCTCCTCGGCGAGGAGCGCGCTGAACAGATCGGCCGCCCCGGCGCCATCCCCCGCCTCCAGCGCCGCTTTCGCCTCGGCCAGCAGATCGGCCGCCGGCATCGCGCCGCCAGCCTGTTTCAGCAGGGTCTCGACGAAGCGCTTGACCTCCGATTCCGGTAACGCCCCCTGAAACAGATCGGCGATCTGCCCCTGCCAGAAGGCGGCGACGGTCGGCACCGATTGCAGCGGCAGGCCGAGCTGGGCGAGTTGCTGCACCAGCGACTGGTTTTTGTCGATGTCGATCTTGACCAGCTTGATCCGCCCACCGGCGGCGCGGGTGACTTTTTCGAGCGTCGGGGTGAGCTGGCGGCAGGGGCCGCACCAGGTCGCCCAGAAATCGACCAGAACCGGCATTTGCCGCGATGCCTCGATGACGTCGCGCATGAAGGTGCGCTGATCGCCATCGACGATCATCTCCGCGCCGGCGCCGGGCGGCGCCCCCGTTGCGGCGGCGCGCCGCCCCTCTCCGATCAGTTCCATGGTCGCAGCATCCTTGTTCGCGGGTTGTCGCAAATCCGATGGCGCATCATATGGCACGAAACCGCGTCTTCGCCATCAGCCGGGCGTCAGGGCGCCGGGAAAGCTCTAAAGCTCTGCACAACGTCGTGGGCGCCCTCGGCGATCATCTTGAGCGCGACATAGAGCACGATCAGCCAGCCGATCCAGGCGAGCCGCGGATAACGCGCCAGCAGGCGGGCGACGAGGTCGGTCGCGAAGGCCATCAGCACGACGCCGAGGGCGAGGCCGGCGACCAGCACGACGCGGCTGTTCGCCGCTGCCCCGGCGACGGCGAGCACATTGTCGAGGCTCATCGAGAGGTCGGCGAGAATGATCCGCAGCAGGGCCTGGGGCAGCGTTTTTGCCGCCGGCATGGCCGCGCCGCCGGCCACCGGGTGGCGCAGCTCGCGATACATCTTCCACGAAACCCAGAGCAGCAGCAGCCCACCGGCGAGGGTGAGGCCGATGATGGCGAGCAGCCGCAGCGCGACCAGCCCGCCGAGGATGCGCAACCCCGTGGCGGCGGCGATGCCGAGCAGAATCGCCCGCCGCCGTGACGCCACCGGCAGGCCATTGACCGCGAGGCCGATGACGATGGCATTGTCGGCGGCGAGGACGAGATCGATCGCCGCGACCTCGATGAGCGCGATCAGCGCCGGCAGGAATTCGGCTGGGGTCATCGCGGCTCCGGGCCGAGGCGTTGCAGGGTTGCGGCAAGCGGGGTTGTCAGGCGCCGCGCGGGAAGCTAGGGGCGAGGGAGGTTCTGATCCTCGCTCGTTTGGGATAACTGGAAATCATGGTTCCACGCTATACCCGCCCGGCGATGGCCGCGATCTGGGCGCCGGAGAACCGCTATCGCATCTGGTTCGAGATCGAGGCGCTGGCCGCCGAGGCGATGGCGGCGATCGGCGATATCCCAGAAGACGCGGCACGCGCCATCCGCACCCGTGGCTCGCCGCGCGTCGCCGCGATCACCGAAGCCGATCTCGCCCGCATCGAGGCGATCGAACAGGAGACCCGCCACGACGTCATCGCCTTCCTCACCTGGCTCGCCGAGGCGGTGGGGCCGGAGGCGCGGTTCGTCCATCTCGGCATGACTTCCTCGGACGTGCTCGATACCTGCCTCGCGGTGCAGCTCACGCAGGCGACCGATCTCCTGCTCGCCGATCTCGATCTCGTGCTGGCGGCGCTCGCGCGGCGAGCGTTTGAACACAAGACGACGCTCACCATCGGCCGCAGCCACGGCATCCATGCCGAGCCGACCAGCTTCGGCCTCAAGCTCGCCGGGCATTACGCCGAATTCGCCCGCAACCGCGCCCGCCTCCTTGCCGCGCGGGCCGAAATCGCGACCTGCGCGATCTCCGGCGCGGTCGGCACCTATGCCCATGTCGATCCCCGGGTCGAGGCCTTCGTCGCCGAGAAGCTCGGCCTCACGGTCGAGCCGGTTTCGACCCAGATCATCCCGCGCGATCGCCATGCCGCCTATTTCTGCACCCTCGCGGTGATCGCGAGCGGCATCGAGCGGCTGGCGACCGAGGTGCGTCACCTCCAGCGGAGCGAGGTGCGCGAGGCCGAGGAGTTCTTCCATCCCGGCCAGAAGGGCTCCTCCGCCATGCCGCATAAGCGCAACCCGGTGCTGAGCGAGAATCTCACCGGCCTCGCGCGCCTGGTGCGTGGCTATGCGCTGCCGGCGTTGGAGAATGTCGCGCTGTGGCATGAGCGCGATATCAGCCATTCCTCGGTCGAGCGGGTGATCGCCCCGGATGCGACGATCGGGCTCGATTTCGCGCTGACACGGCTCGCCGGGATGATGGAGAAGCTGGTCATCCATCCCGCCCGCATGCAGGCCAATCTCGATGCTCTCGGTGGCGTCGTCCATAGCGGCGAGGTGCTGCTCGCGCTGGCTCGCGCCGGGCTCTCGCGGGAGGCGGCCTATGCGGTGGTGCAGCGCAACGCCATGGCGACCTGGGAGGCGCTCGGCACGGCGGGGGCGAAGACCTTCCGCGAAAACCTTGTCGCCGATCCCGAGGTCGCGGGCAGGGTGCCGGCTGCGGTGCTCGACGCGGCGCTGGATCCGGCGCTCCATCTCCGCACCATCGATACCGTGTTCGCCCGCGTTTTCGGGCCTGACCGCGCGAAAGGAGACTGAGCCGGTGTGTACCCTGGTCGTCCTCCATCGCCCCGGCCATGCCTGGCCGCTGCTGCTCGCTGCCAATCGCGACGAAATGCTCGACCGCGCCTGGGACGCGCCGGGGGCGCACTGGCCACGGCTTCCCGGCGTGATCGGCGGGCGCGACCATCTCGCCGGCGGCACCTGGCTCGCCATCAACCGTGCCGGCGTGATCGCTGCGGTGCTCAACCGCCAGGGCAGTCTCGGCCCCAAGCTCGGCAAACGGAGCCGGGGCGAATTGCCGCTGCTGGCACTGGCCGAGGACAGCGCCGAAGCCGCTGCCGCCGCGATCATTCGGCTCGATGCCGGGGAATGGCGGCGCTTCAACATGGTGATCGCCGATCGCACCGGCGCCTATTTCGTCCGTGGCCTCGCGACCGGCCTGCCTCACGCCGAGCGCCTCGCGCCGGGTCTTGCGATGGTCACCGCACGCGACCCCAATGATCTCACCAGCCCGCGCGTTGCCCGCCATCTGCCGCGCCTCGCGGCGGCGCAGGCGCCGGTCCCGCCCGATGACTGGGAGAGCTGGCGGACCATTCTCGCCGACCGGTCCGGGGCGGTCGAAAGCCAGTTCACCATCGCGCCCCAGGGCGGCTTCGGCACCGTCTCCTCCTCGCTGCTGGCGTTGCCGGAGGATGGCGCCCCGGTCTGGCTGTTCGCGCCGGGCCCGCCGGATATCGCCGCTTTCACCCCGGTCGCGCTGGGGGCGGCATAAGGCGGTCTTTGCGCGCTGGCGGCGCGGCGGTATACCGAAAGCGCCGGGGTCTCGCGGCACAAGGAAGGACAATCATGGCGCGGCGGCGGCAAATCTACGAAGGCAAAGCGAAAATCCTGTTCGAGGGGCCGGAACCCGGCACCCTGGTGCAGTATTTCAAGGACGACGCGACCGCCTTCAACGCCCAGAAGAAAGGCGTCATCACCGGCAAGGGCGTGCTCAATAACCGCATCAGCGAGTATCTGATGCTGCGCCTCGCCGAGGTCGGCATTCCCAACCATTTCATCCGCCGCCTCAACATGCGCGAGCAATTGGTGCGCGAGGTCGAGATCATTCCGCTCGAGGTGGTGGTGCGCAACGTCGCTGCCGGCAGCCTGTCCGCGCGGCTCGGCATTGCCGAGGGCACCCGCCTGCCGCGCTCGATCATCGAATTTTATTACAAGAACGATGCCCTCAACGACCCGATGGTGGCCGAGGAGCACATCACCGCCTTCGGCTGGGCGGCGCCGCAGGATCTCGACGACATCATCGCGCTCACCCTCCGGGCCAATGATTTCCTCTCCGGCCTGTTTCTCGGCGTCGGCATCCTGCTGGTCGATTTCAAGCTCGAATTCGGCCGGCTCTGGGAGAACGAGGAGATGCGGATCATCCTCGCCGACGAGATCAGCCCCGATAATTGCCGCCTCTGGGATGCCAAGACCAACGAGAAGATGGACAAGGACCGCTTCCGCCGCGACCTCGGCAAGGTCGAGGAGGCCTATCAGGAGGTCGCGCGCCGGCTCGGCATCATGCCCGAGGCCGGCTCACGCGATCTCAAGGGGCCGGAGACGATGCAGTAGGTATAAGGGGCGGGTGATGAAGGCGATCGTCACGGTGATGCTGAAGGAGGGCGTGCTCGACCCGCAAGGCAAGGCGATCGCCCAGGCGTTGCACGGTTTGGGCTTCGCCGCGGTCGAAGACGTGCGGGCGGGCAAGGTGATCGAGATCGAGATTGATGAGACCGATCCCGAAAAAGCCCATGCCCTGGCGTCCGAGATGGCGCGCAAGCTGCTCGCCAATCTGGTGATTGAACGGTTTTCGGTGCGGATGGAGGCGTCTTGATGCGATCTCTGCTGGTTCTCGTGGTGCTGCTCGGGGGTGTGATGCTGTTCGCTTCCAGACCCGCTCAGGCCGGGTTCATCAAGCGTGATTTTCTCCTCAATTCCTGCGCCTCCTCGGATGAGCAGCGCCTCGCCGACTGCACCGGCTATCTGATCGGCGTCACCGATACCACCCAGAGCGAGGCCGGCAGCACCGTCTGCGTGCCGGCCGGGATTGCGATCCGCAATCTCCGCGACGCGGTCGTCTATTATCTTCGCGCCCATGCCAAGGGGCCGGATGGCGATGCGGCGCCCATGGTGCGCGCAGCACTGCGGTCGCTTTACCCCTGCAAAAAATGAACGCCGGCATCGTCCTCTTTCCCGGCATCAACCGCGAACGTGACATGGCGATCGCGCTCCAGCGCGCGAGCGGGCGGGCGCCACGCATGATCTGGCATCAGGAGAGCGATCTCACCGGGCTCGATCTCGTGGTGTTGCCGGGCGGGTTCAGCTATGGCGATTATCTGCGCTGTGGCGCCATGGCGGCGCATTCGCCGATCATGCGCGCGGTGCGGGCGTTCGCCGCCGCCGGCGGCCATGTGCTCGGCGTCTGCAACGGGTTTCAGATCCTGGTCGAGGCCGGGATGCTGCCCGGCGCCCTTCTGCGCAATGCCGGTTTGCGCTTTCTTTCGCGCGATTGCCATTTGCGGGTCGAGCGCGCCGATACCGCGTTCACCCGCGTCTACCAGAAGGGCGCGGTGTTCCGCGCGCCGATGGCGCATGGCGATGGCAATTACTTCGCCGATGCCGACACCCTCGATCGGCTGGAGGGCGAGGGGCTGGTCGCCTTCCGCTACGCGACACCGGCGGGCGAATTGACGCCGGAGGCCAATCCCAACGGCAGCGCGCGCGCGATCGCCGGCATTTTCTCGCCCAATCTCCGCATTCTCGGCCTGATGCCGCACCCCGAGGATCTGGTCGATCCGCAGCTCGGCGGCGAGGACGGAATGCCGCTGTTTGCCGGGCTGGCCGGGGCGTTCGCGACATGAGCCGGGGGCGGCCGCCGGACCGAAATGAAAGAGAACCGATCTCGGTGCCGCGGATCGAATCCCTCAAGGTGCGGAATTATCGCGCCCTGCAATCGATAGAGATCAAAGAACTCACGCCGATGACTGTGCTGCTCGGCCCCAATGGCAGCGGCAAATCGACGATTTTCGACGTATTCAATTTTCTTTCCGAATGTTTTCAACACGGGCTGCGCCACGCCTGGGATCGGCGCGGGCGGGCGCGGGAACTTAAGACCCGGGGCGCGGATGGTGCCATTGAAATTGAAATAAAATACCGCGAGCGCCGGAAAACACCTCTCATCACTTATCGCCTCGCGATCGATGAGGAACGGAGCGGTCCTGTCGTTACGGAAGAATGGCTGCGATGGACGCGCGGTGGCGGCGGCCAGCCTTTCCGGTTTCTTGATTATAAAAGAGGGGTCGGAAAGGTTATCAGGGGTGAAGAGCCTGATGCAAAAGCCACCCGCATCGAGGTTCCTCTGCGTGCGCCCGATTTGATCGCCGTCAACACGCTCGGCCAGCTTGCCGAACATCCGCGCGTCGCGGCGCTCCGCGACTTCATCACCGACTGGTATGTTTCCTATCTTTCCATCGACGACGCACGGGGGCAGCCGGAAGCGGGACCGCAGGAGCGGCTGAGCAAGACCGGGGATAATCTGCCGAACGTCATCCAATACCTCCACGAACGCTATCCTGACCGCCTAGCCGAAATTTTCCACGTGCTTGCCGAGCGGGTGCCGCGCCTGGAAAAAGTTCTCGCGGAGGCGATGCCGGATGGAAGGTTGCTTCTACAGATCAAGGACGCGCCGTTCGACCGGCCGGTGCTGTCACGCTTCGTGTCCGACGGCACGCTCAAAATGCTCGCTTATCTCGTTTTACTCTATGATCCCAACCCGCCGCGCTTCATTGGCATCGAGGAGCCGGAGAATTTTCTCCATCCGCGATTGCTCGGGCCGCTGGCGGAGGAGTGCCGGCGCGCGAGCGAGCATTCCCAATTGCTCATCACCACCCATTCGCCGTTTTTTCTCGACGCGATGCAGCCGAAAGAAGTGCGTGTTCTCTATCGCGACGAGCAGGGCTATACCCAGGTCAAGCGCGCGTCTGATATTGAAAAAATCAAAGATTTTATCGATGCGGGCGCGCTGCTCGGGCAGCTTTGGAGCGAGGGGCATTTTGGGCTCGGTGATCCGCTGGTCCGTTCCGGGGCGCCGGAGAGCCGCCGGAAATCCTGATGACAACGGAGCATTGGGAAATCCTGGTCGAAGAGGAATCGATGGAACGCGCTCTTTCGGCTGTTCTGCCCAAAATCATAGGCGCCGGAAGTTTTCGTATATACCGGCATCGTGGCAAACCAAGCTTGCTCGAGAATTTACCAAATCGTCTGCAAGGCTACGCGAAATTCTTACCATCTTCCCACAAGATCGTTGTTGTTGTTGACCGTGACAACGAAAATTGCGAAGAATTGAAGGCGCGTATCGAAGTCATGGCCCGAAACGCCGGTTTGCGGACCAAGCGCGATAATCGCGGGCCGGCGCAGGTTATCGTCCGCATTGCCATCGAGGAGCTGGAAGCCTGGTATTTCGGGGATTGGGCGGCGGTGCAGGCGGCCTATCCGAAAGCTCACAAGCCCACGCAGCATTGCCGCGCGCCGGATGCCATCAAGGGTGGAACCTGGGAAGCCTTCGAGCGTTGCATGAAAAAATCCGGCTATTTCGCCTCGGGTCTCAGGAAGATCGAGGCGGCGACGAAGATCGCCCCCTATATCGATCCCGGGCGCAACACGTCTCCGAGCTTTAAGGCCTTTTGCCGGGCAATGGAAAGGATATGAGAATTGTTCTTTTTTGAAAAAAAGAACCAAAAAACTTTTATCTGTTGGGCAGTGCCTGTGGCACTGCCCGCGCCGAGGCGGCGGGCAGCTCCGAGAAAACGGGAAGAAAGTCTTTTTGCTTCTTTTTCTTCAGAAAAAGAAGACTCTTTTGACTGTTTCTGCTCATGACCGAAATCTCCGCCGATCTCGCCCGTTCCTTTGGCCTGAGCGCCGAGGAATATGGCCGGGTTCTCGCCATTCTCGGGCGCGCGCCGAGCCTCACCGAGTTGGGTATTTTCTCCGTCATGTGGTCGGAGCATTGCTCCTATAAATCCTCGCGCGTGTGGCTCCGTGAATTGCCGACCGCGGCGCCGTGGGTCATCCACGGGCCGGGGGAAAATGCCGGGGTGGTTGCGATCGGGGAGGGTTTGGCGGCGGTTTTCAAGATGGAGAGCCATAACCATCCAAGCTTCATCGAGCCCTATCAGGGGGCGGCGACCGGGGTTGGCGGCATTCTGCGTGACGTTTTCACCATGGGGGCGCGGCCGATCGCCAATCTGAACGCGCTTCGGTTCGGCGATCCGGCGCATCCGGGGACGCGGCGTATCGTCGATGGCGTGGTGCGTGGCATCGGCGGTTACGGCAATTGCGTCGGGGTGCCCACGGTCGGCGGCGAGGTCGATTTCCACCCCTCCTATAACGGCAATCCGCTGGTCAATGCGATGACCGTCGGCATCGCGCCGGCCGATCGGATTTTCCTGAGCGCCGCCGCCGGCATCGGCAATCCGGTCGTTTACGTCGGCGCCAAAACCGGGCGCGATGGCATCCATGGCGCGACCATGGCGAGCGCGGAGTTCGGCGAGGATGCCGAGGAAAAGCGCCCGACGGTGCAGGTCGGTGATCCGTTCACCGAGAAATTGCTGATCGAGGCTTGTCTCGAATTGATGGCGACCGACGCGATCATCGCCATTCAGGACATGGGTGCTGCCGGGCTCACCAGCTCCTCGGTCGAGATGGCGGGGAAGGGCGGGGTTGGCATCGCGCTCGATCTCGACCGCGTGCCCCAGCGCGAGACCGGCATGAGCGCCTATGAGATGATGCTCTCGGAAAGCCAGGAACGCATGCTGATCGTGCTTCGCCCCGGGCGCGAGGCGATGGCGGCGGCGATTTTCCGCAAATGGGAGCTGGATTTCGCGATCATCGGCGAGATCACCGCGAGCGGCCGCATCGTCGTGCGCCATGGCGGGCGGGTGGAGGCCGATATTCCGCTCGCCCCGCTCGCCGATCAGGCGCCGCTCTATCGCCGCCCGATCGTCGAGACCACGCCGCCGCCGGCGCTCGATCCCGCCGCCATCGCCGATCCGGCCGGCATCGCGCCCGCGCTGCTCCGCCTCATCGCCTGCCCCGATCTTTGTTCCCGTGCCTGGATCACCGATCAATATGACGCGACGCTCGGCGGGCAGACGATCAAACGCCCGGGGGCGGCGGATGCCGCCGTGGTGCGGATCGAGGGGCATGATCTGGCGCTGGCGCTGACCACCGATTGCACGCCGCGCTATTGCGCCGCCGATCCTTACGCCGGCGGCGCGCAAGCGGTCGCCGAGGCGTGGCGCAACCTCACCGCGACCGGCGCCCGGCCGCTCGCGCTCACCGATAACCTCAATTTCGGCAATCCCGAAAAACCGGAGATCATGGGTCAGTTCGCCGCCGCGATCAGGGGGATGGCGGAAGCCTGCCGGGCGCTCGATTTCCCGGTGGTGAGCGGCAATGTCAGCCTCTATAACGAGACCGAGGGCCGCGCGATCCTGCCGACGCCGGCGATCGGCGGGCTCGGTGTGCTCGAACATGCCGCGGATGCGGTCGGGATCGCGCTCGCGCCGGGGTGTGAGCTGGTGCTGGTCGGGGCGAGCGCGGGCTGGCTCGGCCAGAGTCTGTGGCTCCGCGAAATCTGTGGCCGCGAGGAGGGCGCGCCGCCGCCGGTCGATCTCGCCGCCGAGCGCCGGGCGGGAGATTTCGTGCGGGGGGAAATCCTCGCCGGGCGCGTCAAGGCCTGCCACGATGTCGCCGATGGCGGCCTTCTGGTCGCGCTCGCCGAGATGGCGCTGGCGGGCGAGACCGGTATCGTCCTCGACCCGACGCCGCCCGATCTGCCGGCGCATGCATTCTGGTTCGGGGAAGACCAGGCGCGCTATGTGCTCGCGGTCGCCGATGGTGCCGCCCTGCTGGTCGCTGCCGAGACCGTTGGCGTTCCGGCGCGGATCCTCGGGAAAACCCCTGGAGACAAAACCGGCGGGCAGGATTTGACACTGCCGGGTGGGGTCGCCATATCGCTTGGAGAGCTGAGGGCGGCGCGGGAACGATTTTTTTCCGCTTTCATGGCGGATTGACGCTGAACCAGCGAAACCGGCGAGGGGTATGGCGAATGGCGATGGCGGTGAGCGAGATCGAGGCCCTGATCAAGGCGGCGCTCCCTGATGCGCGTGTCACCATCGAGGATCTCGCCGGCGATGGCGACCACTACGCCGCGACCGTGGTGAGCGAGCGGTTTCGCGGCCTGTCGCGCGTCGCGCAGCACCAGATCGTCTATGCCGCGTTGCGCGGGCGCATGGGCGGCGAACTGCATGCCCTGGCGCTGCAAACCACGCCTCCCGAATGACGCATGCGATAAGGAGTTTTGTTCCGATGGCCACCGAAGCTTCCGCCAATCCGGTTTTTGCGCGTATCCAAGCCGAAATCGACGCCCATCCGGTGATGCTGTTCATGAAGGGGACGGCGATGTTCCCGCAATGCGGCTTCTCTGCCCGTGTCGTGCAGATTCTGAGCCATCTCGAAGTTCCCTTCCACACCGCCAATGTTTTGGAAGACCCGGAACTGCGCGACGGGATCAAGGAATTTTCCAACTGGCCGACCATCCCGCAACTCTACGTCAAGGGGGAGTTCGTCGGCGGCAGTGATATCGTGACCGAGATGTTCCAGTCTGGCGAGCTGGCGGCGCTGCTCAAGGAGAAGGGCGTGCCGCACCAGGCGGCCGCCTGACGGCCGCGCGCGCTTCTGATCCGCGGCGAGAGCGGGCGCTCGGCGCCTTGCTCGGCCTTGCGGTCGGGGATGCGCTGGGGGCACCGCGCGAGGGAAGTGTCCGGGATGCGGCGCCGCCGCTTACCGGGATGATCGGCGGTGGGCCGTTCGCCTTGCCGCCGGGGGCGTGGACGGATGACACCGCGCTGGCGCTTTGTCTCGCCGATTCGCTGCTTGCCGATCCGGCGCTCGACCCTGCCGATCTCATGAGTCGGTTTCAGCGCTGGTGGGAAAACGGCGAAAACAGCGCGACCGGGGTTGGCATCGGCATCGGGCGGACGACCTATGCGGCGCTCGCGCGTTTTTCCGCGACCGGCGCCGTGGTCGCCGAGGCAGGCGCGGAGCCGGCGAGCAATGGCGGGATCATGCGGCTCGCCCCGGTCGCCATCCGTTATCACGCCGCACCCGAGAGGGCGGGGGCGATCGCGCGGGCGCAAAGCCGGACGACCCATGCGGCGGCGGCGGCGGTCGATGCCGCCGATCTTCTGGCCCGGATCCTGGTCGCCGCGATCGCTGGGGCCGGGCAGGCGGCGCTTGAGACACATGGTGCGATGCCCGCGCATCCGGAGATCCTGGCTTTGGCGAGCGGACAATGGCGTTGCAAGCCACGTTCGGACATCGCCGCCGATGGCAGCGCGCGGGCGACGCTGGAGGCGGCGCTTTGGTGTGTCGGCCGGGCGGCGGATTTTCCCGAGGCGGTGCTGCTGGCCGCCAATCTCGGCGGCGACGCCGATACCGCCGCCGCGATCGCTGGCCAAATCGCGGGGGCCGTTTGGGGCGCGTCTGCCATTCCACAAACCTGGCTGGAAAACCTCGCCAAGGTCGCGCATATCAGGGATCGGGCGCTGCGGCTCTATGAGGCTGCCGGCACGCCTTAGGCCGTCCGGGCGACCCTCGGCGCGCGGCTGGGGCGGGTGGTGTGGTCGGGGTTTGTGCGGCGCCGTTATGTCGAGACGATTTGGGGAGACGAATCATGGATCCGCGCCGCGATCGAGCCATTGGCAGCCTGCTCGGGCTTGCGGCCGGCGACGCGCTTGGCGTCCCATTGGAATTCCAAAAACGCGATTCCCGCCCGGCGGTCAGTGATCTCATCGGCGGCGGTCCGTTCGGTTTGAAGCCCGGCGAGTGGACGGATGACACGGCGATGGCGCTTTGTCTCGCCGAATCGCTCCTCGCCCATGCCGATCTCGACCCGCGTGACCTGATGGAGCGGTTCGTGCGCTGGTGGAAAAAGGGCGAAAACAGCGCGACCGGCACCTGTTTCGACATTGGCAATGCGACCCGCGCGGCGCTCGAGCGTTTCCGCAAGAATGGCGACCCGATCGCCGGCTCGGAAGACCCGATGGATGCCGGCAATGGCAGCATCATGCGCCTGGCGCCGGTTGCGATCCGCTGGCATGGCTCGCCCGACCGCGCCGCGACCATCGCGCGCCGTCAGAGCCAGACCACGCATGCGACCCCGGCCTGTCTCGATGCCTGTGAATTGCTGGCGCGCGTGCTCGTCGCGGCGATCGGCGGCGCCGGCAAGGCGGCGCTGCTGCAGCCGGCGCGGCCGGGCTGGCTCGCCGAGATCACCCAGATCGCCGCCGGGCGCTGGCGCGACAAGCAGCGGGCGCAGATTCGCTCCTCGGGCTATGTCGTCGATACGCTGGAGGCGGCGTTCTGGTGTGTCGCGCGATCGGAAGATGCCCGTGCGGCGCTTATTCTGGCTGCCAATCTCGGCCAGGATTCCGATACCGTCGCGGCGGTGACCGGACAGATCGCCGGCGCCATCTGGGGGGCTTCCGCTGTGCCTCTTGCGTGGCGAGAGAAGCTCGTCGACGCCGATCGCATCGTCCAACTCGCCGAACAGCTATTCGATGCCTGAAACGCGCCTCTTTCCGGTATCGCCGCAGGCGATACCGGGAGGAAGAAAGTTTTTTGGTTCTTTTTTTCAAAAAAGAACAAATTCCCTTCGTGAAAAACCCTTGCCTACCCGCCGCCACAATTATACAAACATTTACGTTCATAAAAATTTTCACGATATAAAATCGTGATTTGCAGGAGTTCCCGTGATGACGAAGCCCAACCCGCCCCATCCCGAGACCCTGGCGCTCCATGCCGGCTGGCGCGCCGATCCGACGACGAACGCGGTCGCGGTGCCGATCTACCAGACCACCGCCTATCAGTTCGACAGCGCCGGGCACGCCGCCGATTTGTTCGCACTCAAAGAACTCGGCAATATCTATACCCGCATCATGAACCCGACCGTCGATGTGCTGGAAAAGCGCCTCGCCGCGCTCGAGGGCGGGGTTGCGGCGCTTGCCGTGGCGTCGGGGCAGGCGGCATCGGCCTTGGCGGTGCAGAATCTCGCCCGCGCCGGTGACAATGTGGTGAGTTCGACCGATCTCTACGGCGGCACCTGGAATCTGTTCGCCAACACGCTCAAGGACCAGGGGATCGAGGTGCGTTTCGTCGACCCCGAGGATCCGGAGGGCTTCGCCCGCGCGACCGATGCCCGCACCCGCGCCTATTACGCCGAGACGCTGCCCAATCCCAAGCTCCGGGTGTTTCCGATCGGCGAGGTCGCGGCGATCGGGCGCCGTTTCGGCGTGCCTCTGATCATGGACAATACAGCGGCCCCGTTACTCGTTCGCCCCTTCGACCATGGTGCGGCAGTGGTGATGTATTCGGCGACGAAATGGCTCGGCGGGCATGGCAACTCGATCGGGGGCGTGCTGATCGATGGCGGCAATTTCGACTGGGCGGCCTTCCCCGAGCGCCAGCCGCTCCTCAATCGCCCCGATCCCAGCTATCACGGCGCGGTATGGAGCGAGGCGGCGAAACCGCTCGGCCCGATCGCCTATATCCTCAAGGCGCGGGTGACGTTGCTTCGTGATCTCGGCGCCGCGATCAGCCCGTTCAATGCGTTCCTCATCCTCCAGGGAATCGAGACCCTGGCGCTTCGCATGCGCGCCCATAGCGAGAATGCCGAGGCCGTTGCGGCGTTTCTCGCCCGCCATCCCGACGTCACGCGGGTCATCCATCCGAGCCATGCCGAGGGCGTGGCCTTGGCCCGCGCGCAGCGCTACATGCCGGGCGGCAAGGGCGGCCTCGTCGGCTTCGAACTGAAGGAGGGCGCGGAAGCCGGGCGGCGTTTCATCGACGCACTGAAACTATTCTATCACGTCGCCAATATCGGTGATGCGCGGAGTCTGGCGATCCATCCCGCGACCACGACGCATTCCCAGCTTTCGCCCGCCGAGCAGGTGGCGAGCGGGGTTTCCCCCGGCTATGTGCGGCTTTCGGTCGGCATCGAGCATATCGAAGACATTCTCGCCGATCTCGATCAGGCGCTCGCCGCCGCGCGGCGGACGATCGCGGCCTAGACATGGCGGATGACGACGACGAGGCCGAATCATCCCCGCGAGGCGCGCTGATCGCGCTGGTGGTGGTGGCCGTTCTCGTCGCCGGCGGGTTGTTTCTGGTGCATGTGCTGGGCGAAGCGGGGCGGATCCAGGATTGCGTCGCCGCCGGGCGCAGCAATTGCGCGCCGATCGCGGGCGGCGGCGGGCGCTGATCGAAGGGCGCGGTCAGCGCGCCGTGGGCAGCAGAACGAGCACGCTCGCGATCGCCGCGATGCCTTCGCCGCGCCCGGTGAAGCCGAGTTTTTCCGAGGTCGTCGCCTTGATCGCGACCGCGCCCGGCGTGACGCCGAGAAGGTCGGCGAGGCGTGCCGCCATCGCCGGCACGTGTGGGGCGATTTTCGGGCGCTCGCAGATCAGGGTCACGTCGGCATTGCCGAAAACGCCGCCGCGGGCGGCGATGCGCGCTGCGGCGTGGCGGAGGAAGCGGGCGCTGTCGGCGTCTTTCCATTCGGCGTCGGAGGGTGGGAAATGGCGCCCGATATCGCCCTCGGCGAGGGCGCCATAGATCGCGTCGCAGAGCGCGTGGATGCCGACATCGGCGTCCGAATGGCCGGCGAGCCCTTGCTCATGCGGGACGGCGACGCCGCAAAGGACGAGCTTGCGCCCGGGCGCGAAGGCGTGGACATCGAAGCCGGTGCCGATGCGGGGCAGCCAGTTCGGCAGTGGCGCATGATTTTCGTGCAAAAAAACCGCGCTCCCGGCGCCAATCTGCTTTCTCTCCGCGCAGTGTTGCCGGAGAACGGTTGCGCGTCAACCGGCATGCGGCTAATTTGATTAAATGCTAAGCACGCCCTCGCCCCAAGCGGCCCTCCCTCCCGGTTTTCCCAAGCTTGCGCCGATCGATCTCGGCGGCGGCGTGCGGCTTGCCGATCCGGTCATTCTGGCGCCGATGTCGGGCGTCACCGATCTGCCGTTCCGCCGCCTGGTGCGCGCGCTCGGCGCTGGCCTCGTGGTTTCGGAGATGATCGCCTCCTGGGCGATGATCCGCGAAAATCAGACCACGCTGCGGATGGCGGAAGTGGTCTCCGGCAACGGCCCGAACGCGGTGCAGCTCGCCGGCTGCGAGCCGCAGGCGATGGCCGAAGCGGCACGGATCGCGGTTTCGCGGGGCGCCGATCTGATCGACATCAATTTCGGCTGTCCGGTGAAGAAAGTGGCGCTCGGCCAGCAGGCGGGCTCGGCTTTGATGCGCGACGAGGGGCAGGCGGCGCGCATCCTGGAGGCGACGGTGCGCGCCGTCTCGGTCCCGGTGACGTTGAAAATGCGCCTCGGCTGGGATCACGCGAGCCGCAACGCGCCTAGACTCGCGCGCATCGCCGAAGCCTGCGGCATTCGCATGGTGAGCGTGCATGGCCGCACCCGCCAGCAATTCTACACCGGCAGCGCGGATTGGGATTTCATCGCCGAGGTCAAGCAGGCGGTTTCGATCCCGGTGATCGTCAATGGCGACATCAAGACGCCGCAAGACGCCGCGTGGGCGCTCGCCCGCTCCGGCGCCGACGGGGTGATGGTCGGGCGCGGCTGCTACGGCCAGCCTTGGTTGCTCGCCGAAATCAGCCATTATCTCGCAACCAGTGCGCGGCTCGCGCCGCCGCCGCTCGGGCGCCGGAAGGCCATCCTCCTCACCCATCTCGACGCCATGCTCGGCCATTACGGCGCGCATGCCGGGCTTCGCATCGCGCGAAAGCATATCGCCTGGTACACCACCGGCCTTCCGGGCTCGGCGGCGTTTCGCGCCGCAATCAACCGCCATGACGAGGTCGCGTCCGTGCTGGCGCTGATCGACCGCTTCTATGACCCGCTCATCGCCGGGGATCCGCTCATCGCCGGGCCTGCATCCGTCGCCGAGGCGGCATGATGCGCGCTCTGCCCGGGCTCGGCGGCGCCGGGCCAGTGGCGGAGACGGGGGGCGCGGCGCCGGCGCTGCTGCTCGGCGCCTTGCCGGTTGCGGTGGTGCTGCTCGATGCGGCGGACCGCTTCGATTACGCCAATCATGCCGCCGAGCAATTCTTCGGTCTTTCGCAGGCGCAGCTTTCTCAGCTTCGTTTGATTGACCTAGTGCCGCCGGACAACCCGATTTTTCTGCTGCTCGCCCAGGTGCGGCGCGGCGAGGTGACGGTCGCGGACCATGACCTGACGCTCGAAAGCCCGCGTTTGTCGAAGCCGGGGATCACCGTCCAGGGCACCCCGTTCCCGGAAAAACCCGGCTTCGTTTTGTTGATTTTGCAGGATTTTTCGGCGGCGCGCGCGCTCGATCGGCAGTTGAGCTTTCGCGGTGCGGCGCGCAGCGTCGCCGGCATGGCGGCGGTGCTCGCCCATGAGGTGAAAAATCCGCTTTCCGGCATTCGCGGCGCGGCGCAATTGCTCGAAAACTCGGTGGCCGAGGCCGATCGCGAACTCGCGATCCTGATCCGTGACGAGGCCGACCGCATCCGCGCCCTCGTCGATGGCATGGAGGTATTCGGCGAGAAGCCGCTGCGGCGCGAGGCGGTGAACATCCATCGCGTGCTCGAACATGTCCGCCGTCTCGCGCAATCCGGGTTCGCCGCCGGAATCCACTTCCATGAGCTTTACGACCCGTCTCTGCCGCCGGTCTCCGGCCATCGCGATCAACTGCTGCAGGTGGTTCTCAACCTGGTCAAGAACGCCGCCGAGGCGATCACCGAAAGCGGGGTCGAACACGGCGAGATCACCCTCTCGACGGCGTTTCAGCACGGTTTCCGCCTCGCCGTCCCGGGGGCGGAGGGGTCGCTGCACCTGCCGCTCGTGGTCGCGGTGCGCGATAACGGGCCGGGCATCGCCGAGGACATCCGCCCGCATCTCTTCGATCCCTTCGTCACTTCGCGGGTGGCCGGCAGCGGGCTCGGCCTCGCGCTGGTCGCCAAGATCATCGGCGATCATGGCGGGCTGATCGAGGTCGAAAGCCGCCCCGGGCGCACCGAGTTTCGCCTCCATCTTCCCATGCTGAATGAAAAAATCGGGCTGAGTGAAAAAGGTGACGCCGCATGAGCCTGCCGGGGGCCATACCGACGATACTGATCGCCGATGACGACCGCTCGATCCGCACCGTGCTCACCCAGGCGCTCGGCCGCGCCGGCTATCAGGTGCGGAGCACCCAGATGGCGGCAACCCTCTGGCGCTGGGTGGAGGAGGGCGAGGGCGATCTCGTCATCACCGATGTCGTCATGCCCGACGAGAACGGGCTCGACCTCGTGCCGCGCATCCGCCGTCTGCGCCCGGATTTGCGGGTCATCGTGATGAGCGCGCAATCGACGCTGCTGACCGCGGTCAAGGCGGCGCAGCGGGGGGCGTTCGACTATCTGCCCAAGCCTTTCGACCTCAAGGAATTGCTCGCCGTGGTCGGGCGCGCCCTGGCCTCGCCACTGCCGCTCGTCGAGCGGCCGGCGGCGGCGGACGGCGAGAGCGAGGAGCGTCTGCCGCTGATCGGGCGCAGTGCGGCGATGCAGGAGATCTACCGCACCATCGCCCGCCTCACCACCACCGATCTCACCACCATGGTCATCGGCGAATCCGGCACCGGCAAGGAGTTGGTCGCCCGCGCGCTGCATGATTACGGACGCCGGCGCGGCGGCCCGTTCGTTGCCATCAACATGGCGGCGATTCCGCGCGAACTGATCGAGAGCGAACTCTTCGGCCATGAGCGCGGCGCCTTCACCGGCGCGACCAGCCGCAGCCCCGGGCGCTTCGAACAGGCGGCGGGGGGGACGCTGTTTCTCGATGAAATCGGCGACATGCCGCCCGACGCGCAAACGCGGCTGCTCCGCGTACTGCAGGAGGGGGAATTCACCTCGGTCGGCGGGCGCCAGGCGATCCGCGCCAATGTCCGGATCATCGCCGCGACCCATCGCGATCTCCGCCAGGCGATCCGCCAGGGCCTGTTCCGCGAGGATCTGTTCTACCGCCTCAACGTGGTGCCGATCCGCCTGCCGCCGCTCCGCGAACGCGCCGAGGACATCCCCGAACTCGCCCGCCATTTCCTCGACCGCGCGAGCGAGCCGGGGGCGGCGCCGAAAACCCTCGACGAGGGGGCGCGGCTCGCGCTCATGGCCTATCGCTGGCCGGGCAATGTGCGCGAACTCGAAAACCTCATGCGCCGTCTCGCCGCCCTCTACCCACAGGAGGTCATCGGGCGCGAGGTGATCGAGAGCGAACTGGTCGATGTCGCCGCCGCCACCATGCCCGAGCCGGCGCCGGCAGCGACGGCGTCGGAGAGCTTGGCGCGCGCCGTCGAGCGCCATATCATGCATTTCCTCGCCGCCCATCGCGATGGCCTCGCGCCGTCCGACATCTATGACCAGGTGCTGGCCGAGGTCGAGCGGCCGCTGATCGAGATGACACTGGCGGCGACCCGGGGCAACCAGATCAAGGCCGCCGCCATGCTCGGACTGAACCGCAACACGCTGCGCAAGAAGATCCGCGATCTCGACATCCAGGTGCTGCGCGGCGTGTCATGACGCGGGCGGGGCGGCTCTTGTGACGCTCACCCTTTCCGGACGCGATGAAAGGGCTGATCCGGTTGGCGGCGAGCGGCCGGCCACAGCGGGCGCGGGGCGGCGGTCGCGGCGGCTGGCGCGGCTCGGGGAGAGTTTGGTCGGCAAGGGGGCAACGCTTCTGCTCGCCGCCGGCGCGCTCTTGCTCGGCATCGGCACATTCTCGGTGCTCGCCAACGGGGTGCCGCTCGGGCTCCGGCCGAATCTGGTGTTTGGCCTCGTGCTCGCCAATGTCGTGGTGCTGCTGCTGCTCGGCGCGTTGCTCGCCGGGCGCGTCACGCGGGTCTGGGTCGAGCGGCGGCGCGGCTCGGCGGGGTCGAAGCTGCATGTCCGCCTGGTGCTGCTGTTCAGCGGCGTCGCCGTCGTCCCGGCGATCGTGGTCGCCGGCTTCGCCGCCGCGATCTTCAATGTCGGCATCGAGGCATGGTTCAACGAGCGCGTGCAGACCGCGCTCGAGGAAAGC
This sequence comes from Pseudomonadota bacterium, assembly GCA_021798915.1. Lineage (GTDB taxonomy): Bacteria > Pseudomonadota > Alphaproteobacteria > Acetobacterales > Acetobacteraceae > Acidibrevibacterium. Next base: position 143,838 of record JAJZBM010000002.1, read on the forward strand.
TTGCAAGCGGCGCAGGGCTATCTCGACGAGCACCGCAACAATATCCGCGCCGACGCCCTCGGGATGGCCAATGATCTCGCCCAGGCCGGCCGCTTCCTCGCCGATGATCCGGAAACCTTCGCACGCATCCTCGGGACGCAAGCGGCGCTGCGCGGGCTCACCGAAGCGGTGGTGTTCGAGCCCGAGACCGGGCAGGTTTTGGCCTCTGCCGGGCTGATGTCGGGCCTCGGCGCCGAATTGCCGCCGACCTGGGCGATCGAGGCGGCGCGCAGCGGCGATGCCGTGGTCATGGATGGCGGCGACGGCACCCGGGTGCGCGCCGTCGTGGTGATCAATGCGACGCCGTCCCTGATGCTGATGATCGATCGCCCGGTCGATCCCGCGATCCTCGATCACATGGCGCGGGTGCAGAAGGCGGTCGCGGAATATGACCGTCTCGATCAGAACCGCTCCGGTCTTCAGATCACCTTCATCGTCGTCTTCGCGCTCGTCGCCCTCCTCGTTTTGGCGGCGGCGGTGCTGATCGGCCTCGTCATCGCCAATCAGATCGCGCGCCCGATCGGGTGGCTGATCCAGGCCGCCGAGCGGGTGCGGGCCGGCGATCTCGCGGTCAGGGTGCCGGAAACCGCGACCGGGGACGAGATCGCCGGGCTGTCGCGGGCGTTCAACCGCATGACCGGCCAACTCGGCGCGCAACGCAGCGAGCTGATGGACGCCTATAGCCAGATCGACGAGCGCCGGCGCTTCACCGAGGCGGTGCTGTCCGGGGTTTCGGCCGGGGTCATCGGGCTCGACGCCGAAGGGCGGGTCGAACTTCCCAACCGCGCCGCGGGCGACCTCCTCGACCGCGAGCTGATGACCGCGATCGGGTGCGATCTCGGCGCGGAAGTGCCGGAATTCGCGCCCTTGATCGCTGCCGCGCGCGCCGCCCCGGAGCGCGCGCAGACCGCCGAAATCGCGATCGGCCCGGCCCATCGCCGCCGCACCCTCCTGGTGCGCATCGGCGCCGAGCCGGCGGCGGGACGGGCACGCGGCTTCGTCGTCACCTTCGATGACATCACCGAGCTGCAATCCGCCCAGCGCAAGGCCGCCTGGGCCGATGTCGCGCGGCGCATCGCGCATGAGATCAAGAACCCGCTGACCCCGATCCAGCTCGCCGCCGAGCGCCTCAAGCGGCGCTTCGCCAAGGAAATCCACTCCGATCCGGATACGTTCACCCAATGCGCCGACACCATCGTTCGCCATGTCGGCGATATCGGCCGGATGGTCGATGAATTCTCGGCTTTTGCGCGCATGCCGCTGCCGGTGATCCGCCCCGAGGATATCGGCCGCATCCTGCGCGAGGTGCTGATCCTCCAGCGCCATGCCCACCCCGAGATCACCTGGACGACGCAGATCCCGCCCGCCGGGCCGACCGCACCCTGTGACCACCGGCTGATCGGCCAGGCGATCACCAATCTTCTCCAGAACGCGGCGGATGCCATCGCCATGCGTCCCGGCGCCGGGACGATCGCGGTCACGGTGACGGCGGAGGCGGCGGCGGTGCGGATCGAGATCGCGGATGACGGCGTCGGCCTGCCGGCGGAGGATCGCGCCCGCCTCGCCGAACCCTATGTCACGCACAAGCCGAAGGGGACCGGGCTTGGCCTTGCCATCGTGAAAAAGATCATGGAGGACCATGGCGGCAGCCTCATTCTGGATGACCGGCATGACGGCCCCGGCGCCATCGCGACCCTCGTCTTGCCTCGCGCCCTCGCTTCTTCCTAAGGTCGCTCCATGGCGCATGACATTCTGATCGTCGATGACGAGCCGGATATCCGGCTCCTCATCGAGGGACTGCTTTCCGACGAGGGCTACGAGACCCGCACGGCCAGCACCGCGGCGGAGGCGATCGCGGCGTTCCGCCAGCGCCGCCCCTCGCTCGTCATCCTCGATGTCTGGCTCCAGGACAGCGCCATGGACGGGCTCGGCATTCTCGAAACCCTCCATCGCGAGGAGCCGCAAGTGCCGGCGATCATGATCTCCGGTCACGGCACGATCGAGATGGCGGTCGCGGCGATCCAGCAGGGCGCTTATGATTTCATCGAAAAACCGTTCAAGGTCGATCGCCTCCTCCTCGTCGTGCGGCGGGCGCTGGAGGCGGCGCGGCTCTCGCGCGAGAACGCCGAATTGCGGCTCCGCGCCGGCCCCGAGAACGAACTGATCGGCCGCGCGCCGGCGATCGAGGCGCTGCGGGCGGCGATCGAGCGGGTGGCGCCGACCGGTTCGCGGGTGTTGATCAGCGGCGCCGCCGGGGTGGGCAAGGAGATCGCGGCGCGGATGATCCATCGCTTGTCGCGCCGCGCCGAGGGGCCGTTCGTCGTGCTCAACGGCGCGACGCTGAGCCCCGGGCGCTTCGAGGAGGAATTATTCGGGATCGAGGCCGGGCCCGACCCGACGCAGCGCCCACGCCGCGCCGGCGTTCTGGAGCGTGCCCATGGCGGCACCCTGCTGCTCGACGAGGTCTCGGACATGCCGCTCGAGACCCAGGGCAAGATCGTCCGCGCGCTTCAGGATCAGAGCTTCGAGCGCATCGGCGGCGCGGCGCGGGTGCGCGTCGATGTCCGTGTCATCGCCACCACCAATCGCGATCTCCAGGCCGAAATCGCCGCCGGGCGGTTTCGCGAGGATCTCTATTACCGGCTCAGCGTGGTGCCGCTCCGCGTCCCCGCCTTGCGCGAGCGGCGGGAGGATATTCCGGCCCTGGCGCGGCATTTCCTGCAACGCTCGGCCGAAAGCGCCGGGATGCCGCGGCGCGAGCTGTCGACCGACGCGCTGACCGCGCTCCAGGCCCATGACTGGCCGGGTAATGTCCGCCAGTTGCGCAATCTGATGGACTGGCTGATGATCATGGCGCCGGCGGCGCCGGGCGAATTGATCCGCGCCGATGCCCTGCCGCCCGAGATCACCTCCGGCGCGCCCGCCGTTCTGGCGCTCGATCCCCACGCCGATATCATGGCGCTGCCGCTCCGCGAGGCGCGCGAAGTATTCGAGAGCCAGTATCTTCAGGCGCAATTGCTGCGCTTTTCCGGCCATATCAGCCGCACCGCGCAATTCGTCGGGCTTGATCGCAGCGCCCTGCATCGCAAATTGAAGCAACTCGGCGTCCAGACCGAAGAGCGCGGCTGATCCGCGTTGTCGCGAGGTATGATTGGCGTCGCTATCGGGTTTGTGGCACAACGCGATGAGAGGCGTCGCCCGGAATGCGAGGCGGGCGGGACCGGAGGGTGGGACATGCAGGGGCGGATGCGAAGGAACAGGGTGATCGCCGGCCTGGTGATGGGCCTTGGTGTCAGCGCGGCCGGCGCCGCGTCGGCGGCCGATCTCGCGCAGCCGCCGGGCATTGCCGGGCCGCCGGCGCCGGGGGCGCAAAAGAGCGCGCAGCAAGCGGCGCCAATGGTCGGGCCGCAATTGCCGCATGCGCCGGCGCTCGCCACGGCACCGGCCCATGCCGAGCCGCCGCATACCCTGGTCGCGGCGCTGGTCGCCGCCTATTCGACCAACCCGACTTTGCTCAGCGAGCGCGCGCATCTGCGCTCGGTCGATGAAAACGTCCCGACCGCGCTCGCCGGCTGGCGCCCGCAGGTGACGTTCCAGGGCGAGGCCGGCTATGGCTACGGCACCCAGTCCCTGTATTTTCCGCCCGGGCCGCTCCAGGTGTTCGCCAATGCCCGCGACATCGGCCTCGCCCAGGCCAACATGACCCAGCCGCTCTATACCGGCGGCCGGGTGCATGCCCAGACCGAGGAGGCCGAGAACAACGTCATGGCCGAGCGCGCCAAGCTGATCGCGACCGAGCAGCAGGTGTTTTCCCAGGCCGTCAACGCCTATGTCACGGTGATCGAGGATCAGCAATTGCTGGCCCTCAACATCAACAACGAGCAGGTGCTGACCAAGCAGTTGCAGGCCACCAACGACCGTTTCCGGGTCGGCGAGATCACCCGCACCGATGTCGCGCAGGCGGAGGCGGCGCTGGCGCAGGCGCGTTCGCAGCGCGAGACCGCTGAGGGCACGCTGCAAACCGCGCGCTCGACCTATCTCAGCGTCGTCGGCGAGCAGGCCGAGCATCTGAACGAGCCGCAGCCGCTCAAATTGCCGGTCAAGGACGAGGTCAACGTCAACAAGCTGGCTGCCGCCAATAATCCGAACGTGATCAACGCTCAGTTCCAGCTCGCCGCGGCCCAGGACGCGATCGACAGCGCCTTTGCCAACCTGATGCCGACGGTCAGCGTGCAGAACCAGACTTTTACCCAGCAGAACGTCGCCTTTCCTTATAGCGCCACCAATGGCGGCCAGGTGACGCTCAATCTGAACATGCCGATCTATCAAGGCGGTTCGGAATACGCCGCCATCCGCCAAGCGCGCCAGAACGAGCAGGCGGCGCGCAAAAACCTCGACGAGGCGCGCCGCACCGCGATCCAGCAGGCGACGCAATCCTGGGAAACCCTGATCGCCGCGCGCGCCGCGATCGCGAGCGATCGTGCCGCCGTCCGCTCCAACCAGATCGCCCTCGAGGGCGTCGAACGCGAGGCGATCGTCGGCAGCCGCACCACGCTCGACGTGCTCAACGCGCAGCAGGCGTTGCTCACCTCCGAGGTGACGCTGGTGCAGGATCTGGCGAGCCTGGTGAACGCTTCCTACAATGTCGCCTCCTCGGTCGGTCGGTTGACCGCGCATGATCTCAATCTGCCGGTGGCGACCTATGACGAGACGGCGTATTACCGGGCGGTGCGAAACCGCTGGTTCGGCAGCGGCGATTACGCGACCGGCCAGCCCGGGCGCTGAACCGGCCTTGGTTGTGAACGCGGTTTTAAACAAAAGCGGCTAGAACAGGGCGGAGACGCGAACCGGCCGAGCGCCGTGGCACGGCGCCAACATTATGTGGAGCGGGCATGAGTAACGAGACGCCGAAAGAGGGTGCGGCGGGCGATCCCTCCATGGAGGAAATCCTCTCCTCGATCCGCCGGATCCTGAGCGAAGACGAGAAAGAGGCCGGCGCCAAGCCGCCCGAGGATGACGTCTTGGTTCTCGACCCGACGATGCTGGTCAAGGACGGGGAGGACGCGCCGCCGGCCGAAGAACCGCTGGAAGCCGCCATGGCGCCGGCGCCGCAAGCCGAACCCGAGAGCGAACCGGAATCCGAGCCTGGGCCGCTCGCCGTGGCGCCGTCAGCGCGGGAAGCGCCACCCATGGAAGCGGCGCTCGCGGCGGCGGATATGGATTCCTCGCTGCTTGCCAACGATACCGCGGAGAGTGCTGCCGCCTCGATTCTCGGCCTGGTGCGCACATTGGCTGCCGACCGCCTGACGCCGGTGCATCGCGCCGGGCCGACGATCGAGGATCTGGTGCGCGAAGAGGTCCGACCGCTGCTCAAGCTGTGGCTGGACGCGCATTTGCCGGCTCTCGTCGAACGTTTGGTGCGCAACGAGATCGAGCGCGTGGTCAACCGCGCCATGCCCTGATCCCGGCAGAGGGAAAAAGTCTCTTCTTTTTCTGAAGAAAAAGAAGCAAAAAGACTTTTACCCGTTGGGCAGTGCCTGCGGCACTGCCCGTTCCGCTCGAATGGAGAAAAGTTTTTTGGTTCTTTTTTTCAAAAAAGAACCGATTTTCTCTCTACTCTGGATGTGAGATGCCCGAACACGACAGGCTGGACAAAAGTTTTTCGCCCAACGCGGTGGAAGCGCGGTTTTACGAACTCTGGGAAAATTCCGGCGCCTTCGCCGCCGATCCCGCCAGCGGGAAGCCTCCCTTCACCATCATGATCCCGCCGCCCAATGTCACGGGCAGCCTGCATATGGGCCATGCGCTTACCTTCACCCTGCAGGATGTCCTCATCCGCTGGAAGCGGATGGCGGGGTTCGACGCGCTCTGGCAGCCGGGCACCGATCACGCCGGGATCGCGACGCAAATGGTGGTCGAACGCCTGCTCGCGGCCGAGGGGACGAGCCGCAAGGCGCTGGGGCGGGAGAAATTTCTGGAGCGCGTCTGGCAATGGAAAGCGGAATCGGGTGGCCAGATCACGCAGCAGCTACGCCGCCTCGGCGCCTCGCTCGATTGGCGGCGCGAGCGTTTCACGCTGGACGAGGGGCTGTCGGCGGCGGTGCGAAAGGTGTTTGTCACGCTTTTCAATACTTTTTATGACGTAACGCCCGAAGGACATTTATTTTTTTCTGAAACAGAACGGATGCCCACCTCGCAACCACCCGGGTTCATAACGCGGCCGAGGCTGATCTACCGCGATCTTCGCCTGGTGAACTGGGATCCGAAACTGCAAACCGCGATTTCCGATCTCGAAGTGGAGAATCGCGAGGTCAAAGGCCATCTCTGGTATATTCGTTATCCGATCGTCGGGGAGGAGGACCGCTTTCTCACCGTCGCGACGACGCGGCCGGAGACCATGCTCGGCGATGTCGCAGTCGCCGTCCATCCCGAGCATCCGGTTTATCGCGATCTGATCGGTCGGAACGTGGAATTGCCGCTGGTCGGGGGACAAATCCCGATCATCGCCGACGAATATGCGGACCCCGAGAAGGGAACCGGCGCCGTCAAGATCACCCCGGCGCATGATTTCAACGATTTCAAGGTGGCTGAGCGGCACGGCCGTCTACAGAAGAATCGGGTCGTGATCGACCACCAAGGGCAAATCAGATTCGGTTATGAAAGCAACGCGCCGGTCGGCAATACCGACGCCCCGACACAATGGGCATTTCTCCGTGCCTTGCAAGGGAAAGATCGTTTCGAGGCGCGCAAGCTCATCGTCGAGCGGTTGGAAAAGATCGGCCTTCTCGAAAAAATCGAGCCGCACACCCATCAGGTGCCGCATGGCGACCGTTCCGGCGTGGTGATCGAGCCGCTTTTGACCTGGCAATGGTTCGCGGACGCCAAGGTTCTCGCGCAAGCCGCGATTCATGCCGTGGAATCCGGCAAAACCCGCTTCGTGCCTGAACAATGGCAAAATACGTTTTTCGCCTGGATGCGCGAGATCGAGCCCTGGTGCATTTCGCGCCAGCTCTGGTGGGGACACCGGATTCCGGCCTGGTATGGGCCGGATGGCGAGGTGTTCGTTGCCGAAAGCGAGGAAGAGGCGCAGCGTCTCGCGCGGGAGGAACTCGGACGTGACGTCGAACTGCGCCAGGACGAGGACGTGCTCGATACCTGGTTCAGCTCGGCCCTCTGGCCATTCTCCACCCTCGGCTGGCCGGAGGAAACCACGGAACTGCAACGCTATTACCCGACCGATGTGCTGGTGACCGGCTTTGACATCATCTTTTTCTGGGTCGCGCGGATGATGATGATGGGAAGCCATTTCATGGGCGATGTGCCGTTCCGCGACGTCTATATCCACGGCCTCGTGCGCGATGAGCGCGGCCAGAAAATGTCCAAATCGAAGGGCAATGTCATTGACCCGCTGGCGCTGATCGACGAATTCGGCGCTGATGCCTTGCGCTTCACCATCTGCGCCGCCGCGGGGCCGGGGCGCGATATCAAGCTCGGGCGCCAGCGCATCGAGCAGCAGCGGAGTTTTGTGACGAAACTCTGGAACGCGGCGCGGTTTTGCGAAATGAACGGCATCGCGCCGGTTGCGGATTTCGATCCGTTACAGGCGAAGCACATGCTTTCGCGCTGGATCCTTTCTGCCGCCGACAGCGCGATCGCGGAAGCGACGAAGGCGCTGGACGCCTATCGCTTCGACGAATACGCGCAAACGTGCTATCGCTTTCTCTGGAATATCTATTGCGATTGGTATCTGGAATTCATCAAGCCGGCGCTTTTGGAAGACAGCGCGGATACGGCGGAATTCCGCGCCGTTGCCGCGTATGTCCTCGGCATCATCCTGCGGCTTTTGCACCCGGTGATGCCGTTCGTCACCGAAACCCTCTGGCACCATTTCGGCTTTGGCGACGAAGGCAGCCTGATCCGTGCGCCATGGCCCACCATCTCCGGGCGCGAGCGTTTGGAAAGCCATCCCGATGTCGAACGTGTCATCGCCCTGATCTCGGAAATCCGCGCGACCCGCGCCGTGCTCAACGTCCCGCCCTCGCGCCCGATTCCGCTGCTTTATCAGACTGGCCCGTCGCTTTTTGAAATGTGGAAAAGCGAAATATGCCGGCTCGCGCGGATTTCGGATATCGAGATGATCGAGGGGGCCCCGCCCGCCGGCTGCGCGCAGATCGCGATCGACAATGGCGAGATCAAAGCCTTCCTTCCCCTCGCCGGCGTGATCGATCTCGACGCCGAACGCGCTCGCCTGCGCAAAAAACGCGACGAGGCGAGGGCTGAATGCGAACGCCATGCCCGCAAATTGTCGAGCCCCGATTTCACCAAGCGCGCGCCGCCCGAAATCGTCGAGGAGGTCAGGGAAAAAATGTCAGCCGCTAGCCGGGAAGAAAAGGCCATCGAGGACGCGCTGGGACGCCTCGGCGGTTAGGCCGGCCGCGGCCATCGCGCTTCACGGCACCGGCGCGATGCCGCGGATGGTGAAGCGCTGGCTGAGTTCGCTCGGCACGCAGAGAAAATTCATCTGCACCGGATAAAGCGTGTAGCCGAGGCCCTGGAGCCGGGTTTTGAGCGCGGCCTGGTCGGATTTCGTGAATTCGACATAGACCACCGGCCGGCAGCGCTTCAGCGTTTCGGTGGCGCCTTCGAGCACCTCGGCCTCCATCCCTTCGGCGTCGATTTTCACGAGGTCGAGCCGGCTGAAGCCGAAACGGTCGAGCGTGGTGACGGGGACGAATTCGCGGCGTGCCGGGTCGTGGCCGCGCGGCTGGTCGAGCGGTTCGCGCTGCTCGGGGCCGAATTCGACACTGCCGAAATTGAGCGGCCGATGATAGTCGAATTGCGGCACTTCCAGCGCCCCCTCGCGCGCGCCGACCGCCATGGTATGGCAGATCACGTTGGTGAGCCCGTTGAGCACGGTGCTGCCGGCGATCATGTTGCAGAGGATGCGTTGCGGCTCGAAGCAATGCACCCGCCCGCGCGGCCCGGCGGCGGCGGCGAGACGGAGCGTGTAGGTGCCGATATTGGCGCCGATATCGACGACGATCGGGTCCGGCGGCGCGAAGCTGAGAATGGTGGCGAGCAGCTCGATCTCGGAATGGTCGATCGCCTGGCCGGTTTTGAACAGGGCGTTGGTCTGGTTGATGTCGTTGCGGTTGACCAGCATCTGGCCATAGACCGTCGATAGGACCAACGTGAAGGAGAGCGGCCGTGCCGGCGCGAACCAGGGCGCGGGGGGTGGCCCGGCGGGGGACTGCGAGCCCGGGGGCGCGGGGGGAGGGATGGTCTCCGTTGGGTTTTCCGACATCCGATCTCCTGGGCCGCTTTCGGCCGGCGGCGCGCGTGCCGCGTTTTCGCGGCGCCGTCACCCTAGCCGCCAAATCCTAATCAATGCTTTCCGTAAGGGAAACAAAATCCTGCCCCGGCTCGCGTGTCGGGCGTGACGGGCTTTTCGGGCTGCGCTATGAGCGGGGAAGAACCTGCACGGGAACGCCGGATCGTGACCCATTTCGCCAATTCGCTGCGCACCGGCCCGGATGCGCGCGGCCGCTTCGGCGGCTTCGGCGGGCGCTTCGTCGCTGAGACGTTGATGCCCCTCATTCTCGAGGTCGAGGCCGCCTATCGCGCGGCGCGCGACGACCCCGGGTTTCAGGGCGAACTCGACCGCTATCTCCGCGATTATGTCGGCCGGCCGAGCCCGCTCTGGCTCGCCGAGCGCCTGTCGGCGGCGCTCGGGGGCGCGAAAATCTATCTCAAGCGCGAGGATCTGAACCATACCGGCGCGCATAAGATCAATTCCTGCATGGGCCAGATCCTGCTCGCCCGCCGCATGGGCAAGACCCGGATCATCGCCGAAACCGGCGCCGGCCAGCATGGCGTGGCGACGGCGACGGTCTGCGCCCTGTTTGGCCTCCCCTGCACCATCTACATGGGCGCGGTCGATGTCGAGCGGCAGAAACCCAACGTGTTTCGCATGCAATTGCTCGGCGCCGAGGTGCGCCCCGTCACCTCGGGTGCGGCGACGCTCAAGGACGCGATGAACGAGGCGCTGCGGGACTGGGTCGCGCATGTCTCGGACACCTATTATCTGATCGGCACCGTCGCCGGCCCGCACCCCTATCCGATGATGGTGCGCGATTTCCAGGCGGTGATCGGCACCGAAACCCGCGCCCAGATTCTCGCCGCCGAGGGCAGGCTGCCCGATGCCGCGATCGCCTGCGTCGGTGGCGGCTCCAATGCGATGGGCCTGTTTCACACCTTTCTCGACGACGAGGCGGTGCGCCTGATCGGCGTCGAGGCGGCCGGGCGTGGGCTCGATACCAGCGAACACGCGGCGAGCCTGGAACGCGGCCGGCCCGGCGTCCTGCACGGCAACCGCACCTATCTCCTGCAAACCGCGGACGGCCAGATCGAGGAGGCGCACAGCATCAGCGCCGGACTCGATTATCCTGGCATCGGCCCCGAGCACGCGTTTTTGTTCGAGGCCGGGCGCGTCCAGTATGTCGGCGTCACCGACGACGAGGCCCTGGCGGCGTTTCAGCTCTGCACCCGAACCGAGGGCATCATCCCGGCGCTGGAGACCGCGCACGCACTCGCTTATCTGACCACCCTCGCCCCGGAGATCGGGCCGGGCGGCGTCATCGTGGTCAACCTCTCCGGCCGTGGCGACAAGGATATTTTCACCGTCGCCCGGCATCTGAAATCCGGCTCCCCCGGCGGCGCCGACCTCGGAGACATCCTGTGAGCCGTATCGCCGCGCGCTTCGCCGCCCTCCGTGCCGAGGGGCGCGGCGCCTTCATCCCCTTCCTCGAAGCTTTCGACCCCGACCGCGCCACCAGCCAGGCCATCCTCGATGGCATGCCGGCGGCCGGCGCCGATCTGATCGAGATCGGCATGCCGTTCTCGGATCCGATGGCCGACGGCCCGATCATCCAGGAAGCCGGCCAGCGTGCCCTCAAGGCCGGGGCGACGCTTGCCGGGACGCTGGCCATGGTGCGTGCTTTCCGCGCCCATGAGACGACGATTCCGGTGATTTTGATGGGCTATCTCAACCCCATCCTCGCCTATGGGGCGGCACGGTTCTGCACCGACGCCGCCGCGGCCGGCGTCGATGGGCTGATCATCGTCGATCTGCCGCCCGAGGAAGCCGATCTCCTCGCCGCCGACGCGGCGCGCGCCGGGCTCGCGATCATCCGTCTCGTCGCGCCGACCACGGATGCGACGCGTCTGCCGCATGTTCTCGATGGCGCCGGCGGCTTCGTCTATTACGTCAGCATCACCGGCGTCACCGGCACGCGCAGTGCCGCCATCGCCGACCTCGCCGCCGCCATGCCGCCGATCCGGCGCGCGACCGATCTGCCGATCGCGATCGGCTTTGGCGTCAAAACCCCGGCTCAGGCAGCGGAGGCGGTCGGCATCGCCGATGCCGCCGTGGTCGCCTCCGCCTTGATCGAGACCCTGGCGGCGAGCCTGGAGGACGGCCGCGCCGGGCCGGACACCGTCCCCCGCGTGCTCGACCAGGTGCGCGCGATCGCGCAGGCGATCCGGGCGGCGCGGCGATGAACTGGATCACCGAATTCGTCCGCCCGAAAATCCGCACCCTGCTCGGGCGGCGGGAGATCCCGGATAATCTCTGGCATCAATGCCCGGCCTGCGAGCAGATGGTGTTTCGCCGCGATCTCGAACGCAATCTCAAAGTTTGTCCGCATTGCGGCCACCACATGCGGGTGAGCGCCACCGAGCGTCTTGCCTGGACCCTCGATGACGGCGGCACCCGCATCGAATTGCCCAAAGTACCCGCCGATCCGCTGCGCTTTCGCGACAGCAAGCGTTATACCGATCGCCTCAAGGAGGCGCGTGATAAAACCCATCTGCCGGATGCCATTCTCGTCGCCCATGGCACCATCGCCGGGCACAAGGCGGTGGTCGCGGCGATGGCGTTCGAGTTCATGGGTGGCTCGATGGGCGCCGCCGTTGGCGAGGGCATCGTCGCCGCGGCGCGTCTTGCGGTGCTGCAGGGCGCGCCCTTGGTCATTTACACCGCCTCGGGCGGGGCGCGGATGCAGGAGGGCGCGATCAGCCTGATGCAACTGCCGCGCACCGTGATCGCGGCGCGCCAGCTCAAGGAAGCGGGGCTGCCCTTCATCACCGTGCTCACCGATCCCACGACAGGCGGCGTCACCGCGAGCTTCGCGATGCTCGGCGATGTCCAGATCGCCGAGCCCGGCGCCCTGATCGGCTTCGCCGGCGCCCGGGTGATCGAGCAGACGGTGCGCGAAAAACTTCCCGAGGGGTTTCAACGCGCCGAATATCTGCTCGCCCATGGCATCGTCGATGCCGTGGTGCCGCGCGCCGAGATGAAGCCGACACTGGCGCGGCTGATCGGGCTCCTGACCCGAAAGCAGGCGGCGTGAAGGGCTTTCCCCCGCCCGAGCCCGGCTACGGCCCGGCCCTCTCGCCGATCGTCGCGCGGCTGCACGCGCTGCATCCGACGCTGATCGATCTCAGTCTCGGCCGGCTCGAGCGGCTGCTCGCCGGCCTCGGCCATCCCGAGCGCCGCCTGCCGCCGGTGATCCATATCGCCGGCACCAACGGCAAGGGCAGCACGAGCGCTTTCACCCGCGCCATCGCCGAGGCCGCCGGGCTTGCCGTTCATGTCTATACCTCGCCGCATCTGGTGCGTTTCAACGAGCGGGTGCGGCTGGCCGGGCGGCTGGCGAGCGATGCCGAGCTGTTCGCCGCGCTCGAAGAGGTGGAGCGGGTGAACGCCGGCGCGCCGATCACCGTGTTCGAGGTGATCACCGCCGCGTCGTTCCTGTTGTTCGCTGCAATCCCGGCCGATCTCGCGGTGATCGAGGTCGGGCTCGGCGGCCGGGCGGACGCGACCAATGTCATTCCCGCCCCGGCCGCCTGCGCCATCACTTCGATCTCGCTCGACCATCGCGAGTTTCTCGGCGACACCCTCGCCGCCATCGCTGGCGAGAAAGCCGGGATCATCAAGCCGGGTGTCCCAGTGGTCACCGGTGCGCAAGAGGCCGAAGTTCTCACGGTTCTCGATGCCGCGGCCGGGCGCGCCGGCACCGCGCTCGCCGCGCGCGGGCGCGACTGGACGGTGGAGATCGGCCGCGAGCGTTGGCGTTTCGCCGATCGTGATGGCGGTTTCATCCTCCCTTGGCCGGCCCGGCTTCCCGGCCTGTTTCAGATCGACAATGCCGGCATCGCCATCGCCGCCTTGCGCGCCGCCGGGTTCCGCTGGCCGGAGGCGACCGTCACCGCCGGGCTTGCTGGCGCCGAATGGCCGGCGCGGCTGCAGCGCCTGAGCGGCGGGCTCGCCGCGCTTCTGCCGGGCAACTGGGAGCTATGGCTCGATGGCGGGCATAATCCTGGCGCCGGCATGGCGCTTGCCGAGCATCTGGCGCGCGCCTGGGCGGATCGGCCGGTGCATCTGATCGTCGGCATGAAGCAGACCAAGGACGCCGCCGAGTTTCTGCGCCCGCTGCTCGCCCATGCGGCCTCGGTTCTCGCCGTGGCCGAGCCGGGGCAGCATCTCGCGATGCCGATCCCGGCGATCATCGCCGCTTCCGGTGGCCGCGCCCGGCCCGGCGGCAGTGTCGCCGAGGCGCTGCATCGGCTTCCCAAGGATGGCCCGCCGGCGCGCGTCTTGATCTGTGGCAGTCTCTATCTCGCCGGCGAAGTGTTGCGGCAAGCGAGCGCGCCGGAGGGCCTGTCGCCGGTGTGAGACCGGCCGCCGCGCAGTTCCTGGCTTTTCGACGGTGAGGGAGAAACGACAATGAACACCCAAGCTCCAGGCGGCCCGCCGATGACCCCGCAAGGGTTGATGCAGATGCACATGGCGATGGGCGCCTCGCGGGTGCTGAGCGCTGCGGTGCAGCACGCGCTGTTCAGCCATATCGCGTCCGGGCATGAGAGCGTCGCGGCGATTGCCGCGGCGGCCGGAACCGATCCGCGCGCGACACGGATGCTGCTCGATGCGCTGGTCGCGCTCGGCCTGCTCGGCAAGGAAGGCGGGCAATACCGCCTGACGCCCGAGTCGCGCATCTATCTCGTGCGCGAAAGCCCCGATTATGTCGGCGCGCTGATGGAGATCGACGATCTCTGGAACGCCTGGAGCCGCTTGCCGGAGGTGGTGCGGAGCGGCCGGCCGAGCGTCACCGTCGAGCGGCAGGCGGAGGCGGAGGCGTTCTTCCCGACCCTGATCCGGAGCCTCCACGTCCTCAACCGCCCGCCCGCCCGCCGCCTCGCCGCCGCCCTCGGCCTTGGCGCGCGCCATCGGGGCTTGCGGATTCTCGATGTCGGCGCCGGCTCGGCGGTGTGGAGTATCGCACTCGCCGAGGCGGATACGGACGCCCGTGTCACCGCCCAGGATTATCCCGGCGTGCTCGCGGAGACGGCGGGCTTCGTCGCCCGGCACGGGCTCGAGACCCGCTATGACTATCTCGCCGGCGATCTCAACGTGGTCGATTTCGGCGCCGGGCGCTTCGATCTCGCGGTGCTCGGCAATATCGTCCATTCCGAGGGCGAAGCGTCATCACGCCGCCTGTTCCGCCGGCTCCATGCCGCGCTGGCCTCTGGTGGGCGGCTCGCCATCCTTGATTTCTTCCCCGATGAGGATCGCACCGGGCCGATGCCCGCGGTGATGTTCGCCCTCAACATGTTGGTCAATACCGAGCACGGTGATACCTACACCCTCTCGGAATACCGGGCCTGGCTCGCCGAGGCGGGGTTTGCTTCGGTCGAGATGGTCGAGATCGGCGAGGAGGGCATGATGCCCGCCCCGGCGGTGGTCGCGACCAAAGCCTGACCGGGATGCGATATGGATCGGAAGGAGACGATGATGGGTGAGATGATCGAATTGACGGCGTCCTGTGGCCACCATTTCCAGGCCTATCTTAGCGGGGACGCCAAAGCGGCGCGCGGGCTCGTCGTCGTGCAGGAGATTTTCGGCGTGAACCGGCATATGCGGCGGGTGTGCGACGAACTCGCCGGCTATGGCTATCGGGTGATTTCGCCGGCCTTGTTCGATCGTGTCGAGCGTGGCGTCGAACTCGGCTATACCGATGCCGATATCCAGCGCGGCCTCAAGCTCCGTGCGCCGATCGAGGAAGCAGCGGTGCTGCGCGATATCGAGGCGGCGGCGGCCAGGCTGGCGCCGCGCCCGACCGGCATCATCGGCTATTGCTGGGGCGGGTCGGTCGCCTGGCTCGGCGCGACGCGGAGCAAGGTCTTCAAGGCGGCGATTGGCTGGTATGGCGGCGGCATCGCGGCGGCGCGGGAGGAGACGCCGCATTGTCCGGTGCAGCTTCATTTCGGTGCCGAGGACAAGGGCATTCCGCTCGCCGATGTCGAGGCGATCCGCAAGCGCCACCCGGAAATCCCGGTTTATGTCTATGACGGCGCCGGCCACGGCTTCGGCTGCGAGGAGCGGGCGAGCTTCAACCCGCGCGCCAACGAGATCGCGCTCCATCGCAGCCTCGCCTTCTTCGCGGAACATCTGATCTGACCAGAGAAAATTTTTTTTGCTTCTTTTTTTATAAAAAAAGGAGCGCTTTCTTTCTGATGGCGATGTTGGAGCGCCCCGGCGGTGTTCGGTGACGAGGCCTATTGGCTGGCGGCGCTGTTTGGGCTGATCCGCGCCCAGATTCTGGCGCCGCTCGGCATCGCCGTCGCGCTCGCGCTCAGCGTCCATATCCTGCTCACCAAGCGCGATGTTGGTGCTGCGATCGGCTGGATCGGCCTCGTCTGGTTCTCGCCCTTGCCGGGGGGCGTGGTCTATTTGGTGTTTGGCGTCAACCGCGTACAACGGCGGGCGCGGGAGCTGCGCGAGGGGCCGCGGGCGGTGCCGCGGGACGTGCCGGCGGGCTCGCCGCGCGAGGACCATCTCGCCCCGCTGGAGCGCGCCGCGCGCCACCTGACGCGCCGCGCGACGGTCGCCGGCAACACGATCACCATGCTGCGGAACGGCGATGAAGCCTATCCGGCGATGCTGGCGGCGATCGCTGGGGCGCGCGCCTCGATCGCACTTTCGACCTATATCCTACGCGACGACGAGGCCGGCGCGCCGATCATCGACGCGCTGATCGCGGCGCGGGCGCGCCGGGTGGTGGTGCGCGTTCTGCTCGATGGCGTCGGTTCCGGCTATTTCGTTTCTCCTGCCTATCGTCGGCTGCACCGTGCCGGGGTGCGGGTGGCGCGGTTTCTGCATTCGCCGCTGCCGTGGCGGATGCCGTTCCTCAATCTTCGCAGCCATAAGAAAATGCTGCTCATCGATGGTCGGCAGGGGTTCACCGGCGGCATGAATATCGGCGCTGAGAATCTCGTCGCGCGGCGCCCACGCCATCCGGTGCGCGATACGCATTTCGCCGTCACCGGGCCTGTTCTCGCGCAACTCAGCGAAGCCTTCGCCGATGACTGGGCATTCGTGACCGGCGAAGAGCTGGAGGGGCCGGCCTGGGCCGTGGCGGCAGATGCGCGCGGCGAGGCGGTGGCGCGGGTGGTGACCTCCGGCCCCGATGAGGATGTCGAGAAGATCGAAATGCTGGCCTTGCAGGCGATCGCCTGCGCGCAACGCTCGATCGCGATCATGACCCCTTATTTTCTCCCCGATGAGCGGCTGGTGACGGCGCTGGCGCTGGCGGCGCTGCGTGGGGTCGCGGTCGATGTCGTGGTGCCGGCGCGGAGCAATCACCTTCTGGTGGATTGGGCGAGCGCGGCCAATATCATGCCCTTGCTCGACGATGGCGTGCGGATCTGGCGCAATCCGGCGCCGTTCGATCACTCGAAAGTGATGGTGGTGGATGGCGCCTGGTGCCTGATCGGGAGCGCCAACTGGGACATGCGCAGCTTCCGGCTCAATTTCGAGATGAACATGGAAGTATTCCACGACGATCTCGCCGGCATCCTCAGCGCCCACATGGTGGCGTGCCGCGGGCCGCGCATCACCCGCGAGGAGATCGCCGCGATCCCGCTGCCGATCCGCCTCCGCAATGCCGCGGCGAGGCTGCTTTTGCCGTATCTATGAGGGGGGTTAGGCCGCTGCCGAAAGGGCGGCGGCACGATCGAGATGGATCACGATCGGGTGATGATCGGAAGCGCCGCGGCCCAGCACCGCCGGGGCGGAGGCGATCAGGCCGCGGGCGAGGCAGCGATCGATGCGGAGCGGCAGCACCTCGCCGGCGCGATGGGTCGCATGACGCGGGCCGACATCACGAAATCCCGGCAGCCAGGCCGGCCCGATGAGGTTGAAATCGCCGAGCACGGCGGCCTCCGGCGGCAGCGCGGCGGCGATGCGGCGGAGTTGGCGGCGGTTCAAGACCTGGCCATGGGAGAGATGGACATTGGCGAGGGAGAACGCGTCGAGATCAATGATCTGGCCGATGCGCCTGACGATGCTGCCGGACGGCAGCCGAACCACGCGGGGCTCATGGGGCAGGGGGGCGCGGCTCCAGACCGCGAGGCCGTGGATACGCCCGGGAAGCGGGGTGCGCGCGTAATGCCCGCCGATTTCGCCCGGCAGCGGGTCGATCGCCGCCGTCGCTTCCTGCATCAGGAGAATGTCCGGCTGCTCGCGGCGGACCAGCGCCACGACATCGCCGAGCGAGGCGCCTTTGAGGCGCAACAAATTCCAACTGATGATTTTCATGCCTGCCGATCGCTACCGCATCTTGTCCGCCTGATAAAATGGCAATCGCGTGAAGATTTTACTACCAAATCAGCCCGACGAGCGCGCAAACCGCCATGTCGGCGACGCGGGGCTCAAAGCCCGGCGAGATAGGCGGCGAGCGCCTTTATGTCCGCTTCCGAATAGGCTTTCATCAAATCCGTCATCCAGGCGTTGTTGGCGCGCGCGCCGGAACGGAAGGCTTCCAGCGTCGTCAGAAGATAATCATACCCCTGATCGGAGACGCGTGGCACCAGACTTGCGCCGAGGAAGCCGGCGAGGTGGCATTGCGAGCATTGGGCGGAATTGGCCACCGCCTGGGCGTGTTCGGCAGTGGCCGCGTCGGCCGGCTTCTGGGCGAGATTGGGCCAGGGTTTTTTCGAGAAATACTCGGCGAGCGCCATCATCTCGTCGCGTGACATATCGGCAACCACCGGTGCCATCACCTCGCTTGCGCGCGCGCCGCGTTTGAAATCCCGCAATTCGATATAGAGATAGCCAGCGTTCTGCCCCCAGATCACCGGAATTTTCGCATCCACCGGCACGCCGTTCTCGCCGTGACAGGAGGCGCAGAGCGTCACCTTCTCGGCGATCCCGTCGGCATGGGCGGGGGCAATCAAGGCAAGCGCGGCAAAAACCGCGAGGATCCAGGTCGGCATCAAGGGCAATCTCGTCTCGTTGGCAGAAAAGCGGGCGAGATCCTTGCCGATCCCGCCCGCCGGAAAGCCACGCCGGAAGATCAGTCGAGCGTGAAGGCGATGATGTTGTTGCCGCGCTTGGAATCCACCTGCGCGTTGCCGCCGGCGCCGACGACGATGTATTCCCGGCCTTCGACGGTATAGCCGCTGGGCGGCGCGTTCACCCCGGCGCCGGCCTGGAAGCGCCAGAGTTCGGCGCCGGTCGACGAGTCATAGGCCTTGAAGAAGCCGTTGCCCTCGCCGGTGAAGACGAGGCCGCCGGCGGTCGCCAGAATGCCGCCGATCATCGGTTGCGCGGTCTTCACCTGCCAGCGGATTTTGCCGGTATTGTAGTCGACGGCGGTGACGTTGCCCCATTGCTCTTCCTCGGGGATGACGGTGAAGGCGCCGCCGAGCCAGAGTTTGCCATCGGGATAGGCCGCCGATTTGACGGAATAATGCATCGGCTGGTGAAGATTGATCGCATAAGTGAGGTTGAGGGTCGGGTCGACCGCCATCGGCGACCACTCGACGCCGCCATTGGCGCCGGGCAGCATGCGGGTGCCAACGCCAGGGGTGGGCAGGGCGAACATGTTCTCCTGCGGCACCATCGCTTCCGAGAAGCGGATCAGATGGCAATCCTTGCGGTCATTGACATAGACGAAGCCGGTCTTGCCGGCGTGGAGCACCGCCGGCACGCTCGCCCCATGCTCGTCCTTGGCATCGACCAGCACCGTCGCACTGACCGCATCGAGATCCCAGAGATCATGCGGGACATACTGGAAATGGCAGACATATTTGCCGGTATCGAGATCGACCGAAACCAGGCTGTCGGTATAGAGATTATCGCCCGGGCGCGGCGCGCCATCGAGATCGGGGGAAGGATTGCCGACCACGAAATAGATCCGCCGGTTGGCGAGATCGACGGACGGGTTCTGCCACACGCCGCCGCCGAGTTTCTTCGCCGGATCACCGAGTTTGGCGAGTGCCGCCTTTTCGGCGGCGATGTCGCGGTGCAGATCCTGCCCGGTCGCGTCCTTGGTCGCCCACACACCGGTTGAATTATCGGCGATGGTGCTGAAGGTCCAGATCAGTTTCCCGGTCTTGGCATCGAACGCCTTGACGAAGCCGCGGATGCCGTATTCGCCGCCAGTGGTGCCGATGAGGATTTTGCCGTCCACGGCGGTCGGCGCCATGGTTTCGCTGTAGCCGAGTTCGGGATCGGCGATGTCGCTCTGCCAGGCGACCTTACCGGTCTTGGCGTCGAGCGCGACGAGCTTGGAATCGAGGGTCGCGAGATAGACCATGTTGCCATAGACGGCGACGCCGCGGTTATTTGGCCCGCAGCAATAGGTGGTGATCGCGCCGAGCGGTTGTTTGTAGTGCCAGAGTTCGGCGCCGGTGCGGGCATCGAGAGCGTAGACGTGATCGAAGGCGGTGGTGACGTACATCACGCCATCGACGACGATCGGCGCGGTTTCCTGCGTCTCCTTGACCTCGGTCTGGAAAATCCACGCCGGATGCAGGTGGCGCACGTTCATGGTGTTGATCTGGCGATTGGGGAAATAACGCTTCTGGGTGTAATCGCCATGCGTCATCAGGAAATTATTGGCGTCCTGACCGGCGCGGTTGAGCATGTCCTGCGATACCGTGGTCATATCGCCATAAAGTGTCGCGCGATTCACCTCGTCGGCGCGGGCGCTGGTGCCCAAGATCGTGCCAAACGCGAGCAGGGCGGCCAACGCCACCCCCCCGGAAATACGCGGGTTTCCGATCGACATGTTTCCTCCTCCGTTTCTGGCCGTTGATTATTTCGCCATAGAAGCACAACGTCAGGAGAAGAGGAATATATACTTTTCGATCGGACAATAGATTTAGTCGATTGCCGCGTGGACGAGATTGCTGATCCGGTCGAGCCGCGCCGAGTGCCAGGGATCAGGGGCGACGAAATTGGTGACATAGGCGAAGGAAACGCCGCTCGCCGGATCGCCCCAGCAATAGGAACTCCCGACCCCGCCATGGCCGAAGCAGGTGGGATGGGCGAGGCTGCCGAGGCCCCGGATCAATGGCTGCAGACCGCGCGCATGTGGCCCGAGGCCGCGATGCATGGCGATCCCGTTCATGCCGTCATCGCCGCGCTCGGCGGTGAAGTCGCGGGTGACGAAGTCGATCAGCCGGGGCGAGAACAGGCGCCGGCCATTGAGCCGCCCGCCGCCGAGCATCATCTGATAGAACGCCGCCATGGCGCGCGCGGTGCCGAAGCCGCCGCTTCCTGGCAGGCCGGCGGCGCGGAAGGCGGCGGTATTTTCGCCCGGCACCTCGGCGCCTTCGGGGCCATGGATATCGGCGCAGCGCCCCTGCATCGCCTCCGGCACCCCGACCCGGAGTTCATCGCCGAGACCGAGCGGCGCGATCACCCGGTCATGGATTTCGGCGCGGTAGTCCCGGCCGGTGACTGCCTCGATCACCATCGCGAGGGTGAAATGGGCGCTCCGGCCGTGGTAATGCACGCGCGAGCCCGGCGTCCATTCGAGCGAGAAATCCGCCACCTCGGCCCGCATCCTGGCGTGATCGGTCCAAGCCTCGCGCGAGACATTGGCCGAAGGGAACCCGCCCTGGTGGGTTGCGACCTGAAACAGCGTGATCGCGCCTTTGCCGCGCGCGGCAAACTCGGGAAGATGATCGGCGACGGGATCATTGATCGAGATCGCCCCTTCCTCGATCAGGCTCCAGATCGCTGCCATGGTCAGGATTTTGGTGTTGGAGAACAGCAACCAGAGCGTATCCTCTGCCGCCGCTTGCCGCGTTGGCGCGCGCCTCGCGTCGCCATAGGTTTTCGAGAGCGCGAGGCGACCATGGCGGGCGAGCGCGATCTGCGCGCCGGGATAGCGGCCTTCGGCGATATGGCGGGTGATCAGCGCGTCGAGATGTTCGAGGGGGCGGGCGGCAAAGCCCAACTCTTGCGGGTTAGCGGCTGGCAGCGGAAATTCCTTCATCACGTTTCTCCCTCAATGACCAATCTCTGACCCATTTCTTCGCTCCGGCAGTGCCGCAGGCACTGCCGCGGAAGAAAAGTTTTTTGGTTCTTTTTTCCAAAAAAGAACAATCTCCGTCACCCCGGTTTTTTTGCCCCTTACCCCCGAGCCCCGTGCCCGCTCATCTCCGCCCCGGCCTCGGGCGCGAGGCGGGCGGCGAAGACCAGGCCGAGGCCGGAGGCGGCGGCGACGGCGAGGAAGGCCCAGGAAAAATCGCCGAGTGTCGGCCGCCCATGCCCGCCGATCGCCTGGCCGATCTCCAGCATCGCCGCTCCGACCGCGACCCCGAAGGTGAGCGAAATCTGCTGGATGGTGGAATAGAGGCTGGTCGCCGCACTCATCCGTGGGCGCGGAATATCGGCATAGGCGAGGGTGTTATAGGCGGTGAACTGCAGCGAGCGGAAGAACCCGCCGAGGAGCAGGAGTGCATAGATCGCGGCGAGTGGCCAGGCGGGGCGAAGGGCCGCGGTCATGCCGAGAAAAACCACCGCGAGCGTGCCGTTCCAGAGCAGAGTCGCGCGGAAGCCGAAGCGGCGCAGCGCCCCTTGCGTTGCCGGCTTCATCACCAGCGCGCCGGCGGCGGCGGCGAAGGTGATCGCGCCGCTCGCCACCGGCGAGCGCCCGAAGCCGATCTGGATCATCAGCGGCAAGAGGAACGGCACCGCGCCGACGCCGATCCGAAACAGCGTGCCGCTGGCCACCGACAGCCCGAAGCTCGGGATCGCGAACAGCGAGAGATCGAGCACCGGGCGCGGGGTGCGGTGGGCGTGGCGGAGATAGAGGAGGCCGGCGCCGACGCCGCCGGCGATCAGCGCGAGCGAGGCCTCACCCGAGATCAGGCCGCGCCCCAGGCTCTCGAGGCCGGCCATGACGGCGGCGAGGCAAACCCCGCTGAGGAGCAGGCCGATACCATCGAATTTCTCCGGCGCCTCCTCGCGCACATCGGCGATGTAGAGGCTGGCCAGAATCATGCCGAAAACGCCGATCGGCACGTTGATATAGAAAATCCACCGCCAGGAGGCGTAGCTCACCATCAATCCGCCGAGCGGCGGGCCGATCACCGGGCCGATCATCGCCGGCACGGTGAGCCAGGCCATCGCCGCCACCAGTTCCGATTTCGCGACCGTCCTGAGCAGCAAAAGCCGCCCGACCGGCACCATCATCGCCCCACCCGCGCCTTGCAGGATGCGGGCGGCGATGAGGAAGCCGAGCCCGTTCGCCTGGCCGCAGAGAACCGAGCCGAGAGTGAAGACGGCGATCGCGGCGCGGAACACCGGGCGGGCGCCGAAACGGTCGGCCATCCAGCCGCTGGCCGGGATGAACACCGCGAGGCTCAGGAGATAGGAGGTCAGGGCCGCGCTCATATGCACGGGATCGGCGCCGAAGGCGCGCGCCATCGCCGGCAGCGCGGTCGCGATCACCGTCGAGTCGAGGTTCTGCATGAAAAGGGCCGAGGCGACGATCATCGCCGTCAGCCGCACCCGCGCCGCGCCGGCTTGGGGGAGTTCTTCGACGAGGACGCTCTGGTCGGGCATCAGTGCAGCATGCCTGCCATTTGCTGGCGCGCAAACTGCGTCGGGCGCAACCGAGCCATTATCCTCGCCGGCGGCGTGGCCTGGCCGGTTGCGCGGTCGCGATCAGGGTCTCGATGGCGGCGATGGTCGCCGGTGGCAGATGGGGGAGGGTTTCGGCGAAGCGGTTGGCGAGTGCCGTCTGCTCGGGGCTCAAGCCGGCGGCATTGAGGCGCGGGCGTGGGCGCGAGAGGCGCGCGAGGCCGGCCAGCGCCTCGGCGTCGTCCCAGATCAGGTCGAAAACCTCGCAGATTTGATGGACGAGGCCGAGACCCGGGGTGCCGCGCCGGCCATGTTCGAGCGCCGAGAGATAGGCCGGCGAGACCGCGAGCCGGGCGGCGAGCGCGGAGAGCGTCATGGCGCGGGCGGCGCGCAATTCGCGGAGCCGCGCCCCGAACGGGGTCATGGCGCCGAGTCGCGCGCCGTGGCCGCGAGTTGGTGGAGCCGCGCCAGCGTCGCCGCGACTCCGCTGAGAGGCTCGAAGAAGCCGAGCGCCGCCTCGGGGGCGAAACCGGCGGCGACGGCGCTTTCGATCATGGTCCGGAGCGGGGCCGCCGAGCCCGCGATATCGCAGAGCAGGACCGGCTTGGCGTGGAGACCGAGCTGGCGCCAGGTGAGGATCTCCACCGTCTCGTCAAGGGTTCCGAGCCCGCCCGGGAGCACCACGAAAGCGTCCGCGAGGTCGAACATCAACTGTTTTCGCGCATGCATGCTGGTGGTGATCACCAATTCGCCGACCCCGCGATGGGCGACCTCGAGCCGGGTCAGGAAATCGGGGATCACGCCAATCACCGCCCCGCCCGATTCCAGGGCGGCATCGGCGAGGGCGCCCATCAGCCCGATTTTGCCGCCGCCGAACACCAGCCGCATCCCGGCTTCGGCGAGGCCGCGCCCGAGCGCCACCGCGCCGGCCGCGTAATCGGGGTGGTGGCCGGTGCGGGAGCCGCAGAACACAGCAACGGTGAAAGCGACGCCCATCGGCCTCTCACCGCACACGATGAAGGGTATAATCCGCGGCTTGGTGCAGGGCGTCGCGGAGCGGCGAGGGGGGAAAGCCAGCCAGCGCGTCCTGGGCGTCCTGCGCGAAACGCTCGGCGCGGGCGAGCGTCGTCTCGATCCCCTGATGGCGCTCGATGAGCGCGATCGCCCGTGGCAGATCCTCCGGCGTCTGTTCGCTGCGGGCGATGGTGCGCTCCCAGAAAGCGCGTTCCTCGGCGTCGCCGGCGTGATAGGCGAGGAGCACCGGCAGCGTCGTCTTGCCTTCGCGGAAATCATCGCCGATGGTCTTGCCGAGCTGTGCCTGATCGGCAGCATAATCCAGCGCATCGTCGACGAGCTGGAAAGCGATGCCGAGATTGAGGCCGAATTGGGCAAGCGCGGTCTCGAAAAGCGGCTCCCGGGCCGCGACCACCGCGCCGACCTGACAGGCGGCGGCGAACAGGGCGGCGGTCTTGCCGCGGATGACGTCGAGATAGCGGGCTTCGTCGGTCGCGAGGTCGTTCTGGGTGATGAGCTGGAGCACCTCGCCCTCGGCGATGGTCGCCGCCGCCTGGGACAGAATGGCGAGAACGCGGAGGGAGCCGTCCTCGACCATGAGCTGAAAGGCGCGCGCGAACAGGAAATCCCCAACCAGCACCGAAGCCTTGTTGCCGAACACCGCATTGGCGCTGGCGAGGCCACGGCGGAGCGCGCTTTCATCGACGACGTCGTCATGCAGCAGGGTCGCGGTATGGATGAACTCGACGCAGGCGGCGAGCTGCACATGGCGGGTTTCGCCGGCCACGGCCCCATAGCCGCAGAGCCGCGCGGCGGCGAGGGTGAGCAGCGGGCGCAGCCGCTTGCCGCCGGCGGCGACGATATGCGCGGCCAGCGCCGGGATCAGCGCGACCGGGCTCTCCATGCGCGCGACGATGGTGCGGTTGCAGGCTTCGAGATCGTCTTGCACCAGGGCGGCGAGTGTGTTCAACGCGGCCTCGCCGGGGCGTAGCGGCGCGGTGGCGTTGGGTGAGGAAGACATCGTGGCCAAAGCCTCTCCTGGCCAGGGGTTGTGAGGGGGGGAGGGGGCTCCACGCGATTGCATGGCGCTCTCTCGCACGATATCGGCGCGCCGGAAAGAGGGTCAAGGAACGCCCGAATGTACATCATCGCCCAGTCCAACGACGCCGTGCGGTTGAGCTTCCTCCTGGTTCTTCTTGGCGATGCCGGGATCGGGGCGGTGCTCCTCGATGCGCACACCAGCGTGATGGAGGGCAGCATCGGCGCCATTCCGCGCCGCCTCGCGGTCGCCGACGAGGATGCGGCGCGGGCCCGCCTGGTCCTCGCCGAGGCCGGCGAGGGATGAGCGAAGCGGCTGAAACCACGGGGAGCTTGCTGGGCGGGCGCATCGTCTACTCCCAGCCGCGCGCGGGTTTTCGCAGTGGCATCGAGCCGGTGCTGCTCGCCGCCGCGGTCCCGGCGCGGGGACAAGAACGGGTGATCGAGGCGGGCTGCGGGGCGGGGGCGGGGCTGCTCTGTCTCGCCGCCCGGCTGCCCGGGATCGGCGGGCACGGGATCGAGCGCGACCCGGCGCTGGCCGCCCTCGCTGCCCGCAACATCGCCGCCAATGGCTGGACGGCGCGGCTTTCGGTCGCGGCCGGCGATATCACCGCCCCGCCTGTCACCACCCCGCCGATGGATGGCGCGCTCTTCGATCACGCTTGCGCCAATCCGCCCTGGCATGATCGCGCCGCCACCCCATCGCCACATCCCGCCAGGCGGGCGGCGAAAATCGCAGACGCGGATCTGCTCGCGCAATGGGTTGCGGCGCTGGCGCTCCGGCTTCGCCGCCGTGGCAGCCTCACCCTCATCCTCCCGGCGGGCCAGCTCGGGCGCGCCCTCGCCGCCGCCGGCGCCGCCGGCTTCGGCGCCGCGAGCCTTTTGCCGCTCTGGCCGCGCGCCGGACGTCCGGCGCGGCTCATTCTGCTCCAGATGCTCAAGGGTGCTCCGGCGGGCGAGCGGGTGCTCCCCGGTCTCGTGCTGCATGGCGAGGCCGGCGGGTTCACCGAGGCCGCCGAGGCCATTCTCCGCAACGGTGCCGGGCTGCCGCTCCGCTGATCCGGCGCCGCTTTGTTGCCCCGCCATAGAACCCCGCTTGCGGCGGATGACGGCAGGCGTCTAAGCTTCGCGGCAAGCGGGACGGCAAGTCCGGCATCAAGGGGAGGTTTCGTGCGAGGAGATGTGGAGACGGATGCTGCCCTGCGCCTGAGGTCTGGCCCTGACGCGGCGGTTTTGCTGCATGTCGCGGGGGTCACGGTACGCTTCGGCGGCGTCCAGGCACTGGCCGGCGTGTCGTTCGAGGTCGCGCGCGGGCAGATCTGCGGCCTGATCGGGCCGAACGGTTCCGGCAAGACCACACTTTTCAACTGCATCAGCGGCATCTATCGCTACGGCGCCGGCCGGATCACCTTCGACGGCCAGGATCTCGCCGCCGTCCCGCGCGCCCGCCTCGCCGCGCTCGGAATCGGGCGCACCTTCCAGAATGTCGCGTTGTTTCGCAGCATGACGGTGCGCGAGAATATCCTGGTCGGCGCCCATCATCTCGGCCGCTCGGGGTTTATCGCCAATGCGCTCGCGCTGCCTTCGGTGGCGCGCGAGGCGGACGCGGCGGCGGCGCGGCTGGAAAACTTTCTCGAACGCCTCGATCTCGCCAGCGTCGCCGATGTCGTGGTGGCGCGTCTGCCGTTTGGGACACAAAAGCGTGTGGAACTGGCGCGTGCCCTGATCGGTGGGCCGAAACTGCTGTTGCTCGACGAGCCGGCCGGCGGTCTGAACCACGATGAGGTGGCGGCGCTCGCCGATCTGCTGCGGGATATCCGCGAACGCTTCGCGCTCACCATTCTTCTCGTCGAGCACCACATGAATCTGGTGATGCGGGTCTCCGACAAGGTGGTGGCGTTGGAATTCGGCACCAAGATCGCCGACGGCACGCCCGACGAGGTGCGACGCGAGCCGCGGGTGATCCGCGCCTATCTCGGAGACGGTGCCGATGCCAGCGCTGCTTGAGGTTGCCGCGCTCAGCGCTTTCTATGGCGAGACCGAGGTTCTGCACGGCATCGATTTCGCCGTCGCCGCGGGCGGCGTCACGGCGCTGCTCGGGGCCAATGGCGCCGGCAAGACGACGACGCTGCGCGCCATCTGCGGCATGGTGCGGGCGCGCGGCGAGATCGTGTTCGATGGCGAGGCGATCGCCGGGCGCGCGACCGAGGCGATCGCAAGACGCGGCATCGGCCATGTTCCCGATGGGCGCGGGACGTTTCTCGAACTCAGTGTCGAGGAAAATCTCCGTCTCGGCGCGATCAGCCGCGGCGATCGCGGCGTCGGCGATGATATCGAGCGTATGTTCGGCTATTTCCCGAAGCTCCGCGAGCGGTTGCGCCAGCAAGCGGGCACGCTTTCGGGCGGCGAGCAGCAGATGCTGGCGATCGCGCGGGCGCTGCTCCTGCGTCCGAAGCTTTTGCTGCTCGACGAACCCTCCTTCGGGCTCGCGCCGCTGATCGTCACCGAAATGTTCGCCATTCTGGCACGGATCAACCGCGAGGAACGCATGAGCATGCTGATCGTCGAGCAGAACGCCAATCTCGCGCTGGCGCTTGCCGATCACGCCTATCTTCTGGAGACCGGACGGATCATGATGTCCGGGGCGGCCGCGGAAATGCGCGAGAACGCGGCGATCCGCCACTCCTATCTCGGCTATTAGCAAGGAGGCGCCGCATGCAGGCCTTGTTGCACCAGATTTTCTCCGGCATCGCGACCGGCGGTATCTATGCCAGCGTCGCGCTCGCGCTGGTGATGATCTATCAGGCGACGCATCACGTGAATTTCGCGCAAGGCGAAATGGCGACGTTCTCCACCTATATCGCGCTCACCCTGATCGAAGCCGGGCTCCCCTATTGGATCGCGTTCGTGATCACCGTCGCCATCTCCTTCGTCATCGGCGTCGTCATCGAGCGTGTCCTGATGCGGCCGATGACGGAGGCGCCGGTATTGTCCTCGGTCGGGGTGTTCATCGGGCTTTTGCTGATTTTCAACAGCGTCACGGGATGGATTTTCACCTATACGGTGAAGGCGTTTCCGAGCCCGTTTCCGGAGACCAGTCGTTTTCTCGGCGGTTGGGCGTCGCCGCACGAGGCTGGGGCGACGGCGGTGACGCTGATCGTGCTGGCGCTGGTCTATGTCTTTTTCCGCTTCACGAAACTCGGCCTCGCGATGCGCGCCGCGGCCTTCAATCCGGTCTCCAGCCGCCTGGTCGGCATTCATGTCGGCTGGATGCTGGCGCTCGGCTGGGGGCTCGCGGCTGCGATCGGGGCGATCGCCGGGATGATGGTGGCGCCGATCGTTTTTCTCGACCCCGGCATGATGTCCGGCATATTGCTGTATGCCTTCGCCGGCGCCCTGCTCGGCGGGATCGACAATGCGCTCGGCGCGGTGATCGGCGGCTTCGCGGTCGGCGTGATCGAGAATCTGGCCGGCGCCTATCTGGTCGGGGCCGAACTCAAGCTGACCTTGGCGCTAATCATCATTCTCGCCGTTCTCATTCTCAAACCCGCCGGCCTGTTCGGCCGCGCCATCGTCAGCCGGGTGTAGCCATGAGCGCGGCACGCCGGCCCATCCTTCCCGTCATCCTCGCCCTCGGGCTGGCCGTGGCCCTCGCCTTTCTCGTCAGCGATTACCGGCTGTTTCAACTGACCATGGTGCTCGCCTATGCCATCGCCATTCTCGGCCTCGACATGCTGATCGGCTATACTGGCCAGATCTCGCTCGGCCATGGCGCGTTCTACGCCGTCGGCGCCTATACCGCGGCGATCCTGATGGCGAATTTCGACGTGCCCTATTGGGCGACGCTGCCGATCGCGGCTCTCATCTGCGCCGGCTTCGGCTTCGCCTTCGGCTTTCCCGCCTTGCGGCTCGGCGGGCTCTATCTCGCGCTCGCGACCTTCGCGCTCGCGATCGCGGTGCCGCAATTGCTGAAATACAAGGCGTTCGAGGCATGGACCGGTGGCGTCCAAGGCATCGTGATCAGCAAGCCGGATCCGCCGTTTGGCCTCAAGCTCAGCCAGGATCAATGGCTTTATCTGTTCACCCTGATGGTTACGGTGGTGCTTTTCCTGCTGGCGCGCAATCTCCTGCGCGGGCGCATCGGGCTTGCGATGCGCGCGGTGCGCGATCACGCGCTGGCCGCCGAGGCGATGGGCGTCGATATCGCGCTCCTCAAAACCCGCACCTTTGCCTTGAGTGCGATGTATACCGGCATCGCCGGCGCGCTCGGCGCGATCGCGGTGCAGTTCGTCGCCCCCGACAGTTTTTCGGTCCTCGTCTCGATCACCCTCTTCGTCGGCCTCGTGGTCGGCGGCATCACCTCGCTCGCCGGGGCGGTGTTCGGCGCGATCTTCATCGTCTTTCTCCCGAACATCGCCGAGAATATCTCGAAGGCGGCGCCGGGGGCGATCTATGGCGTCATTCTGATCGCCTTTCTCTACCTTCTGCCGATGGGGTTTGCCGGTCTTCGCCGCCGCGTCGCGCGGCCAGGCGCGACCGCGCAGCCACCGGCGCAAGCCCTGACTCCGTCACCCGGAACTCCGTCACCCGGAAAGAGTGCCGCGGAGATCAGGATCAAGAGCGGATGACTCAAACGACATAACGAAACCGAGGGAGAAGACATGATGCGATATCCGGTTTTTACCGCCGCCGTCACCGCCGCCGTCATGGCGCTGGGGCTTGCCGCTGGGGAGGCGCGTGCCGGCGACATGCCGGGCGTCACCGCGACCGAGATCAAGATCGGCGGCACCATGCCCTATAGCGGTCCGGCCTCGGCCTATGGCGCCGATGGCCGGGCGGAACTCGCCTATTTCAAGATGATCAACGACCAGGGCGGCATCAACGGCCGCAAGGTCACTCTGATGTCGGTCGATGATGGCTATAGCCCGCCGAAAACCGTCGAGCAGACCCGCATGCTGGTCGAACAGGAGGGGGTTGCCTTCATGTTCAACGGGCTCGGCACGCCGACCCAGACTTCGGTGCAGAAATATCTCAATATGAAGAAAGTGCCACAGCTTTTCGTCGCTTCGGGCGCCGATAAATGGGGCGATTACAAGCATTTCCCATGGACCATCGGCTATCAGCCGAGCTACCGGGTAGAGGCGCAGATCTACGCCAAATACGTCTTGAAAACGAAACCCGACGCCAAGGTCGCGATCATTTATCAGAACGATGATTTCGGCAAAGACTATCTCAACGGCGTCAAGGACATTTTCGGCGACAAATACGCCAAAATGGTCACGAAAGACATTTCCTACGAAGTCACCGATCCGACCACCGACCAGCAGGTCGTCACCCTGCAGGCCTCCGGCGCCGATACCTTGATGATTTTCGCGACCCCGAAATTCGCCGCCCAGATCGTCCGCAAAGTCTATGACATCAACTGGCATCCGACCGAATTCCTGACCAATGTCTCGATCTCGGTCGGCGCCGTGCTCAAGCCGGCGGGCGTCGAAAAAGCGGTCGGCATCATCACCGGCGGCTATCTCATGGATAGCACCGATCCCGCCTGGGCCGATAACCAAGGAATGAAGGACTGGCTTGCCTTCATGGACAAATACATGCCCGGCGCCGACAAGACGGATGGCAATTACACCTATGGCTATGCCGTCGCGATGACGCTCGCCCATGTGCTCAAGGAATGCGGCAATGATCTCTCGCGCGAGAACATCATGAAGCAGGCGACCAATATCCACGCTCTCGAAATTCCGGTGCTGATCCCCGGCATCACGGTCAATACCAGCCCGACCAATTTCCACCCGCTGCGGCAGTTGCAGCTCGCACGTTGGAACGGCAAGACCTGGGAGCGCTTTGGCGACATCATCGAGGGTAACGGCTCCTGACCCTCGGCGCGGCTGAGACCGGCGGGCGGCGGGGCTGGACGGCGCCCGCCGCTCGCCTCTACCCTCGGGCGAAAATCGCTGGAGAACGCAGATGAGCATCCCCGAGACCATGCAGTATATCGCGACCAAAGGCGCCGGCGGGCCGGAGGTCATGCGCCTCGAAGCCGCGCCGCCGCCGCGCCCGGGCGCCGACGAGGTGCTGATCCGCGTCGCTGCCGCCGGGGTCAACCGGCCCGATATCCAGCAGCGCCGCGGCCTCTATCCGCCGCCGCCGAACGCGAGCCCCATTCTCGGCCTCGAAGTCGCGGGCGAGGTGGTCGGCCTCGGCGAGGCGGCGACGCGCTGGCGGATCGGTGATCGGGTCGCGGCTTTGGTCAATGGCGGTGGCTATGCCGAATACTGCGTCGCCCCCGAGGGGCAGTGTCTCCCCTGGCCGTCCGGCTATGACGCGATCCGCGCCGGCGCCCTGCCGGAGACTTATTTCACCGTCTGGGCCAATCTCTTTCAGCTCGGTCGCCTCGCGCCCGGCGAGCGCGTTCTGATCCATGGTGGCACCAGCGGCATCGGCGTCACCGCGCTCCAGCTCGCCGCCGCCTTTGGCGCGACCGCCTATGCCACCGCCGGCAGCGATGAGAAATGCGCCGCCTGCCTTCGTCTCGGCGCGACGGCGGCGATCAATTACCGAACCCAGGATTTCGCCGCCGAGATCGCCCGCTTGACCGATGGCGCCGGCGTCGATGTCGTCCTCGACATGGTCGGCGGGCCCTATGCCGCGGCCAATCTGCGCTCGCTCGCCAAGGGCGGGCGGCTGGTGCTGATCGCTTTTCTCGGCGGGCCGAAGGTCGAAAATTTCGATCTCACCCATGTCATGACCAAACGCCTCACCATCACCGGCTCGACCATGCGGCCAAGGAGCAGCGCGGAAAAAGCCGCCATCGCCGCGGCCCTCCGCGAGAAGGTCTGGCCGCTTCTGGAGGCCGGGCGGGCCGGGCCGGTGGTCCATGCGGTGTTTCCGCTCGCCGAGGTGCAGGCGGCGCATGCCCTGATGGAGAGCAGCACCCATATCGGCAAGATCATGTTGCGTGTTCCGGCCTGAGCGCCGGCGATGGCGGATATCGCGCGCCCAAAGATCGCCCGGGGGGAGATCACCCCGGCGGGGATCGTGGAGCTTGCCGGCGCGGTGGTGCTGCTGGGCGGCGCCTGGCCGGTGACCAAATTCGCGACCAATGCCGGGGCCGCGCCGCTCTGGTTCGGGCTCGGGCGGGCGGCGCTTTCGGGAGTTGCGGCGTTCGTCCTGCTCGCCGCTCTCGGGCGGTTGCGCTGGCCGCGCCCGGCCGATCTGCCGGCGCTGCTCGCCGTCGGGGTGTTGCAGATCGCCGGATTTTTCGCGCTCGCCCATGCCGCCATCGCCTATGTGCCGGCCGGGCGCACCGCGATCCTCTCCAACACCACGACGATTTTCGTCGTCCCGCTCTCGCTCCTGGTCCTGCGCGAGGCGATCCCGCCGCAGCGCTGGCTTGCGACCCTGATCGGGCTCGCCGGGATCATCGTCCTCCTCGGCCCGTGGGCGGTCGATTGGCATCATGGCGCGGTGCTGATCGGCAATCTGTTTCTGCTTGGCGCGGCGGGGTCGTGGTCGCTCGCGATCATCGCGGTGCGGCGCTTTCCGCCGCAAAGCTCGATGTTCGCGCTGCTTCCCTGGTGTTTCGCGCTCGCCTCCGTCCTGCTTGCGCCGCTCGCGATCCTGCATGGCGGCGTCGGGCACTGGACGCCGGGCGGGCTCGCGGCGCTCGGGTTCATCGGCCTGATCGGCGGCCCGATCGGCACCTGGTGCGTGATGGAAGCGGCGATGACCTTGCCCTCCGTCGTCGCCTCGGTCGGGTTTCTGGCCACGCCAGCGGTCGGGCTTTTGCTGTCGGCGCTGTTTCTCGGCGAAACATTGGACGCCGCTCTCCTGAGCGGCACGGCGCTGATCCTGGGTGGCGTCCTGGTCGCGGTTTGGCCGTGGCGGCGGGCGCGAGGGTTCGGCTGGCGCGCGCCGGTGATACGCTGATGCGGCTCCATGTCATCGAGGCCGGCGCCGGGCCGGCGGTCGTGATCCTGCACGGGTTGTTTGGCGCCGCGCGCAATTTCACGACCATTCAGCGCCGGCTTGCCGCGCGCTATCGCGTGCTGGCGCTCGATTTGCGCAATCACGGCGAGAGTCCGCGCGCCCCGGACATGGCGTATGGAACCCTCGCCGCCGACGTCCATGAGACGCTTGCTGCCCATGGCGCGTTGCCGGCGGCGGTGATCGGGCATTCGATGGGGGGGAAGGTCGCGATGCGGCTCGCGCTCGCCGCGCCCGAAGCGGTGAGCCGGCTCGCGGTCTGCGATATCGCCCCGGTTCCCTATCCGAGCCACGGCCATCGCGACTATGTCGCGGCGATGCGGGCGCTGCCGCTCACCCCCGAACTCACCCGCGCCGGGGCGGATGCCGCACTCGCCGAGGCCGTGCCCGCGGCGCCGCTTCGTCAATTCCTGCTCCATAGTCTCCGCTTCGGCGCGGCGCCTTCCTGGCGCCTGGGGCTTGCGGAAATCGCCGCGGCGATGCCGGCGATCGAATCCTGGGACGCGCCGCCTGGTGCCGTCTATGGCGGGCCGACGCTGTTTCTGATCGGCGGCCGCTCGGATTACGTGCGGCCGGACTATCGCCCCGCCATTCGGGCGCTATTCCCGCATGCCCGGTTCGTGACCCTGAAACGGGCCGGGCATTGGCTGCATGCCGACGACCCGGAGGGATTCCTCGCCGCGATCACAGCCTTTCTCGGCACGCCGCCGGCCCCTGGGATCAAAGCGGCGGGGGCGGAACCTTGAGTTCGCTCGCGGTCGCCCCGATCGCCGCCCAGGTTTCGGACGAGAGCGGGATGCCGGTGGCAAGACGCGCCTCCCGCGTCCGGGTTTCGGGCTCGCCGGGGAGCAAAACCTCGCCGCCCGGGCTCGCCGGCCGCGCCGCTTTCACGTAAGCGGCGTAGTCCTCGACGGCGCGCGCGAAGCCGGCGCCGGCGAAATGACCAGGGTCGATATAGAGCGAGAGCATGCCGTTGGTGATCCGCCGCGGCCCTTCCGGCATCGGCCCCGAGGTCGCACCGCCGGTCAGGCAGCCGGCGAGGATTTCGCACATGAAGGCCAAACCCGAGCCCTTGTGTTCGCCGAAGGTGCGGAGTGCGCCCCGGCCCTTGGTCGCGTCCCGAAGATGGGTGCCTTCGATCTCGCCATAGAGCAGGCGCGGGTCGCCGGAGATCGTGCCGTCCGGGCCGATCAGCGAATCTTCCGGCACTTTCTTGCCGCCTTGCGAGGCGACTAGAACCTTGCCCTCGGCGACGCGCGAGGTCGCGAAATCGAGCACCAGCGGCAAGGCGCCGGGACGTGGCACGGTGATGCAGATCGGGTTGGTCGCGAAGCGGCGCGAGACGCCGCCGAAAGGCGCGGTCAATTCACCGCCGGCGACATTGACGAAATGGAGCGAGAGCAGCCCGGCTTCGGCGGCGCGTTCGCCCCAATCGCCGATGCGGCCGAGATGGCCGGCGCGTCTCAGCGCGATCGCGGCGAGGCCGGTTTCCTTCGCCTTCGCGATCCCGAGATCGACGGCGAGCGGCCCGACGGTCTGGCCGAAGCCGCAATTGCCATCGACGACGGCGTGGCTCGGCAGGTCATGGATCAGGGTGAGCGTCTGCCCGGCCAGCACCGCGCCCTCCTTGAGCCAGGCGACATAGCGCGGCACCCGGATGACGCCGTGGCTGTCGTGCCCGGCGAGATTGGCCGAGACCAGATAGCGCCCGATCCGCGCCGCCTCCTCGGCGCCACAGCCGGCGGTGGCGAAAATCCGCGCGACGAAATCCTGCAAGCGATCGGCGGGGACGGCAACGGTGGCTTGATCCGGCATGGTGTTCTCCCAAGGCGTTCTTTCCCCCACGGTTTAGCGCCTGAAGCGGCGCCGGCCCAGAGGCGGAGGTCGATCCGATAAAAAGTTTTTTTGGTTCTTTTTTACAAAAAAGAACGAGTCTTTCCCATTGCCTTGTTTGATGGCGCGACCTTAAGCTCCCCCGATAAGCGGCGGCAAGCCGGAAACACGCGGGGAACGTCATGCGCTTTACCTGGTTCAATCTGATGCCCTGGCCGGATATGCCGGATGATTTTCGCGAACGGCACCGCTCGGTCTGGGTCGATATCGACAGCCGCCTGTTCGAGCCGAGGCGCGGCCACGAGGTCTACAACATCTATCTCGATCAGCTCGAATATGCGGCGAGCCTCGGCTTCGACGGCATCGGCTGCAACGAGCATCACCAGAACGGCTACGGGCTGATGCCATCGCCCAACCTGATCGCCGCGGCGCTGACGCGACGCACCCGTGATGCCGCGATCGTCGTGCTCGGCAATTCCATCGCGCTCTATAATCCGCCGGTGCGGGTCGCCGAGGAGTTCGCCATGCTCGATGTGATTTCCGGCGGGCGCCTCGTCGCCGGTTTTCCGGTCGGCACCTCGATGGACACCAATTACTGCTATGGTCAGATCCCGGCGCTCACGCGCGAGAAATACGCCGAGGCGCATGATCTCATCATGCGCGCCTGGCGCGAGCCGGAGCCATTTGCCTTCAATGGCCGCTACACCAAGCTCCGCTATGTGAATATCTGGCCGCGGCCGCTGCAAAAACCCCATCCACCGATTCACATCCCCGGCGGCGGCTCGGTCGAGACCTATGATTTCTGCATCGACAACACCTATTCCTATTCCTATCTGAGCTTTTCCGGCTATCTCCGCGCCCGTGCCCTGATGGAGGGGTATTGGGAGCGGGTCGCGCAACGCAACGCGCCCGATGCCTCGCCCTATCGCGCCGGCTTCGCGCAGACCATTTGTGTCGCCGAAACCGATGCCGAGGCCGAGCGGCTCTATGCCGAGCATGTGCTCTATTTCTATAATCGTTGCCTGCATATTTTCCCCGGCTTCGCCGACGCCCCGGGCTATCGCACCATCAAGACCATCCAGTCCGGGGCCTTGGCGCAATACGGCGCCCGGTTCCGCTATCAGCCGATGACCTGGGCCGAACTGATCGAAGGCGGCCACGTCATCGCCGGCAGCCCGGAGACGGTGCGCCAGCGCATGGAGGAGCTGATCCGTGGGCTGCGTGTCGGCAATATTTTCTGCCTTCTCCATGTCGGCAACATGCCAACCGAAAAGACCATGTATTCGACGCGGCTGTTCGCCGAGCGGGTGATGCCGGCCTTGCACGGCTTGTGGCCGGATTACGCCGATGACGACCGCTTCTGGTGCCATCCTTTGGAAAATCCGGTCGCCCCGGCGCCGCTCGCGCCGGGATACGCCGCGGGGGTTTCGCCATGATCAGCGCGCGCGAGATCACCCTTCGTGGCCGCCGCCTCGCCGTGCTCACCGGCGGCGCCGGCCGCGATCTGGTCTTTCTCCACGGCGCTGGCGGCGCCACCGCCGATGACCCGCTGCTTCTCCGCCTCGCCGAGCGGTATCGCGTGCATGCGCCGCTGCTCCCCGGCTTCGGCGCCAGCGAGGATGCGCCGGAACTGCGCGACATGCTGGATGTCACGCTGCACGGGTTCGACGTCATCGACGCCCTCGGCCTCGCCCGGCCGCTGCTGGTCGGGCATTCGCTGGGCGGGATGATTGCCGCCGAAATGGCCGCGATCGCGCCGCGCGAGGTCACCGATCTGGTGCTCATCGCCCCGGCCGGGCTGTGGCTGGATGCGCATCCGATCCCCGATTTGTTCGCCGCCCTCCCGCATCAATTGCCGGCGCTTTTGTTCCATGACGTGGCGCTCGGCGAGCGGCTGCTGACCGGCGGGCTCAATCTCGAGGATCCACAATTCCTGATCGGCTTTCTGGTGCGCAACGCCCGCCAGCTCGGCATGGCGGGAAAGCTGCTGTTTCCGATCCCCGATCGTGGCCTCGGCGACCGGCTCTATCGCGTCCGTGCCCGAACGCTGCTGATCTGGGGCGAGAGCGACCGGATGATCCCGCCAATCTATGCCGAGGCCTTCGCCCAGCGCCTGACCGGGGTCGCGGCGCTGCATCGGGCGCTGATCCCCGCCGCCGGGCATCTGATCGGCGCCGAGCGGCCGGAGGCGGTGGTGGCGGCGCTGGCGAGCGCCGGTTTTTGAGCCGGCCCGGCTTGCCAAACCCGCCGCGCTCCGCCATATCCGGGATGGCCGGGACGGAAGGGCTGGATAAAGCGGTTCCGCTCGGCTATAAATGGGTTTAGATCGGGCGCGCGGGGCAGGGGCCTCGCCGCGCCCGTTGTGGTATGGAGGCCGCTCGTGTCTGAAACGCCGCTAGAAAAGATCCGCAATATCGGGATCACCGCGCATATCGACGCGGGCAAGACCACTACCACCGAGCGCATCCTCTATTACACCGGGGTTTCGCACAAAATCGGCGAGGTGCATGACGGCAACACCACGACCGATTACATGGAGCAGGAGCGCGAGCGCGGCATCACCATCACTTCCGCCGCCGTCACCTGCGAGTGGAAGGACCACCGCATCAACATCATCGACACCCCTGGCCATATCGATTTCAACATCGAGGTCAACCGTTCGCTCCGGGTGCTCGATGGCGCGGTGTTCATCATCGAGGGCGTCGCCGGTGTGCAGCCGCAATCGGAGACCAACTGGCGGCTTGCCGACCGCTATAACGTCCCGCGCCTCATCTTCATCAACAAGCTCGACCGCACCGGCGCCGATTTCTATCGCGCCTTCGACACGCTCAAGGAAAAGCTCGACATCGTCGCCCTGCCGCTGCAACTCCCGATCGGTAGCGAGGATCAATTCGTCGGCATCATCGATCTGGTCGAGATGAAGGCGATCATCTGGGAGGGTGGCGAGCTTGGCGCGAAGTATCACGACGCGCCGATCCCCGCCGATCTCGCCGAAAAAGCCAAGGAATACCGCCAGACGCTGCTCGATACCGCGCTCTCGGTCGATGACGCGGCGATGGAGGAGTATTTCGAGTCCGGCGATGTCGCCGTCGAAACCCTGAAGCGCTGCATCAAGGCCGGCACGATCAGCGGCGCCTTCCGCCCGGTTCTCTGCGGCACCGCTTTCAAGAACAAGGGCGTGCAGCCCCTGCTCGACGCGGTGCTCGATTATCTTCCCTCGCCGGTCGATATTCCCGGCATCAAAATCGCCGCCGAAGAGGGGGAGGACGAACACACCGAGCGCCGCCGCATCAAGGCCGACCCCAACGCCCCCTTCGCCGGCCTCGCCTTCAAGATCATCAACGACAAATACGGCACCCTGACCTTCGTGCGGGTCTATGCCGGAACCCTCCGCTCGGGCGATACCGTGCTGAACACCACCCGCGACCATAAGGAACGCATCGGGCGGATGTTCCAGATGCACGCCGACAAGCGCGCCGAGATCAAGGAGGTTTCAGCCGGCGACATCGCCGCCTTCGTCGGCCTCAAGGATACCATGACCGGCGACACCCTGGCCGCCGCCAGCGACCCGGTGGTGCTGGAGCGCATGGCCTTCCCGGTGCCGGTCATCGACATCTCGGTCGAGCCGCGGACCAAGGAATCGGTCGAGAAAATGACCATCGGCCTTCAGAAACTGGCCGGCGAAGACCCCTCGCTCCGCCTGCGCACCGATCAGGAGAGCGGCCAGACCATCCTTTCCGGCATGGGCGAGCTGCATCTCGAAATCATCATCGACCGCCTGAAGCGCGAATACGGCGTCGAGGCCAATATCGGCGCGCCGCAGGTCGCCTATCGCGAAACCATCACCCGCCCGCACACCGAACTCTACACCCACAAGAAACAGTCCGGCGGCTCCGGCCAATACGCCGAGGTCAAGGTGGTGTTCGAGCCGATGGAGCGCAACGGCGGCATCGTCTTCGAAAACAAGGTGGTCGGCGGCGCGGTGCCGCGCGAATATATCCCGGCGGTCGAGAAAGGCATCCGGGTGCAGGCCGAAACCGGCGTCCTCGCCGGCTTCCCGACCGTCGATTTCAAATACACCCTGGTCGATGGCAAATATCACGACGTCGATTCGAGCGCCCTCGCCTTCGAAATCGCCGCCAAGGCCTGCTTCCGCGAAGGCATGAAAAAAGCCAGCCCGATCATCCTGGAACCGATCATGGATGTCGAAATCACCACGCCACAGGACCATGTCGGCGACGTGGTGGGCGATATCAACCGCCGCCGCGGCATGATCCAGAACCAGGAAAGCTCGAGTTCGACGATCATCGTCCGCGCCCATGTTCCCTTGAAGGAAATGTTCGGCTATATTTCCGACCTTCGCAGCATGACCAAGGGGCGCGCATCCTTCACCATGCAGTTCCACCATTACGATCCCGTGCCACGCAACATCGCGGACGAGATCATGGCCAAAAGCGCCTGATGGCCCCGGCCTGATGCCAACGCCCCGTCTGCACTGGATGCGGGGGCGGCGCGACGAGGAGGGCGGGGAAGCCCGCACCCTCGAATGGATCGGATGTGACGACGCGGGCGCGGCTATCGCCCGCGTCGTGCGTTTGCAGGGGCCGCTCCACACCAACTGGCGGCTCTATCAGGCCGTCGCCCTCGATACCGAGGCCCGCGTGGTCCAACTCCGCCCCCCACCCCCCGCCGGCGCCGACTGGCTCGCCTATATCGGCGGCCAAGTCGTCGGCCGTGCCGCCCTCCCCCTCCAGGCCGTCCGCACCGCCGAGGCGGCCCTCGGGGCGGGGTGAAGTGAAGCGTGGTGAAGGAAAAGAATCTTCTTTTTCTGAAGAAAAAGAAGCAAAAAGACTTTTTTCTGGGGCAGTGCCTGCGGCACTGTCCAGCCAAAGACGAAGGATCTCGGAAACCCGCATGACCGAAAACGCAGTGCGCACCGCGATCGTCGCCGCCTGCCGGCAGATGAATGCGCTCGGCATCAATCAGGGCACATCCGGCAATATCAGCGTCCGCTTCGGCGAGACCATGCTGATTTCGCCCTCCGCCATCCCCTATGACGGCATGCGCCCCGAAGACATCGCCATGATGCCGCTCGGCGGCGATTATGGCGCCTGGTCGGGGCCGCTGCCGCCCTCCAGCGAATGGCGTTTTCATCTCGATATCCTGCTCGCCCGCCCGGAGATCGGGGCGGTGGTGCATAGCCATCCGACCTATTGCACGACACTGGCCATCACCCGGCGGGAAATCCCCGCCTGTCATTACATGATCGCGGCCTTCGGCGGCACCGATGTGCGCTGCGCCCCTTATGCGACGTTTGGCACCAAGGCGCTCTCGGAACACGCACTCACCGCACTCGATGGCCGGCTCGCCTGCCTCCTCGCCAATCACGGCATGATCGCGCTCGGCGAGACCCTGGCGAAGGCGATGTGGCGGGCGGTCGAACTCGAAACCATCGCCCGGCAATATTACCACAGCCTGCTGATCGGCGGGCCGGTGCTGCTCTCCGAGGCCGATATCGCCGAAACTGCAAAAAAATTCGAGACCTACGGTCTGCGAGAGCAGAAGCCCGCGGCATGACCGGGCCACGAGCCGTAATCCGCCACAACGCTATCGGGCGCCCTCCGCCGCCGGCTCTTCCTCGGCGATCACGTCTTGGGGCTCGGGCTCGGCGGTCTGCCACGGCACCGTCGCCACCACCAGATTGACGCCGCCATGGCGCAGCAAGGCCCGGCGCAGACGCTGGGCATTGCGCGTGTGGAGAAACATCTCCCACCAGCGCCCTTCCACCACTTCCGGGATGACCACCATCACCGGGCGGCCGGGAAAGCGTTTTTCGAGATCGAGCGCCGCCCGCAGCAGGGGGGCGACCATGCTTCGGAAGGGCGAGGACTCGATCAGCAGGCGCGGCGGCGAGAGGCCGGCGCGCTTGGCCGGCTGTTCGACATAGCGGCGCCAATCGCCACGCAGCGTTTTCTCATGCGCTTCCTCCCCCTCGCTCGCGCCGTCGGGGCCTTCGAGCGCGGTCAGATGCAGCGCGAAGACGTCGGGCGAGGCGCGCAGCGCGAAATTCAGCGCCTTGCGCCCGAGCCGGTCCCAACGCTCGATCGGCAGCAGCACCACCGGCGGCTCATAGCGGGAAAACTGCACCCGCCGGTCACGGGCGCCGAGGATCGCCGCATCCAGCGTCGCGTAATAGCGACGGATGGCACGCAACAGGAGAAACATCGCCGGGATGATGGCGACCGTGATCCAGGCGCCTTCGGCGAATTTCGCGACCAGGATGACGGCCAGCGCGAGACCGGTCGCGCCCGCGCCGAAGCCGTTGATGAAGAGGCGAAAATGCGCCCCGGCGCCATGTTCCCCGCGCGCCCGCCACCAATGCACCGCCATCCCCGCTTGCGAGAGGGTGAAGGCGAGAAAGGCGCCGACCGCGAATAGCGGGATCAGCCGGTCGGTGACGCCATCGAAGACGATCAGCAGCAGCCCGGCGCCAGCGGCAAGGAACAAAACACCCACCGAATACACCAGCCGCCGCCCCGGCATCGCGAAGGCATGGGGGAGGAAGCTGTCCTTCGCCACCAGCCGGCAGAGGCGCGGAAACCCGACGAAACTGGTATTGGCGGAGAGAGAAAGCACCGCGAGAATCCCGGCGATGGTGAGGTAGTAGAACCAGCCATGGCCATAAACCGCGGTGATCAGTTGCGAGAGCACGCTTTGATAGCCCGGCGCCGTCTGATCC
Source organism: Pseudomonadota bacterium (assembly GCA_021798915.1). Taxonomy (GTDB): domain Bacteria; phylum Pseudomonadota; class Alphaproteobacteria; order Acetobacterales; family Acetobacteraceae; genus Acidibrevibacterium. The sequence goes on from JAJZBM010000002.1 coordinate 185,432, forward strand.
ATCGCCGAGATGCCATAGACCGGCACGAGATAGGAAATCCCGAGCAGCAGAAGCCCGAGCAGCACCACGATCGCGGTGAGCGTGCGGTGCGCGTTGGCCACTACCGGCTCGCGAAAGGCGCTGGTGCTGTTGCTCACCGCCTCGACCCCGGTCATCGCCGTGCAGCCGCTGGCAAATGCCCGCAGCAGCAGCCAGAGCCCGACCGCTTCCCCGGCTTTGGGGAGCGGCGGCGGCCGGATCACCGCCGCCGGATGGCCGCCGCCGAGCAGCGTTTTGACGACGCCGAGCGCAAGAATGATGCCGAGGGAGGCGAGGAACAGATAGGTCGGCAACGCGAAAGCCAGCCCCGATTCCTTGGTGCCGCGCAAATTGACCAGGGTGATGGTGGCGAGAATGGCGAGACAGAGCCAGAGCGTGAAGGGTTGTAGCGCCGGCAGCGCCGAGATCAGCGCCGCGACGCCCGCCGAAATCCCGACCGCGACATTGAGCATGTAGTCGATCATCAGGGCGATCGCGGCGAGCAGCCCGGCATTGGCGCCGAGATTCTCCGAGGCGACGGTATAGGAGCCACCATTCTTTGGGTAAGCGGCGATGGTCTGGCGGTAGGAAAAATAGAGAATGGCCAGCAGTGCGAGGATCACCCAGGTCACCGGCGCGACCAGGCCGCTTCCCGCCCCGCCTGCCGCCGCCAGGATGCTGAGCGTCGCCTCCGGCCCGTAGGCCGCGGAACTCAGCCCGTCGAGACCCATCGCCGGCAAGGCCGGAACCAGCCCCATGCGCTGGCCTTCGGCTTCGCGATTGGCAAGTTTGCGCCCAAACAGCAGATCCCGGAGCATCGTTGCGTCCTTCCGTCGGTTGGTTCAGCCGCCGCCGGCATCACGGCGGGACGGCGGTTCCTCGGCGGCGATCAGATCGAGGAGCGCCGTTGCCGCGTGGCCGCGATGGCGCTCGCGGTGCCAGAGTGCCCGGAACAGCCGCGCTGGTAATTCGACCGGGAGCCGCCGCACATGCCCAGCGGCCAGCGCCTCGCCGATGACGTGTTCGGAGAGCGCGCTCACCCCCGCGCCCGCCGCGACCGCGGCCCGCACCGCCTCATTCGCCGGCAGCTCCAATACCACCCGCAGCGTCTCCAGGGCCACCCCACGCGCGCTGAGCGCCGCTTCCAGCGCCGCGCGCGTGCCCGAGCCGGGCTCACGCATCACCCAATTCGCCGCCGCCAGCGCCTCGGCGCTCGGCTCTGCTGTCGCCCCTGCCCAGGGATGGTCCGGTGGGGTGATCAGCGCCAGCCGATCCTCCGCCACCGGCCGCACTGCCAGCATCGGCGCGTCGATCTCGCCTTCGACGAAGCCGAGTTCCGCCTCCCCCTCCTTGACCGCATGCGCGACCCGCGCCGTGTTGCCGATGGTGACGCTGAGCGCGATCTCCGGCCAATTGGTGCGAAACTGCGCGAGATGGCGCGGCAGCCAGTGGACGGCGATGGTCTGGCTCGCGGCGATCACCAGCCGCCCGCGCTTGAGGCCGCTGAGATCGACCAGCGCCCGCTCGGCGGCGGCGGCGCGGGCGAGCACGGCGCGCGCCTCGTCGAGAAAAACCCGCCCCGCCTCGCTGAGCGCGATATTGCGCCCGACGCGATGGAACAGCTTCACCTGAAACCGCCCCTCCAGGGCCTGCACCGCCGCACTCACCGCCGATTGCGTGAGATGGAGCGCCGCGCTCGCCCGCGTCACATGCTCGCGCTCGGCGACGGCGACGAAAATCCGGAGTTGTTCCAGCGTCATGAAAACCTCGTCATGCGGGCCAGCCATCGGGGTCTGCCATCAGGGAAGGCGGCGATCGGCGCTTGTCAACCGCCTCGGATTCCGCCACCAAGCGAACCGTTCCACCCCGGAAGGAGCCGAGAGCCGCATGGATCTGCTGCACGCGATCGCCGTTGCCATTATCCAGGGGGCGACGGAATTATTCCCGGTCAGCAGCCTCGGCCACGCGGTCGTGCTGCCGGCGGTTTTCGGCATGAACCTCGATGAGCGCGCGCCTTCGTTCCTGCCCTTCCTGGTGATGCTCCATCTCGGCACCGCGACCGCCTTGCTGCTCTATTTCTGGCGCGATTGGTGGGCGCTGGCCCGCGGGGTCATCGGGTTCGATGCCGCGCATCAGGTGCGCGAGAGCCGCCGTGTCTTCGCGCTCATCGTCATCGCAACCCTTCCTGCGGTGATCATCGGCTTCGTCTTCGAACATTTTTTTCGCGGCCTCTTCGCCTCACCGATGGTCGCGGCGGCGTTTCTCATCGTCAATGGCGGCTTGCTGCTGTTTGGCGAACGTCTGCGCGGGCGCGGGGACCGTCCTTTATCGACGCTGACCGCGGGCGATGCACTGGCCATCGGGTTCTGGCAATGCACGGCGCTGATCCCCGGCATTTCGCGTTCCGGCGCCACCATCGTCGGCGCGCTGCTGCGTGGCATCGACCATGAGGGGGCGGCGCATTTCTCCTTTCTGATCGCAACCCCGATCATTCTCGGCGCGACCGTTCTCGAAGTGCCGAAACTGCATCATCAGGGGATGCCGCCGGGCGTGTTGGCGACCGCGACCATCGCCGCGATCGCCGCCGGGATCACCGCTTTCGCCAGCACCGCCTTCCTCATGCGCTATTTCCGCCGCCATGAGTCCTGGGCGCTCAATCCCTTCGCCTATTATTGCATCGCACTCGGGGCGGCGGCGCTGGCAGCGCTGGCGCTGCTCGCGTGATACGCCGCGCACTTCTTGCGGCGCTTGCCGCCCTCACCCTCGGCGCGGCGGCGCCGGAGCGGCCGCGGGTCGTACTCGCAGCGATGCCGATCGCCCGCCTCGATCTCCCCTGGTGGCGGACGCGGTTTGAGAAGAAAGCCGAAGAACTGCGCAAAACCCCGGTCGATCTGGTCTTCTACGGCGATTCCATCATCGATGATTATGAGCGCGCCGGGCCCGAGCCGTGGCGTGATTTCGCTCCGATCTGGCGGCGCTATTACGGCGCCCGCCACGCCGTCAATCTCGGCTTCAAGGGCGATACCACCGCCAATCTGCTCTGGCGGGTGACGCATGGCGAGGCGAGCGGCATCGCCCCGAAAGCGGCGGTGGTGCTGATCGGCGCCAATAATCTCGGCCGGCTGCACTGGTCGGCCGAGGACACCATCGCCGGTATCGCCGCCGATATCGCGGCGCTGCGCCAGCGCCTGCCGAGCACCCATATCCTGCTGCTCGGCATCCTGCCGAGCGCCCGCTCGGCATGGGCGAGTGCGACGACCCTCGCCGTCAACCGTGCCCTCGCCGCCCGCTATCGGGCGGTGCCGATGGTGACCTTTCTCGATATCGGCGACCTGTTCATGAAAGACGGCGCCCTCGACCGGAGCCTTTTTCTCGACCCGCTGCTGACCCCGCCCGATCCCCCGCTTCACCCCAATGCCGCGGGCCAGGCGAAAATGGCGGCGGCGATCGAGCCGGTCCTCGCCCGGCTACTCCATGAATGATCAGCGGCGCTCGGGCGCCGGCAGGATCACGCCGCGCGCCTCGCCAAAGCCGATGCCGGCGAAGCCCTCACGTGCCGCGTGGGCGCGGAAAATCACCTCGTCGCCGTCTTCCAGAAAGCGCCGCGTCTCGCCGGAAGGCAGCGTCAGGGGCTTCCGCCCGCCTTCGGTGATTTCGAGCAGGCTGCCATAGCTTTCCGGTGTCGGCCCGGAAATCGTGCCCGAGCCGAACAGATCACCGGGGGAGAGATTGCAGCCATTACTCGCGTGATGGGCGAGCATCTGCGCCGCCGTCCAGTAGAGATGGCGGGTATTGGAGCGCGCGAGCCGCGCCGGCGCCGCGCCCGCGGCGCGCATCTGCGGGGTCAGCAGCAGAACGTCGAGCGCGATGTCGAATGCGCCGGATTCTTGGTCATCGGCATCGAGAAGATACGGAAACGGCGCCGGATCGCCATCCGGGCGCGGCGCCTGGCGGATGCGAAACGGCGCCAGGGCCTCGGCGGTGACGATCCAGGGGGAAATCGTCGTTGCGAAATTCTTGGCGAGAAACGGGCCGAGTGGTTGATATTCCCAGCCCTGGATATCGCGCGCTGACCAGTCGTTCAAAAGCGAAAAACCGGCGATGTGATCACGGGCTTCGGCGATCGGGATCGGCTCGCCGAGGGCATTGCCACGACCGACCCAGATGCCGAGTTCGAGCTCGTAATCGAGATTGCGGCTTGGCCCGAAACTCGGCACCGTCTCGCTCGCCGGCTTCCTCTGCCCGTTCGGCCGCCGCACGCCGGCGCCGGAGACGATCACCGAGGACGCACGCCCGTGATAGGCGACCGGCACGTATTTGTAATTCGGCAACAGTGGATTGTCGGGGCGGAATTGCCGCCCGGTATTGTTCGCGTGGTGGATTCCGGCGAAAAAATCAGTGTAATCGCCGATTTGTGCTGGCAGATGGAGCACGCAATCGGCCATCGTGTGCAGCCATTCCGGGTGCGGTTTCGCGCGTTCGTCGAGGAGCGCCGAGAGCGTTTGCCGAAGTGCCGCCCGCGCCGCGGCGGTCTCGCTGAGGAGCGCATTCAGCGCCGGCAGCGCGCAGGCGGGCGCGATCGCGGCATCGAGCAGGCCGGCTTTCGCCAGCGCGCGGAGATCGAGAATGTCATCCCCGATCGCAACCCCGATGCGCGCGTCGCCATCTTTCGGCGAGAAAACCCCCAATGGCAGGTTCTGGATGGGAAATTCGGAATGGCCATTGGCGCTTCCAACCCAACTCCGGCGCGATGGATCATGCGTCGTATCGATCATCAGCGTCTCCCGGTGAAACTCTCTTTCAATCCTTGCCAGCAGGAATCGTAGTCCTTTTGGAATTGCGGACAAGAGAGCGCGAAGGCGCTGGGGCGGATGACGAGGCTGGTTTCGAACATGAAGGCGAGCGTGTTATCGATCTTGTGCGGCGCAAGATCGGCGGCGATGGCGCGCTCGGCGGAAGGCGCGTCCGGCCCGTGCGCGCTCATGCAGGGATGGAGCGAAAGACCGCCCGGCGAAAATCCACCCGCCTTGGCGTCATATTCCCCGTGCACCAGGCCCATGCATTCATTCATGACGTTACGATGGAACCAGGGCGGGCGGAACGTGTGTTCGGCGACCATCCAACGCGGCGGGAAAATCACGAAATCGACATTGGCGACACCCGGGGTCGGCGTCGGCGAGGTGAGCACCGTGAAGATCGAAGGATCGGGATGATCGAAACTCACCGTGCCGATCGTATTGAACAGCGACAGATCATATTTGCATGGCACTGCGTTGCCGTGCCAGGCGACGACATCGAAGGGCGAGTGATCGAGGCGCGTCTGCCAGAGCGTGCCTTGAAATTTCTGCACGAGATCGACCGGCCGGCTCTGTTCCTCGAACCAAGCGTGTGGGGCGAGAAAATCGCGCGGGTTGGCGAGACCGTTGCTTCCGATCGGACCGAGATCGGGCAAACGCAAGGCCGCGCCATGATTTTCGCAGACATAGCCACGCGCGCTCGACTCATGAAGCTCGACGCGGAATTTCATCCCGCGCGGTATGATCGCGATTTCCCCGGGGCCGACATCGAGCCGCCCGCACTCCGTCACCAGACGCAGACGCCCGGCCTGCGGCACCAGCAGCAACTCGCCATCGGCGTCGAAAAATGCCCGCTGCATCGAACGATTGGCGGCATAGACATGAATGCTGACGCCGGTCGGCGCCGTCGCCTCACCATTCGCGCCCATGGTGATCAGGCCGGCGAGAAAATCGGTCGGCTGGTCGGGGATCGGAAGCGGATCCCAGCGCATCCGGTTGGGATCGGGCGGCGCGAGCGGTCCTGCGAACCGGGGCTGAGCGATCGGCGCGAATCGCGAATGGCGTGCCGAGGGCATGATCCGATAGAGCCAGGTGCGGCGCGCCTCGCGGCGCGGCACGGTGAAGGCGGTCGCCGAGAATTGTTCGGCATAGAGCCCGAGCGGCACGTGCTGGGGCGAATTCTGTCCGCGCGGCAAAGCGCCGGGGAGAGCCTCGCTCGCAAATTCGTTGCCGAAACCGCTGAGATAGGCGAGGCCATCGGTGTCGCTGCGTTGATCGATCGCGTTCATTCCGGTTCTCCCCTCACGCCGTTTGCTTCGCCAATGGTGGCCGCGTCGCCGAGCACGACGCGCCGCGCGGTTGCGATCGCCTCTAGAACCAGGGCGCTCGCCGGCAATTGGTTGGCGAGCAAAAGCACGAGCGCGGCATCGAGACGGCGCGATTGTTCCGCATCCAGCCCGGCATGCGCCGCGGCCAGCGCGACGAAGATCGCATCCGGATCGTCGAGATGAGCGCTGGTATCAAGGGTCATGCCGATATCTCCGCCGTGGCCGGGCGGCCGCCCGCGAGATTGCGCTTGCGCACCGCGCAGGCATGGTCGCCATCGATGCGCGTCATCAGGCTGGCGACGTGCTGATCGGGGCGGAACAGGATGGCGCTGCCGTCCCGCGCACCATAGCGCCGTTTGACCAACCCCTCGCAATCGATGAGAACCGGCGCCGCGCCGTGCCCGTCCTCGTGATCGGCGATCATCACCGTTTCGATCCCGTGGGCGTGTAGTTTCGCCCGCACGCCGTTCGAGACCGGCGCAAACGCCATCAGCGTGAAATTTTGTCCGCCGAGATGCGGCAAAAGCCAATCCTTACGCCCATGCGCGAGAACCGGCGCATCGATCGCCGGGCTCCCCGGCGCCGGCGCGCCGTCCCACCTCGCGGAGGCGGGATCGTTGAGCGGGCTCTCGCGCAAGATCGCCGGCAGCGAGAGCCGCCCGGAATTGACCAGGCGGCGCGCGAACGCGAAATGTTCGCCAAGCAGCAGGGTCGCATCGCGATAGGCGCGGATGGCGTCCGATTTCGGCGAGATGAAATCGGTGCTCCGTGTCGAGTGGAGAATGTTTTCGTCCGCAGCCAAGATCCGCTCGGCATCGTAGCTCGCAAGCAGGGCTTCATCGCCGCTGCCATCGAGAATGGCGGCGAGTTTCCAAGCGAGATTATCGGCATCCTGCACGCCGCCATTGCCGCCGCGGGCGCCGAACGGGCTCACCTGATGCGCCGCGTCGCCGGCGAAAATCACCCGGCCATGGACGAAGTTTTCCAGCCGCCGACAGCGGAACGTATAGACGCTGACCCAATCCAGGGTGAACGGCGTCGCACCGAGCATTGCCTCGATGCGCGGGATGACGTGCTCGGGTTTGCGCGCCTCTTCGGGGTCGGCATCGGGGCCGAGTTGAAAATCGATCCGCCAGATGTCATCCGCCTGACGATGGAGAAGCACCGATTGGCCGCGGTGGAAGGGGGGATCGAACCAGAACCAACGCTCGCTCGGGAACGGTGCCCGCATCTCGACATCGGCGATGAGGAAGCGATCGCGAAACGCCCGCCCGACGAACGGCAAGGCCATCGCTTCGCGGATCGTCGAGCGCGCGCCGTCGCAGGCGAGCAGCCAAGAGCAGTCGAGATCGTAGGCGCCGAGCGGGGTTTCGACATGTAGCGCGACATGATCGGGGTGGCTGACGACCGACGCCACGCGATGGCGCCAGCGCAGTTCCACCCCGGCCGCCTGGCACGCCTCGACCAGCCATTCCTCGACGTAATATTGCTGAAGATTGACGAAGGCGGGATAATGATGGCCGCTTTCCGGCAGCAGGTCGAAAGCGTAGATCTCCCGCTCCTGGAAGAAAATTTTGCCGGTGTTCCAGGTGACCCCTTTTGCGAGGATCCGTTCGCCGAGGCCGAGACGATCGTAAATCTCCAGTGTGCGCTTGGCGAAACAGATCGCCCGCGAGCCGACCGAAACGGTATCGTCGTCATCGAGCACAACGACGCCAACCCCACGCTGCGCGAGATCGAGCGCGAGCGTAAGCCCGACCAGCCCCCCGCCTGCGACAACCACCTTGTGATGCACGCCGGATTGCGCGGGCGGCGGCACGGCATAGCGTGGCGGCTGATATTTCATCTCTCGCTTCTTGCGTCTCAGGATGTCTTGGCTTTCGCTTCCAAGGCGCGCCACATCTCGAGATCGCGTTCGGCGGTCCAGATGCGTGGCCAGTCGATGCCGCACGCCTCATCATAGGCGCGCGAGACATCGAACGGCATGCAATGGTCGAAAATCACCCAATGCCCGTATTTCGGCCGCATGACCGCCATCGCCTCGGCATAGATTTCATGGAGCGGCTGTTTTTTGGCGACCCCTGCCTTGGCGATCGCGAAAAGATCGGCGGTGAAGCTTGCGGTTCCGGCAATCCCTTCCTCGACCTCGGCGCGCCCGATCAGCGAGCGCCCGCGCCCGGGCACCAGGCGCTCGGCGCCGAGGGCGCGGATCTTGTCCAGCGTCGCCGGCCAATCGGTGAAATGCGCGTCGCCGCAATAGGGCGTTGCGCCAAACTCCACCGTATCGCCGGCGAACAGGACTTTTTCCTCGGGCAGCCAGACGATGGTGTCACCGGCGGTGTGGGACCGACCGATATGGATGATCTCGACGACCCGTTTGCCGAGTTTCAAGGTCATGCGATCATGAAAGACGAGGTTTGGGTGGGTGAGGCCGGGGATCGAGGCCCGGCCACGGAAGAGGCGCGGAAACCGTCCGATCTCGCTCGCCATGTCGGCCGCGCCGCGCTCCTCGATGAGGTGGTTGGTGACGTCGGATGCGATGATCTCGGCGCCGTGATAGGCGCTGGCGCCGAGTACCCTGACCGCATGGTAGTGCGACAATACGACATGGCGGATCGGCTTGTCGGTGACGGTGCGGATGCGCGCGATGACGTCTTCCGCCATTTGCGGCGTCGCCTGGGCATCGACCACCAATACCGAAGATGAGCCGATCACGACACCGGAATTGGGATCACCCTCGGCGGTGTAGCCGTAAAGCCCGGGGCCGAGTTCCTCGAAGGAGATTTTTTTCTCGGCCAAATCCTGCGTGCTGGCGAAACCGCTCATGTGTCTATTTTCCCTATCGATGGTTGCTCAGGCTTTCTTGACCAGGGGGCAGAGGCTGTCGGCGAGCGGGCGAAACGCATCCTCACCCTTCACGGTGCGCACGATCTCATAATAATCCCACGGTTCCTTCGATTCGGCCGGTGATTTGATCCGCGCGAGATACATATCGCGGATCACCCGGCCGTCGGGGCGGAGATAGCCGTTTTTGACGAACGCGTCATTGATCGGCATCTTTCGCATCTCCGCCATCACCGCCTGCGGGTCGGTGCCGATTTTGGCCACTGCCTTCAGATAATGCAAGACGACGCCATAGGTTCCGGTCTGTTCCATGGTCGGCATGACCTTGGCGCGGGCGAAAAACCGCTCCGACCAGGCCCGCGTCTCGGCATTCAAGTTCCAGTAAGAAGCCGTCGTCAGCATGATCCCTTGCGCGACAGTGAGGCCGATCGCGTGGACATCAGCGATGAACATCAAGAGCGCGGCGATACGCTGGCCGTTCAAGCGCTGGCCGATGCCGAATTCCGCCGCCTGTTTCACGGCGTTATCGGTATCCTGGCCGGCATTGGCGAATGCCACGACATCGGCCTTGGACGCCTGGGCGGCGAGCAGAACAGAAGAGAAATCGCTGGTGCCGGTCGGGTGTAAAGCGTGACCAAGCACCTTACCGCCGGCTTTTTCGATGAACGCCGTCGCGTCTGTCTGCAATTGATGGCCGAAAGCATAATCGGCGGTGATGAAGAACCAGGTTTTCGCCCCTTCCGCCACCAAAGCTGCGCCGGTGACATGGGCGAGAGCGTAGGTGTCATAGGTGAATTGCACGGTATTGGCGTTGCACGCCTGATTGGTGATGGCGCTCGCGCCCGGGCCAGAGAGCAGGGCGAGGCGGTTCTTCTGCTTGCAGAATCCGGAAATCGCGAGGCCGAGCGCCGAGTTCGGCACATCGACGATCGCCTGCACATCCTGATTGTCGATCCACGCACGGGCGATCTGCACGCCGAGATCAGGGTTCATGCGATGATCGCCGGCGAGGATTTCGATCGGCCGCCCGGCTATGGCGCCGCCCATCTCCTCGGCCGCCATCTGTGCCGCGACCACCGAGGCCGGGCCGCCGGTATCGCGCCCCCAACTCGTCATATCGACCAGCACGCCGAGGCGAAGCGGTTCGGCGGCGTGCGCCCGGCCGATGAAGGGCATGGCGAGCAGGCCGAGACCGCCTTGCGCCAGGGCACGCCGGGTCACGACGCGCCGGGTCGGGTCGCGCCGCGTTGGGCCGCGTTGGGGGATGTCGATTGTCTTCCGGATCATGCGTTTTGATTTCTCCTCCCTCGGGCCGCGTGTCGCCTGGCTTCTCTGCGCATTGTTCGGCGCGGCCATCTGGTTGCCAAGTTACTCAATGCCGAATAAATTCGCAATAGACGAATTGTGCGGCGGGGAGGAAAGGCGATGGCAACGATGGAAACGATGGAAACGATAGGCTGTGACGTGCTGGTGGCGGGCTCGGGCGCCGGTGGCCTCGCCGCCGCGGTCACGGCGCGGAAAGCGGGGCTCGCGGTGATCGTTGCCGAGAAGGCGTCGGTCTATGGAGGAACCACCGCGCGGTCCGGCGGCTGGCTCTGGATCCCCGGCAATCCGCTGGCACGCGACGCCGGGATCGCCGATTCGGCGGCGGCGGCGCGGCGCTATCTCGCACATGAGGCGGGAAATTTCTTCGACGCGGCAAGGGTCGATGCGTTTCTCGCCGCCGGCCCCGAGATGGTCGAATTCTTTCAGCGTGAAACCGCCGTGCAATTCGTGCTCGGTCCGCAATTTTCCGACTATCACCCCGACGCCCCCGGCGGGATGCCGGGCGGGCGCTCGATCTGTGCTGCGCCCTTCGATGCCCGCGCGCTCGCCGGCAACGCGAGGCATCTCCGCCCGCCGCTCCGCGAAATCACCTTTCTCGGGATGATGATCGGCTCCGGCGCCGAATTGCTGCATTTCTTCAATGTCACGCGCTCGCCGGTCTCGGCGGCCTATGTCGCGCGCCTCCTCCTCCGTTATGGCCGCGACCGGGTTTTCCATGGCCGCGCCATGCGCCTCACCAACGGCAATGCGCTGGCCGGCCGGCTCGCCAAATCGGCGTTCGACCTTGGGATCCCGCTTTGGCTCTCGGCGCCGGTCACGGAACTGATCCGGGACGCGGGCGCGATACGCGGGGCGATCGTCATGCGCCAGGGAAAGCCGGTGCGGGTTGAAGCGCGGTCGGGCGTGGTTCTCGCCTGCGGCGGTTTCCCCCAGGATCTCGCCAGGCGCCAGGCGCTTTTCCCGCACGCACCGAGCGGGCGCGAGCATTTCTCCCCGGCGCCGGAGGAGAATACCGGCGACGGGCTCACGCTGGCCGAACGCGCCGGCGCCGCGCTCAGCCTCGATCTCCCCAACGCTGCCGCCTGGGTGCCGGTCTCGCTGGTTCCGCGGCGGGAGGGCGGTTTCGGCGTCTTTCCCCATTTCATCGACCGCGCCAAGCCCGGGGTCATCGCCGTCACCCGCACCGGGCGGCGGTTCTGCAACGAGGCGAATTCGTATCATGATTTCGTCCAGGCGATGCAGCAAACGACCCCGGCTGGCGAGGAATGCGCGGCTTTTCTGATCACCGATCACGCCTCGCTCCGCCATTATGGCCTTGGTTTCGTCAAACCCTCCCCGGTGCCGCTCGGCCCGGCGCTCGCTTCGGGCTATCTGCTGCGTGGCGCGACGCCCGCCGAACTCGCGGCCAAGGCTGGGATCGACGTCGATGCCCTGCAAGCGTCGATCACCCGCTACAACGCGGCCGCGCAGCGCGGCGAAGACCCGGAATTCGGCCGCGGCGGCACCGCCTATAACCGCTATCTCGGCGACCCCAAGCACCAGCCCAATCCCTGTGTCGGTCCGCTCGCGACGCCGCCTTTTTACGCGATCAAGCTGGTGCCGGGCGATCTCGGCACCTTCGCCGGGATCAAGAGCGATGCCGAGGCCCGAGTTCTCGATCAAAACGGCGTGCCGATCCCCGGGCTCTACGCCGCCGGCAACGACCTCGCGAGCATCATGGGCGGCAATTATCCCGGCGGCGGCATCACCCTCGGCCCGGCGATGACGTTCGGTTTCATCGCAGCGCGTCACATGGCGAAAGCGCGGGGCATGGCGCTGTCGCGAGAGCGTGCGGCGAGCTGAACGGCGCCCCATCCCCCCCGAGCTGGCCGGAAAGCGCGCCGGTATAGGCCCGCAAAGCCGCGATCTGCGGGCTTTCCGGGCCGAGATCGACGAGGCCGGACGGGCCCATCGCCGTTACCGCGAGCTGGATCTGCCCGCCATGGTCGAAAACCGGGGCGCTGATCGCGCTCACCCCGGGGACCGGCGCCCCCGCCGTCGTCGCGTAACCGAGTTCGCGCACCCGCGCCACCATCCGGCGCACGTCTTCGAGCCGCATCCCTGACGCGACGCGCTGGCTATGGGCCGGATTGGCGAGTTCGGCGGCGATCATGTCCTCGACCAGGGCCGGCGCGGCGAAGGCGGCGAAGACCCAGCCGGTCGCGGTGCCGGTGAGCGCAAACAGGGTGCCGGCGCGGACATTGGCATGCACCTGTGTCGCCGCTTCATGCACCTGCACGACCGTCGGGCCGTGATCGCCCCAGACGGTGATCGCCACCATCAAATCGAGCTGGTCGGAAAGCTGGCCAATGGTTTCGGCCGCCATGCGGAGCGGGTCGAGACCCCGGAGCCGCGCAAGACCAAGGCGGAGCGCGAAGGGGCCGAGACGATAGCGCCCGGAGGCGCCATCCTGCTCGACGAGGCCGAGCTTGCGCAGGCTGACGAGATAGGCATGGGCCTGCGCCGGGGTGATCGCGGCGCCGGCGGCGAGATCGCGCAGCATCGCCGCCCGCCCGGCGCGCATCAACGCCTCCAGGATCCGCCCGGCGATCTCGACCGACTGCACCCCCCGGCTTCGAATGGTCATCGGCGGAGGCTAGAGCAGGGGGGGCGGAAAGGGAATTCCCCGCCGGCAATTCCCTGCAGGAGAGAGGCGCGCGGCGGCTTATTCGGCGAGCACGCTGCCATCGTCGGCGGTCGGCCAAGCGAGGGTTGCGGGGTCGAATAGCCGCCAGCAATGGCGGCCAGCGGCTTTCGCCTGATAGAGCGCGGTATCGGCATTGCGCAGCAGATCACCGGCGCCGACCGCCTCGCCGCTCTCGCCGCTGAGCGCGAACCCGATACTGGTCGCGACCGCGACCTGCCGCCCCTCCAGGGTATAATGGCCGCACACCGCCTCGATCAGCCGCTCGGCGAGGCGGAGCGCCTGTTCGCGGGTGCGGCAATCGGGGAGAAGGATCGCGAATTCGTCGCCACCAAGCCGGGCGACGGTGTCGGTCTCGCGGATCTCGGTATTGATCCGCGCCGCCACATGCTGCAGCAGGGCATCGCCGGCGGCATGGCCGAGCGTGTCGTTGACCTCCTTGAAACGGTCGAGATCGAGGCAGAACACCGCGATCTGCCGCTGTGGCCGCAGATCCGCGATCGCTGCCGTGAGCCGCTCGTGAAACAGGCGGCGATTGGCGAGCCCGGTCAGCGGATCCTGGCGGGCGAGCAGTGCGATCTCCTCCGTCCGCCGCGCGAGTTCCGTTTGGCGGGCGCGGGCTTCGAGCAATTCGATCGCGGTGCCGGCGAGGTTGCGCAGGATATCGGCCTCATGAGCGCCGAAATCGTCGCGCGGCACGGTATCGAGGACGCAGAGGCTGCCGACCCGGAACCCGCCCGGGGCGATCAGTGGTGCGCCGGCATAAAACCGCACCAGCGGCGCTTCCGTCACCACTGGGGCAGCGGCAAAACGCGCATCCGCCCGCGCGTCCGGCACTACGAACACCTGCTCGCCGCTGATCGTCTCATTGCAGAACGACATCCGCCGCGGCATCTCCCGCCCCTCGACGCCGACCCGCGCCTTGAACCAGTGGCGCTCGGCATCGGCGAGGCTCAACGTCGCGATCGGGGTTTTGAAGACCCGCGCCGCGATCCACGCCAGACGGTCGAAATTGGGTTCGGGTTCCGTGTCCAGAACCGCGTAATCATAGAGCTTGCGCAAACGTTGGCGTTCATCATGACCCATCGGGATCTTCCCTGGCGGCGCAACGGCCGCCTTCCGCTTATACCTGGATTAATGTTAAGATTGCACCAAAAAGGAAACGTCGTGGAATGATCGCTGAAACGGAGACGAAAAGCGGAGACGAGGCTGGCCGGGGCGGCGTCGGCGAGGTTTTGCGGGTCTTTTTCCGCCTCGGATGCACGAGTTTCGGCGGCCCGATCGCCCATCTCGGCTATTTTCGCGCCGAATTCGTCGCCCGCCGGCGCTGGCTGGACGAGACCCATTACGCCGATCTCGTGGCGCTTTGCCAGTTTCTGCCCGGCCCGGCGAGCAGCCAGGTCGCGGTCAGCCTCGGCATCATGCGCGCCGGATTGGCCGGCGGTTTCGCCGCCTGGCTCGGCTTCAGCCTCCCCTCCGCCATCGCCCTGATCGCTTTCGCCGACGGCCTCGGCGCGATCGGCGCCATGCGCGATGCCGTCTGGCTTTCGGGGCTCCGCATCGTCGCGGTCGCGGTGGTTGCGCAAGCGGTATGGGGGATGGCGCGCACGCTCTGCCCCGACCGCCCGCGCGCGACGCTCGCCGTGGTGAGCGCGATCCTGGCCCTGGCCGCGCCCGGTGCCCCCGGCCAGATCGGCGCGATCGCGCTTGGTGCCGCGATCGGCTGGCGCGCCTTCCGTGAGCCGGCGGCGGCGCCGGCCGGGGAACTCGGCATCACGCTTTCACGCATCTTCGCCGCCCTCGCCCTCGCGGCGTTCGTTCTCCTGCTGCTCGGCCTGCCGCTTCTGGCCGGCGAAAGCCATGTCCTCGCTCTGATCGCGGCGTTTTACCGCGCCGGCGCCCTGGTCTTCGGCGGTGGCCATGTCGTCCTGCCGCTCCTGCAAGCGGCAGTGGTGCCGCCGGGCTGGGTCGATAACGACGCGTTTCTCGCCGGCTACGGCGCGGCGCAGGCGGTGCCGGGGCCGCTTTTCACCTTCGCCGCCTATCTCGGCGCGGTGATGCGCCCGGCGCCGCAGGGTTGGCGCGGCGGCATGATCGCGCTGGTCGCGATCTATCTGCCGTCTTTTCTGCTGCTCATCGGGATTCTGCCGTTCTGGGACGATCTCCGGCGGAAAATCCCCGTGCGGGCGGCGCTTCGCGGGGTCAACGCGGCGGTGGTCGGTGTCCTGCTCGCCGCCCTCTATACGCCGGTCTGGACCAGTGCGATCCACGGGCCACGCGATTTCGCGCTGGCGCTGGCCGCCTTCCTCGCCCTGGTGTTCTGGCGCGTGCCACCCTGGCTCGTGGTTTTTGCCGGCGCGCTGGCTGCGGCGACCCTCGCCGTGGCCTGAACGGCGTGCGGTCGGCTAGATCTGTCTCTCGAACCGTGCCCGATCGGCGGGCAAAAGGCGGACGCGGAGCCGGACGGCGCCTTCGTCATCGGCGCGTCCGATCACTTCGCCATGCTGATAGAGCCAAGCGATGCGGGCGCCATCCTCGGGCGGGAGGGCGTAGTCCACCTCCTCCATCCCGGCGGCGATCCGGTGATCGATCGCCGCCTGCAGGTCCGTGAGGCCATTGCCGGTGATCGCCGAGACGCGCACCGTGCCCTCGCGCGGCGGCACAGCATCCGCCAACAGATCGGCCTTGTTCTCGACTTCGATCACCCGCCGCGGCCAATCCGCCTCCAGCATGCCGTCCGCCGCCATGCCGGTCAAAACCGCGAGCACGTCGGCGCGCTGGGCGAGGGTATCGGGATGGGCGGCGTCGCGGATGTGGAGAATGACATCGGCCTCGGCGACCTCTTCCAGGGTGGCGCGGAAGGCGGCCACCAGTTCGGTCGGCAATTCGCTGATGAAGCCAACGGTATCGGACAAAATCACCCGCCGCCCGGAGGGGAGGCGGGTCACGCGCATGGTCGGATCGAGGGTCGCGAATACCTGATCGCGCGCCTCGACCGAAGCCCCGGTCATGGCGTTGAACAGCGTTGATTTGCCGGCATTGGTATAGCCGACCAGGGCGACGACCGGGAACGGCACCCGCCGGCGCGCCGCGCGATGTAGGCCACGGGTGCGGCGCACCTGTTCGAGATCGCGCTTCAAGCGCACGATGCGCTCGCCGATCAGACGGCGATCGGCCTCGATCTGGGTCTCGCCCGGGCCGCCCAGGAAGCCGAAACCGCCGCGCTGGCGCTCGAGATGGGTCCAGGAGCGGACGAGGCGGCTGCGCTGGTATTCGAGATGGGCGAGTTCGACCTGCAACGCCCCCTCGCGGGTTGCGGCGCGCTCGCCGAAAATGTCGAGGATCAGGCCGGTGCGGTCGATCACCTTGCAGCCCCAGGCGCGCTCCAGATTGCGTTGCTGCACCGGGCTGAGTTCGGTATCGACGATGATTACCGCGACCGATTGCCCGGCGATGGCCTGGGCGACGAGTTCGATCTGCCCGGTGCCGAGCAGCGTCGCCGGACGCACGGCGCGCAGCGGCACGATGGCGGAATGGACGACGACGAGGCCGATCGCGGCGGCGAGGTTCATGGCCTCGGTCAGCCGTGCCTCGGCGGCGCGGGCGGCGGTGGCGCGATCCTCCCGGTTCCAGGGGAGGATTACGGCGGCGCGGACCGGGGACGCGGCGCCGGCTCCCGGCCTTGCGTCACCCGGCCTTGCGTCACCCGGCCTTGCGTCAGGCGTCACCGGCCGGCGCGGCCTCCCGCCCGATCGCAGCCCCGGCTTCGACCTTGGGGCCGTCAAACAACTGGATCGGCCCGCTCGGCATCACCGTGCTG
Organism: Pseudomonadota bacterium; assembly: GCA_021798915.1. Taxonomy (GTDB): domain Bacteria; phylum Pseudomonadota; class Alphaproteobacteria; order Acetobacterales; family Acetobacteraceae; genus Acidibrevibacterium. Next base: position 202,247 of record JAJZBM010000002.1, read on the forward strand.
ATCGCGTGCTTGTAAACCAACTGGGTGTGGCCATCGCGGCGCAGCAGCACCGAAAAATTGTCGAACCAGGTGATGATACCCTGGAGCTTCACGCCGTTGACCAGGAACACGGTCACCGGGGTCTTGTTCTTGCGCACATGGTTCAGGAAGACATCCTGAACGTTTTGCGATTTCTCGTTGGCCACGACACCATCCTTCTTCATTTTTCTGGCTCCGGCCGAGGGCTGCGGCACAACGGCCACCCCCTGCGTCGGAACTCAAGCCCCGCAAGGCCCTTATTTAGCATCGCAACCGGTGACGACAACATCCCGTACCAGCAATCGCCGTGCAGATGGGCGTCTCACACGCCCGCCAGATACGCGGCCAGTGCATGGCCGTCGGGGAAATGGAGATCCGGCGCGGCGTGGGTGAGACCGCCGTCATGCCCGGCATCGCCGAGCAGCACCGCAAGGCAGCCGGCAGCGCGCGCCGCCTGCATATCGAGGGCGGTATCGCCGATATACCACACCTCCGGCCCGGCCGGCGCGCCGATTTGATGCAGCGCGAGATGCAAGGGCGCCGGATCCGGCTTGTCGGCGGGCGCGTCGCCGGCGCCGATGATGGCGCGAAAATGCGCCGCCCAGCCGAAATGGGCGATTTCGGCGCGGAGAAACGCCCCGGCCTTGTTGGAAACCACCCCCTGCGGTCGGCGCCCACCCGCCACCAGCACCGCCGCCGCCCCCGGCATCGGGCGGAGATGGACGAGATGCTCACCCCGCAATGTCGTATAGAAAATATCGCGCGCCCGCAGCCAATCCGCCCCGAACATCGCCGGAAAACTCTCGGCGAGCGAGACCCGCACCCGCGCCCGCGTCTCCGCCGCGGTCCAGAGCGGCCGCCCGAAGGCGGCGAATGCCGCATTCAGCGCCGCGGTGATCCCGGCCCAGCCATCGACCAGGGTGTTGTCCCAGTCATAGAGCAGTATCGCCGGCGGCAGGACGTGCTCAGGCTTCGGCATGGTTGCTCTTGCCTCCGGCATGGGCGGCGAACAGCGCAAACAGCCGCCGCGTCACCGGACCCACCGCGCCATCGCCGATCGGCGCGCCATCGAGCCGGAGCAGCGGGCGGACGAAGCTCGTCGCGCTGGTGAGAAAGGCCTCCCGCGCCGCGCGCAACTCGGCGAGGGAGAAGCCGCGTTCGGCGAAAACGACGTTTTCTCCCCCCAAAAGCCCGATCAGGGCGGCGCGGGTGCAGCCGGGGAGGATCGCGGAATCGAGGGCGCGGGTGCGCAACACGCCGGCGGCATCGACGATCCAGATATTCGCCGCCGCCCCCTCGGTCACATTGCCGGCGCTATCGACCAGCACCGCCTCATAGGCGCCTTGCTCGCGCGCCGCCTGCCGCGCCAGCACATTGGGCAGGAGGCCGATGGTCTTGATATCGCAACGCGCCCAGCGCTCATCGGGCCGGGTGATGGCGGCGACGCCCCAGCCATCGGGCGTGGCTGGAACCCGCGCGCCATTTCGGGCGGTAACCACGAGCGCAGGCGGGACAATCGGCGCCGGAAACGGATGCTCGCGCCGCGCAACGCCCCGCGTCACCTGGAGATAGACCATCCCGTCGGCGACCCGGTTCCGCCGCACGACCTCGCGCAAGACGATGCCGAGTGCTGCGCGCGCCATCGGGGGCGCGATCCTGATCTCGCCGAGGCTCCGCGCCAGGCGGTCGAGATGGAGCCCTTCGTCGATCAGCCGCCCGGCCAGAACCGGGATCACCTCATAGACGCCATCGGCGAATTGATAGCCGCGATCCTCGATCGAAACGGCGGCCTCACGATGCGGCAGATAGCGGCCATTGACGTAGGCGATGCGGGACATGGCTGGGCTCGCCTTGAGGTATGGGGAAGGAGTCTTCTTTTTCTGAAGAAAAAGAAGCAAAAAGACTTTTATTCCGGTCTCCGTGACGCGGCAGTGCCGAAGGCACTGCCGCACCGGATAAAAGTTTTTTGGCTCTTTTTTTCAAAAAAGAGCCGTCTTTCACTGATCAGCGTAGCAATGCGTCTCCGCCGCGGCGCCAGGATGGGTCAGGGCGCCGAGATAGGTGGGGCCGACGAGTTGAGCGTATCTCCAGAGTGCCCCGGAATTGTAATCGGTTGGCCGTGGCGTCCAGGCCTTGCGGCGTTCGGCGAGTTCGGCATCCGACAGCGCAACCTCGATGGTGCCGGCGGTAGCGTCGAGGATGATGCGATCGCCGTTCCGGAGGAGCGCGATCGGCCCACCCACCGCCGCTTCCGGCCCGACATGGCCGACGCAGAAGCCGCGCGTGCCGCCGGAGAAGCGGCCATCGGTGATCAGCGCGACGTGCTCGCCCATGCCCTGGCCGTAGATCGCCGAGGTGGTGGAGAGCATCTCGCGCATCCCCGGCCCGCCTTTCGGTCCCTCATAGCGGATGACGATGACATCGCCCGCCTTGTAGGCGCGGGCCTGGACGGCGGCGAAGGCGTCTTCCTCGCAATCGAAGCAGAGCGCCGTGCCCTCGAAACGCTTTGCGGCAAGGCCGGTGACCTTCACGATCGCGCCTTCGGGGGCGAGATTACCGCGCAGCCCGACCACGCCGCCGGTCGGCGAAATCGCCCGGCTCACCGGATAGACCACGTCCTGATCGGTCGGGAACACCACGTCCTTGAGGTTTTCCGCCATCGTCCGCCCGGTGACCGTCATGCAGTCGCCATGCAGGAGGCCGGCATCGAGCAGCGCCTTCAAAATCACCGGAATCCCGCCGATGCGGTGGACGTCGAGGGCGACGTATTTTCCGGCCGGCTTGAGATCGGCGATATAGGGCGTGCGACGCATGATGGCGACGACGTCGTCCATGGTGAAGCGAATGCCGGCCTCATGCGCGATCGCCGGCAGATGGAGGCCGGCATTGGTCGAACCGCCGGTCGCGCCGACCGCGACGGCGGCGTTTTCCAGAGCTTCGCGTGTCACGATGTCGCGCGGGCGGAGATTGCGTTCGAGCAGCGCCATCACCGCGCGGCCGGATTCGAAGCCGAAGCGGTCGCGCTCCTCATAGGGCGCCGGCACACCGGCCGAGCCGGGCAGCGCAAGCCCGATCGCCTCGCTCACCATCGCCATGGTGTTGGCCGTGAACTGCCCGCCGCAGGCCCCGGCCGAGGGACAGGCGACACATTCCAGTTCGTGCAGTTCCTCGTCGGTTATCTTGCCGGCGGCGTGCTGGCCGACCGCCTCGAAGACATCGACGACGGTGACGTCACGGCCCTTGTAACGCCCGGGGAGAATCGAGCCGCCATACATGAACACGCTCGGGACATTGAGGCGGAGCATCGCCATCATCATGCCGGGGAGCGATTTGTCACAGCCGGCGAGGCCGATCAGCGCGTCATAGCAATGCCCACGCATGGTGACTTCCACCGAATCGGCGATGATCTCGCGCGAAACCAGCGAGGATTTCATCCCCTGATGACCCATCGCGATGCCGTCGGTGACGGTGATCGTGGTGAATTCGCGCGGCGTGCCGTGTGCCTCGGCGACCCCGCGCTTGACCGCTTGCGCCTGGCGCGAGAGCGCGATGTTGCACGGTGCCGCCTCGTTCCAGCAGGTGGCGACGCCGATCAGCGGCTGCTCGATCTCGGTCTCGGTCAGCCCCATGGCGTAGTAATAGCTGCGATGCGGGGCGCGATCGGGGCCGACGGACACATGCCGCGACGGCAGGCGGCTCTTGTCCCAGCGTTTTTCGAGCATCAGACGTCTCTCCTCGGACTATGGGCAAACGCGCCGATGATGGCGCGGGTGATGAAGGCGGCGTAGAATGCGCCGCCCGGAATGGCGCCGCAACTCTCGCCAGGGCCAAAAATGCCCGCCTTTTTTCGCCCGCCTTTTTCGGAGGAAACCACCATGCTCACCCCGCCGCGCCGCGCGCTGCACGAGGTCAACGGCATCACGCTCTCGGTTCTCGAAGCCGGGGAGGAGGGCGCGCCGCTGGTCATCCTGTGCCACGGATTTCCCGAACTCGCGCTCTCCTGGCGCCATCAGATCGCAGCACTGGCCGCGGCCGGCTATCGCGTCGCCGCCCCGGACATGCGCGGCTATGGCGGGAGTTCGGCGCCGGCCGAAATCGCGGCCTACAGCATTTTCCACCTCGCTGGCGACATGGTGGCGCTGGCCGGCGCGCTCGGTGCCACGAAGGCGGCGATCATCGGCCATGACTGGGGGGCGGCGGTTGCCTGGCAGGCGGCACTTTTTCGCCCCGATCTCTTTCCCGCCATCGCCGCCCTCAGCGTCCCTTTCCGTCCGCGTGGTCCGAAAGCCCCGCTGACCACTTTGCGCGAAGCCGGGATGACGCGGTTCTACTGGTTTTATTTCCAGGAGCCGGGCTTGGCCGAGGCTGAATTCGCGCGCGATCCGGAGGCCAGCTTCCGCCGCTTATTCTCCACCGGCGCGCGGGTTGCGGAAGGCGCGGCGCCGGCCGCCCTCGAAATTCCCGAAAGTGGCGGATTTCTCGACCGATTACCCGACCCCGGCGCGCCGCCGCCCTGGGTGGACGGCGAAACTTTCGCCGCCTTCGCCGCGACCTATCGCCGCACCGGGTTTCGCGGTGGCCTCAACTGGTACCGCAATATCGACCGCAACTGGGAACTGACGGCGCCCTGGCATGGGGCAAAAATCCACCAGCCCGCCCTCTTCATCGCCGGCGACCGCGACGCCGTGATCGCCGGCCCGATGGGCGCGCGGGCGCTCGCGGCGCTACCGGAACACGTGCCGGGTCTGACCCGAACCCTGATTCTGCCCGGCGCCGGGCACTGGGTGCAGCAGGAGCGCGCGGCGGAGGTGAGCGCCGCGCTGGCCGATTTTCTCGCCCGTCATTTTCCCGCGTGAGGGGGCGGAGCCGCGCCGATCCTACCCCCCGCCGCCGCGTCCAGCGCGCCAGAGTTGGACGCGGAATGCGACATAAGCGATCACGGCGGCCAAGATCATCACCGGCAGCAGCGTCACGGCAAGCCAGAATGCGAACGCCGCCAAAGCCAGGGCGCCGGCGATGACGGCGACCAGGGCGCCGATCGCGGCGAGTCGGAACAGCCACGGCGTCGGCCCGCGCCCGGCCAGTCCGGGGGGACGACGGAATTCCCCCTCCGGGGTCATGTCGATGATGATGGTGCGGTGCTGTCTCATGATCGAGTGCAGGTGGTCGGCCGCGAAGGGCGCGTCAAGCCCGCCGCCATCCGCGCCACTTTTCCTCCCGCTGCCGCCATGGCAGGTTCCCGGCAAAGCACGGGAAGGATGAGACCATGGTGACAGGCGCGCGGCAGGCTCTGCCGGTCGATCTTACGGGGATGCGGGTTGCGATCTCGGCGGCGGCGGGCGGGATCGGGCGGGTGATGGCGGATGGTTTCGCCGCCTCCGGGGCGCGCGTCTTCATCTCCGACATCGACGGCGCGGCGGTGGCGGCCTCCGGCCATCCCGGCATCCGCGCCGATGCCGGGCGGCGCGAGGAGGTCGAGGCGTTCATGGCGGCGGCGATCGATCATCTCGGCGGGCTCGATGTGCTGGTCAACAATGCTGGCATCGCCGGGCCGACCAAGCGGGTCGAGGAAATCGCGCCGGAGGAGCTCGCGGAGACGCTGCGGGTCGATCTCGAAAGCTTTTTCCACTGCGCGCGCCTCGCCATTCCGGCGCTGCGCGCTGCCGGCGGGGGCGCGATCATCAATCTCAGTTCCGCCGCCGGGCGTTTCGGCTTTCCGCTCCGCGCCCCTTATGCCGCGGCGAAATGGGGGGTGATCGGCTTCACCAAGACACTGGCGATCGAGCTTGGCCCGGACGGGATCCGCGCCAATGCCATCCTCCCCGGCCTCGTCGATGGGCCGCGCATCCGCGCCGTGATCAAGGCGAAGGCGGTGGCGGCCGGCATGTCCGAGAACGAGCAGACCGAACGCGCCGTCTCCACCACCAGCCTCCGCTGCTTCGTGACGCAACAGGACATCGCCAATATGGCCCTCTATCTCGCGAGCCCCTTCGGCGCGACGATCAGCGGCCAGGCGCTGGCGATCGATGGTGACATGCAGGTGCTGATCTGAGCGGCGGGCGCCCGGCGAGGAGAAAGGCGAAAACCATCGCCGCGGCAACGCCGATCGCGACCGTGAGGCCGATGCCGCGCAGAAGCGGCGTGCGGCAGAAGGCGAGCAGGCCGAAGGTCGCGAGCGTCATGACATGGCAGAGGATGAGGGTGCGAAAGGTGCGCGCGCGCTCGTCGCCGCTGGTCTGGCGGCGGGCGAAAAAGAGGGCATAATCGAGCCCGATGCCGACCATCAGCGGCAGGGCGACGATGTGAAACAGCGAGAGAGGCTCGCCCAGCCGGCCGAGCAGCGCCAAGGTCACGATGACCGCGCCGGCGAGCGGGGCGAGCACGCGGGGCAGCGGGCGCACGCCCCCGAGCCCAATGATCAGCGCAATCAACGCGCAGCCGGCGCCGAGGCCGAGCCAGCGCCAAGCCTGTCCGGTATAGGTGGTGACCAGCGCCGTCATCTCGGCCGGAATGTCGAGGATATGGACGTCCGGCGTGTCGGCGAAGGCGGCGCGAAACGCCGCCGGATCCTTGAGTCCGCTCGGCGCGATGACGCCGAACCAGCGCCCGTCATGGGTAAAAAGCAGCGGCGCGAGCCGTGCCGCGAGCAGTGGCGGGGTGATCGCGGCGAGGGTCAGCGGCGCCTCCTCCCGGGCGGCGGCGGCATCGGCGAGAAAGGGCTGGAAGGCATCGGGGCGAAAGCCGAGCCCGGCGCTTGCCCGCGCCACCCGTTCGGCGAGCAGGGGCGGGGGTGGGATGGCCCGTTGCCGGGTGCGCTGGGTTGCGGCACTCGGCAAAAGCCGGGCGGCGAGGCTCACCTCGGATAGCGCGCCGTGGGCGGCCAAGGCGTCGAGGCGCGGCAGCACGGCCTCCTCGCGCGCCAGCACCGCATCCGCGTCCGAGCCCTGCACCCAAGCGAGGACGGCGACCTCCGGCGCCCCCAACTCGGCGCGTAAGACCCCGTCGAGATCGCCGGCGGCCTGCGGCACCGGGCTCAATTCGCGGAGATCCCGCGCGAGCGGCGGCGGGGCGGCGAGCAGGGAGAGCCCGGCGAGGGTGATCGGGACGATCGTCCAGGCGCGATAGCGCCGGAGCGCTTCGAGCCGGTCGAGCCAGGGGGCGGGGCGCTCGGCGGGCGCGATCGCGACGGCGACCAAAAGCGGGGCTAGGATCAGCCGCGTCGCCAGGGCCGCCGCGACCAGCCCGCTCGCTGCGAACAGGCCGAGTTCGGCAAGACCCGGAAACGCCGAGGCGCCCATCCCGGCAAGCCCCGCAGCGCAGCCGGCGACGGTCACGGCGAGCGTGCGCCCGATCCGCGCACTGGTCGCCGCCACCGGCTCGCCGGGACGGCGATGGCCGATCCAGAGCACCGGATAATCGAGGCTGACACCGAGCATCGTCATGCCGAAGCCGAAGGTCAGCGCATGTACCCGCCCGAAGACCAGCGTGGTCAGCGCCAGCGCCGCTGCCGTCGCGAACAAGACCGGGATCAGGACGGCGGCGAGCGCCAGCGGGTTTTTCAGCCAGAGCGCGAGGATCGCAAGCACCAAGAGGCCGGACAGCACTGAAATGGTCTCGGCATCGCCGCGAATGGCATGTTCGGCGGCGAGCGCGAACACTGCCGCCCCCCCCTCCAGCAGCCGCGCATGGCCGCTTGCGCTGGCCTGAAACGCTGCCGCGACTGCCTGCGCTGCCGCGTGCTGGCCGGCGAGATCGACGCCGCTCGCCCGGGTGCGGGCGATGAGGAGGGCGCGGTCACGCTCGGGTGCGAACCAGACGCCGTCGCTCTCGCGCACCTGGCTCGGCCCGGCCCATGACGCGACCACGGCGGGAAACGCCCCGGTCGGGTCGGTGAGGCCGAATTCGGTTGCGAGCGGGGCGGCGGAGGAGGCGAGGGCATCGAGCAAAGCGGTGATATCGGCGTGGAGGGCCGCCTCCGTGAAGGCGTCCGGGCGCGTCGCCGGGGATAGGAGATAGCGATGTCGAAACAAAAACTCCTGTGCCGCACCACCGGCGAGGCCGGCGCCGTTCTGGACCAGGCGGAACTGTCCGGAGGCGCGGAGGCGGGTGGCGAAATCGCGGCTGATGGCGGCGAGATCGGCCGCCGGCGCCCCCTCGATCCCGAACAGGAGCAGGCTCGCCGCCGGCCCCTGCCGCACCTGGTCGAGCATGAAGCGTGCCCCCTCGCTTTCGCCCTGGGGCAGGAAATCGGCGATGTCGGCGCTGAGATGAGCATGCGCGAGGCTGAGCAGGAGGAGGCCGACCGCGAGCACCAGGGTCGCGAGAAGGCGGGCGCGGGAGCCGTTCATGGAGCGCCGTTCATGGAGCGCCGTTCATGGAGCGCCGTTCATGGGTGCCGGTCATGGGAGGGGGGTGATGCGCATCACGCTGGCGTCGCCGTTGCTTTGCTCGAACGTGACGAGGTTTGGCGTCGGACCATCGCCCTCGATGCGGGCGAGGCGCAGAAAACGCGCGATCGCCGGATCGCTCGGCACCAAGGTCAGACGCCAGTGCGCGCGATCCCCCTCCAGCCCGACGCTGTAATAGTGCTGGAGGGCGGCGAGATCGCCGGCCAGTGTTGCGCGGATCGCATCCACGAGGCCAGCGATGGGCGGCGCGCTGGCCAGCGCGATCTCCCGCGCCGGCTGCGTGCCGAGGGTGAGGGTGAGCGTCTGGCCATCGAGCACCAGGCGCTCGGGATGCGGCGGGAGGGTGATTTTTTCGAGATGATCCGGCCGCCGCCAGGCGAGCGTGCCCTGGGTCTCGATCGGGGCCGCGAGGGCGTGCAGGGTCTTGATTTCGACGAAGCGCGCCTGCCGCTCGGGCACCGCGGCGAGTTCAGCCATCAGCGCCGTGATGGTGAGCGGCGCCGTCTCCGCCGGCGCCGGCAAGGGGAGCGCGATCAGCAGGGCGAGGAGGGTGAGGAAACGGCGCGGAAGCGCCATCGTTTTCCCAAACATCATGAAAATTGAACCAGTTATAGGGATATTCCCGACAGAAGTGAGACAGGCGTTCGGCATAGCGGGTAACATGGGGGCGTAGCGCCGCCCAGGGTTCCGCCGGATGTCCGCCCGCCGCGTCGCTGCCGCGGTACGGCGCGATCCTGTCGGCGAACGGCTCGATATGCACGAGATAGTGCCGCCGCGCGAGGCGAAGGCCAAAGCCGAGCAGCACCGGCGCGCCGGTCGCGGCGGCGAGGCGGAACGGGCCGAGCGGAAACGCCGCCGGGGCGCCGAGGAAATCCGCCGCCATCACCGCCTGCCCGGCCGCCACACGATCGGCGAGCAGGCCGACGACGCCGCCGCCGGCGAGGGTTTCGCGGAGCGTCAGGGCCAGCGCGATGCCGTCGCCGTCGGTCGCGGGAAGGGCGATCACGCTGGCGGCGAAGTGCGGGTCGAGTTCCTCGAACAGCGCCGTCAGCGCGCCATGCCCGCCGCGATGCATGACCATGCGAATCGGAACCGGCGCCCCCGCCCCGGCGGCGAAGCGGAGCGCCTCGAAGCTGCCGAGATGGGCGCCGAGCAGCACCACGCCGCGCCCCGCCGCCGTCGCCGCGACGAGATGGTGGTGCCCGGTGACGCGGATCGTGAACAGCCCGCGCCGGCCCTGGAGAAAGAAGAACCGGTCGAGCAGCGTCTCGGCGAAGGTCAGAAAATGGCGGAACACGTCGCGTATCCCCGCCTTGCGCCCGAGGGCACGACCGAGATAGCGCCGCGAGGCACGCCGGCCGGCCTTATCGCTGAGAAAAAACCCGAGGGTGACCGGCCATAACAGCAACGCCCCGGCACGCCAGCCGAGCCGCCGGCAGAGCCAGGCCATGAGCCGGATCGGGCGCCGGCCGCCGGGCTCGCGCCGGGTCTGCCAGGCGGGGAGGGCGGGCCCGGGTGCTTTTCCGGTCATCGCGCGAGGCGGAGATCGCCGCGCAGCACCGGCCCCGCGGTGCCATGCGCGCCGAGCCTGACCAGGCCGGATTCGAGGCGCTCCAGGGTGTAGTCGATGCGCTCCCCGGGGCGCACCGGGCGGAGGAATTTGAGCCGCGTGATCCCGGCAATCGCGGTGATCCCGGCGGCGGCGAGGATGAGATCGACCAGAACGACCCCGGGCAGCACGGGATTTGCGGGGAAATGTCCGGCGAAGGCGGGATGATCGGCGGCGATGGTCAGGGTTCCCGAAACCGGGGCGGCGGGCGGCATCGGCGCCCTAGCTACTGGCCGGCGGCCCGGCGAGCGCGGCGAGATGGGCGGCGCTCAGCTTGCCGAATGCGTTACGCGGCAGGCGGGGGAGGGGGATCACCCGACGGGGCAGGAAAATCGGGTCGATCTCGCGCCGCAAGGCGGCCAGGATCTCCCCCGGCTCACGCCCCGGCGCGACCACGAAGGCGAGCAGCCGCGCGGTCGGCTCGGCATCGAGATCGCCGGGCGCGACGAAAACCCCGTCTTCTACCCCCTCGATCGCGGTCAGGATGCGGGTGAGGGCAGCGAGCGAGGCGCGTTTGCCGCCGAGCTTGACGACGTCGCTGCGCCGGCCGAGGAGGCGAAACCGCGCCGGCGTGAGCAGTTCCAGCGCATCCGCCAGCGCAACCGTCCCGGCGTAGGGTGCGGTGACCGAAACCACCCCGTCAGCGGTGGTCCCGTCAGCGGCGGCCCCTTCAGCGGCGGCGGCGAGGCGCAGGCCGGGATAGGCCTCCCAGATCTCGCCCGAGGTCGTCATCCGGCTGGCGATCGAGCCGGCCTCGGTCGCGCCGAAGATCTCCGCGACCCGGGTCTGCCAGCGCGCCTCGGCGCGGGCGGCGAGATCGGGTGCCAGCGGCGCGGTCGCCGAGATCACCAAGGCGAGCGGCGGCAGGGGAAGCGCTGCATCGAGCAGGGCGCGGAGCTGCAAGGGGGTGGTGATCAGGAGGCGCGGCGCCGGCATCGCGGCGAGGGCGGCGGCGATGTCGTGGGGAAAGAAGGTCGGCCCGCACCAGACCGTCACCGGACAGTGGAAGGCGAGCAGGATGGTGGTCTCGAAGCCGTACATGTGTTGTGGCGGCACCGTCCCGACCACCGAGACCGGGCCATCCGCCCCGGCGTCGCTCGCTCCGAGCTCGAAACGCGAAGCGGCGGCGAGGCTCCGCGCATGCAGCGCCCCCCAGGTTTTGCGGTGCGCGACCGGCTCGCCGGTGCTGCCCGAGGTGAAGACCTCCGCCGCCGGCGTCTCCCCGGCGATCTCCGGGTTTGGCACCTGCTCCCGCGCCTCGGTGGCGCCGGTGAGCAGCGTCGCCGGATCGACGGTGATCGTCCGCCACGGGGCGGGCGGGGCCGCGCTTTCGCCGATCGCGGCCTCACTCAGGATCGCCGCGGCGCCGAGACGGGTCGCGAGGTCGCGCGCCCGCGCCGGCGAATGGTCGCTCGACAAGGCGCTCCGGAAGCCGGCGATCATCGCGGCGGCAAAGCCGAGCGCGAAGGAAAGCCGGTCCTCGCAGAGATTGAGCACCGTCGACCCCGCCGGCATCCCCGTGGGCAGCAGCGCCGCGAGCCGCGCGGAGGCGGCCAGGAATTCCCCGCCCCGGACCACGCCGCGCGCGGTTTGAAACAGCGCCGCGGTCTCCGCACGCGGCAGAAGCGAAAAGCGCTCGGGAAGGGGCGGCATCGCGGCGCGTTCCGCCCTATCTCACGCGCGCGGCGCCGATATGGGCGGCAAGGGCGCGCAGGCTTGCGAAGATCCGGCGGTTGCGCTCGTCGTCGGATTTCAGCTCGATGCCGTATTCGCGCGAGATCGCCAGCGCGAGTTCGAGGGCGTCGATCGAATCGAGGCCGAGGCCTTCGCCGAACAAGGGGGCTTCGGGATCGATCTCTTCGGGCTTGTTCTCGAGGTGGAGAACCGTCACGATGAGCCGTGCGACTTCCGCCTCGAGCGCGAGCGGCGGGGCGGCGAACGGGATGGTGTCAGGGATGGTGTCAGGCTGGTTCATGGATTCCCACGGTCTGGAGCGATAAGGTTCATAGCGTTTCGGCATGATCTCATCCTCTTATGTGAAGTTCACCGCCCGAATGTCCAGCCATGCCGATGCCGGCCGGGTGGACGCGCCGGTTTTCGGCCCGGTCAGCTTCACCATCGATCTCGAGGATCATGCGCCCGTCGCCGCGGGTCCGGCGCGGGTCGAGGCGCTGACCCGGACGCTCCTCGATTTTCTTGCCGCCGCCGGGATCACCGCCACCTTCTTCGTGACCGACGAAGTCGCCCGGCGCGCGCCGCGGCTTTTGCGCGCCATCGCCGCGCGCGGGCATGAGATCGCCTCGCACGGCTATTGCCATGCCCGCCTCCAGGCGCTCGACCCGGCCGGCTTCGTCGCCGGCATGACGATGGCGAAGGCGCGGCTCGAGGATCTCTGCGGGGTTGCGGTGGCCGGGTTTCGGGCGCCGTTTTTTTCCCTGGTGCCGGAGACGGCATGGGCGGTGGAGGGGCTGCTCGCCGCCGGTTTCGCCTATTCCTCCAGCGTCATCCCCGGCCCGGCCTGGGTCGGCGGCTGGCCGGGGGCGCCGCGTGCGGCGTTTCGCTGGCCGGGCGGCCTGCTCGAATTGCCGGTGCCTGTGGCCCCTCTCGCCGGGCGGATGCTGCCGGTGCTCGGGGGCATGTATCTCCGCGCCGTGCCGCTCCGCGATCTCCGCCGCCTGTGGCGGCGCCTCGCCGGGCAGACGCTATGGACCTATTGCCACCCCTATGACATCGAAACCGGGGCGAGGGGGCGGATTCGCGGCCTCGGCTGGGCTGCCAGCCTGATGCTCGGGGTCAACCGGGGCGCGACCCTGCGGCGCTGGCGGCTGCTCGCCGCCTGCCCCGCGCCGCCGCTCGGGGCGCGCGCCGAAACCCTCGCCGCGCCGCTGTTTTCAAGCCGAGGAAACCCCAATCATGTCCGATGAAACGCCGGAGACGGCCTTCCCGAGTGCGGCCGAGCTGTTCTCGCTCGCCGGGCGCACGGCGCTGATCACCGGCGCGTCCGGCGGTCTCGGGCTCGCCTTCGCGCGCGTGCTCCACGGCGCTGGCGCGCATGTCATTCTCGCCGCCCGGGGCGCGCAGCGCCTCGCCGCCGCGTGTGCCGGACTCGGCGAACGGGCCGAGGCGGTGCCGCTCGATGTCACCGATGATGCCTCGATCGGCGCCTGCCTCGCCGGGCTCGCATCGCGCGGGGTGGTTGCCGACATCATCGTCAATAACGCCGGCATCGCGACCACCAAGCCCGCCGTCGCGCAAAGCGCCGAGGATTGGGATGCGGTGGTCGCGGTCAATCTGCGCGGCCCGTTTCTGGTCGCGCGGGAGGCGGCTCGGCATTTGATCGCCGCCGGGCGGCCGGGGTCGATCATCAATATCGCCTCGATCCTCGGGATCCGCGTCGGTCTCCAGCTCACTTCCTATACCGCGACCAAGGCCGGGCTGCTCCATCTCACCCGCAGCCTCGCGGTCGAACTCGCCCGCCATCGCATCCGCGTCAACGCGCTCGCGCCTGGTTATATCGAAACCAATATAAATGCCGGATTCTTTGCGACCGAAGCCGGCCAGGCGATGATCCGCCGCATCCCGCAACGCCGGCTGGGGACGCCGCGCGATCTTGCCGGCCCGTTGCTTCTCCTCGCCTCCGAGGCCGGCGCCCACATGACCGGGGCGACGATCGTCGTCGATGGCGGGCATGCGGTGAACGCCGTTTAGGGCATATCCGCGCGTCAGATCGCCGGCGCGTGGCGGGCGGGAGCGGGTTCCAGATAGCGGTCGAACGCGGCGGCGACGGCGCGGAGAAACGGCCGCGCCGCTCTCGGCACGGCGAGGCGGCTGCCATCCCAGGTGACGAGGCCGAGCGTTGCCAGCTCCGCGAGCGCTGGGCGGACGTCGTCGAGCGCCTCCGGTGCCGCGCCATGGGCGGCGAGCAGGGCGTCGACATCGAGCCGCAGCGCGCACATCACCTGCTCGATCGCGGCGCGGCGCAGGCGGTCATCGGCGTCGAGCGCAACCCCGCGCGCGATCGGCAATCGCCCCGCCGCCACTGCCGCGCGATAGGCCGGCACGCGCGGCGCGTTTTGCAGATAGCCCTGCGGCAGGCTGCTGATCGCCGAAGCCCCGAGGCCGATCAGGGCATCGGCATCGTCGTCGGTATAGCCTTGGAAATTGCGGTGCAGGCGGCCGCTGGCTGCGGCGCGCGCCAGCCCGTCGCCGGGTTTGGCGAAATGATCGAGACCGATCGCGCCATAGCCGGCCGCGGCGATCTCGGTCTCGGCGATTTCGCGCAGCCGAAACCGCGCCCGCGCATCCGGCAGCGACGCCTCCGGGATCAGCGCCTGATGCCGCTGCATCCACGGCACATGGGCATAGCCGAACACCGCGATGCGCTCGGGCGCGAGGGTCAGCGCCTGGCGCAGCGTCGCCCGGAGCCCGTCGTCGGTCTGATGGGGCAGGCCGTAGACCAGATCGAGATTGATCGAGCCGACCCCGATGCCGCGCAAGGCTTCCGCGCAGGCGGCGGTTTCGGCGAAGGATTGCCGCCGTCCGATGGTCTCCTGCACCTGCGGCGCGAAATCCTGCACCCCGAGGCTGGCTCGCGTCACCCCGATGTCGCGAAGCGCGGCGAGGCGGTCCGGCGGCAGGCGGCGGGGGTCGATCTCGATGGCGATTTCGGCGTCGGGGGCGAGAGTGAAGCAGCGCCGGATGGTGTCACTGATCGCGCGCAATTCCGCCGCCGGCAGGATGCTCGGCGTGCCGCCACCCCAATGGATCTGGCGCACCGTGAGACGCTTGCCGATCGCTTGCGCGGCCAGGGCGATTTCGGTACGGAGTGCTGCCGCGTAGGTGACCAGAGGCGCCTCGGTGTTCACGGCGCTGGTATGGCAGCCGCAGAAGCGGCAGAGCGTCCGGCAGAACGGAACATGGAGATAAAGTGAGAGCGACGCCGTCCCCGGAAGCGCGGCGAGCCAGGCAGCGGCGGTCTCGGCGCCGATCCCGTCGGAAAAATGCGGCGCGGTGGGATAGCTGGTATAGCGCGGCACGCGGCGGTCATAGCGGGCGATCAGGGTGTCGATGTCCATGCCGCGAAGCCTATGGGGGGCTCGGCCGGCGCGCCTTGAGGCAGATCAAGCGGGCGGCAGATCGAGCGGGCGGCAGATTGAGCGGGCGGGGGGTTCGCCCTATTTCGCGCGCCGCGGCAGGGCATCGAGCGCCTGCGCGATCGCCGCCGTCACATCGCTCCAATCCCCGGCCCGGCTTTGGCGAAAGAGGCGGAGTGACGGATACCACGGCGTGTCGCTCCGATCGAGCAGCCAGCGCCAGTCGGACGGGGTCGCGAGCATCAGCCAGGCCGGCTTGCCGAGCGCGCCGGCGAGATGGCCGACCGAGGTATCGACGCATACCACCAGATCGAGATTGATGATGGCGGCGGCGGTTTCGGCGAAATCGGTCAGCGCTTCGGAGACATCGAGCAGGCCCGGCAGCACGTTCGGCGTTGCGCGGTCACGCGGCGGGAATTTCTGCTGCAGCGAGACGAAGGCGACCCCCGCCGTTTTGCCGAGCGGGGCGAGATCGGCGAGCCGCATCGAGCGGCGCCGGTCATTGGGGTGCGTCGTGCGCCCGGCCCAGGCGACGCCGACGCGCAACGCCCCGCGTGGCAGATCGCGCTCGAAACGTGCCTGCCAGGCGCGGATGAGGGCGGGATCGACGCTGAAATAGGGGATCGGTGCCGGGATCGTGGTGATTTCGGTGCCAAACAGCCCGGGCAGGCTCGACATCAGGCAAAAAACCTTGTGCGCTGGGATCTGGTCCCAGCGCGTATGGCAGGCGGCGACGCCGCGCAGCGAGCGCAGCAGCGGCGCGATATCGGGGCTGCACCCGACCACCACTTCCCGGCAGCGGGCGGCGACTTCGGGGACATAGCGGCAGAATTGCAGCGTATCGCCATAGCCCTGATCGCCGACCAGGAGGATACGATCTTGCGGCAGGGGCATGCCGTTCCAGGCCGGCGCCGCCATTTTCGGCAGCATGCCGCGGGCCTGGTCGAGCTGGTTGCGCCATTCATATTCCCGCCAGCCCGGCGTCATCTCGCCGCGCGCGAGCAGGATCTGGCCGATCGCGAGATGCGCCTCGGGATGGGCCGGCTCCCTGGCGAGGGCGGCGAGAAAGGCATCGACCGCCGCGTCGCGCTCGCCACGGTCCATCAGCGCCTTGCCGAGATTGATCTGAAAGCGTGGGATGGCGGGTTGCAGGCGCACCGCCTCGGCGGCGGCGGCGACGGCATCGTCGAAACGATAGAGCAGGCGATAGAGGCCGGAGAGATTGCTGTGCCAGGCGGCGACGTTCGGCTGCTTGGCGAGCGCCCGCTCGATCAGCGAGGTCGCCCGCGCGAGATCGCCGCGATGGCCGAGAATGGCGCCGAGCAAGGCCAGCGCCGGCGGATGGTCGGGCACCGTTTCGAGCACGTCCTGGCAGATGCCGGCGGCCTCGCCGAGGCGTTTGCCGATCATCGCCTGTTCGGCGCGCTGCAATTGTTCGTGAATGGCCTTGCTCCGCTCGGCGGTCGAAGCGGGCGGCGGCGCTGCCGCGGGAAGGCCAGGGGGAGCCGGCACCGCCGACGCCGCCCGGGCAGGCACCGCCGGCGCGGGTGCCGTCTTGGCGGGCGCCGTCTGCGTGGGTGCGGTGGGTGCGGTCATGGCCGCAAGATGCCAAGCCCGGCGGCGAAACGAAAGGCCCCGATGCCCGAAACCACGGCGCCGCAGCCGGTTTCCGCTGCTTCGGTCGCGGGCAGCACGGTGAAATCCGCCCGGGCGAGCGGGCGGTCGCCGGCGAGGAGGGTGAAAATCCACATCCCGGGGACCATCTCCCAGGCCGCGGTGAAGGTGAAGCCGACATAGTGTGGCCCGGCGCCAGGCGGGATCTCGAACCGATCGACACTGCCGGCTTGGCCATCCGGGCGGTGGAGCGGCGGGTGGCTGACGCGGACGGTGAGCGGCGTGTCGGCCGGCGCGGCGCGGGTGAAGATCAGGCCGAAGCTCCGGCAGAGCTTGGCCGGCACGGTCGCGGTCGCCGTGACGAGGGTGGGAAGTGCGGTGCGATCGACGCCGCTCAGGGTCTGGTCACGGAGGCCGGGCGGGAGTTCCCCGGTGACCGGCGCCGGGCGGAAAATACCGGCGGCGAGGATGCGGATCTCCGGCGCGTCGGCCGGCGCCGGGCTGGCGATGAGCGCGAGAGCGGCGGCGAGGCGGAAGGCGGGCGCGATTTGACGGCGGCGGCCGGGGCTTGTATAACCATGTTTGCAAATGAGAATAACTCTCATAAATAACCACCGAACGAGGCGACCCAAACGATGCGTGCCCTGTTTTCGCTGCCCCTCGCCGCCCTGCTGCTGACCGCGAGCACCACGCTCAGCCTCGCCGCCGATGACGGCGAGAGCCGTGATCTGGTGATCAAGAATCATGTCTTTTCTCCGGCTGAAATCACCGTCCCGGCCGGCAAGCGGGTGGCGATTCATATCAAGAACATGGACACGACGGCGGAAGAGTTCGATTCCTCGGCGCTCAAGGTCGAAAAAGTGATCGCCGGCGGCGGGGAGGGCACCGTCCATCTTCGCCCGCTCGCGCCGGGACGTTATAAATTCGAGGGCGAATATCACGAAAAAACCGCCCAGGGCGTGGTGATCGCGCAATAACGGGAGACCCAAGCCATGCTCGCCGCATTGCTGATCGTGTTTCGTGAGGTCATCGAGGCCGGGCTGATCGTCGGCATCGTCATGGCGGCGACCAAGGGGGTCGCGGGGCGCGGGCGGATGGTCTCGCTCGGCATCGCCGCCGGGGTGTCCGGCGCCTGTCTGCTCGCCGCTGGCGCCGGCCGTCTCGGCGCCCTGTTCGCGGGCAGCGGGCAGGAAGTTTTCCAGGCCGCGGTGCTCGGCATCGCGACCCTGATGCTCGCCTGGCACACGATCTGGATGGCGAGCCACGGCCGCGCCATCGCCCAGGAGATGCGCGCCCTCGGCGGCGCCGTCAGCGACGGGCGCCGGCCACTCACGGCGCTCGGGATCGTCGTCGCCATCGCGGTGCTGCGCGAAGGCTCGGAGGTGGTGCTTTTCCTCTACGGTATCGCCCTCTCGGGCGGCGCCTCGGGATGGGGGATGGTGGCGGGCGGGGCGCTCGGCATCGCCGCCGGCGCCCTGGTCGCGGCCATGCTCTATGGCGGCCTCATCGCCATCCCGGTCGGGCGCATGCTCTCGCTCACCGGCGGGCTGATCACGCTGATGGCGGCCGGCATGGCGGCGCAGGCGGTGGCGTTCCTGCAGCAGGCGGGCCTTGCGGATGCGCTGTCGGCGCCGATGTGGAATTCCGCTTTCCTGCTCAGCGACGAATCGATCGCCGGGAGGCTCGCCCATAGCCTGGTCGGCTATACCGCCGAGCCCGACGGCTTGCAGGTTCTGGTCTATGCCGCGACCCTGGCGGTGATCTGGGGCCTCGCGCGGGCGGTGCGCCCGGGCGCCCGTCCGGTGCCGCGCCCGAGCCCCGCAGCGGCGGAATAGCGCGGCATTTTTACCGTATGGTAAGTTTGTCCGAGGCATGATCGCCCGCTTCCTTGGGAACGGGCGTGATGGCGGAAAAATCTGCTGAAAAACCGGCGGCGCGCGAGGGCGGCAGAGGTGCGCCGGCGCTGATCGGCGGGCGCTACCAGGTGGATTTCGCGGCCCCCCTCGCCGGCGCCGGCGGCGGGGTGATGGCTTTCGTTGCGCGGGATCAGCAAAACGCGGCGTCGGGGCTGATGGCCCTGCAGATCCGCCCGAACGCGCCGGCCCGTGTCCATGCCATCGAACTCCTCAGCAAAAGCGCCATCCCCGGGCTCCTGCTGCCGCTCGCGCATGGCGTCACCTTCACCGCCGAGGGTAGCGAGGCCGGGTTCGTCATCTGCGGCGCGCCGCCCGGCCCCTCTCTCGCCGCCGCGCCCCGCGCCTGGGGGGAACGCGAGCTGCTCGACTGCGTTTTGCGCCCGGCGGCGATGGTCCTCGATGCGCTGGCGACGCGCGGCGTCACCCATCGCGCCATTCGCCCAGACAATATTTTCCAGGGCAGCGCCGGCGAGCCGGTGACCCTCGGCGCCGCCTGGGCCAACCCGCCGGCGAGCCTGCAACCGGCGCTGTTCGAGCCACCTTACGCCGCGATGTGCCATCAGGCCGGCCGTGGCGAAGGCAGCGGCGCCGACGACATCTACGCTCTCGGCGTCACCATGCTGACGCTCGCCCTCGGGCGGCCGCCGCTCGCCGGGCTCGATGACACGGCGATCATCCGGCGCAAGCTCGATCTCGGCAGCTACGCCGCCCTGGTCGGTGAGGCCCGTTTGCCGGCGATGATCGCCGATCTTCTGCGCGGCATGCTGGCCGAGGATCCGGTGCATCGGCCGCCGCCGCAGCTCTATCTCGACCCCTCGGCGGCGCGGGCGCGCCGGCTGGCGGCGCGGCCCGGGCGGCGGGCGCAGCGCGCCTTGAAGATCGCCGATCAGCCGATCTGGGATGCGCGTTCCCTCGCCTATGCCCTCGCTCGCCGGCCCGAGGAGGCGGTGCATCTGGTGCGCAGCCATTATCTCGACCATTGGCTGCGCCGCAGCCTCGGCGACGCCGTACTGGCGGGACGGGCGGATGACGTCGTGCGCCAGCGGAGCGAGTTTCCGCCGGAAGATTCCCGCGCCGACGCCATGATGACGATGCGCCTGATCGCCGTCCTCGATCCGCTGGCGCCGCTCTGCTGGCGCGGCGTCAGCCTCTGGCCGGACGGGCTCGGCGGCGTGCTCGCCGAGGGGCTGCAGGACAACAGCGAGCTGGCCGGCAAGATCGACGATCTCGTCGCCGCCGAGGCGACCGCCGGCTGGGCGTTGATGCGCCCCGAACTCTGCGACGTGACGGCGATCAGGCAGACCGCGCAACATCAGCGCATGTGGCAGCGTATCCGCGGCCTCGGCGGCGGGTTGGCGCGGATTTCCTACGCCCTCAACCCGCTGCAGCCCTGCGCCAGCCCGTTGCTCGCCGGGCGCTGGGTCGCCCGCCTCGCCGATCTCCTGCCGGCGCTGGAGGCGGTCTCACAGCAGGCCGAGCGGCGGCGCGGCGAACCGGTGGATACCCATATCGCCGCCTTCATCGCCGCCCACCAGGATGGCCGGCTCGGCGGCGATCTCGGCGCTTTTGCCGGCGATGCGGCGGGCGCGGAGCCACAGCTCGCGAGTCTGCGGGCGCTGTCGCGGCTTCAGGCGGCGTTTCCCGCACCGCTTCCCGGCCTCGCCGCCTGGCTCATCGAGCGCGCCGAGCCGCTGATCGAACGCTGGCACAACCGCGCCCGCCGCGCCGAAACCCTGACGCAGCTCCGCCATCTCGCCCAGGCCGGGCAATTGCTGCCGATGCTCGCTTTGTTCGATGATCGCCAGGCGCTGGCCGCCGATGCCCAGGGGCTGAAGCAGGCCCTCGCCGCGGCCGCCAAAATCGATGCCGAGCGCGCCGCCTGGCGCGCGGCTTCCGCCGAGCGCCGGCGCCGTGCCACCCGGATCGGCCATGAGATCGCCCTCGGCAGTGGCATGATGGCGCTGGCGGTGAGTGTCGGTTGGCTGGTGCTCGGATGAAAGCGGCATCGGGCAGTGGTCCGGTGGCCGCGCGGCCGGCCGCGAAGCCGGGGCGCTCGCTGGTCTGGCTGCAAGGGCTCGCCTGCGGCGCGCTGGCAACCCTGGCGACGCCGCTCGCGGTGCTGCTCGGCGCCTTGCTGTTGCCCGGGCTCTGCGTCCTGCTGATCGACCGCATGCCGGGCAAGCCGGTGGCGCGCACCATGCTGCTCTGCGGCGCCGCGGCCAGCGTCGCGCCGGCCTGGCATCTCTGGGATCATGGCCTGACGATGGAGAACAGCCTCGATCTGCTCTCCGATGTCCTGACCGTGGGGTTGGCCTGGGCGGCGACGGCGACGGGTTGGCTGATCGCCGAGGTGGCGCCGATCTGCGTCTATCTCGGTCTGGAGGCGGCGGCCAAGCGGCGCGACGGCGAAGCGCGCGCCGCGCGTGCCCGCTTGGAAGCGGAATGGGGTATCCCGCCGGCCGAGGAGGCGGCGCTGGACGCGTGAGGCCAGGCGCTTGGGGCAGACCCGGCTCAGATCACTTTTTTCGCCCGCAAAGCAGCGATTTCCCCGGCATCGAGGCCGAGTTCACCGAGCACCGCCTCGGTATGCTCGCCCATCTCCGGGGTTGCGCTTCGCAACGCCCAGTTGGTGCGCGAAAGCGACACCGCCTGGCCGACCAGTTCCATCCGCCCGCGCTTGGGATGCGTAACCGGCGCCGCGATCCCGAGATGGCGCACTTGCGGGTCGGCGAAGACCTCGTCGATCCGATAGATCGGTCCGGCCGGCACCCCGGCTTCGTTCAAGATCTCGATCCAGGCCGCCGAGGGGCGGGTCACGGTGATCGCCTCGATCGCCGCGTTCATCTCGTCACGATGGGCGAGGCGGGCCGCGCCGGTCGCGAATCTGGCGTCGGTCGCGAGAGCTTCGGCGCCGAGGGCTGTGCAGAAGCGGCGATAGATCGGATTGCCGGCGACGGCGATGTTGATATGTCCGTCCGCGGTCTTGAACACCCCGGTCGGCACCGTGGTCGGGTGGTTGTTGCCGGCCTGGCCGGGCACGTCGCGCTCGATCAGCCAGCGCGCCGCCTGAAAATCGAGCATCGCGATCTGTGCCGCGAGCAGCGAGCTTTCGACATATTGGCCGATCCCCGACTCCTCGCGTTCGAGCAGCGCGATCAGGATGCCCATGGCGCAGAAAATCCCCGCCGTGAGATCGGCGACCGGGATGCCGACCCGCATCGGCCCCTCCCCGGGCCGGCCGGTGATCGACATCAGCCCGCCCATCCCCTGCGCGATCTGGTCGAAGCCGGGCCGGTCGGCATAGGGGCCGTCCTGGCCGAAGCCGGAGATGCTGGCATAGACCAGGCGTGGATTGACCTCGCGGAGCGCCGGATAATCGATGCCGAGGCGGCGTTTGACGTCGGGGCGGTAATTCTCGACCAGGACATCGGCGCCGGCGACCAGGCGCTTGAGCAGCGCGACCCCCTCCGGCTGCTTGAGATCGAGGGTGATCGCCCGTTTGTTGCGGTGCAAATTCTGGAAATCCGCCCCCTCGCGGCCACCGCCGAGCCCCTCCTCGGCGGCGGGGGCCTCGACCTTGATCACCTTCGCCCCCCAATCGGCGAGCTGGCGGACCGCGGTCGGGCCGGCGCGCACGCGGGAGAGGTCGATGACGGTGAAGCGGGCGAGGGGAAGGCTGCTCATGGCGGCTCCGTCGTCTCTGTGCGGTGCTTTGGGCGGTGCTTTGGGCGGTGCTTTGGGCGGTGCTTTGGGCGGTGCTTTGGGCTGTGCTCTGGCGTAAGACTAGCGGCTTCCACCCATGGCGGCCAGGGTGGCCGGGAAGGGCGCGATGGTGCCGCCGAGATCAACAAATCGCGACAAATCGACGCAATAAAACAAACATTAGAGTTTAGTCCTTGAGCGTCTGGAGGGCAGGCGATAGAGACATCCAGCCTTGGGACGGGCTTTGGCGGCCATGGGGTGCCATGTGGCATTTTGCCGCCGGGTTTTTGCGCGGCTGGTGCTATGGTGCGGTGCCGGCGCGACCTCGTCCCGCGTGCGAGCAATGCGTGAGTGCTTGGAGCAGACATGAACAGCAGCGATCATCCGTCCCCCCGCAAGAGCCGCGGCCCGCTGATTTTCGGTCTGATCGTGCTTGCCGTTGCGATTGGTCTCGGCGTCTCCGGTATCATGGACCGCAAGAAGGCCGAGGCCGAACTGGTCAAGCAGACCGATGCGGCGGCGATCCCGACGGTTGCGCTGATCAAGCCGGTGCCCAATCAGCACGCCGACGAGCTGGTGCTGCCGGGCGATGTCGAATCCTGGTACGAGGCGCCGATCTATGCCCGCGTCAATGGCTATGTGAAGATGTGGTACCGCGATATCGGCGCGCGGGTCAAAACCAATGATCTCCTGGCCGAGATCGATACCCCCGATCTCGACCAGCAATACGCCGAGGCCAAGGCCGCCTATGCTCGCGCGGTCGCCGACCAGAAGCTCGCGGACGTCACCGCCCAGCGCTGGAAGCGCCTCCTCGCCTCCGACTCGGTCTCGCACGAGGACACCGACGTCAAGGTCTATGACGACGAGGCCAAGCACGCGGTGGTTGCGGCGGCGCAGGCCAATGTCAGCCGGATCGAGGCGCTCGAAGCCTTCAAGCGCATCGTTGCCCCCTTCGATGGCGTGGTGACGGCGCGGCGCACCGATATCGGCGCCCTGGTCAATGCCGGCGGCGGCACCGGGCCGGAGCTGTTCACCGTCGCCGACATCCACAAGATGCGCGTCTATGTCCGCATTCCGCAGATCTATGTCGCGCGGATCAAGAACGGGATGGAGGCCGATCTCTACATGCCGGAATACCCGAACCAGGTATTCCCGGCGAAGCTCAACACCACCGCGAACGCGGTGAGCCCGGATTCGCGCACCCTGCTGGTCGAACTCTGGGCGGATAATCCGGACGGCAAGCTCCAGCCCGGCACCTACGCCAATGTCCATTTCAAGTTGGCGCCCGATCCCTCGACGGTGCGTATCCCGGTGAGCGCGCTGATGTTCCAGGAGCATGGCTTGCAGGTCGCGGTGGTCGATGCGACCCGGCACGTGAAAATGCATGACGTGACCATCGGGCTCGACATGGGCGCCGATGTCGAGGTGATCTCCGGGCTCGCCGCCAATGACCGGGTGATCAATTCCCCGCCCGATTCGCTCTCGCCCGGCGATCTCGTCAATGTCGCCGGCGAAGGGGGGAAAGGGGCGCACGGCAAGGGAACGGAGCAGCTTTCCGAGGCTGGCAAGTGAGGCGTCATCCGGCCCTCCTGGCGGCGGTCTCGCTCGCCGCGCTGCTCGCTGGCTGCACCGATTTCGCGCCGAAATACCACGCCCCGATCGTCGCCGTCCCGGCCTCGTTCAAGGAGACTGGGGAGTGGCAGAAGGCCGACCCGAAGGACACGGTGCCGCGCGGGCCGTGGTGGTCGATCTATCATGACGCGACGCTCAACAAGCTCGAGGACCAGCTCAACGCCGCCAACCCCGACATCGCCGCCGCGGTCGCGCATTACGATTCCTCGCGCGCCTTCGTCTCCGAGATCAATTCCGTGCTGTTTCCCTCGGTCGGCACCAGTGGCGGGGTCTCGCAATTCGGCTTCAACGGCGCCAACAGCCGGCCACAAGGGGCCCAGCTTCGCGGCTTTGACCCGCCGCAGCAATACGCCATAGCGCCCGGGGTCGGCCGCAATTTCGGCATGTTCAATCAATACCAATACGACGCCGTCGGCGGCAGCATGAGTTACGAGGTCGATCTCTGGAACCAGCTGCACGACATGGTCAAGAACGCCGAATACCAGTCCCAGGCGGCCGCCGCGCTGCTCGCCAATGCTCAGCTCAGCCTGCAGGCGCAGCTCGCCAGCGACTACGTGCTGCTGCGTGGCCTCGACGCCGAGATCGACGTCATTGCCCGCGCGGTGAAGGACTATCAGGACGGCGTCCAGATCACCGTCAACCGCTATCACGGGCAGATCGCCTCCGGCCTCGAAATCGCCGAGGCCAAGACCGTGCTCGAACAGGCGCAGGCCAAGGAATCCGACGTTCGCGCCTCGCGCGCCTTGGTCGAACACGCCATTGCCTCCCTGGTCGGGCAGCCGGCCTCGCAATTCTCGCTCGCACCGGTGGTGGCGCCGATCGCGTTGCCCAGCATCCCGACCGGTCTCCCCTCCGACCTCCTGCAGCGGCGTCCCGATGTCGCGGCGGCGGAGCGGCAGGTGGCGGCGGCGAACGAGGAAATCGGCGTCACCAAGGCGGCGTTCTTCCCGGTCCTCAATCTCGGCCTGGTCGGCGGTGGCATCGCCGGCGGCCTGGATCAGACGGCGATCGCGAGCCCGCTCAGCTATTGGGCGGTAGGCCCACAATTCCTGATGCCGCTGTTCGAGGGTGGCTATCGCCGCGCTGCGGAAGCCCAGGCCTATGCGCGCCTCCGCGAGGCGGTGGCCAATTACCGCGCGACCGTGCTGAGCGCCTTCCAGGAGGTGGAGGACGATCTTTCGCTCCTCAACAATCTCGGCACCGAATTCCAGCAGGTCAGCGACGCGGTGAACGATGCGGCCCGCTCGCTGCAGCTTTCGACTTCGCTGTTCCAGGAAGGCGGCGTCAATTACCTCGATGTCGTGGTCAATGACATCCAGTGGTTGGACAGCCAGGTCTCGGCGATCGAGGTGCAGACGCGCCGGCTGCAATCCAATGTCGATCTGGTGCGCGCCCTCGGTGGCGGCTGGACGACGCGGGATCTGCCGGGCGCCGAACAGACGATCATGCTCAACCCGCTGAAGCCGGGCACGTCGAGCCCGAAGCAGGTCGGCCCCACCCAGGCGAGTTTCTACCAGCCGGCGCCCAATGCCACGCCCGCGGCCTCGCCGGTCGCGACCCCGCCCGCCGCGCAGACCCAATGAGTGACGGCGAGGGCGCGATCCGGGCGCGCCTGGTCGAACTGGGCGCCAGCCTGTTTGCGCGTGGATTTTCGGTCGGCAGCGCCGGCAATATCAGCGTCCGTCTCGATGACGGCTATCTGATCACCCCGACCAATTCTTCCCTCGGCCGCCTCGATCCCGCGCGGCTCGCCCGCCTCGATGCCGATTTCCGCCACTTGGCCGGCGATAAGCCGTCCAAGGAAGTGTTCATGCACCGCGCCTTCTATCGCGCCCGGCCCGATGCGCAGGCGGTCGTGCATCTCCACTCCACCATGGCGACCGCCATCGCCTGCCTTGCCGACGCCGACCCGGAAAATCCGATTCCGCCGCTCACCCCCTATTTCGTGATGCGGATCGGGGCGCGCCTCCCGCTCATTCCTTATTTCCGCCCCGGCGACCCGGCGATGGAGCCGGCGATCCATGCGGCGGCGCTGACCGCGCGGGCCGTTCTGCTCGCCAATCATGGCCCGGTGGTCTCGGCTGCCAGCCTCAGCGATGCCGTCCATGCCGCCGAGGAGTTGGAGGAAGCGGCCAAACTCGCCCTCATCTTGCGCGGCACGAACACCCGCGCGCTCACGCCCGCGCAGATCGCCGATCTTCTGGGGACGTTTGGATAAGGAAAGAGCGCCAGATTTTTTGGGAAAAGAGCCGGGCTTCCCGTCTCTATTCCCGTCCCAGCCGATAGAACTCGTCATTCGGGCGGAAGGCGAAGGCGTTGGCGAGGCGGTTGGAGAGGCCGAAGAAGGCGGCGATGGCGGCGATGTCCCAGCTTTCCGCCTCGCTAAACCCCGCCGCCTGGAGACGCGCGTAATCCGAATCGTCGATCTCGTGCGCCGCGAGCGCGACCTTCATCGCGAAATCGAGCATCGCCCGCTCGCGCGGGGTGAGATCGGCCTTGCGGTAATTGGTTGCGACCTGGTCGGCGATGAGCGGGTTTTTCGTCCGCACGCGCAGAATCGCGCCATGGGCGATGACGCAATACTGGCATTGATTGGCGGCCGAGGTCGCGACCACGATCATTTCGCGCTCGGCCTTCGAAAGCCCGCCTTCTTTCGCCATCAAGGCGTCATGATAGGCGAAGAAGGCGCGGAATTCCTCGGGCCGATGCGCCAGCGCCAGGAAAACATTGGGGACGAAGCCGGATTTTTCCGCGACCATTTCGATGCGGGCGCGGATATCGGCCGGAAGGCTGGCGAGGGCGGGCACCGGAAAACGGCTGATCGGCGGCTTGGACATGACGTTTCTCCTCTGTCGCGCCCAGTTTATTCCGCGGACGCTGCCCGCGCGAGGGCGATGAGCGCGGTGTGTGCTGCCTCGACGCTGGTGACCGGGGCGGGAAAGGCGTGGCGATGGACGGTCTCGCCGCGAGCGAGATCGCAGCCATCGGGGTCGAGCGCGACGATGCTTGCGCCCTCATCCCCGCCGGCACGCAGCACGGCCTCGGCCTCGGCGATCAGCGCTGGCGCGGCGGCGTCGAGCGCGGCGACGGCCGCCGGGTCGGGGCGGAGTTTGGACGCCGCGACCCGCCGCGCGAGACCGAATCCGCCGACGTAATGCGCTTCCTCCGCAACCAGCCGCCAAAGCGCGAAGTCCCCGAACCCGGCATAGAGCGCGGCATAGGGGTGGCGCGCGAGATAGCGGGCGCGGAGGGCTTCATCGGCGATCGGCGCGGCGCGTCCGATCAGCGTCAGGCGTGGCGTCGTTTGTGGGTTGGGCCCATTCGCCGCGCCAGTGAGCAGGAGGGCGCAGCGCGGCTCGGCGCGGAGGTGGCGCGTGTGTTCGGCAAGGCCGGAGAGCAGCAGGAGCGCCGTGAAATCGGCGGCGAAGGCCGGCGTCACCAGCGAGACAAAGGGCTGCCCGGTGGCGCTCACGCTGGCGAGGCTCGCGACCTGCGCCGCGCGTGCGAGAGAGCGGAGTGCAAAGCCGGTCGCGGCCGGTGGTTCGGTGCTCATGCTTCGATTACCCTATCTTCCGCGCGGCGTGGTATGTCGATGGCCTGCCGGCATCTCGGAGGTGGTCATGAAGCACACCATTGCCCTGGTCGATGATGATCGCAATATCCTGACCAGCGTCGCGATGACCCTGGAGCAGGAGGGGTTTCAGGTGCGCACCTATACGGACGGCGAAAGCGCGCTCCAGGCGCTGCTCGCCCGCCCGGTCGATCTCGCGGTGCTCGATGTCAAGATGCCGCGCATGGACGGGATGGAATTGCTTCAGCGCCTCCGCGCCCGCTCCGCCATGCCGGTGATTTTTCTCACCAGCAAGGACGAGGAGGTGGACGAGCTGATGGGGCTTCGTCTCGGCGCCGATGATTATATCACCAAGCCGTTCAGCCAGCGCCTGCTGATCGAACGCATCCGCGCGCTGCTCCGCCGCAACGAGGCCGGCCGCGCCGAGGGCTCCGGCCAGCCCGCCGCCGGGATCATCCAGCGCGGCGATCTCGTCCTCGACGAGACGAGGCACCGCTGTGCCTGGCGCGGTGCCGATATCGACCTCACCGTCACCGAATTCCTGCTCTTGAAGACGCTCGCGGCGCGGCCGGGGGTGGTGAAGGCGCGCGACCAGCTCATCGATGCCGCTTATGGCGAGAACATCTATGTCGATGATCGCACCATCGACAGCCACGTCAAACGCATTCGCAAGAAATTCCGTGCCGTCGATGAGGATTTCAACCAGATCGAGACGCTCTATGGCATCGGCTACCGCTATAAGGAGCAGTAACGCCGCCGCCAAGGCGGGGAAACCCCAGGAAGAAGCGGCGCTCACCCCGCGCTTCGTCTCGCCGCTTTTGCGCCGCATCCTTCTGGTCAATGCGCTGCCGCTGGCGTTGCTGGTGGTCGCCCTTCTCTATCTCGACCAGTATCAGAACGGACTTCTGGAGGCGGAGGTGCTGACGCTCCGCGAACAGGCGCGCATCTATGCCGGCGCGCTCGGCCAGGCAGCGGTGGCGGTCGATGCCTCGGGCACGGCGCGGCTGGTGCCGGCGCTCGCCCGCCCGCTGCTCCGCCGCCTGACCGAGCCGACGCCGAGCGCCGAGGCCCGGCTCTACGGCCCTGACGGCACGGTGATCGCCGATAGCCGCCAGCGCGAGGCCGGCAGCGGCGCCTTCGAGATGGACCCGATTCCGCCGGCGGTGCCGCGCAGCCATGTCGCGAGCGTGATCGAGGAGATCTATGACTGGGTGCTTGCCCATCTGCCCCACAACCCGGCGGCGCCGACGCTGGAGGCCGGGCCGCTCGCCGGCGGGATCGACTGGCAGCCCGATGTGCGTGAGGAACTGCGCACCGAGGGCGCGGCGCGCTCACGCGAGACGCCGCCCTATATCCGCCGCACCACTGATGACCGGCTTCTGGTTACCGTTGCCGAGCCGGTGCAGCAGAACGCCCAGACGGTCGGCATCATCCTGCTCACCCGCGAGGCCCGCGAGGTCGATGACAGCCTCTATAACGTGCGGATGTCGATTCTTGCCCTGTTCTGCCTCGCGCTCGGGTTGACGGTGATCATGTCCTGGTATCTGGCGCGCACCATCGCCCGGCCGATCCTGCGGCTTGCCGCCGCTGCCGGCGAGATGCGCGAAGGCCAGGGGCGGAGCGGGGCGGTGCCGCGCCGGCTGCTCGCCCGCCGCGACGAGATCGGCACCCTCGCCCACGCCCTGGCCGAAAGTGCGAGCGCGCTCTGGGCGCGGATGGACGCGATCGAGCGTTTCGCGGCCGATGTCGCGCACGAGATCAAGAACCCGCTTTCTTCCATCCAAAGCGCGATCGAGACGCTGCGGCGGATCGAGGATCCGGGCCAGCAGCGGCGCCTGCTCGCCATCATCGCCGAGGATGTGCGGCGATTGGACCGGCTGATCAGCGACATCTCGGATGCGAGCCGCGTCGACGCCGAATTGTCACGCACGGCGACGGAGTTGGTCGATGTCGCGCCGATCCTTGCGACGCTCGCCGATATCCACGCCGCGACCTTGGCCGCGGGTGAGCCGAAGCTGGTGCTCGATGCTCCCGAAACCGGGCTTACCATCCGCGGCGTTGCCGACCGGCTGGTGCAGGTGTTGCGCAATCTGACCGCCAATGCCCGCTCGTTCAGCCCGCCCGGCGGGCAAATCATGCTCTCCGCGCGCGAGGTCAGAGGCGAAACCGGGGCTGAGGTGGAAATCACCGTCGAGGATGAGGGGCCGGGCATTCCGGAGGCCAAGCGCGAACATATTTTCGACCGCTTCTATTCCGAACGCCCGGAAGGCGAGCGCTTCGGCCAGCATTCCGGGCTCGGGCTTTCGATCAGCCGCCAGATCATCGAGGCGCTGCGCGGCAGGATCAGCGCCGAGAACCGCCGCGACGAGGCGGGAAAAGTGATCGGCGCCCGCTTCGTCATCCGCCTGCCGAAGGCATAAGGCGGGGGCGTGAGGCGGGTTACGGGGCGGCGGCCCTGCGGCGACGGAAGAGTTTCAGGCCAGCGAGACCGGCGAAGATCAGCGCGGCGGAGGAGGGTTCGGGAACCTGAGCGCCATTGGTGGTGTAAAACACCAGATCGGGCGTCGTGGTGCTGGTCGGCGCGAAACTGACGTTTTCGAAGGCGCCGCCCCAGGTCTGGGCGTTGAAGATCTCGAACGGGTAATAGCCGGCCTCCGTAAAGGTCACGGTGTCGGTCGCGGCGGCGTAGGTGTTGCCATTCAGGAGGGTCGCGACGCCGTTCGAGGGCGTGATGCTGGCCGCGTTCTGGAAGCCGACGACGCTGCCACTGCCGATCAGGCCGGTGCCGCCGAGGAGGAGTTCGGTGCCGTCATCGTTTAGATCGTTGGAGGCGACGGCGAAAGTGTAGGAACTTCCCGCCTGCGCGACATAGACATAACCGCTCTGGTCGAAAATCAGATTGTTCCAGGGGGTCGTCGACGCGGAAGCGGGGAGCGTGACGCCGTTGACGAGGTTGGTGGCGAGGGGAGCGCCGGCGCCGTCGAGCACGTTTTGGACGGAATTGCCGCCACCGCCGATGGCAATGAGGCCATAGGTATTGATCGCAGTATCGGTGAACGAGAAATAGGGCGTCGCGGTGTAGGTGAGCGCGCCCGTGCCGGTGCCGGGCAAGCCGTTCGGCAGCGTGGTGATCGTCCCGGTCTGGGCCAGCGTCTCGAGATTGGCCATGCCTTGCAGATTGGGATAGCCGGCGGTGTTGGGACCGCCCTCGAGATTGCCGGGACCGCCGGCGTTGAGGCCGGGGGAGAGGGTCCAGAGCGAGGCCGTCAGCCCCGGCACCAGATTGGTGGGCGGGGTGATCGGCGTGGAATCGATATAACTCGTCGGCACGCTGGCCGGCGGCGTTACCACGTAATCCGCTTTGGCATGGCCCGCCGACGCCGCCATGAACGCCAGGGCCGATATCGCCACGAGCCGGACGGTTTTGCCGCGGGGGCGGCCGAAACATGCCGTCATATTCCCCTCCACCGTTGAGATAGCTTAATAATGGCGGATCGTTACTGAATTTTTGACAATTGTCAAGAAAAAGTTAACTCGCGCGTAGTCGGCATCGCCGCGCGATAAAGCGGCCCGATGCCCTGATCTGCGTTTTTTGAGGGCCGCCGCCCTTGTCCGCGGCGGCGCCCGGTGCGAATGTCCGCCCGGCGCAATTCCGCCGCGCCGCAGCATGGCGTATTTCTCGGGCGCGATTCCAGGTCGATGAGGAAAAAATGGCAAAAATCAAGGTAAAAACCCCGGTCGTCGAACTCGACGGGGATGAAATGACGCGCATCATCTGGGGATTCATCAAGGAAAAACTGATTCTCCCCTACCTCGATATCGACCTCAAATACTACGATCTCGGCATCGAATACCGCGACCAGACCGATGACCAGGTGACGATCGACGCCGCCAACGCGATCAAGAAATATGGCGTCGGCGTCAAATGCGCGACCATCACCCCCGATGAGGCGCGCGTCGCCGAATTCGGTCTCAAAAAAATGTGGCGGAGCCCGAATGGCACCGTTCGCAACATTCTCGACGGGACGATTTTCCGCGAGCCGATCATTTGCCGCAACGTCCCCCGCCTGGTGCCGCACTGGACGCAGCCGATCGTCATCGGCCGCCATGCTTTCGGCGACATCTACCGCGCGACGGAGGCGAAAATCCCCGGCCCCGGCCGCGTCACGCTGAGCTATCTGCCGGCTGATGGCGGCCCGCCGCAGATGCTGGAAGTGCATGATTTCAAGGGCGCCGGGGTGACCCTCGGCATGTTCAACACCCGCACCTCGATCGAGGGCTTCGCCCGCGCCTCGTTCAATTATGGTCTCGCGCGCAAATACCCAGTCTATCTCTCGACCAAAAACACTATTCTGAAAATTTACGACGGCATGTTCAAGGACGTGTTCCAGGAGATTTTCGACGCCGAGTTCAAGGACGCCTTCGCCAAGCTCGGCCTGACCTATGAGCATCGGCTGATCGACGACATGGTGGCCTCGGCGCTGAAATGGTCGGGCGGCTATGTCTGGGCGTGCAAGAACTATGACGGTGACGTGGAAAGCGACATCGTGGCACAAGGTTTCGGCAGCCTCGGCCTGATGACCAGCGTCCTGATGAGCCCGGATGGCAAGACGGTGGAGAGCGAGGCGGCACACGGCACCGTGACCCGCCATTACCGCGAGCACCAAAAGGGGCGCGAGACCTCGACCAACCCGATCGCCTCGATCTTCGCCTGGACCCGCGGCCTCGCCTATCGCGGCCAGTTCGATGGCACGCCCGAGGTCACCAAATTCGCCGAAACCCTGGAGAAAGTCTGCGTCGATACCGTCGAGAGCGGCTTCATGACCAAGGATCTGGCGGGGCTGATCGGCAAGGATCAGCGCTGGCTCAACACCCAGGATTTTCTTGCCAAGATCGACGACAACCTGCGCGCCGCGATGGGGTGAGCGCCGGGGATCAGCCGCCGGGGGTCATTCGGTGAACCCGCGGCGGAAGCGGAGCAGCGGCGTGGTGGTTCGCGCCGTGCGCTCTTGCGGCGAGAGCGCG
This sequence comes from Pseudomonadota bacterium, assembly GCA_021798915.1. GTDB lineage: Bacteria > Pseudomonadota > Alphaproteobacteria > Acetobacterales > Acetobacteraceae > Acidibrevibacterium. The sequence continues at coordinate 234,835 of JAJZBM010000002.1, forward strand.
AGCCAAGATTTGAGGGTGTCGAGCACGAAGCGGGTCGCGAGCGCGAGATCGAGCGCCAGCGCCTCTTCGATCGGGTAAAACCGCAACCCCTCCAATTCGCCCGAGCCAGCGAGGGTGCCGCGCGTGCGGGCGGCGTCGATGACGAAGAAGCGCGCATTGAAGCGGATCGGGAGGCCGGGCGGTGTCACCGCGCGGCAGAGATAATCGAGCCCGTCGAGCGCAGGCGGCGTGCCGAGCGAAAGCCCGGTTTCCTCCTCCAATTCACGCGCGACGGCGATGGTGAGCCCGTGCGCGAGGGCCGGAGAGGCGTTTTTTTCGACGAGTGCTCGCACACGGGGCGCAAGCGGCGTCGCCGCTGGCGCGCGGAGATCGGCGCGATCGACCCTGCCGCCCGGAAACACCAGCCGGTTGGGCATGAAGCGGTGGCCGGCGCCACGCATCCCCATCAATACCTCTGCTCCCCCGCGCAGGACGACGAGGCTCGCCGCTGGCTTGGGTGGAACGGTTTTGGGGCGCGGCGCGGCGTCGGAGCGGTCGGGCATGAGGATCTCCATTTAACGGAAAGCACTTCTTTTTCTGAAGAAAAAGAAGCAAAAAGACTTTTATCCTGTTCCCTTGGTACGGCAGCGCCGTAAACACTGCTCAACGAATAAAAGTTTTTTGGTTCTTTTTTTCAAAAAAGAACTATTTTTCTTCAATTTTCGTCAGATATTCGGCCATCGCCGCCTGATACTCGGGCTCGCGGGCGACCTCACGCAGCAGCGCCGCGTCCTCGGCGCGGCCGAGGGTGGCGGGCTTGGCGCCGGCGCGAAGGGCGCGGAGGGTGGCGACGGTCGCGGCAAATCCGGCCTGGAAGGGCGTATGGCCCTGAAGCGCGATCCGCACCCGGTGCGCGGCGAGCCTGGCGGGATCGTCGAGGGCGGGCGGCAGGGTTCCGAGAATGAGCGGGAGCGAGACCGCGCCGGCGATCGCCTCGAGCGCGTCCCATGTCGCGATCCCGGTCAGGAACAATGCATCCGCCCCGGCCTCGGCATAGGCCCGCGCCCGGTCGCGGGTCTCGGAAAGGCCGAGCGCCGTGATCGCGCCGGTGCGGGCGGCGATGACCAGGGCAGGGTCGCGGCGCGCGGCGAGGGCGGCGCGGATCTTGCCCACCCCCTCGGCGCGCGGGATGAAGCGGGTTGCGGTCGCGCCGAACCCGGCGGGAAGGGCGGTATCCTCGATCGAGAGCCCGGAGGCGCCGGCGCTTTCCAGTTCCTCGACGGTACGGCGGACATTGAGCGCGTTGCCGTAGCCGTGATCGCCATCGACGAAGAGCGGCAGATCGGCGGCGCGGCTGATGCGGTGGACCAGGCCGGCGAGTTCGCTCAACGTCAGCAGCGCGAGATCGGGGGCGCCGAGGACGGCGAGGGAGGCGACACTGCCGGCCAGCATCGCCATCTCGAAGCCGAGATCGCCGGCGGCGCGCGCACTCAGCGGATCATGGACGGAGGCGGGAAAGACGCAACTCCCGGCCGCGAGCAGGGCGCGAAGGCGGGCGCGCGTGCTCATTTCCCCGGCCCGAAATCGCGGAGTGGAAAGGCGCTATGCACGTGCGGCGTGCCCATCGCCGGGGCGGATGCGACGAAGCCGGGGTGAAGCTCGGCGAGCCGCGTCACCCCGAGCAGGCCGAGCGCCACCTGGATTTCGTCCTCCAGGAGTTCCAAGACCCGCCCGATCCCCTCGGCCCCGGCCGCCGCGAGGCCGTAGAGATAGAGCCGCCCGAGCCCGACCAGATCGGCGCCGAGGGCGATCGCCTTGACGATATCGGTGCCGCGCGAAAACCCGCCATCGACGATGATCCGCGCCCGCCCGCGCAATGCCGCGGCGATTTCGGGCAGCATGGCCATGGTCCCGAGCCCGAAATCCAGCTGGCGTCCGCCATGGTTGGAGACGTAGATGAACTCGACCCCGAGTTCGGCGGCCAGCGCCGCGTCCTCGGCGGTTGCGATGCCCTTGAGGATCAGCGGAATGGCATGACGGTCTTTGAAGCGGCGGACATCGTCCCAGTTGAGCGCCGCCTGGAACGCCATCGCCGCGCGGTCGGGGTTAGCGCGCCAGGGCTTGACGAAGCGGTTGGCGATGTCGCGCTCGCGGCGGCTGTAATGGGCGGTATCGACGGTGAGACAGAACGCGTCATAGCCGGAATCGACGGCGCGGGCGACGTGGTCATCGACCCAAGATCCGTCGCCGCGCACATAGAGCTGGAAAATCCGCGGCCCGTCACCGGCCGCTTTGGCCGCCGCCTCGAGGCTCGGCTGGGAGACCGAACTCAACAGGAACGGCACCCCGAAACGGGAGGCGGCGCGGGCGACGGCGGCGCCGGCGTCGGGATGGAAGGATTCGAGCGAGCCGACCGGCGCGAGGGCGACCGGGAGGCGGAGATGATGGCCGAGAAACGTCGCAGCGCCACTCACCGCGCTGACATCGCGCAAGACGCGCGGGCGCAGCGCCAGCGCATCGAGGGCGGCGCGGTTGCGCGCAACCGTGGTTTCGGTCTCGGCGCCGCCGATCAGATAGCCCCAGATTTCGCGCGACAACGTCCGCTCAGCGGCGGGGATGAATTCGTGCAACGCCTGGAAGCGTTCGGTGAGCGTCTCTGGCGTTTCCTTGGTTTTTTTGCTCATTGACGGACGTCCGTTTTCTAGAAATCGAGATCGGCGTAATGTGCCGGAGGAGCGACGCCGGGGAGGCGGTCGGCGAGCAGGGGGCGGAAGCTCGGCCGGCTTTTCATCCGCGCATACCATTCGCGCGCCGCCGGTGAGAGGCTCCAATCCACCTCGCCGGCGAAATCGAGCGCCGAGAGATGGGCGGCGGCGGCGAAATCGGCGAGCGAAATGGTGCCGCCAGCGAGGAATTTCCGCGTCTCGGCGAGCCAGCCGAGATAACGCAGATGCTCGCGCAAACCAGCATAGCCGAGGCGGAGCAGGCCGGAATCGGGATGGCCGCGCCCGGCGAGGCGCTTCAGCAGCTTTTCTTCGAGCAGGTTGCGCGTGACATCCTGGGCGAAGCGGCCATCGAACCAGGCGACCAGGCGCCGCACCTCGACGCGCTCGGCCAGTGTCCGGCCCATCAGCGAGGTGTCGGGATAGGCTTCGTCGAGATACTCCGCGATCACCGCCGAATCGGGGACGACGAGGCCGTTCTCCTCGATCAGCGTCGGCACCGTGCCGGCGGGGTTGAGGGCGAGGTAGTCTTCGCGCCGCTCCCACGGCTTTTCCAGCCGGATCTCGAACCCGAGCCGCTTTTCGGCGAGCAGGAGGCGGATCTTGCGCGAATAGGGGCAGACGGGATGGTGATGGAGCGTGCGCATCGAGGGTTTTATGGCACCCCGCGCCCGCCGCGCCAACTCCGCGTTCACGCTTGTTTAAGGCGCGCGTGACTTAATCCCCGCCTTCCGGATGGGGGGGATGATCGCGGCGATGCTGACTTTACGGAATCTTTCGATCGGTCGGAAACTGGCGCTGTCGGCGGCCTGCGCGCTGGTTTTGCTGGCCGGCCTCGCGGTCTCCATGATCTCCGGCCTCGCGCGGCTCGAACGGCTGGACGGCCAGGCGTCGGAGGCGGTGGCCGCCAAAGCGGTGATCGACATGGCCGGCCAGCGCCGCCACGATCTCGATGCGCTCGCCGCGCGTATCGCGCTCCTCCAGACCGCGCCGCAGATCGCCGCCGCCAGGCAAGAACTCACCACGCTCGCCGATAGTCTCGCCGGTGGTTTTGCCACCGGCCCCCTCGCCAAGGAGAGCGCGAGCGCCGCTGAGGGCGCCGCCTTCGCCCGCGCCGCCGCCGACAGCACCCACAATGCCGCCGCCGTCGGCCAGGCGCTCGCCGCCCGCGCCGCCCTGCTCGAGCGCCGCGAACAGGGGCTGCTGCCGCAGCTCGCGGCGATCAACCAACTGGTCTCGGTGACGCTGGACCGGATGCATCTCGAGGATCTCACGCCGGAAGCCGCCGACCGCAACAAGGCGCGTCTCACCCGCTATCAGCGCGCGGTGATCGACGCCGGCAATGCCGCCCTCCTCAACATGAACACCGGGGACGCGGCGGCGGCGAAAGCGATGCAGCTCAACGCCAAGATCGCGCAGGCGCTGCTGCACGCGGCGCATGACGAGGGCGTCGCCAAGGACGCCGCCGCCGCCTTCGCCGCCATGGAGCAGAGTGGCAATGCGATCCTCGCCGCGAGCGCCGACATCGTCGCCCAGACCGATGCCGCGGCGGCGTTCCTCGCCCATGATCTCGCCGCCAGCCGCGCCGCGGCGAGCGCCAGCCTCGGCGCCGCCGATGCCGAGGTCACCCGCCAGGCGGAAGCGGCGCGGGCGGAGGCGGCGCAAGCCAGGACCGGCCTGCGGCGGATGCTGATCGGCCTCGCGCTCGGCATCTCGGCCATACTGATCGTCACCTCGACGCTGACCGCGCGCGCCATCGCCCGGCCGATCCGCGCCATGACCGCGATGCTCACTCGCCTCGCCGAGGGCGAGACCGGCATGACGATCGGCTTCACCGGCAGGCGCGATGAGATCGGCCGCATGGCGGCGGCGCTGGAACGGCTGCGCCAGACCGCTGAGCAGGCCTTTCTCCAGCGCCAGACCCTCGACCAGTTGCCGCTTTGCGTCCTCGTCGCCGATGCCGCCGACAAGCTCGCGATTTCGTACGCGAGCCCGGCAGCGCGCGACGTGCTGGCGCCGATCGCCGAGGTTCTCGACCTTCGCGCCGACGCCCTCACCGGGCAAAGCCTTTCGCGTTTCGCCCGGACGCCGGCGTTGGAAGCGGCGCTCACCGGCGGCGCCGCGTCGCTCCCCTATCGCGAGCGCATCGCGATCGGCGGCGAGACGCTGGACATCCAGGCCTCGGCGTTGGTCAGCGCCGATGGCCGCTTCTACGGCCCGATGCTGACCATCGTCCCGGTGACGCGTGAGGCGCGGCTCGCCGAGCGGTTCAAGAATTCGGTCGGCGAGATCGCGGCGGCGTTCGGCCGCTCGGCCGCCGAAATGCGGGGCGCGGCGAATGTTTTGAACGGCCTCGCCGCCGATACCGGGGCGCGGGCGGAAGCGGTCGCCAACGCCTCGCGCGAGGCCGCCGGCAACGTCCAGGCGGTGGCCGCGAGCGCCGAACAGATGGCCGCCTCGGTCAGCGAAATCAGCCGCAGCGTCGCCGAGAGCGCGCGCATCGCGTCCGACGCGGTGAGCAAGGCGGAGGCGACCGATCGCTGCGTCGTCAGCCTCAACGATCAGGCGAGCCGCATCGGCGGCGTCGTCCGGCTGATCGGCGATATCGCCGCCCACACCAATCTGCTGGCGCTCAACGCGACCATCGAGGCGGCGCGGGCGGGCGAGGCCGGGCGCGGCTTCGCCGTGGTCGCGAACGAGGTCAAGACCCTCGCGAGCCAGACCGCCCGCGCGACCGAGGAAATCTCCACCCAGATCGCGACCATGCAGGACGAGACCAAGGCCGCCGTCACCACGCTCCGCGCGGTGAGTGGCACCATCCAGCGGCTCGACGAAATCGCCGCCGCCATCGCCGCCGCCGTCGAGGAGCAGGGGGCGACGACGCAGGAAATCGCCCGCGCCGTGCAGCAGGCGGCGCGCGGCACCGGGGAGGTGACGGAAAACATCAGCGAGGTCAGCGGCGCGGTCGGCGAGACCCGTGCCCGCGCGGCTGAGGTGCTGGCCGCCGCCGACGGCCTCGCGCAGCAATCCGGCACGCTCCGTGAGGAGGTGGAGAGCTTCCTCGCCGCCATGCAGGCCGCCTGAGCACCCTCGTCCACCCCTGGAAATCGCCCCGGCGGATCAGCCGCGGGATCAGTCGATCATCAACGCGGCGGTCAGTTTCGGCGGCGTGCAGGTGACGCTGTCGTGGCTGCTGTCGCGCGCGGCGTAGACCGCGCTGCCGTCGTTGTTGCGGGTGAACGTCACCGCCGCATCGCCATAGACGGTGCCGCTGGCATCCGTGGAAATCTCCCGCAACACTCGCATCTGACCGATCATGTCATGCACGCGCACGACATGCGTCGTCTCCTCGTAGGTGACATCGAGGCGCATGCCTTTCGTGCAAGCGTAATGCACCACCTGTTCTGGGCCGGTACAGCCGGCGAGAAACGCGAACGGGAGCAGAAGCGCGGATTTGGCCGAAAATGTCATCGCGAATGTTCCATGACGCCGAGGGCACGAAGAAACCCGCGCAGCCCCGCCCCTTGCTGCGCGAGATAGGAGCCGGACGCCAGCGCTTCCTCGGCCTTGGGATCACCGGTCGGGCCGGGTGCGGTGGTGAAATCGGCGGTTCCGAACAGCATATCCCAGAACGGGAACACGGCGCCATAATTGCAGCTTTTCACCCCGGCGGCGCGGGCCGCATGATGGGCGCGGTGGAAACGCGGCGAAATCAGCAGCCGCTCGCCAAGCCAGCCGAACGAGAGCCGCGTATTGGCGTGGGAGAGGCTTTCGAGCAAGCGGAGCACCAGCACCAGCACCGGAAATTGCAGCGGCGCGACGCCGATCGCGAGCGCGATCACCCCGAACCACAACGCGGCGGCGAGGTCGTCGAGCAGGTGGTTGCGATCGTCGGACCAGAAGGTCATCTGCCGCTGCGCGTGATGGAGGGCATGCAGCGCGTACCACCAGCGAAAGCGATGCGAGAGGCGATGGCGCCAGTAATCGGCGAAATCGAGAATGAGCGCATAGAGGAGGAAGGTCGGCAAGGGATGGCCGTAGAGCGCCGGAAAAACCCCCTCGAGGGTCGGCGCGACCAGATCGTGATCGGCGAGCATCCCGGAAAACGCGGCTTGCACACGAAAGAACAAAACGAAGGTAAAAAGCGGCAAGATGCCGACGCGGGCGAGAATGGTATAGAACATGTCGGTCCATTCCACCCGATGATCCGGCCAATGCTCGATCGGATAGAAGCGTTCGAGCGGCAGGCAGATCGCATACATCAGGACGACCTGCACCGCGCCATAGACCGCAAACAGCGCCCAGCCATAAGCGAGATCCTCCCATGGCATCAGGCCGAGATGCCAGAGCAGCGGAATCGCCGCGTGTTCGGCGAGCCAGCCGGCGGCGGTGTCGAGCGGGTCGTTCATGAGTGTCTCGCGGGCGCCTCGGCGACGGCACGCGGCAGGTGGTCATGGGTGTTGAGCCAGATACCGTGCGGCGAACGTCCGACCGCGATGATCTCGTAGTTTCCGCTTTTGGGGTCGAGGATTGCGACGCTATGGGCAAAACGCCGCGTCACCCAGAGCTTGCCATCGGGCGCGAAGTCGAGATCGTCGGGCCCGCCGGGAAGCGCGATCTCCCGCTGCACCACGAGGGTTTTGGCGTCGAGCACGGCGATGGTGCCATCGACGCGGTTGGTGACATAGAGCGTCCTGCCGTCGGGGGCGAGAAAAAGATTATGCGCCCCGCGGCCGGTGGTCACGCGGCGTTCGATCGCGCCGTTGGCCGGATTGACGATGGCAAGGCCATTCCCGCCCATGAGAGCGACCGCCACCCGGCCATTGAGCCAGAGCACGCCGGCCGGTGTGTCGCCGATATCGACTTTCCAGAGGATGTCGCCGGACGCGGTTGCGATCGCGACCAATTGGTTCGATTGCTGCAAGGAGACGAAAGCGGTTTTCGAATCGGGTGAGAAATTGATGTGGCTCGGAAGGGATGCCAGCGGCAGGCGGAAACGCAGATGATAGCTGTCGCCGTCATAGATATCGACGCGGTTGCGCGCCAGTTCGGTCACTACCAGGGTCTTGCCGTCCGGGCTGAACTGTAACTGGTAGGGATCGGGCATCGGCACCCGCCGCGCGATGTCCCCGGCTGCAGGATCAAAAAAGATTAGCTGATTGCCAACCGTATCGCCGATCAGGAGAAAGCGATGATCGGGGGTCAGCGCCATGTGATGCGGCTCGCGCAGCACCGGGACGCGGCGGATTTCCTGCCGTGTCGTGACATCGACGAGGCTGATCGCCGCCGCCCCCGAATCGATCACGAAGGCGAGTTCCGCAGCGCGCGCGGCGACGGCGGCAAGGAGGAAAAACGCCAGCGGCAGCGCCCCGCAAAGAAACCGGAGAAAAAGTCTTTTTGCTTCTTTTTCTTCAGAAAAAGAAGACCTTCCTTGTTTCTCTCTCACTGCCCACACTCCACGTCAGACGTCGAGATTGGCCACCTTCAGGGCGTTGCCGACGATGAAATCGCGCCGTGGCTCGACGACATCGCCCATCAACGTGCTGAACACTTCGGCCGCTTCCTCGTCGCTGCTGATCCGCACTTGCAACAGCGTCCGGGTCTCGGGGTCGAGGGTGGTTTTCCAGAGCTGCTCGGGATTCATCTCGCCGAGGCCTTTGAAGCGCTGGATCGAAAGGCCACGCCGCCCCTCTGCCAGAACGCGATCGAAGGCGCTGTGCGGGCCGAACACGTCGCTTCGGTTCTTTTCGAGATCGAGCCGCGCCGGGGCGGCGAAGGCTGCCCTGAACCGCTCGGCGCGTTCGGCGAGCCAGCGCGCTTCGGCGCTTTTGAGTGCCGTCGCATCGAGGCGATGGCGTTCGGTGACGCCGCGCACCGTTCGTGCGAACACCAGCCCGCCGCCATCGGGCGCGACCACCCAGCCGCGTTCGTTGGCGAGCGACACCGCATCGAGCCGCGCGGCGAAAGCCTGCGCGCGCGCGGCGTCATGCACCGCCTCGGGCGAAAGCATGCCGGCGATCGCCGCTTGTTCGAGGAGGGCGACCGGTGCCGTCGCCTCCGCGAGCCGGCCGAGCCGGTGGCTCGCCTCGCGGAGGAACGCCATTTCCTCGGCCAGTTCCGCGTCCGCGAATACCCGGCCATCGGCGTAAGTGAGCCGCGCCTCGGCGAGCGCCTTGCCGATCAGAAAGTGTTCGAGCGCCGCATCATCCTTCAGATAGCGCTCGTCATTGCCGCGTTTCGCGCGATAGAGCGGCGGCTGCGCGATGTAGAGATGGCCGCGCGCGATCAGTTCCGGCATCTGGCGGAAGAAAAACGTGAGCAGCAATGTGCGGATATGCGAGCCATCGACATCGGCGTCGGTCATGATGACGATGCGATGGTAGCGGAGCCGGTTGATATCGAAGCCGCCCTGATCGGGATCGCTGCGCCCGATGCCGGTGCCGAGCGCGGTGATCAGGGTGCCGACCTCGGCCGAGGACAGCATGCGATCGAAGCGCGCCCGCTCGACGTTGAGGATTTTGCCTTTGAGCGGCAGGATCGCCTGATATTTGCGATTGCGGCCCTGTTTTGCCGACCCCCCGGCGCTGTCGCCTTCGACGATGAAGATCTCCGCTTTCGCGGCGTCGCGCTCCTGGCAGTCGGCGAGTTTGCCGGGCAGTGTCGAGACGTCGAGCACGCCCTTGCGCCGGGTCAGATCCCGCGCGCGCCGCGCCGCCTCGCGCGCCGATGCCGCGTCCATCACTTTCTGGATGATGCCGCGCGCTTCCTTCGGATGGGTCTCAAACCAATGCGCGATCGCGTCGGCAGCCACCGCCTGGACCACTGGCTGGACCTCGGAGCTGACCAGCTTGTCCTTGGTTTGGGAGGAGAATTTCGGGTCCGGCACCTTGACCGAGAGCACCGCCGTCAGCCCTTCGCGCATATCTTCGCCGACCAGGGCAAGATTGTCTTTCTTGCCCATGGATTCGGCGTATTTGGTGACGACCCGGGTGAGGGCGGCGCGAAATCCGGCGAGATGGGTGCCGCCGTCGCGCTGGGGGATGTTGTTCGTGAAGCAGAGCATGGTCTCATGGAAGCTGTCGTTCCAGGAGAGCGCGAATTCGACCTTGATGCCCTGCGCGTCATCTTGCACGTGATGGCTGATCGGCGGGGTGAAAACCGGGGTTTTGGCGCGATCGAGCCAGGCGACGAAGGCGTTCAAGCCGCCATCGTAATGGAATCGGCTGCTCTGCGGCGGCGAATGGCGCTCGTCACGCAATTCGATGGCGATGCCGGAATTGAGGAAGGCGAGTTCGCGCAGGCGCCGCTCCAGAAGCGCGTAATCGAATTCGGTTTTGGTGAAGACCTCGGGGTCAGGCTTATAGCTGACCTCGGTTCCGGTCGGCGCGTTGGACGGGCCGGTTTCGGCCAGCGGCGCCTCCGCTTCGCCGCGGCGGAAGCGGATGAAATATTCCCGCCCGTCGCGCCAGATGCGGACCTCCATCCATTCGGCGAGCGCATTGACCACGGCGGCGCCGACGCCATGCAGCCCGCCCGACACTTTGTAGGAATTCTGGTTGAACTTGCCGCCGGCGTGGAGCCGCGTCAGCACCACCTCGGCCGCCGAGATGCCTTCCTCGGGGTGGATGTCGATCGGGATGCCGCGGCCATCATCGCGGACGGTGAGGCTGCCATCGCCATTGAGCGTCACCCGCACCTCATGGGCGAAGCCGGCCTGTGCCTCGTCCATGGCGTTGTCGATGATTTCGGACGCGGTGTGGTGCAGGCCCGAGCCGTCATCGGTATCGCCGATATACATGCCGGGGCGTTTGCGCACCGCCTCCAGTCCACGGAGCACCGAAATCGAAGAGGCGTCATAAAGCTCGGCTTCGGGCAGCGACGCGGCGGGTTTGGTCATGCCGGCGGAGAACTCCAGAACGGTGGGATAAGGAACATTCCCTTATAGACCGGGAGGCGTGCAAAACCCAGAGGCGGAACGGGAATGGGCGCCGGCGGCGGCGAGAAAGCCCGGGTCGGCGGTGAGCCGGCCGGCGCCGCAGTACCAGCCGGTCGCGGCGCCGGCGAGCGGCAGAAACGGCGCGCGGTCGGTGCCGGTCAGAAATATCTGCGCCGGAAGTGCCGCCAGCGCCGCGATCAGCGCCGCGCGGCGCTCGGCATCGAGATGCACCATCGGCTCGTCGAGCAGCAGGATCGGCGCGAAGCCGCGCACCCGCGCAACCAGGGTGGCATGGCCGAGGATGACGCCGATGAGAAGCGCCTTCTGTTCACCGGTGCTCGCCTGCGCCGCCGGCAGGTCGCGGGCGGCGTCATGAAGGGTGAAATCGGCGCGATGAGCGCCAAACCCGTTCTGCCCGCTCACCCGATCGGCGCCCCGCGCCTCGTGAAGCCGCGCCCGCAGCCACTCCTCGACCGCCAAAGCCGGCGATTGCGCCAGCCGTGCTGCGATCGGGCAAAGAAGATCGACGCGCGCCGGCGGAAAACCCGCCGGGGTCACCCACGCCAGGGCCTGGGTCAGCCGGCGCAGGACGCCGGCGCGGGCGGCGGTGATGGCGACCGCGTGGCGGGCGATCGCGTCCTCGATCGCGGCGAGCCAGCCGGGATCGGCGCCGCCAGAGCGCAGCAAGCGGGCGCGGGCGGCGAGTGCGCGTTCGTGGGCGGCGAGTTCGCGGCCATGCCCGGCTTCGAGGGCGGCGACCAGCCGGTCGAGAAAGCGCCGCCGCCCGCTCGTCCCTTCCTGGAACAAGCGTGCCATCGGCGGGGTGAGCCAGGCCAGCGCGACGCGGGCGGCGATTTGACCCTGGTTTTCGGGGGCGGCACCGTCGAGGCGGAAGACGCGCCGCGGCTCGGCGCCCGGGGCCTCCCCGGGCGCCGGAACCCCGGTTGCGACCGTGAAATCACCCTCGATCCCGGCGAATCGCCCGGCGACCGCGAAGCCGCCCGGGCCATCGCGCCGGGCGAGATCGGCGCGGCGGGCAAGGCGCAGGCCGCTACCCGCGCCGAGCAGCGAGATCGCTTCCAGAAGATTGGTCTTGCCGCCACCATTGGGGCCGAAAATCGCCGCGATCCGGGCATCCGCCGCTCCGCCCGGATGCCAGACGAGACGGGCATGGTTGCGGAAATCAGTGAGCGCGAGGCGGGTGAGGCGAAGGCCGGCGCCGCTTGCGGACACACCGCGTCCTTTTCGGGCCCCGGCCCGACATCAAACCCGCATCGGCATCAGCACGTAAAGCGCGCTCGCATCGCCCGCATCGCGCACGATCGTCGGCGCGCCGCCATCGGCGAAGAGAAATTCCACCTCGCCCTCGATCTGGTCGGTGATATCGGTGATGTAGCGCGCCTGAAAGCCGATCTCGAGCGGCCCGTTGTCATAATGGACCCGCGCCCCGTCGAGTTCCTCGGTCGCCGTGCCATGCTCGGGATTGGCCGCCGACAGCACCAGGAGATCGCGCGCCAGCGAGAGCTTCACCGGCCGCGTCCGCTCCAGCGAGATCGCCGCGACGCGCCCGACCGCCTCGGCGAAATCCTTTTTCACGACGCGCAGCACCTTGTCGTTGCCGCGCGGGATGACACGGTCATATTCCGGAAACGTGCCATCGATCAGCTTGCTGGTCAGCGTCACCGGGCCGAGGGTGAATTGAATGCGGGTATCCGAGAGCGCGATCGTGACCTGATCGCTGGTCTCCTCGATGAGCTTGCGCAACTCGGCGACGGTCTTGCGCGGCACGATGACGCCGGGCATCCCCGCCGCGCCCTCTGGCAGCGGCTCCTCGACACGGGCGAGGCGATGGCCGTCGGTCGCGACGGCGCGCAGAACCGGGGCGCCGTCGCTCTCGGTCGCGTGCAGATAGATGCCGTTCAGGTAATAGCGGGTCTCCTCGGTGCTGATCGCGAAGCGCGAGCGGTCGATCATCGCCCGCAACACGCCGGCCGGGAGCGCGAAGCGATGCCCGAGGCTGCCCGCCGTCATCGCCGGGAAATCCTCGACCGGGAGCGCATTGAGGCTGGTTGCGAAGCGCCCGGCGCGAAGCTGGAGCGCGGTCTCGCCGCCGGGATGGCTGATTTCGACCTCGACCCCGTCGGGGAGCTTGCGGACGATCTCGTAAAGCGTCGCCGCCGGCGCGGTCGCGGCGCCATCCGCGACGACCGTCGCCGCGACGTCCTGGACGACCGCGATCTCCATGTCGGTCGCGGTCAGCGACAGCCGCCCGTCACGCGCGACGATCAGGACATTGGCGAGAATAGGCAGCGTGTTACGCTTCTCGACCACGCTTTGGACATGCGCGAGCGTCTTGAGGAGCGTCGCCCGGTCAGCCTTGAAATTCATTGTCCCCATCCCTGCTACGCGACGCGCGGAAAGCGGGCAGTGACCGCCATCCTTCGCCAGAAACCAGGGTATAGCAACCGCGCGAGGGTCGCGAAAGCGGGGCCGGCGTTCGCCTTCATCGGCGGAAAATGCCATAATGGCGGCGCAGTGGTCAGGCGGGCGATCATCGCCCGCTGCCATGACAGGAATGCCGGTTATGCCAGACCCCCAAAACGCCGCCGAGGCCAAACCGGCCGACCCCCTCCCGCCTGATCCGCGGCCGGGCGCCGGCGCCAACCTCCTGTTCCTGCGCGAGGAGCAGATCAGGGTGACGCAGGAGATGTTGTTCTTCGCCTATCGTGACATCACCGCCGCGGCCGACGCGATTCTGGCCGAGATCAGTCTCGGCCGCGCGCATCATCGCGCTTTGCTGTTCATCGGCCGCAATCCCGGGATCAGCGTCGGCGATCTGCTCGCGATCCTGCAAATCACCAAGCAAAGCCTGGCCCGCGTGCTGACACCGCTGATCACCGGCGGCTATGTGCGCCAGGAAGCCGGCCATAGCGACCGCCGCCAGCGTCTCCTGTTCCTCACCGATCAGGGTAATGCCCTGGAGCGCGGCCTGTTCGAGCGCCAGCGCGAACGACTCGTCGCCGCCTATCGTGAAGCCGGTGGGCAAGCGGTGGAGGGGTTCCGGCGGGTGCTGCGCGGCATCATGAACGAGACGGCGCGGAACTATGTCGCGCGCGGGGAAGCCGCCGCGGGGCGCGGCCAGCGGGCGGGGGCGCCGCGGGACGAGGCAGGCACGGGCAAGAGCTGAGCTGATGGCGGGCGGGGCGGGCGAGGAAAATCACATCCTGATCGTCGATGACGATGCCCGGCTGCGCGCCCTCCTGTCACGGTTTCTCGGCGAGCGCGGCTTTCGCGTCACCGTCGCCGAAACCGCCGCCACGGCGCGCGACCGCTTGCGCTTCATGCAGCCCGATCTGATCGTTCTCGACGTGATGATGCCGGACGAATCGGGGATCGAGCTGATCACCCGCTTGCGGAAAGAAGGGCTCACCCTCCCGGTGCTTCTGCTCACCGCGCGCGGCGCGCCAGAGGACCGCATCGTCGGTTTCGAGGCCGGCGCCGATGATTATCTGCCCAAGCCCTTCGCCCCCGATGAGCTGGTGCTGCGGATTCGCGCCATCCTCCGCCGCGCCGCCGCCCCCACCCCGCCGCCGGGGCCGGTGCAGCTCGGCGGCGCCACCTTCGATCCCGAACGCGGCGAATTGCGCGGCCCGGAGGGGGTCCGGCGTCTTACCGGCGGCGAGCTGGCCCTCCTCGCTGCACTCGCCCGGCGCCCCGGCGCCGTCCTCTCGCGGGAAGAAATCGCCGCCGCCCTCGCCATGGACGACACCAGCGAGCGCGCGATCGACGTCCAGGTGACACGGCTCCGCCGCAAGATCGAAATCGACCCGCGCGAGCCGCGCTTTCTGCATACCGTGCGCGGCCGCGGCTATGTGCTGAAACCCGGGGCGTGAGATGCGTTTCGCGACCCGGTTTTCCGGCCGCTTCATCAAGCGCGCCCTGCCGCGCTCCCTCCTCGGGCGGAGCCTGCTCATCATCCTGCTCCCGCTCGTGCTCGTGCAGGTGGTGGCGTTGCAGATTTTTTACGGCAGCCATCTCGAACTGATCTCCCGCCGCTTCGCTGGCGCCGTCGCCGGCGAGATCGGATTCACCCTCGATCTCCTCCGCCGCGCTCCCGACCCCGCCGAACGGCAATGGATTCTGGACGAGGCGCGGACGGAATTCGAATTCGCCATGCGCATCCGCCCCGGCGCCCGGCTCGCCACCACCAAGAGCCGCAACATCCCGGGGCCGATGGATGACGATCTCGCCGAGGCGTTGCGCGAAAAAATCGGTCTTCCCTTCCGCATGGACTGGACGTCCGACCCGCAATCGGTGCTGGTCGAGGTGCAGTTCTGGGACGGCGTTCTGGAGGTCGAGGCGCCACGCAAACGGCTTTATACCAGCACCATCTATCTGTTCGTGCTGTGGCTGGTCGGCTCGGCGATTCTGCTATTTTCGATCGCCGCCCTCTTCATGCGCAACCAGGTCCGCGCCATCCGCCGCCTCGCGCGCGCCGCCGAGGCCTTCGGCATGGGGCGCGATGTCGGGCCGATCAAGCCCGAGGGCGCGACCGAGGTGCGCCAGGCGGCGGCCGCCTTCAACCGCATGCAGGAACGCATCCGCCGCTTTCTCGCCCAGCGCACCGAAATGCTCGCCGGGGTTTCCCATGATCTGCGCACGCCGCTCACCCGCCTTCGCCTCGCGCTCGCCATGCTGCCGGCCGATTCCGCCCTCCGCCAGGACATCGCCGAGATGACCACCGATGTCGAGGAAATGGACCGCATGATCGGCGGCTATCTCGCTTTCGCCCGCGGTGAGGGCACCGAACAGGCGCAGCCGACCGACCTCGCCGCGATGCTCGAGGATATCGCTGCCAGCGCCCGCCGCGCCGGAGCAGCGGTCGCGCTGATCACGCCGCCTTCGCTGACGCTGCCGCTCCGCGCCGACGCCATGCGCCGCGCGATCACCAACCTGATCGACAATGCCTGCCGCCACGCGCGCCACGTCACCGTTACCTTGAGCACGCCGAGCAGCCGCATCGCCGCCATCGCCGTCGATGATGACGGCCCCGGCATTCCCCCCGAGCGCCGCGAAAGCGTTTTTCGCCCGTTCGAAACCGGCGCCGCCGGCGGCACCGGCCTCGGCCTCACCATCGCCCGCGACATCGCCCGCGCCCATGGGGGGGATATTTCGCTCGATACCAGTCCGCAGGGGGGGCTGCGGGCGCGCATTTCGTTGCCGATCTGATCGGAGAAGAGGAGAAAAAAAATTGTTCTTTTTTGGAAAAAAGAACCAAAAAACTTTTATTCCGTAGCGCCGCGCCCTCACCGCTACGCCGCGCCCTCACCGCTACGCCGCGCCCTCACCGCTACGCCGCGCCATAGGTGGTGCGCGCCGGCAGGGCGGCGGCGAGGGCGGGATCCTGGAGGGCGTGGAATTCCGCCTCGTGCTCGTAATCCGGCATCAGGGCAACCAAACCGGGATCACGCCACGCCGCCGGATGGAAATAGATCTCGCTCAGGCCCTCCGGCAGGTTCGGCGCCAGACGGCGGAGGCGCTCCGCCGTCATATGGCCGCTCCAGGCGATGCCGAACGCGTGATCATTGACCATCAGCCCGGCGCGACGCGCCATCCGACGCAAAACCCCGCTCCAGAGATAAAGGGCGCGATCGCCGAGCCCCGGCCGCGTGCCTGCGGCGGCGAGCACGGCGGGCGGCTCGGCCGGGACGCGGAGCGCGCGCAAGCCAAAGCGCCGGCCGGCCACGATCATCATCCGCGCGACACCTGGATGGAGATGCATGTGTTTGTGGGCGTTCGCATGATCGAGCACGAGCCCGGTCGCGGCGAACGCGGCGAACTGGGCGGTGATTTCGGCGAAGAGCTGGCGGCGTGCGCCGGGGTGGAAACCATAGACGAAACCACGCCGTGCCTGGTCGGCGCCGAACCGGCCGGTCGCATCGAGAAGATCGGGAATGGCGGCACGCGGCAGCACCGCCGGCCCATCGACGAGCACGAGATGTAGACCGACCGCAAGACCGGGCAGGCGCCGCGCCCGCCGCACCGCATCCGCCGTCGCCGGCGCCGCCATCATCAGACTGGCGCTGGTGAGGAACCCGTCGCGATGCGCCCTCTCGACAGCCTCGTTCACCGCCTCCGAGAGGCCGAAATCATCCGCCGAGACGATGACCCGCTTCATCGCGTCCCGCGCGATCGTGGCGCCGGCTCGATCGTGGCACCGGGCTCAGTCGTCGCGATAGACGCGCTCCATCCGCTCGTGGCGCTCCTGGGCTTCGATCGAAAGGGTCGCGATCGGGCGCGCTTCGAGGCGTTTCAGCCCGATCGGCTCGTCGGTTTCCTCGCAATAGCCATAGCTGCCATTGTCGATGCGGGCGAGCGCCTGGTCGATCTTGGCGATCAGCTTGCGGGCCCGATCGCGGGTGCGAAGCTCCAGGGCCCGATCGGTCTCGACACTGGCGCGATCAGTAATATCAGCTTCGTGAATCCCGCCTTGCGACAGGCTTGCCAATGTGCCATCGGCTTCACGTAATAAATCAGCACGCCAACGGATCAATTTCTGGCGGAAATATTCCACCTGTAGAGGATTCATGAACGGTTCATCCTCTGACGGGCGGTAATCGGGTGGCAACGTCACCATCATCTCAGCCGTCCTGCTCTCGTTTCTTCCCCAGGCCGGAAGAGAGCACCGGCCTGCCCTTGGCGAGGCATGGGGCTTATAGCCGTGCTGGATGGGCCCGCCAAGGGGAAAGCGTGACCGCGGCAGGCGTCAGGGGCGTTTCTTCAATGAATTGACATAAAAAGACAATCACCGATCCTTGCGCGGCACGCGGGTGTCGCGAACATGGCGCGCCAATTCTACCTTGGCGCGCAAAACCACTGCCGCGACCGCGGCGCGAAGCGCCGGATCACGCGCCTCCGCCGGGCTCATTTCGGCCAGGGCGGCGAGGCGGGCGAGCGCCGCGCCCTTCGCGTCCCCCGCTTCGTTTCCGACCTCGCCATGGGCGGCGAGGAGGGCGCGCTGCAAGGCGGCGAGTTCTGCGAGGAGGTCGCGGCCATGGCGGCGTGCTTTCTGGTCGGCGACGCTCTCATCGCTCGCCTCCTGGAGCAGCAAAATCGCCTCGAGGCCGCCGATCGCAGCACTCGCGGCCGGCGCTGCGGTTTCCGCGGCGGCATCACCCGGCACCGCGAAGCGGAGTTTGGCGGCGGCTTTGCGCGGCGCCGTCTCGCGCACCCCGCCGGGGCCGAAGGGACCAGTAATCCCGATCATCGTCACGGCTCCTTTTTCCCGGACAACTCTGCCGCCCGGCAAATCCTGCCTGCCTGCCAGACCGGCCTTGCCCGGGCGGCGGGCGGTTTTCCGCGCCCTTCGCCCTGGCACGGGATTTGCGGAAACATCCTCGCCATCCCGCCGCCGGCCATCCGGCCCTGTCTAGCGGAGAAAAGGATGGCAGGGAATTCTTGACGTCTCGCTACTTTCGGGGACCGACCGTGTTGCGCCCTTTCGTCTGTTGCCTTTTTGCCCTCTTCGTTCTGTTCGGCCCGGCGCTCGCCCCGGCGATGGCGCAGATTCGCATCAAGGACATCACCGATGTCGAAGGCGTGCGCCAGAACCAACTGGTCGGCTATGGCCTCGTCGTCGGGCTGAACGGCACTGGCGATCGGCTGATGAGCGCGATCTTCACCCGCCAATCCCTGATCGGCATGTTGGAGCGGCTCGGCGTCAACACCATGGACCAGGCTCAGAATCTCTCGACCAAGAACATCGCCGCGGTGATGGTGACAGCGGAATTTCCGGCTTTTGCGCGCAACGGCAACCGCATCGACGTCACCGTCTCCTCGCTCGGCGATGCGACCGACCTGATGGGCGGGACACTGATGGTGACGCCGCTGCTCGGCGCCGATGGTGAGGTCTATGCCGTCGCCCAGGGCGCGATCTCGACCGGCTCGATCTCGGCCCGCGGTGCGGCGCAATCGGTGACGCGCGGGGTGCCGACCACCGGGCGCATCCCGAACGGCGCGACGGTGGAGCGCGAGGTGCCATTTTCCCTCGCCAGCCTGCAGATTCTGCATCTCGGTCTCCGCAACCCCGATCTCACCACCGCCGAACGCATGGCGAGCGTGGTGAACAAGGCACTCGGCGGCCAGCTCGCCAGCGTCACCGATCCGCGCACCATCGCCGTCGATCTCCATGGCCGTGACGTGGTCTCGACCCTGGCGCGGATCGAGAATCTGCATGTCGAGCCGGATCAGCCGGCGACCGTGGTGGTGGACGAGGCCACCGGCACCATCGTCATGGGCGCCGATGTGCGCATCAGCACCGTTGCCATCGCCCAGGGCAATCTCACCATCCGCATCACCGAGACGCCGCAGGTGAGCCAGCCTGGCGCCTTCTCCGGCGGGCAGACCGTCGTCGTGCCGCGCACCAACGTCCAGGTGGACGACCAGCGGAACCGTAAGCTCGGCATCCTGCAATCGGGGACGACGTTGCAGGAGGTGGTTTCGGCGCTCAATTCCCTCGGCATCGGCCCGCGTGACATGATCACCATCCTCGAGGCGATCAAATCGGCCGGCGCCCTGCAAGCCGACCTCGAGGTGCATTGATGGCCGGCGCTCTCCTGCCGCCGTTGAACGCGCTGCCGCCCGAGGCGGCGGGGCTGCCGCCGGCGGTGATCAGCAAGGCCTGGTCGGCGGCGCATGATTTCGAGGCGATGGCGCTCAGCCGCTTCCTCGAGCCGATGTTCGATACCGTCGATCTCAGCCACTCGGCGTTCGGCGGTGGCAGCGCGGAGGAGAGCTGGAAGCCGATGCTGATCGACGCCATCGGCAAACAGATCAGCGCCGCCGGCGGGCTCGGCCTCGCCCGGCCGGTATTCGCCGAAATGCTGCGTATGCAGGAGGCCGTGAGCCACCAAGCCGCAGGCGTGCCCTACGCCCCGTCATCCAGCCCCCCCTCATCCAGAATGGAGAAGACATCATGAACCCGGATCTGATCGACGCCGCCGTCTCGCTGGTCACGATCATCGCTCAGGAAAACGACGCCCTGCGTAGCTTCGATCTCCGCCATGCCGCCTCGCTCACCGACAGCAAGGCGCGCGCCATCGAGGCCTTCATCTCGGCGCAGGCGAAGCAGGATCGCAGCAAAATGACCAGCGCGACGCAGCGCGAGGGGGTGGTCGAGATGGCGGCGCGGCTGCGCGATCTGGTTGCGGAAAACCGTCGCCTGCTGGAGCGCGCGATCGGGGTGCAGCAGCGCGTGATCGGGGTCGTGGCACGCGCCGCGCCACAGGCTCTGGCGGCCAAAAACAGCCGCTACCGCCCCGATGGGTCGCTGGCCACGACACGCGGCATGCCGGCGGTGGCGCTCTCGGCGCGCGCCTGAGGGGCAAAAGCCCAGAGGGACAAAAACCCAGAGGGGGACAAAAACCTGAACGGGCAAAAGCCCGCACCTATGCCCGCGCCTATGATTGTGGCAAAACGCCAGCCGGGACGACAACGGCGCCAAAACGGCGCCGTGGCATCCCATCCAAAATGACCCGGGCCGGCTGATCGGCCGCCCGCCCGCCCGAACTCAGGCGTGGCCGAAGGCCCGAGTGATTGCCCGCGCGAGCGGCTTACTTGATTTTCGCCTCACGGAACGGGACGTGCTTGCGCACCACCGGATCATATTTCCGCATTTCGAGCTTGCCGGTCTGATTGCGGGCGTTTTTCTTGGTGACATAGAAATACCCGGTCTCGGCGGTGGAAACCAGCTTGATCTGAACGACGTTGGACTTGGCCATGAAACACCTCTCTCGCGCCGGACGTGGCGCAGGATCAGGGGAAAGTCAAGCCCGCGCATGGGGCGGGCCGGATCGGATCTCAGGCCGCCGATTCGGATGCGGCCGGGCGCGAGGCCTCGCCACGGGCGAACTCGCCGCGGGGAATATCGTTCCGCGGGATATCGGCGCGGGTGGTATCGCCGAGCATCTCGATCCGCCCGGTGATCTGTCCGCCATCCTCGACCTGCAGACGGCGACAGCGGGCGGTGCCGAGCACGCGGCCGGAGGCGCGGACGACCAGGCTACCGCGCGCGGTCAGCGTGCCGTCGATGGTGCCGGCGATTTCGGCGTCCTCGACCTCGACCTCGCCCTTGAACACTCCACCCGGGGCGATCGCGAGTTCGGTCGCGTGGATCATGCTCGCTTCCACCGTGCCCTCGACCACCAGGCGCTCGGCATCCTGTACCGTGCCCTGGACGCTGATCCCACGGCCGACGACGAGGGTGCGGCGTTCACCGCTCTCCTCGCGACCGAAGCGCCCGGCCGGCCGCGACATGCCGCCGGCGAGCCCCCCTTGGGCTCCCCCCCCTTGTGCTCCTCCTTGGGCTCCTCCTGGGCCTCCCACCGGAGGCATGGTGGTCGGAGGCGGCGTGAGAGGGCTGCGGCTCATGAGGGTCTCCTTCGAAGGCGCGGGGCGGAATGGCGGCACGCCGATGCCGGTATCAGATTTGCCAGTATCGAATTTGCCAATATCGGGTTTGCCAGTATCGGGTTTGCCGGCATCGGATTGCAGGCCGGCAAAGGACGCGAGCGGGCCGGAACCCGGCTCAGCCATACTGGCGGGCGGCTCCGGTTGGCGAGAATCGCGTTTGGCGACACTGGCCGCCGGCACATTTTCGGGTTTGCGGCGTTTGAACACGGCGGCTCCCTATGATTTGCCATGCGGGATTCTCTCGCTATCACGGAGCCGCGCCACACGGCAACCCGGGTTGTGCCTTGGCCGAGCCAATGCTACCGCCGGGCCTCGCCGGTTTTCTGCCATTCCGCCCCATCGATCGGAGCCTGCCCCCCCCCATGCCTCATGACCCCATGCCTCATGACCCCATGCCTCATGATCCCATGTCGCCTGCCCCCTCCGGGTCGCTCCCGTCTCTCGATCTCCTTTGCATCGGCAATGCCATCGTCGATGTCGTGGCCCCGGTCGCCGAGGATTTTCTCGCCGCACACGGCATGACCAAAGGGGTGATGCAACTGATCGACGCCGCCGCCGCCGAAACCCTCTATGCCGCGATGCCGCCGGGGATCGAGAGCAGCGGCGGCTCGGCCGCCAATACCGCGGCGGTCGCCGCCGGGCTCGGGGCGCGGGTCGGGTTTCTCGGCAAGGTCGCCGCTGATCAGCTCGGCACGGTGTTCCGCCATGATATCGTTGCCGCCGGGGTGCGTTATCCGACCGCGCCGCTCGCCGCCGGCGCCCCGACGGCGCGCTGTCTCATCCTCGTCACCCCGGACGGGCAGCGGACGATGAACACCTTCCTCGGCGCCTCGGTGATTTTCAGCGAGGCCGATCTCGATGATGATCTGATCAAGGCCGCGAAAACCCTCTATCTCGAAGGGTTTCTCTTCGACCCGGCGCCGGCCCAGGCCGCCTTCCGCGCCGCGGCGAGCCGGGCGCGCGCGGCCGGCAATAAGGTCGCGCTCTCGCTCTCCGATCCGTTCTGCGTCGCCCGCCATCGCGACGCCTTCCTCGCGTTGTTGCCGACGATCGACATTCTCTTTGCCAATGAGGCGGAAATCACCAGCCTGTTCGAGACCGAGGATTTCGACCGCGCGGCGGCGGCGGCGCGCAAGGCGGTGCCGCTCGCGGTGCTGACGCGGAGCGAACGCGGCAGCCTGATCGTCCAGGGCGCCGAACAGGCGATGGTGCCGGCGGCGCCGGCCGAGGTCGTCGATACCACTGGCGCCGGCGACGCCTATGCGGCGGGATTCCTCACCGGCTACAGCCAGGGGCGCGGCCTTGCCGCCAGCGGCTGGCTTGGCAGCCGCGCGGCGGCGGCGGTGATCGGCCATTACGGCGCCCGCCCGCGCCTCGACCTCGCCAGCCTCGCGCAGGCCAGCCATTAGGCGCTAGAAAGATCCTCGTCGTCGGCGGGACGGATGGGGCGGGAAAGGTCAGGGCATGGGCGCCAGCGGATTTCCGATTGATCTGATCCTGTTCGGCATGATCGCGCTGTTTCTGGTGCTGCGGCTCCGGAGCGTGCTCGGCCGGCGCACCGGTTTCGAGCGCCCGGAGCCGCCGGCGCTCGCTGAGGGCGGCACGGTGATCGAGGGTCACGCCGAACCGGTCGCCATGCCGCCGGCACCGAGCCGCGGCTTCCCGACGCCCGACAGCCCGGCGACCCTGGCTCTCGGCGCGATGCGCGGCATCGACCGCAGCTTCGATCCGATGGCATTCCTGATGGGCGCCGAACGCGCCTTCCGCCTCATCGTCACCGCCTATGCGAAGGGTGATCGCGCCACCCTGACGCCGCTGCTCGGGACGGAGACCGGCCAGATTTTCGACGCCGCGATCACCGCGCGCGAGGCCGCCGGCGAGACCGCCGAAAGTGAGATCAAGGCGCTGCTCGCCGCGACCATCACCGATGCCGCGCTCGCCGGCACCCGCGCCAGAATCACCGTCCGCTTCGTCTCCGACCAGGTGAGCCTGACCCGTGGACGCGGCGGCGAGATCGTCCACGGCAGCGAGGCGGTGACCGAGATCACCGATCTCTGGGTCTTCGAGCGCGACCTTGCCAGCAGCGATCCCACCTGGCGGCTGGCCGCGGCGCAAAGCCACTGACGTTTCCTGGGAGTTCTGATGATCGACGCCGATATGACGCGGCGCTGGCTGCGGCAGGCGGCCGGGCTGGCCCTCTCTCTTTTACTCGCCGCCTGCGTCGTCGCGCCGCCGCCGTCGGCAGGGCCACACATGGCGCTGGCGCCGGTTTCCTTCACCGACCTCCCGGGTTGGGCGCAGGATGACAGCGCCGCCGCCCTTGCCGCCTTCGCCCGGAGCTGCGCGCGGCTCGCGGTGATGCCGGCGGATCAGCTGCTCGGCGGCGAGGGGCTGGCGGAAACGCGCGGTGGGCGAGCGGAAAACTGGCGCGCGCTCTGTGAGCAAGCCCGCCACCTGCCATCCGGAGACCAGGGCGCGGCGCGGCATTTTTTTGAAAATGGTTTTCAACCCTATCTCGTCAGCGAAGCCAATACCGCCGAAGCTCTCTATACCGGCTATTACGAACCCACATTGCGTGGCGCGCGCAGCCCGGGCGGCGCTTTCCAGACCCCGTTGCTCGGCCGCCCGCTCGATCTCGTCACCGCTGATCTCGGCGATTTCACGGCTGATCTCAAAGGCCGCCACATCGCCGGACGGGTCGCCAATGGTCGCCTCGTCCCCTATCCGACGCGCGCCGAAATCGATGCCGGGGCACTCGCCAGCCAGCGCCTGGCGATCCTTTGGGTGAGCAGCCCGATCGATGCGTTTTTCTTGCAGATCCAGGGTGCCGGCAGAATAAATCTCCCGGACGGCACGCTGGTGCGGGTGGCCTATGCCGGGCAGAACGGCAGGCCCTACGTGCCGATCGGGCGGGTGCTCGCCGCGCGCGGCGAGATCACCGCCGATCAGATTTCCGAACAAACCATCCGCGCCTGGCTGATCGCGCACCCCAAGGAGGCGCAAGCGGTGATGGAGGAAAACCCCGATTACGTGTTTTTCCGCGAATTGCGTGATTATCCCGCCGATCTCGGCCCGCCCGGCACGCTCGGCGCGCCGCTGACACCGGAGCGCTCGCTGGCCGTCGACCGCCAGTTCATTCCGCTCGGCGCGCCGGTATTCATCGCGACGACCGATCCGGCGAACCACGCGCCGCTCGCCCGGCTGATGATAGCACAGGATCTCGGCGGCGCGATCACCGGGCCGCTCCGGGCCGATATCTTCTTCGGCTGGGGCAAGGATGCCGCCGAACGCGCCGGGCGGATGAACGCGCACGGGGCGGAGTATTTATTGCTGCCGCGGTAATGTAATAATCAAGAATCTTCTTTTTCTGAAGAAAAATAAGTAAAAAGACTTTTCATTGCTTCCTTGGAGGTAGCGGCGCCAGTGGCACGGTGTCACGGATTAAAGGTTTTTTGGTTCTTTTTTTCAAAAAAGAACCATCTTATCTCTTGTCTTCTTTAATTGATCTGCACCGATTGCAACGCCTCCTCCAATTCCTGGAAGCTCGGCATGTGCTGGTTGGGGACCATCTTGCGCCCGGTCTCGACGCTGATCTGTGGTGCGTTGCCATGCAGATGCGCGATCAGAACGGCGCGGATCACCTCGTAATATTTCCCCTCCTCCTCGACGATTCCTTTGATGCGGGCGGCGAAGGGCGCGGTGAGGCCGTAGGAGAGCAGCACGCCGAGAAACGTGCCGACCAGCGCGCCGCCGATCATCTGCCCGAGCACGGCCGGCGGATCGCTGATATGCGACATGGTCTTGATCACGCCGAGCACGGCGGCGACGATGCCGAGCGCCGGCAGACTGTCGGCGACGGTTTGCAGCGCGTGGGCGCTGTGCAACTCCTCGGCCATGGTTTTCTTGATCTCGCGCGCCATCACGTCCTCGATCTGGTAGGGATCGTCGGCGTTCATCCCGACCATCCGGAGATAGTCGCAAATCATCCCGCTGGCGTGGTGGTTGCCGAGAATCTTGGGATATTTCTGAAACGCTTTGCTCTCCTCGGGGCGTTCGATATGGGCTTCGAGCGCCATCGGCCCCTTGCTCGACGCGAGTTTGGCGAAAAAAAACAGCAGCGAGAGCAGATCGACATAGTCGGTCTTCGCGAAGGCCGCGCCCTTCATCACCTTCCCGAAACTGGACAGCGTATGTTTCACGTCGTGCATCGAGTTGGCCATCACCAGCGTTGCGGTGGCGGCGCCGCCGATCGAGATCATTTCGAACGGCAGCGCCTCGGCCAGGACGCCGATATTGCCCCCCGAGGCGATGAAGGTGCCGAAAACACAAACCAGCAAAAAGACCAGTCCACCGATCGTCAGCATGGCCGGATGCTCACCGGTTGGTGGCGGGTGCGGCGGCGGGCGCCGGGTGAGACGTCACCTTGGGTGGTGGCGCGGCGCGCAAGACCACGACGGCGATCCGCCGGTTGGCGGCAGCGAGAGGGTCGCCGGGCAGCAGTAATTCGCGATCGGCGTGGCCGGTGACGCTCTGGAACCGATCTTCCGAGAGGCCGGCCTCGGAGAGAAAGCGCCGTGTCGCGTTGGCGCGCTCGGTCGAGAGATCCCAGTTCGTTTTGCCACCGCCATGATAGGGGGCGGCGTCGGTATAGCCGCCGATCGACAGGCGTTCGGGCAGCCGGTTCAAGACCGGGGTGATTTTCGCCAGCAGGTCGCGCGCCCGCCCATTCGGGGCCGAGGCGCCGAGATCGAACATCGGGCGCTTATCTTCATCGAGGATCTGGATGCGAAGCCCCTCCGGCGTTTCGTCGATGGCGAGCTGGTGGGCGAGATCGCGGAGTGCCGGGTCGCTCGCGATGGCGGCACGGATTTCGCGCGCCGCCTGTTGGAAGGAGGCCTCCTCCGCGCGGCGGGGGTCGGCGTCCTTGGCCGCCGCCGGCGGGATCGGCGCCGGCGTCGTGGCGCTGGCGGCGGTTGCGGCTGCGGTTGCCGTAGCCCCCCCCTTGGTCTCGGTCGCGGCCGTGGTTTGCGGCGCGACCACCGCCTGGCCGCCGGGGGCCGCCGGGCCGCTGTCGCCGCGCCCGGATTTGCCGTCATCGGCGCGGAAGGTGAGGGTGTTGCCGGGAAGACCGTTGCCGCTCCCGGTCAGATCCTTGCCACCGGGGTTGAGATCGTCGTTCTGGTTGGGATCGGGCTGAACCTGCGCCGGCGTCTCGCCATTATCCTCATCGACGTCCTGCACCGCCTCGGCGGCGCCCATCACCACCTGCTCGGCGCCGCGATCGGAGACCATATTGCCGTCCTCGAACGGCGTCTTGCCGCCGAACGGCTTGCCGGACCCCGATGTTTGGTGGCTGAAGATATTGGACTTGCTGAAATAATCGGCAAGGCCGCGGCGTTGCTCCTCAGATGTCGCGTTGATCAGCCACATCAGCAGGAAAAACGCCATCATGGCGGTCACGAAATCGGCGTACGCGACCTTCCAGGCGCCGCCGTGATGGCCGCCTTCGATCACCTCCTCCTTGCGGATGAGGACGATTTTCTTGGCGTTTTCGCCGTTTTTGCCGCTTTTGCCTGCCATTGTCTTCCGTGCCGCTCTTGCCCACGCCGGGGCAGCATGCACGGAGTTGCTTAACCCTTGCCTAAATTCGCCGGCCGATGGGCAAAATTTCGGCGAAAAAGATCACGTCCGCCAGGATTGGTCGCGGCGATCGAGGAGACGCAGCATGGCCGGCCATTCCATCACGCCGAACCGCCGCCGTGTCTCGGGCTGATAGAGATGCTTCGCGTGCGCGATCACCGCTTCCGGCGGGAAGGACAGCTCGGTCCGCGCCGCCATCGCGTCCACCTGCGCGCGGCAGGCCATTTCCAGCCAATAGAGGGCGTTGAACGCTTCGGCTGCGCTCGGCGCGGCGGTGAGCAGGCCGTGATTGCGCAGAATCATGCAACTCGCGCCGCCGAGATCGGCGACCAGCCGGGCGCGCTCAGCGGGATCGACCGCCGGCCCCTCGTAATCGTGATAGGCGATCGGCAGGCAGCGCATCGCGGTCTGGGTCAGCGCGAGCAGGCCGCAGCGCATCGCCGAGACCGCCATGCCGGCGCGGGTGTGGGTGTGAATGACGCAGCCGACATCGGCGCGCGCGCCATGCACGGCGCTATGGATGACATAGCCCGCCTGGTTGATGCCGATATCGGCGTGCGGATTGAGCAGAATCCGGCCGGCGAGATCGATGGTGATCAGGCTGGAGGCGGTGATTTCCTCATACATCCAGCCATAGGGGTTGATCAGCAGCCGCTCGCCTCCGCCCGGGACGTGACCCGGGATGCGCACGGTTATGTGGTTGTAGACGAGATCGCTCATGCCGAAATGCGCGACCAGGCGGTAGCATGCGGCGGCATCGAGGCGCGCCTGCCATTCCGCGGCGGAGACATGCTCGCGCACCCGGTCGAGGGCGATTCTCTCGCCGCCGCCGGCATCGGGAAGGGCGGTGATGATGGGGGTGGTTTCGGACATGGCTCATCCTCCTCGCGTCAGGCCCAGATATCGCCGGGCCAGGGCGCCGGCGCGCCTTTCGATCAAGGCCGCGACCCGTCTGAGCGGCCGCCGTGCGGCGGCGGTGGCGAAGCCGCTGGCGAGGCGCGCGTTGATCGCGGCGAGGCGGTCGTTGAGCGCCGCGATCTCGGTTTCCCGCTCGGCGAGCTTGAGATCGCGCAGATAGACGTCATAGCGCGCCGCCTTGTGTTCGATGGTCATCGCGGCGAGCCGGTTTTCGGTCGCGTTGAGCTGGCGTTCGAGCCGCATCAGATAGCGCGTCGCCGGGGTTTCGGCGCGCCGGCGGGCGAGCAATTCGTCGGTATGGAAGCGGTAGAGATCGGGGTGCGCGAGATCGCTCGCCTGCGTGCGCGGCCAGCCCGCATCCGCCGGCAGGGAAAGCCGGGCCCGCCCGGCAGCGTTGGCATAGAGAAAAACATTCTGCCGGTACCAGAACGGGATCCGCCGATCATCCCAGATGCGCGGGCGGATGACGTCGTGCGGGCCATAGCCATGCGCCGCGAACAGTCCCGCCCAATAGCTCGGCCAGCGCTCGTTGATGTGGTGGGTGCCGTCCTGGCCGGGGATGGCGGCGCTGAACAGCACGATATCGGCGAGCGCGCAGAGATCGGCGATGAAGCTTTCGCCGCGGGAAGGGGGCAGATGCTCGGCGACCTCGAGCGAGACGGCGAGATCGAAGCGCCGTGACAGGGTGATCGGCCGGGCGAGGTCGGTTTCGCGGAAACATGCCGGTGCGATCGCCAATGTCGCGGCGGTTTCGCCGCCGTCGAGGCCGAGCAGGTCGCCAACCCCGCCGCGCCCGAACGCCGCGAGCCAGTGGCCGGCGCCGCAACCGACATCGACCACCGCGCCGAGATCGGGCAGCATGGCGAGGACCAGCGGCACGACCAGCGCTGCGGCCTCCTCCGCCCCTTCGGCGTGGCCGGTGAAGAAATCCTGATCATAGATCGCCTTGAGGTCAGTGGCGCTCATCCGCTCTCTCCGGCTCCCACGGCGACAATGCCGCAGACACTGCCCAACGAATAAAAGTTTTTTGGTTCTTTTTTTCAAAAAAGAACAATCTTCTATCTCCCCCCTTATTTATATATTTCCACCCAAAACCTCGGCGAACACCGCCGGATCGACATTACCGCCGCTGAGCACCGCGGCGACGACGCGCCCCTTGGCCGGAAACTTGCCGGCGAGCAACGCTGCCAGCGCGACCGCGCCGCCGGGTTCGACGACCAGCTTGAGATGGCGGAAGGCGAACGCCATCGCCGCCCGCACCTCCGCCTCGCTGACCACGAGACCGCCGGCGAGATGGGCGCGGTTGATCGCGAAGGTGAGGCGCCCGGGGCTCGGCGCGAGTAGGGCATCGCAGAACCCGCTGCCGCCGGGGGCGTTCGCGAGGCGCGTGCCGGCGGCGAGCGAGCGCGTGGTGTCGTCCCACCCCTCGGGTTCGACGGCATAGACCCGGGTTCCAGGCGCCGCGCCAGCGGCGGCGAGCGCGCAGCCGGCGATCAGGCCGCCGCCTCCGGTGCAGACCAGCAGGGCCTCCGGCGCGGCCCCGCGGGCGCGGCATTCGGCGAAGATCTCGAGCGCCAGCGTCCCTTGTCCGGCGATGACGTCACGGTGGTCGAAAGGTGGGATGATGGTGGCGCCGTGGTCTGCGGCGAAGGCTTGGGCGAGGGCTTCGCGGTCCTCGCTTGCGCGGTCATAGAGCCGGATCTCCGCGCCCCAATTTGCGGTGCTCTCGCGTTTGATCGCCGGTGCGTCCGCCGGCATGAAAACGCTCGCCGTGATCCCAGCGGCAGCAGCAGCAGCAGCGACGGCTTGGCCATGATTGCCGGAGGAATAGGTGACGATGCCCGCCGCCCGTGCCGCCGCCGGCAGTTGCAGCACGGCGTTGGTCGCGCCACGAAATTTGAAGCTGCCGGTGCGCTGGAGCGGCTCGGCCTTGAGGAAGATCCGCCCGCCGGTGATCTCATCGAGCCGCGGATGCGAGAGGAGTGGCGTGGTCACGATCCGGCCGGCCAGCCGCGCCGCCGCCGCCGCCACATCCTCGAATTCGGGCAAACCCTCGGCCATCACATGTCCTCCCCCGGCTCCTGTCATGGGCGCGGCAGCACCGCCGCCGCCGGCGCGCCGTCGCCGAGGCGCAAAAGATACAACCGATAGCGCTCGGCGGTCACGCCGAGACGCGCGCGGACGACCTCGCCGCGCGGCGCAAGGGCGAGCCCGGCGCCGCTCGGGCGTGCCGTCCGCCGCGCGCTCTCGACCAGCAGCCCCGGCGCCGCGGTGAGAGCCGCGTCTCCGTGCGGGAGCGAAAACAATGCCCAGCGCGGCGCGATCCCGACCACCACCACGTCGCGCGGCAGCAGCCAGGCGAGCATCGCCGCCTCGCCGTAATTCTCGTCGGCGACGAAAGCGGCGCCGCTGGCAAGCCGCGCCGCCTCGACCGCGTCGGCCCATTCGCGCCAGCCGCCGAGGCGCGCCAGCGTCGGGTCGAGCCGACGGGGCAGCGGCAGCGGCGCCGCGACCGCTTGCCAATAGACCAGGCCGGTGATGAGAAAGCCGAGCGCCGCCGCCGGTGCCAGCCAACGCCGCCAGGCGCCGCCGAGCCCGCCCGCCGCGATCAGCGCCGCCGGGTAGCAGATCGCCGGCCAATTCGCCTGCACCCGATCGCCGATCGCGTGTTCGAGGAAAACCAGGCCGGGCAGACCGCCGAGCGCCAGTAAAAGCCCGTCGCCGGGGGGGCGTTCGTGCCAAAACCGCCGCGCAACGCCGACAAAGCCCGCAACAACGAGCAAAAACACCAGCGGGGTTGCAAGTCCGATCTGCCCCGCGATCAATTCGCCGAGAAACCGCAAGCCGGGATGCCAGGCGGCGCTCCGTCCACCCTGTTTTGTGAAACTCGCGAAGCCGTGCCCGGCATTCCACGCGAGGACCGGGACGAAGAGCAAAAACCCCAGCCCCACCCCACCCCAAACCGGGAAGCGGCCGAGCCAGGGGCGGAGTTGCGGCACCGCGAGCAGCCACGCCCCGGCGCCGATGAACAGCAATAATCCGGTATATTTGCCATCCAAGGCGAGGCCGGCGAACAGGCCGGCGAGCAGCCACCAACCGCCCGTGCGGCGCGCAACGAACCGCGCCAGCGCCCAGAGCGTCGCCGTCCAGAACAGCATGAGCGGCGTATCCGGCGTCATCGTCACCGCCCCCGCCGCCATCAGCAACGTCGCATTGAACAGCAGCGCCGCCGCAACCCCGGCGCGCCGGCCGGGGGCCAGATCCTCGGCCGCCAAGGCGAGCAAAAGCGAGCCGATCAGCGCCGAAACCGGCGCCAAAAGCCGCACCCCGAGCGCCGAAGGCCCGATCAGGGCGACGCCGAGGCGCACGAACAGCGCCACCATCGGAGGGTGATCGAGATAGCCCGGCGCCAGCGCCCGCGACCAGACCCAATAATAGGCCTCGTCCGGGGAGAGCGGCGTCAGCGCCGCGACCGCGAGGCGGAGGGCGGTCAGAGCCAGGAGAAAGAGTAAGAGATAGACAGGCAGGGAAGGCGAGGGGTGCTGCCCCTCGACCCCGCCAGGGACATCGTCCCTGGACCTCATCCCGCTCATCGCGCGCGCCAGACCAGGGTCGCGGAAATGGCGTAGTTCCACACCACCGCGACGATCGCCCCGGCGGCGCCGGCGACGGTGAGGGAGTTGTGGTCCTCATAGAGGGTGCGGGCGATGCCGAGATCGGCCACCGCGCCGATCCCGCAAAACAGCATGAACAGCACGAAGCCACGCCACAGCCGCGCCCCGCGTAAGCGCTGGTCGCGATAGGTGAGGGTGTTGTTGAGCTGAAAATTGACCCCCATGGCAATCACCGTCGCGATCGCCTGGGCCAGCGAAAACCCGAGCCCCATCGCCCGCCCGGCGGCGAGTGCCGCGAGATTGGCGCCCACCCCGACGAGGCCGACCCCGGCGAAAGCGATGAAGCGGAGCGGCACCGCGCCATGCAGCACGCGATCGATCAGCAGCCCGGCGAACTGGGTGAGCACCAGCGCGTCGAGCTTGCTCTCGCCAAACGCGCGGGCGCGGAATTCGAATGGAATTTCAACTATCTTGAGCGGCGGGCGGGCATTGAACAAAAGATCGAGGAGGATTTTGAACCCGCTCCCGGCCAGGCGTGGCGCGATCTCCTCGAAGCGCTGGCGCCGCATCATGAAAAATCCGCTCATCGGATCGCTGGTCGGCGCCGGCAGAAAGAGCTGGGCGAAGCGGATGCCGAGCTTTGACAGCCGCTGGCGAAAACCGCCGGAGAGGCCCCCGGCGTCGCCGCCGGCGACATAGCGGCTGCCGATCGCGATATCGCCCTCGCCGGCTATCAATCGCGCGAGCATCGGCTTGAGGCGGGTTTCGTCGTGCTGCATGTCGCCGTCGATCACCGCGACGAACTCGGCCGAGGAAGACAGCGCCCCCTCGATCACCGCCGAGGACAGGCCGCGCCTTCCAACCCGGCGGAGGCAGCGGATGCGCGGGTCATGGGCCGCGATCTCGCGCACCATGGCGGCGGTGCCGTCCGGGCTGTTGTCATCGACGAACACCGCTTCCCAGGCCACCCCCCGGAGCGCCGCCTCCAGCCGCGCGACCAGCGGGGCGACATTGGCGCGCTCGTTATAGCACGGGACGACGACGGTGAGCCGCGCGGGCAAAGTTGGGGCGGGGGGCGAGGACATGCCGGAAAACAAGCCGAAATCAGAGGGGAACGCCGGTCAGGGCGCGGCTGGTGCGAATGGTTTGCAGGGTTTGGACGCGGCTTACGCGTTCGAGGCCGGTGAGGCGTTCGGTCAATTGATTTTCGTGTGCCGCATCGCGCGCCACGAGTCGCAGCAGGAAATCGACCCCGCCCCGGATCATGTGGCATTCGCGCACCTCCGGCCAGGCGCCGACGATGGCCTCGAACTCGGTCAGCACCGCTTCCTTCTGGCTGTCGAGGCCGACGATCGCGAAAAACATGATCTGCCAGCCGAGCCGCTCGGGATCGATATCGGCGTGATAGCCGCGGATGAACCCAGCCTCCTCCAGCCGGCGCACGCGGCGGAGACAGGGCGGCGGCGAAAGCCCGGTCCGGCTCGCCAGATCGACATTGGTGATGCGGCCATCGGCCTGCAATTCGGCCAGGATGCGGCGGTCGATGGCATCGATCCCCGGCGGCTCGGACTGGGGCGCATCGAAGGGCGGCGTTTTCATGACGTTTTCATGGCGTCGGCTTTCATCCGAACGCCCGTGGGCGTTTCCTTGTTCGCGCGGTGGCGAAAGAATATTACGTTGGCAGCGGAGGGCAAGGGGAAACATCAACCAAAGAGCGTATGATCGCTTGCTTCCGACCCATGCGGCTCGATATTGTCGACGCGCGACAAAAATAGGCACACGACCGGATGAACGACCCCGTCTCCACCCCCATCACCAGCCCGGTGCTGATCATCGGCGCCGGCCCGGCCGGCTATACCGCGGCGATCTATGCTGCCCGCGCCGGGCTCGCCCCGGTTCTGGTGCGCGGCCTGCAACCCGGTGGACAGCTCACCATCACGACCGATGTCGAGAATTACCCCGGCTTCGCCGACATCGTCCAGGGGCCGTGGCTGATGGAACAGATGGCGGCGCAGGCGGAGAAAATGGGGACGCGCGTGATCGATGACATCATCACCGCGGTCGATTTCACCGCCGCCCCGTTTTCGGCCAGCGGCGATAGCGGGGCACGCTATCGCGCCGATGCGGTGATCATCGCGACCGGCGCCGAGGCGCGCTGGCTCGGCCTCGACTCCGAAAAAAAGCTCGCCGGCGCTGGGGTTTCGGCCTGCGCGACCTGTGACGGGTTCTTTTTTCGCGGCAAAAACGTGGTCGTGGTCGGCGGTGGCAATACCGCCGTCGAGGAGGCGCTGTATCTGACCCATCACGCGCATAGCGTCACCCTGATCCATCGCCGCGACCAGCTCCGCGCCGAGCGCATCCTCCAGGAGCGGCTTTTCGCCCATCCCAAGGTGCGGCTGGTGTGGAACAGCGTCGTCGAGGAGATTCTCGGCGCCGGCCAGCCGGCAACGGTCGCCGGCGTGCGGCTCCGCGATACCGTGACCGGCGCGGTCTCGGACCTGGCGACCGACGGGGTGTTCGTCGCCATCGGTCACACGCCGAACACCGCGATCTTCAAGGGCCAGATCGCGATGGACGCGGAGGGGTATATCACCACCACGCCCGGCAGCACGCGCACCTCGCGCGCCGGCGTGTTCGCTGCCGGCGATGTGCAGGACAAACTGTTCCGCCAGGCGGTCACCGCCGCCGGGACGGGCTGCATGGCGGCGCTGGAGGCGGAAAAATTCCTCGCCGCGCGTCTTGGCGCGCATAGCCAGGCCGCCGCCTGACGATGGAACGCATGCGTGACGGTATGCGAGACGGGGCGCCTGAGCGCGTGAGCCGGCGCGGGATCGGCGGCGAGGGCGGCGGCATTTTGCAAAGCCTCCGGCATGGCCCCGGCGGCGGGGGGATTTTGACCATGGATTGGGACAAATTGCGGGTGTTTCACGCCGTCGCGGAGGCCGGCAGTTTCACCCATGCGGGGGATACGCTCAATCTCAGCCAATCGGCGGTTTCGCGGCAGATTTCGGCGCTGGAGGAGGCGCTGCAAGTGCCGCTGTTCCACCGCCATGCCCGCGGCCTGATCCTCACCGAACAGGGGGAAAGCCTCAACCGCACCGTGCGCGAGGTGTTCGCCAAGCTCGCGATGACCGAGGCCCTGCTCACCGAGAGCAAGGAAAAACCGGCCGGGCGGCTCAAAATCACCACCACCGTCAGCTTTGGATCCTCCTGGCTCGCGCCCCGGCTGCAAAGTTTTCTCGAAGCCTATCCCGATGTCACGGTGAGCCTCCTGCTCGACGATACCGACCTCGATCTCGCGATGCGCGAGGCCGATGTCGCGATTCGCATGCACCCACCGAAGCAGCCCGATCTGGTGCAGCGCCATCTGATGTCGATGCATTGGCATGTCTGCGCCTCCCCAGCCTATCTCCAGAAATTCGGCACGCCGCAAAACGTCGACGACCTCGATCAGCACCGGCTGATCCTGTTCGGCGATTATCATCCGCCGGTCGCCGACATGAACTGGCTGGCGCAGGTCGGGCGGCGCGACGGCAGCCGGCGCAAGCCGCTGCTCGAGGTCAACAGCCTGCACGCCATGCTGCTCGCCATCCGCTCCGGGCTCGGGATCGGCGCCATGCCCGATTACCTCGCGACCGAAACTGAGGACGTGGTCCGCATCCTGCCGGAGGTGAAATCCCCGACCGTCGACGTGTTCTTCGTCTATCCCGAGGAATTGCGCAATTCCAAGCGAGTCGCGGTGTTTCGTGATTTCCTGCTCGCCCGCCTCGCCGAGATGGCGTGAGCGCGCGACCGGGCTATGCATTTCGGGCATGGATGCTGCCCTGATTTATCCCTGGCTTCGGAAAGCGAAACCGGCATAGTTCGGAACGCGCTGCCGCAACCCCTGGTTATGGGCAATGTATGCTCGTCAGGGCCTCGCGGCCGCGCCAGTCCGGCCTTCCCGCCGGGTTGCCCGGGCCGACATCCCCCTTCGTCGTCCGGGTGTGAAGCCTCCCTGTTGACTGCCCCGCCGGGAGAAATCCGGGCGGGGCTTCTTTCCAAGGGCGGCTATTTCATATCCATCCCGCCCATATCCTTCATATCCCCCATGCCGTCATGGCCATCGCTGCTCTCGTCCGCGTCGCTCGTGGGGCCGCTGGCGCCGGCCTTGAGAACATGCGCCTCGACGATGAGCGTCCCGGCATGGGCGAAGGTGAGCGAGACCGGAAATGTATCGCCGGGCTTGAGCGGCTTTTGCAGCCCGACCAGCATGATGTGATAGCCGCCGGGCTTGAACGCCACGCGCTGGCCGGCGGGGATCGGGATGCTGGCGACGTCGAGCATGCGCATCACCCCGCCATCGTTGCGCGTCTGGTGCAGGACCGCGGCGGTCGCGATCGGGGTGCGGGCATGGGTCAGCGCGTCATCGCCGCCGCGATTGACGATGGTGAGATAGACGACGCTCGACATGCCTTCCTCGGCCGCGGCGCGCGCCCAGACACGCTGGACGACGATGCCGCCATGGGCGACGGATTGCGCCGGGGCGGCGGGCGGAAACGCCGCCAGGAACGGGGCGGCGAGCAGGAACGGGGCGAAAAACGCGAGGCGGCGGCGCATGGCGGACCTCCCGAGAGGGTGTGGATGGAGGGTTGATCCCTAGCGGCAGGGCAACAGGTTGCCAAGGCTGGGCACGAAAACTAGACTGGCGTTTTGCGATCGCGAAAGAGTGTCAGATGCGCGAAATTCGCTCCTCCGTCTGTCCGCATGATTGCCCCTCCACCTGCGCGCTCGAGGTCGAGGTCCATGACGGCGCCCGCATCGGCGCGGTGCGCGGCGCGGCGGCCAACACCTACACCGCCGGAATCGTCTGCGCCAAGGTCGCGCGCTACGCCGAGCGCACCCACCACCCCGACCGGCTGACCGTGCCGCTGCGCCGCACCGGCCCCAAGGGATCGGGCCAGTTCACGCCGATCACCTGGGACGAGGCGCTCGATCGCGTCGCCGGCGCGTTCAGCGAGGCCGCGACCCGCCACGGCGCGGAAGCGGTCTGGCCCTATTACTACGCCGGCACCATGGGCCTCGTGCAGCGTGACGGCATCAACCGCCTCCGCCACGTCATGCGCTATTCCCGCCAGCGCACCACCATCTGCACCTATCTCGCCGAATCCGGCTGGGAGGCGGGGGTGGGCAAAATCTGGGGGCCGGATCCACGCGAAATGGCGCGCTCGGACCTGATCATCGTCTGGGGGACCAACCCGGTCGCGACCCAGGTCAACGTCATGACCCATATCGCGCGCGCGCGAAAGGAGCGCGGTGCGAAACTGGTGGTGATCGACCCCTACCGCACCGGCACCGCCGAGGTCGCCGATCTCCATCTCGCCCTCCGCCCCGGCTCGGACGCGGCGCTGGCCTGCGCGGTCATGCATGTCGCCTTTCGCGATGGCTACGCCGATCGTGCCTACATGGCCCGCTATAGCGATGACCCGGCGCGGCTGGAGGCCCATCTCGCCAGCCGCGGGCCGGCCTGGGCGGCGCCGATCACCGGGCTCTCGGTCGAGGCGATCGAACATTTCGCCAAACTCTATGGCGAGACCGCGCGCGCCTATCTCCGCGTCGGCTACGGGTTTTCGCGTCTGCGCAACGGCGCCGCCAATCTCTTCGCCGTCACCTGTATGCCGACCGTCACCGGCAAATGGCGGCACGAGGGCGGCGGCGCGTTCTGGAACAACCGGCACATCTATCATTGGGACAAGACCCTGATCGAGGGGCTGGATGCACGCGACGTGACGATCCGCGAGATGGATATGAGCCGGATCGGCGCCGTCCTCACCGGCGACCGGAGCGAGCTGGGCGAGGGGCCGGAGGTGCATGCGCTCCTGATCCAGAACACCAATCCGGTGACCGTGGCCCCCAATTCCAACCGCGTCCGGCGCGGGTTTTCGCGCGATGATCTCTTCGTCTGCGTCCATGAGCAATTTCTCACCGAGACCGCGAAATTCGCCGATATCGTGCTGCCGGCAACGATGTTCATGGAGCATGACGACATCTACCAGGCCGGCGGCCACAGCCATATCCAGATCGGCCCGAAGCTGATCGACCCGCCGGGGGAATGCCGCTCCAACCATGAGGTGATCTCGGCGCTCGCCGCGCGGCTCGGCGCCCGCCATCCCGGATTTACGATGAGCGCCATGGAAATGATTGACGCGACGCTGCACGCCTCGGGCTGGCCGGATGCCAAAACCGTGCTGGCCTCGCGCTGGATCGACGCTCAGCCCGATTTCGCGACCAGCCATTTCCTCAACGGTTTCGGCCATGCCGACGGCAAATTCCACTTCGCCCCGGACTGGGCGGCGATCGGGCCGAACCACGCGGCGATGCCGCCGCTCCCCGATTACATGCCCTCGCCCGAGGACGCGACCGCGGCGCTGCCCTTCCGTCTCGTCGCCGCCCCGGCGCGGCAATTCCTCAACACCACCTTCACCGAGACGCCGACTTCGCGCCGGCGCGAGAAGCGCCCGGCGGCGCTGATCCATCCCGAGGACGCGGCCCGGCTCGGCATCACGGATGGCAGCGTGGTGCGGCTCGGCAACGCGCGTGGCGAGGTGCGCGTCCACGCCCGCCTGTTCGACGGGCTGCAACCCGGCGTCGTCGTCGTCGAGAGTATCTGGCCGAGCACCGATTTCCCGGGCGGGTTGGGTATCAACGCGCTTACCGGCGATGACGCGGCTCCCCCCAAGGGCGGCGCCGCGTTCCACGATACCGCGATCTGGCTCCGCGCCGAGGCCGCCGCCCTGCCGCTCGCCGCCGAGTGATCCCGAGGGCAATCGGGTAAGAAAGTTAAGGTCAGGGCCGCCGATCAGGCCTGATCGGCGGCGGTCTCCAGGCGCCGCAACCGTCCACCGGCGGGTAGCGCCGGCCGCTGGTCGCCGGTGAGCAGGCTCGCGAGCGCATCGGCGGGGGCTGGGCGGCCGAGCAGATAGCCTTGCATTTCGGCGTTCGATTCCTGTTGCAACAGGTGAAGCTGGGTTTCGGTTTCAACCCCTTCCGCGGTGACATCGAGGGTCAGGCTGCTGGCGAGTGCGACGATCGCCCGCACGATCGCCATCGCCTCGTCATTCTCGCCGAGCGCCTGAATGAAGGAGCGGTCGATTTTCAATTTGTCGAAGGGGAAGCGGCGAAGATAGCTGAGGCTGGAATAGCCGGTGCCGAAATCGTCGAGCACGATGCGCAGGCCGAGCGCCTTGAGCGCGGTCAGAGTGGCGAGCGTGCCCTCGGTATCCTCGATCAGCAGGCTTTCGGTGACTTCGAGTTCGAGCCGGGTCGGCGCGAGGCCGGTCTGGGCAAGAATATCGGTCACCGTCGCAACGAGGTTGCCGGCACGGAGCTGGGCCGGTGAAATATTGACGGCGATGCGGTGCGGCTGCGGCCAGGCGGCGGCTTCGGCGCAAGCGGTTTCGAGAACCAGGCGGCCGAGCGGCACGATGAGGCCGCTTTCCTCCGCCAGCGGAATGAAATCGGCCGGCGAGATCGCCCCGTGCTCGGGATGCGGCCAACGCGCCAGCGCCTCGAACCCGGCCAGCGTCGTCCCGTCATTCTTGAACAGCGGCTGAAAATGGATGGCGAGCGTCCGCCGCCGGATGGCGAGGCGGAGATCCTGTTCGAGATGCCGGCGGCGCTGCAATTCGGCGTCCATCGCCGGATCGAACAGGCGCGCCACACCGCGCCCGGCGCGTTTGGCCGAATAGAGCGCGGTATCGGCGTTTTTCAGCAGCTCGTCGGGGGTCGCGCCATGCCCAGGATAGAGCGCGATCCCGATGCTGGTGCTGATCTGGGCGAACTGCACGCCGATCTCGAACGGCTCGATCAGGGTCGCGATCACCCGCTGCGCGGTTTGGCTCGCGCGCTCGGCGTCGGCCCCGACTGGGAGCAGGATGACGAATTCGTCGCCGCCGAGCCGCGCGATGATCTCGGCGCCGCGGGCGGCGGCGCGCAGCCTTGCTGCGACACGGATCAGCACCTGATCCCCGGTGGGATGGCCATGGAGATCGTTCACCGCTTTGAAGCGGTCGAGATCGAGGGAAAGCAGCGCCAGGTTCTCGCCGCTCGCCGCCGCGCGGGTGATCGCCGCGGCGATGCGCTCGCGCAACAGGGAGCGGTTGGCAAGGCCGGTGAGCGGATCGTGATGAGCGAGGTAGTGCAGCCGTTCGGCGGCTTTTTTGCGCTCGGAAATATCGCGGAGTGCGACGACCTTCGCCGATTTTCCGCCATATTCAATGTCACGCGCCAGAACTTCGACCGGAAGAAGCGCGCCATCGGCGGCACGAAAGACGCATTCCTCGAGTTCGGTCCGGCCAGTGGTGAGGCGCGCCTTCACGTGTTCGACCTCTTCCGCGGCGGCGAAATCGAGCACCGAGCGGCCGATGATATGCGCCGGCGGCAGGCCGACCATCGTTGTGAAAGCGGCGTTGACGTCGAGGATGATGCCGTCGCGATGGATCATCAACCCCTCGAAGGCCGAATCGGCGATCTGGCGCAGACGCCAGGCCTCGGCGAGATCGCGGCGTTCCATGCGGGCGTCGATGACCGCGAGCATCAGCCCGGTGAGCAGAATGAGAGTGCTGATCGCGGCCACCGCGATCGCCAGCAGTGCCGGCGTGAACACCGCATCCCCGGGCGCGATGCCGGGGCCGAGCACCGGCACCAGCACCACCGCCGTCATGCCGGTGAAATGCATCGCGACGATGGCGAAAGCCAGCAAAACCCCGCCCGCGAGCCGCCCGGCGATGGTCTGCCAGCGCCCGACGACGAACAGCGCCAGCGCCCCGCTCGCCGCGCCGACGATGATCGCTGCGATGACATAAGGGCGCTGGAACATCACGATGGCGCCGAGACGCATCGCCATCATGCCGGTGAAATGCATGGCGGTGATGCCGAGGCCGACGATCGCCCCGCCGACCAGGGCGGGCAACGGGTGGCGCGGCGCGGTCAGGAACAAGGCGAAACCAGGCAGGGTGCCGAGAATTGCGACGAGGATCGAGAACACCGTCCATGACACGTCATAGGCGACGGACATCCGGGTCTGGAAGGCGAGCATGGCGACGAAATGGAGCGCCCAGACGCCGCTTCCGAACGAGAATGTCGCCGCGATGGCCCAGAAGGCGCGGTTCGTGCCGGCGTTTTTCATCGCGCGCGTGAGCATGGCGACGACGGTTGCGCAGGCGATGGCACAGATCAGAACGGCCAAAGCCACCAGCCTGGGGTCGTGCCGCTGCGTCAGACACGTGAAAATCTGCACCATCGAAATCACCGCGCCCAGAAAACGTCACTTTGGTCTGGAGTAGAATATAAAATAGAGATCAATTTATAGTTAATAAACGATAGAGCGGCATCCCGGGCCGCTGCCGCCGCGCGGGGGGAATGTGGGCGCCCGAAGCGATCGGCCTCGGGCGCCCGCCACCTCAGCTATGGATATCGACCCCCTTGGTTTCGTGCAGGAACAGCGCCGCGACGATGGCGTTGACCGCGGCGAC
The DNA here is from genome assembly GCA_021798915.1 of Pseudomonadota bacterium. Classification (GTDB taxonomy): domain Bacteria; phylum Pseudomonadota; class Alphaproteobacteria; order Acetobacterales; family Acetobacteraceae; genus Acidibrevibacterium. The sequence goes on from JAJZBM010000002.1 coordinate 275,627, forward strand.
GATGATCGGGAACCACAGCCCATAATAGATATCGCCCGACCAGGCGACCATCGCCGTCGCCAGGAGCGGCAGGATGCCGCCGAACCAGCCATTGCCGATGTGATACGGGAGCGACATCGAGGTATAGCGGATCTTGGCCGGGAACAATTCCACGAGATAGGCGGCGATCGGGCCGTAGATCATGCCGACATAGGCCAGCATGATCCACAGCCAAAGGATGGCGAGCGGCCAGTTGACCTTGGCCGGATCGGCCTTGGGTTTATAGCCGGCGGCGGCGAGGGCGGCATTGATCTTGGCGGTATCGGCGCCCTCGATCGCCGTCGTCCCGATCGTCGTCACCACCGCCTTTCCGGCCATGGCTGGCAGGGATTTGAATGAAAGCCCGCTTTTGGTGAGCAGATCCTTGACTTTGTCGCAGGCGGTGAATTGCGACCAGGGGCCGACGAAGACGTGGAAATTGCAGTCCTCGGCGGCGACCGTGATCGGCGTCGCCGCCTGGAAGGCGACCAGATCGGGGTTGACCGCGCTGCTGAGAGCGTGAAACAGCGGCAGCAGGGTCAGCGCCGAGAGCACGCAGGAGGCGATCATCAGCTTGAGCCGGCCGATGCGATCGGAAAGCCAGCCGAAAAACACCAGGGTCGGTGTGCCGAGGACGAGCTGAAGCCCGACCATCAAATAGGCGAGTTTATAGTCGAGATGCAGCGTGATGGTGAGAAAGAAGAGCGCATAGAACTGCGCCGTGTACCAGATCACACCTTCACCAGAGCATGTGCCGAAAAGAGCCAGAAGCACGTATTTATTATTGGGGTAATGAAAGAAGCTTTCGGTGAGCGGGGCAGGAGAACGCCGATTTTCTTCCTTGATCCGCAGAAAAACCGGGCTTTCATTGAGTTTGAGACGGATATAAAGCGAAAGAAGCAGCAAGATGAGTGAGATCAGGAAAGGAATGCGCCAGCCCCAGGCGGTGAAATCGGCCGGAGAGAAGGTTTCGCGGCAGATAAAAATCACGATCAGCGAGAGCAAAAGGCCGAGTGTGCCGGTGGTCTGGATCCAGCTCGTCGCATAGCCACGGCCATTGGGCTTGGCGTGTTCGGCGACATAGGTCGCGGCGCCGCCATATTCGCCGCCGAGGGCGAGGCCCTGGAGCAGCCGCAGCGCGACCAGGATGATCGGTGACGCCCAGCCGATGGAGGCGAAAGTCGGCATCAGCCCGGTGCCGAAGGTCGCGAGACCCATCACCAGGATGGTGACCAGGAAGGTGTATTTGCGCCCCACCAGATCGCCGATGCGCCCGAACACCAGGGCGCCGAAGGGGCGGATCATGAAGCCGACGGCGTAGGTCGCAAAGGCCGAGAGCAGGGCCGCGGTGTCGTTGCCCTTGGGGAAGAAGAGTCCGGCGAAAAATGGCGCCAAGGTCGCGAAAATAAAGAAATCGTACCATTCGAACACGGTGCCGAGCGAAGACGCAAAGATGACTTTGCGCTCCTCGGCCTTGGTGACCGGGGTGAGGCCGGAAAGACCGGCGGTCCCACGCGGGGCTGCGGCATAGCTCATGGTGTTCTGTTCCTCCCATCTCGCGGATCGGAATTTGGTTCCGATCGATTGCCCATCGGCATTGGGTGCCGACCGATTGGTTGACCGAGTGACCGATTATCCGGTCGCGGTGGTCCCGCAACCGTCATCCTTGCGCATCTTTTATCCACTGCCCAGCCGGAATCCAGATATTTCACACCTGCGGCCGGTCAGCACCGCTGACGCATCGCGCCGCCATTGCCGCCCCGCCCCCGCTCGGGCAGAGTTTGCCCAACGAAACCGGCGCTTGGCCGGGGAGGGAGAAAACACCATGGACGAGCAGAACAGCCGCTATGGCGAGGTCTATCGGGCTTGGCAGCGCGATCCCGAATCGTGGTGGGCCGAGGCCGCGAGCGGCATTTCCTGGCGCAAAACCTGGGATCGGGTGTTCGACCCGATGATCGGCCCCTATGGCGCCTGGTTTCCCGGCGCCATGCTCAATACCAGCGAGAACTGCCTCGACCGCCATGTCGCCGCCGGCCGCGGCGGGCAATTGGCGTTGGTTTGGGACAGCCCGCTCGCTGGCCGGATCGCGCGCTTCACCTATGCCGAACTGACCGCGCGGGTGGCGCGGGTGGCCGGCGCGCTCGCCGCGCTCGGCGTTTCCCGCGGCGATCGGGTGGTGATCTACATGCCGATGGTGCCCGAATCGGCGATCACCATGCTTGCCTGCGCCCGAATCGGTGCCGTGCATTCGCTGGTGTTCGGCGGATTCGCCGCGGCCGAACTCGCCGCGCGCATCGCCGACGCCAAGCCCCGGGTCATCGTTGCCGCATCCTGCGGGTTAGAGCCTGGCCGCGTCGTCGCCTATCAGCCGATTCTCGACGCTGCCCTGGCGCTTTCTCCGCATCAGCCGGAGGCTTGTCTGATCCTGCAGCGCGAAATGGCGCCGGCGGTGCTGACCCCGGGGCGGGATCACGATTTTTTGACCGCCGAGGCAGGGGCGAACCCGGCCGATCCGGTGCCGGTTCTCGCAACCGACCCACTTTATATTCTCTACACCTCCGGCACCACCGGGCGGCCGAAAGGCGTGGTGCGCGATCATGGCGGGCATGCCGTCGCCCTCCATCGCTCGATGGGAATGGTTTACGGCGTCGGTGCCGGTGATGTCTTCTGGGCGGCGTCCGATGTCGGTTGGGTGGTCGGGCACAGTTATATCGTCTACGCGCCGCTGCTCGCTGGCCGCACCACCATCATGTATGAGGGCAAGCCGGTCGGCACCCCGGATGCCGGCGCGTTCGGCCGGGTGATCGCGGCGCATGGGGTCAAGGCACTGTTCACCGCGCCGACCGCGATGCGCGCGATCAAGCAGCAGGATCCCGAGGCCAAACGCTTCACCAGCCACGATCTGTCGCGTTTCGAGGCGCTGTTTCTCGCCGGCGAGCGTTGTGATCCGCCGACCGCGGAATGGGCGGCGGCCAAACTCGGGCGGCCGGTGATCGATCACTGGTGGCAGACCGAGACCGGCTGGGCGATCACCGCCGGTTTCCGTGGCCTCGGCCTTTTTCCGTTCAAGCCCGGCTCCGGCGGCCGCCCATCGCCTGGGTATGACCTGCAAGCCCTCGATGAGGCCGGGGTGGTGCTCGGGCGCGGCGTCAGCGGCAGCCTCGCGGTTCGCCTCCCGCTGCCGCCCGGCGCCGCGCCGACGTTGTGGCGGAACGAGGACGGTTTTCGGGACGCCTATCTCCGCGATTTTCCCGGCTGGTATCGCACCGGCGATGCCGGCATGATCGACACCGATGGCGATGTCTGGGTGATGGGCCGCACCGATGACATCATCAACACCGCCGGCCATCGGCTCTCCACCGGCGCGATGGAGGAGGTGTTGGCCTCGCACCCGGATGTCGCCGAATGCGCCGTCATCGGCGCCCAGGACGCGCTCAAGGGGCAGGTGCCGCTCGGTCTCGTGGTGCTGAAAGCGGGGGTCAATCGGCCGCTCGACGAGATCTCCGCCGAACTGGTTCAACTCGTGCGTGAGCGGATCGGCCCGGTTGCGTCGTTCAAGGCGGCGCTGGTGGTGCCGCGCCTGCCGAAAACCCGATCCGGCAAGATCCTTCGCGCCGCCATCCGCCGCCTCGCCGATGGCGAACCGGCGAATCCACCACCCACCATCGAGGATCCCGCCGCGCTCGACGATATCGCCGCTGCCCTTCAGTCACGCTGAACCGTGCCGCTCGCTCGGGCCTCGCCGAAGGCACGGCCTAGGGAGAAACGTTTTTTGGTTCTTTCTTACAAAAAAGAACATTTTTTCTTCTTCAACATCCAACGCAATCATTTTTACAATCATTGATTGTATTTTTGGCCTGAACTAGTCGTTGATTGCGTTAACGCGACCAAATTTTTTCCTGAAAAATTCATACATTGATTACGATTGCTATTTTAACGAGAGATAAATTTTTATCTTCTCTTATTAAGAGGCATCAGATAAATACTCTTTGAGTTAACTATTGTTTGCGGGTGCAAAATGCAACCAGAATGGGAATTCGGCGCCGGAACCCTGCGGGAGAACGGGTATGGCGCCTGACGATTTCGCTTATGGCGTGGGTCATCTGGTCCCCTATTCCGGTCTCGATCTGCACATAGAACGCGAGACGGCGCCGAGCGGCCGTGACATCGCGCGGGAACTCGATCTTCTGCGCCACGCCGGCCTGTTTGACGCCGCCTATTACCACCGCACCAATCCCGATATCGAAAACAGCGGCGTCGAACCGCTGACCCACTATCATCTCTATGGCTGGGGGGAGGGGCGGCGGCCGAATTTTTATTTCGATCCCGTGTTTTATCTCGCCGAGAATCCCGATGTTCGTGCCGCCGGGATCGACCCCCTTCTGCACTATGTCTGGGCGGGGGAACGTGAGGGGCGGCGGCCGGTCCTCTATTTCGACCCGGCCTGGTATCGCGCGCGCTATGGCGTCCCCGAGGGCGAGATGTGCCTCGCCCATTTCCTCGAGCGCCGTCTGAGCGGGGAGACCAGCCCGCTCGCCGAATTCGATTCGGCCTGGTATCTCAAGACCTATCCCGATATTGCCGCCGCCGGGATGGACCCTTTCGAGCATTTCCTCGTCCAGGGCCATCGCGAGGGCCGCAATCCGTCGGCGGATTTCGATAGCCGCTTTTATCGTCAGCGCTATCTCCGCGCCATGCCGGACGAAAATCCGCTGCTGCATTATCTCCGGCATCGCGATGACCCCGACATCCACACGTCGCGTCCGGCCGATGAGGTCAGCCTGCCGCGCGAGGTGCGGCGCAATACCCGCCCCGGCCTCAATTTCGAGGCGGTCGAGCCGGTCGCCGGGGCACACCGCCAGGCGCGGGTGCTGGCTTTTTACCTGCCGCAATTCCATCCTTGCCAGGAAAACGACGTCTGGTGGGGCAAGGGCTTCACCGAATGGACCAATCTCGGCCGCGCCTTGCCCCGCTTCGCCGGCCATTACCAGCCGCGCATCCCGCGCGATCTCGGCCATTACCGGCTCGACGGGGCGGAGACGCTG
>JAJZBM010000026.1 GCA_021798915.1 Pseudomonadota bacterium
CTCGCCACCATGATGCAGTCCTTCATCATCTGCTGCCTGGTGACGATCACCTGGATGGTGATCGGCTACAGCCTCGCCTTCACCAACGGCAATCCCTATATCGGCGATTTCTCGCGCTTCATGCTGAATGGGATCGGCGCCCATATCACCCAGGGCAACGATGTCGGCTTCGTGCTCGGCGCCGGGACGGATGGCGCGACACCGTTCACCATCCCCGAAACCGTCTACATGATGTTCCAGATGACGTTCGCGATCATCACCCCGGGGCTGATCGCCGGCGCCTTCGCCGACCGCATGAAGTTCAGCGCGCTTTGCGTCTTCATCGTGTTGTGGTCGATCTTCGTCTACAGCCCGATCGCGCACTGGGTTTGGAGCGCCAATGGCTGGCTCGCGACACTGGGGGCGGCGGATTTCGCCGGCGGCACCGTCGTGCACATCAATGCCGGCATCGCCGGGCTGATCGCGGCCCTCGTCATGGGCAAGCGGGTCGGCTATGGCCGCGACAACATGATGCCGCATAATCTCGCCTATGCGGTGATCGGCGCCTCGCTGCTCTGGGTCGGCTGGTTCGGCTTCAACGCCGGCTCCGCGGTCGGCGCCAATGGCCGCGCCGGCATGGCGATGACGGTGACCCAGATCGCGACCGCCGCCGCGGCGCTGGCCTGGGCCTTCGCGGAATGGGCGGCGAAGGGCAAACCCTCGGTGCTCGGGGCGATTTCGGGCGCCGTCGCCGGCCTCGTCGCCATCACCCCGGCCTCGGGCTTCGTGCTGCCCGGCGGCGGGTTGGTGATCGGCATCGCCGCCGGAGTGATCTGCTTCTGGTCGGCGACCTCGCTCAAGCACATGCTCGGCTATGACGACAGTCTCGACGCCTTCGGGGTGCATGGCGTCGGCGGCATCGTCGGCGCGCTGCTCACCGGCGTCTTCGCCTATGGCCCGCTTTCCGCGACCTCCGGCACGCCGTCGGGCATCATCGGCGGCCTGCACCAGTTGATGATCCAGGCCGAGGCGGTCATCGTCACCCTGGTCTGGAGCGGCGTGATCTCGTTCATCATCCTCAAGGTGGTGGATGCGACGATCGGGCTCCGCGTGACGCCGGAGCAGGAGATCGAGGGCCTCGACGTGGTGTTGCACGGCGAGCAGCTCGGCTGATCCGCCCGGTTCGCGTCTACCGGTTCGCGTCCAACCGAGGCCTGGGGGCGTAATCCCCCAGGCCTTTTTGGCGAACGCAAACTTTTTTGGCGAATTCAACAAGAAGGGTGCAACTTCCGATATTTTGTGTTAGCGTCACCCGGCAATGACCCGGAACTATACCGTAAGCCGACGTTTGCTGCTCGGGGCGGGGGTGAAGGCGACCTTCCTTCTCCCGACCGCGCTCCTCGCCGACCTCGCCGAGGCGGCAACCCCGGGGGCGGAGCCGCCGCGCCACGCGCCAGCCCGCACGACCTCGCGGCCGCCGCCCCGCCTCGTGGTGCTCGATCCCGGCCATGGCGGCAAGGATCCCGGCGCGATCGGCGTCTCCGGCACCTATGAAAAACACGTGGCGCTGGCCACCGCCTTCGAACTCAAGCGGCAATTGGAAGCATCCGGGCATTACCGCGTCGAACTGACCCGGGCGCGGGATGTGTTCATCCCCCTCGAACATCGGGTGAGCATCGCCGAGCAGCACCGCGCGATGCTGTTCGTCTCGATGCATGCCGATGCCCTCACCGATCACCGGGTGCGCGGCGCCAGCATCTATACGCTCGGCGCCCATGCCTCGGATGCACAGACGCGCGAACTCGCACGGCGCGAGAACAGCGCCGACCGCTTCGCCGGCCCGGATTTCCAGGGCACCTCGCCCGAGGTCGCGCAGATTTTGGCCAGCCTCGTGCAGCACGAGACGAGGGTCGGCTCGGCGCGCCTCGCGCATGACCTCGTCGGCGCCCTCGGCCCGCGCGTGCCGCTGCTCCCCAACCCGGCGCGGCATGCCGGTTTCGTGGTTTTGAAGGCCGCGGATATTCCGAGCGTGCTGGTGGAGATGGGTTTCATGTCCAACCGCGAGGACGAGGCCGCACTCCGCCGGCCAGCGCATCGCGTCCAGGTCGCCCAGGCGATGAAACGCGCCGTCGATGCCTATTTCGCCGCCGCCGATCAGGGGCTGCGTGTGGCCGGGTAAAAGGTCAAAAAAAGCCGTTCTTTTTGGAAAAAGAACCAAAAACTTTTATCCGTTGGCCAGTGCCTGCGGCACTGACCTCCTGAAAAACGGGAAAGAGTCTTTTTGCTCTCGAGTGCGGCTGGGCGCATTTATCGCCGTGCCGCGCCATGGCGCAATTCCTTGCCGTCGCCGGCCATCGCCCGCGCGGCGGCTATTGCTGGCTGGTGGTGGTGACTGCGGCGCTCGCCATCTATGGCGGGTCGATCAGCCTCGGCGGTTGACAAGCCCGCCTCCCGCCGGTCCACTGGCGGCGGGGAGAGAACGTCGATGCGCCTCTGGCTATTCGACCTCACGACGCGCGAACGCCGCACCATGGTCGGCTGCTTCGGCGGCTGGGCGCTCGATGCGCTCGATGTCCAGGTCTACAGCTTCATCATTCCGACACTGCTCGCCACCTGGCGGATCAGCAAGGGCGAGGCCGGGCTGCTCGGGACGGTCGCCCTTCTCGCCTCGGCGCTCGGGGGCTGGTTCGCCGGCGCCCTCGCCGATCGCCTGGGCCGGGTGCGGGTGCTGCAGATCACCATCCTGTGGTATGCGGTGTTCACCTTCCTCAGCGGATTTGCCTGGGATTTCGGCGCATTGTTCGTCTGTCGCGCCGGCCAGGGCATCGGCTTCGGCGGCGAATGGGCGGCGGGCGCGGTGCTGATGGGCGAAGTGGTGCGCGATCGTTATCGCGGCCGCGCCGTCGGCCTGGTCCAAAGCGGCTGGGCGGTGGGCTGGGCGGCGGCGGCGGTGCTCTATACCCTCGCCTTCGCGGCCCTGCCTGAGGCGCTGGCCTGGCGGGTGCTGTTCTGGATCGGCCTCGCCCCCGCCGGGCTGGTGTTCTGGCTGCGCCGCTATGTCCCCGAGCCCGATCTCTACCGCGCGCAAGCCCCCCGGCGCGGCACCGCCCGGCAATTCGTCGCCGTCTTGCGCCCGCCCTATCTCGCGCGGACCTTGAAGATCTCGCTGATGGTGATGGGTGCGCAGGCGAGCAATTATTCCGTCTCCACCTGGCTCCCGACCTATCTCAAGACCGTGCGCGGGCTTTCCGCCGTCAATACCGGGGGCTATCTGCTGCTCCACATCCTCGGCGCGTTCCTCGGCTTCGTGCTCGGCGCCTATTGCGCGGACGCGCTCGGGCGCAAGGCGACCTTCATGCTCTCGGCCCTCGGCTCGGCGGTGATGATCCCGCTCTATCTGTTCCTGCCGCTCGACGACCACATGATCCTGCTACTCGGCCTGCCGCTCGGGATCGTCCTCTATATGATGTTCTCGGCGATGGGGCCGTTCATGACCGAGATGTACCCGACCGCGGTGCGCGGCGTCGGGCAGGGGTTCTGCTACAGCGCCGGGCGCGCGGCGGGGGCGCTGTTTCCAGCGATGATCGGCTTTCTCGCCGACCGTCTCGGCCTCGGCGCGGCGATCGCGGTGTTCGGCTTCGCCGCCTGCGCGCTGATGCTGGCAGCCCTCGCGATGCTGCCCGAAACCGCTGGCCGCGCTCTCGATTCCGACCCTCTCCCGGAGCCCGCCGATGCCGCCGCCACCAACGCCGAGTGAACGCCCGTTCTGTCCGCCCCCGCGCCCCCCTTCCGCGCCCCGCGTGAAGGCGCCGCCGGGCGCAACCGATTGCCATTTCCATATCTTCGGCCCCTATGACCGCTTCCCGCTCAGCCCCGGGCGCAGCTATGACGCGCCGGAGGCCGGGATCGACGCCTATCGCGCCATGGCCGCCGTGCTCGGGCTCGAGCGCCGGATCGTCGTCCAGGCGAGTATTTTCGGCACCGACAACGCCTGCACGCTGGACGCCGTCGCCGCTTTCGGCCGCGACCATGCCCGCGCCATCGCGGTGATCGATGCCGCCATCACGGCGCCCGCCCTCGCCGCCCTCGCCGCCGGCGGGGTCGTTGGCGTGCGCTGCAATGCCGTCAGCGGCAACGGCACGCCGCTCGACCAGATCGAAGCGCTCGCGACACGGATCGCGCCGCTCGGGTGGCATATGCAGCTCTATGTCGACGGCGCGACGCTGATCGCGCTCGCCCCCCGTCTCGCGACACTGCCGGTGCCGGTGGTGCTCGATCACATGGGTGGAATACGGGCGGCGGCGGGGCGCGAGGATCCGGCGTTCCAGGCGCTGCTCCGCCTGCTCGATCGCGGGCGCGCCTGGGTCAAGCTCTGCGGCTATCGCAGTTCCTCGGGTCCCCCTTACGCCGATCTCCTGGCGCCGGCGCGGGCACTGATTGCGCATGCGCCGGAGCGCTGCCTCTGGGGCACGGATTGGCCGCACCCGCATCTCGAAGGCCGCGCCATGCCCGATGACGGCACCCTTCTCGACCTCCTCTACGCATGGGCCGGGACGGAGACCGACATCCGGCGTATCCTGGTCGACAACCCAGCCACTTTATATGGATTTGACCGATGAGCACCCTCATCCATCCCGAAATCACCGTCGCCGAAGCCCCGCCGCTCCTTCGCCGCGATCAGGGGGGCGTCGCCTTCCTCACCTTGAACCGTCCCGCCGCGCGGAACGCGCTTTCGCTCGCGCTGATGACCGCGCTGGAGGCCGAACTGGCGGCGATCGCGCGCGATGGCACGGTGAAAGCCGTGGTGATCGCCGGCGCCGGGCCCGCCTTCTGCGCCGGCCACGATCTCCGCGAAATGCGCGCAAGCCCCGACCGCGCCACCTACGAGGCGCTGTTTTCCCAATGCTCGCGGCTGATGCTCGCCATCACCCATCTGCCCAAACCGGTGATCGCCCGCGTCCACGGCATCGCGACCGCCGCCGGCTGTCAACTCGTCGCGACATGCGATCTCGCGATCGCCGCCGAAACCGCGCGTTTCGCAACCCCCGGCGTCAATATCGGGCTTTTCTGCTCAACGCCGATGGTCGCGCTGACCCGCGCCGTGCCCCGCAAGGCAGCGATGGCGATGCTGCTCACCGGCGAGATGATCACCGCTGGCGAAGCGCTGCGGATCGGGCTCGTCAATCAGGTCGTCGCCGAGGCCGCGCTCGATCAGGCGGTCGCCGAACTCGCCGGCAAAATCGCCGGCAAAAGCCCCCTCACCGTCGCCATCGGCAAGGAGGCGTTCTATCGCCAGGCGGAAATGCCGCTGGAGTCCGCCTATTCTTATGCCGCCGAAACCATGACGCGGAATATGCTGGCGCGCGACGCCGAGGAAGGGATCGACGCTTTTCTGCAAAAACGCGCGCCGGTCTGGCAGGGGTGTTGAAGGAAAAATTGGTTCTTTTTTGAAAAAAAAGAACCAAAAAACTTTTACCCGTTGGGCAGTGCCTGCGGCACTGCCCATTCCAGGAAACCGGCTCAGGCGTTGGCGGCGGCGGCGTTCCGCGCCCAGTCATGGGCGTGATCGATGCCGTGGTCATACTGATCGTGCTCGGCCACGGTTTCGGCGTGGTCGTGGAACTGCGCCGTCTCGGTGCTGCCAGCCATCGCGGTGGTGGACGCCTTGCCAGCCGAGATCGCCAGCGCGACGGCGTCGAAATAGCTGGTGCCGACCTCGCGCTGATGGCGGGTCGCGGTATAGCCCTCGCCCTCGGCAGCGAATTCGGCCTGCTGCAGCTCTGAATAAGCCGCCATGCCGCGCTCCTTGTAGCCACGCGCAAGCTGGAACATCGCATGGTTCAGGCTGTGGAAGCCGGCCAGGGTCACGAACTGGAATTTATAGCCCATGCTGGCGATCGCGGCCTGGAAGCCGGCGATCTTTTCCGGCGAGAGCTTCTTCTGCCAGTTGAAGCTCGGCGAGCAGTTATAGGCCAGCATCTTGCCCGGGAAGTGCTTGTGGATCGCATTGGCGAAGCGCTCGGCCTCCGCGAGATTGGGCTCGCTGGTCTCCCACCACAGAAGATCGGCATAGGGGGCATAGGCGAGCGAACGGGCGATCGCGTATTCGACGCCCAGGCCCGGACGGATGCGGAAAAACCCTTCCGCGGTGCGCTCGCCGGTAAGGAACGGCCGGTCGCGCTCATCGACATCGGTGGTCAGCAATTGCGCCGCGTGGCTGTCGGTGCGGCAGAGCAGCACCGTCGGCACACCTTCCACGTCGGCGGCGAGGCGGGCGGCGTTGAGGGTGCGGATGTGCTGGCTGATCGGCACCAGAACCTTGCCGCCGAGATGGCCGCATTTCTTTTCCGAGGCCAGCTGGTCCTCGAAATGCACGCCCGCCGCGCCGGCCTCGATCATCGCCTTCATCAGCTCGAACGCATTGAGCGCGCCGCCGAACCCGGCCTCGGCATCGGCGACGATCGGCGCCATCCAGTAAGTCGAGGCATCGCCCTCGGTGCGGGCGATCTGATCGGCGCGGCGGAGCGCGCCGTTGATGCGCTTGACCACCGACGGCACCGAGTTCACGGGATAGAGGGATTGGTCGGGATACATCTCGCCGGCGAGATTGGCATCCGCCGCCACCTGCCAGCCGGAGAGATAGATCGCCTTCAGCCCGGCCTTGACCTGCTGCATCGCCTGGTTGCCGGTGAGCGCGCCGAGGGTGGGGACGAAGGCCTCGGTCTTGAGCAGATGCCAGAGCCGCTGCGCGCCCATCTCGGCGAGCGTGTGGCGGACGCGGAAGCTGCCCGAAAGCCGCGCGACGTCTTCGGCGCTATAATCGCGCTGAATACCGGCGAAACGTTCCGGATCGTGTCCGGCCGGGCTGGACATGCCATCCGGGGCGAAAAGCGGGGAGAGGGTCGGGCGCATGGCGTGCTCCTTGGATGCGAACAACAAAGCGAAGCGAGGTAACCGAGGTAAAATTTTCACATTGCGCCCGCGAAGAAAAGCGCCAAACTGCGCAGACTCTGCGGAACTTGTGGCGGTTTTGACAGTTTTCCGCCGGATTTTGTAAAGGTTGTAAATATGACCGGACCGCTGATCGGCCGCACCATCCGGCGCCTGCGCCAGGACCATGGGCTGACGCAACAGGCGCTCGCCGCCCGGCTCGGCATTTCGGCGAGCTATCTCAACCTCATCGAGCACGACCAGCGCAGCGTCACCGCAGGGCTCCTGATCAAGCTCGCGGAGACGTTCCGCGTCGAACTCGCCGAGCTTTCCGGCGCCCAGGAGCGACAATTGGAGGTCGGGCTGCGCGAGGTCTTCGCCGACCCGCTGCTCGGTGCCGAGGCCGTCGCCGAGACCGAGGTGGAGGCTCTCGCTGCGAGCGCCCCCAACGCCGCCCGCGCGGTGCTCGCGCTCTATCGCGCCTGGCGAGTCGCGCGCGAGGATGCGAGCGGCATCGCCCTCCCCTCGGGGCGGCGCATCCTGCTCCCCAACGAGGAGGCGCGGGACGTTTTCGACGACCGCGCCAATTATTTCCCGGCCCTGGAAGCGGCGGCGGAAGCGATCGCCAGCGAACTCGACGCCGCCCCGGCCGAGCGCAACCACGCCATCGCCGAGCGCCTGCGCCACCATCACGGCATCGCCGTCGTGGTGCGGGCACTGGAGGGTTTGCGCGCCTATGACGCCGAGGCGCGCCGGCTGGTGCTCTCGGAATCGCTGCCGCGCGAGAGTCGGGGCTTTCACATGGCGTTCCAGCTCGCGCTGCTCGAAGCAGCGGAGGCGGTGGAAACCGTCCTCGCCGAGGTCAAACCCTCGACGCCGGAAGCGGTGGCGCTGATCCGGATCGGGCTTTTGAACTACACCGCCGGCGCGCTTCTCATGCCCTATGCCCCCTATCGCGAGGCTGCCGCCGGTCTGCGCCATGATATGGAGGCGCTGGCGGCGCGGTTCGGCGTCTCGTTCGAGCAGGCCTGCCAGCGGCTTTCGACGTTACAGCGCCCCGGCGCGCGCGGCGTGCCGTTCTTTTTTCTGCGCGTCGATCCGGCCGGCAATGTCTCGAAGCGGTTTTCGGCGGCCGGGTTTCCCTTCGCGCGCTATGGCGGTTCCTGTCCGCGCTGGGTGGTGCATACCGCCTTCGCCAGCCCCGGCGCGGTCCGGGTGCAGGTCGCGGAACTGCCCGATGGCACGCGATTCCTGTGCTTTGCCCGCACCGTCTCCGGGGTTGCCGCGCGCTGGGGCGAGCCGGTGCCGGTGCATGTCGTCGCCATGGGCAGCCCACTCACCTATGCCGCCGATATCGTCTATGCCGAGGGGCTTGATCTCGAGCGCGCGGCGGTTGGCATCGGGCTTTCCTGCCGGCTCTGCGAGCGCCCGGATTGCCGTTCGCGCGCGTTTCCGCCGCTCGAGCACCGGCTCGCCTTCGACCCGCTGCGCCGTGGGGTCAGCCCCTATCCGTTCGAGGCCAGGCGATGAGGCAAAAGCCGAGGCGCGTGGTGGAGCTGAGGGGGATCGAACCCCTGACCTCCTCATTGCGAACGAGGCGCTCTCCCAGCTGAGCTACAGCCCCACGGCCCGGCGGCGGGCGGACAATGCCGACCCGCCCCAATGAAGTCAAGCCGGAGAAAGGCGAGTCGACACCGGCGATCAGGCCCAGCGATCATGCCCAGCGATCAGGCGAGATCGAAGCGGTCGCTGTTCATCACCTTGGTCCAGGCGGCAACGAAATCGGTGACGAATTTCTCGCGGTTGTCATCCTGCGCGTAAACCTCCGCATAGGCGCGGAGAATGGCGTTGGAGCCGAACACGAGATCGACCCGGGTCGCGGTCCATTTCACCGCCCCGGTTTTGCGGTCACGGATTTCGTAGAGATTATCGGCGACCGGCTCCCAGCGATTGCCCATATCGGTCAGGTTGACGAAGAAATCGGTGCTCAGGACGCCGACCCGATCGGTGAACACGCCATGCTTCGTCCCCCCGTGATTGGTCCCGAGCACCCGCATGCCGCCGACCAGAGCCGTCATTTCCGGCGCGGTGAGACGCATCAATTGCGTCCGGTCGAGCATCAATTCCTCCGGCCGCGTGGCGTAATCCTGCTTGAGCCAGTTGCGGTAGCCGTCATGGATCGGCTCCAGCACCGCGAAAGACGCGGCATCGGTCATCGCATCGGTCGCATCGCCGCGCCCGGGCGCGAACGGCACGGTGATCGCGAACCCGGCCGCCTTGGCAGCGCGCTCGATGCCGACATTGCCCGCGAGCACGATGACATCGGCGATGCTGGCCCCGGTCTCGCGGGCGATCGGCGCGAGCACCGCGAGCACCTTGGCGAGGCGCGCCGGCTCATTGCCCGCCCAATCCTTCTGCGGCGCGAGACGGATACGCGCGCCATTGGCACCGCCGCGCAGATCCGAGCCGCGAAACGTCCGCGCGCTGTCCCAGGCGGTTGCGACCAGTTCGCCGGTGTCGAGACCACTTGCGGCGATGCGCGCCTTGACGGCGGCAATGTCGTAATCGCTCCGGCCGGGGGGGATCGGATCCTGCCAGATCAAATCCTCCTTCGGAACATCGGGGCCGACATAGCGCGCCTTCGGCCCCATGTCGCGATGCGTCAGCTTGAACCAGGCGCGGGCGAAAACCTCCGAGAAATAGGCCGGATCCTTGTGGAAGCGCTCGGAAATCTGGCGATAGATCGGGTCCATCTTCAGCGCCATGTCGGCATCCGTCATGATCGGATTGTGCCGGATCGCGGGATCGAAGGCATCGACCGGCTTGTCTTCCTCGCGGATGCCGATCGGCTCCCACTGCCAGGCACCGGCCGGGCTTTTCTTGAGTTCCCACTCGTAATTCAGCAGCAGGTGGAAATAGCCATTGTCCCACCGCGTCGGATGGGTGGTCCAGGCGCCTTCGATGCCGCTGGTGATGGCATCCGGCCCGGCGCCGGTGCCGGCCGGGTTGCGCCAGCCGAGGCCCTGATTGTCGAGATCCGCCCCCTCCGGCGCCGGGCCGAGGCGCTTGGCATCGCCATTGCCATGCGCCTTGCCCACCGTATGGCCGCCGGCGGTCAGCGCCACCGTCTCCTCGTCGTTCATCGCCATCCGCGCGAAAGTGACGCGCACGTCCTGCGCCGTCCGCCGCGGATCGGGATTGCCGTCCACGCCCTCGGGATTGACGTAGATCAGCCCCATCTGCACGGCGGCGAGCGGGTTTTCCAGCGAGGCGCGGTCGTCGCCCGCATAGCGCTGGCCGCTGGCGGCGAGCCATTCCTTCTCGCCGCCCCAATATGTCTCTTTTTCTGGATGCCAGATGTCCTCACGGCCGAAGCCGAAGCCGAAAGTCTTGAGCCCCATCGATTCATAGGCGATCGTGCCGGCGAGGATGATGAGATCCGCCCAGCTGATCTTGTTGCCGTATTTCTTCTTGAGCGGCCATAGCAGGCGGCGCGCCTTGTCGAGGCTGACATTGTCGGGCCAGGAGTTCAGCGGCGCGAAACGCTGGTTGCCATGCCCGCCGCCGCCCCGCCCGTCGGCGATGCGATAGGTTCCCGCCGAATGCCAGGCGAGGCGGATCATCAACCCGCCATAATGCCCCCAATCGGCCGGCCACCAATCCTGGCTGTCGGTGAGCAGCGCGTGCATATCGCGCTTGAGTGCTGCGACATCGAGTGTCTTCAGCGCTTCGCGATAGGAAAACCCTGCCCCCAGCGGATTGGTTTTGGCGTCATGCTGATGGAGAATGTCGAGATTGAGGGCGTTCGGCCACCAATTCATCACCTGGTCGCGGTTGGCGGTATTGCCGCCATGCATGACCGGGCATTTGCCGGCCGTGGTGACACGGTCTTCGTCCATGACGTTCTCTCCTTGAGACATAGAATCCTTGAGACATAGAATCGGCGCGCGCGGCCAAACCCGCCGCGTTCGCCTGCGATGGCGCACTCTGACAGAGACCACCGCCGGTGATCCAATGAAATTTCTTGGCGAGCGCCATCGACGCCGGCGATATCGCGCGCGTTTCTCCCCGCGCGCGGTTTCGCTATGGTGGAACGCGCCATGCGGGGAGAAACCACGCCATGATCGCGCCTCGGCCCATCACCACCCTCGACACGCACGAGGTTTTCAACCAGCCGCCGCCCTTCGAGGACATCAACCTCTTCACCAGCGACCGCGCGCTCACCGAGGCGGTGACCCGCGCCGGCGGCGGGGTTCACGATGAGAGGCTGGCAGCACTCGGAGCGCTGGCCGGCTCGGCCGAGATGATCGAATGCGGGATCGCCGCCGAGCGCCACCCGCCCGTTCTCGAAAATTTCGACCGTTTCGGCCGTCGCGTCGATGAGGTCACGTTTCACCCCGCCTATCACCGGCTGATGGCGCTCGGGTTGGAGAGCGGTTTCGCAAGCCTCGCCTGGGACGGGGCCGAGGCCGGACACGTCGCCCATGCCGCGATCCTCACCCTCACCGGCGAGATCGATCAGGGCACCAGTTGCCCGATGACGATGACCTACGCCGCCATGGCCGCCCTCCGCGCCGAACCCACGCTCGCCGCCGTATGGGCGCCGCGCATCCTCGCCGGGCGCTACGATCCCGCCTCGCGTCCGGCGGCCGAAAAAGCCGGGGTCACCATCGGCATGGCGATGACCGAGAAACAAGGCGGCTCCGACGTCCGCGCCAATACCACCCGCGCCGAGCCACTGGGCGAGGGCAACTGGTACCGCCTCACCGGCCATAAATGGTTCTGCTCGGCGCCGATGTGCGACGCTTTTCTCACCCTCGCCTATGCCCAGGGCGGTCTCACCTGTTTCCTGCTGCCGCGCTGGCTGCCCGATGGCACCCGCAATGCCGGGTTCAGGATCCTGCGCCTCAAGGACAAGCTCGGCGATCGTTCGAACGCCTCCTCCGAGATCGAATACCACGGCGCCCTGGCGGAGCGCGTCGGGGACGAGGGGCGCGGGATCGCGACCATCCTCCGCATGGTCCAGCACACGCGCCTCGATTGCGCCATCGGCTCGGCCGCGCAAATGCGTGCCGCCCTCGCCCAGGCGCTCTGGCACACCGCGCATCGCACGGCGTTTCAGCGCCGATTGATCGACCAGCCGGCGATGGCGGCGGTGCTGGCCGATCTCGCGGTCGAAAGCGAGGCCGCGACGGCGCTCGCGATGCGGCTCGCGCAGGCGGTCGGCGCCGAGGATCCGCTCGCCCGCATTCTGCTGCCTTGCGCCAAGTTCTGGATCTGCAAACGTGCCCCCGGTTTTGTTGCCGAGGCGATGGAATGTCTCGGCGGCGGCGGCTATATCGAGACCGGGCCGATGCCGCGCCTCTTCCGCCAATCGCCGCTGAACGCGATCTGGGAGGGGTCGGGGAATGTCATCGCCCTCGACGTGCTCCGCGCCCTCGCCCGCGAACCGTCGAGTGTCGCTGCGCTGCGGGCGTTTCTCGAGAGGCCACGAGGCCGCGTGATCAGCTATGATCACTGGATCGACGGTCTCGCTCTCGCGCCGGTGCCCGAGGCGAACGCGCGGCAGTTGGTCGAGCGCATCGCGCGTGCCGCCGGCGCCGCAGTGCTCCTCACCTGGGACAACCCGCTCGCCGAGGCGTTTTGCCGCCTGCATCTCGCGCCCCGCGGCGCCGCCTACGGCGCGTTCGACGCGGTGATCGACCTGCCGGCGATCCTCGCGCGGGCGATGCCGGCGATATGACGGGAAAGTGCAGAAATGTTCTTTTTTAGAAAAAAGAACCAAAAAAAAACTTTTGTCTGTTGGCCGCGCCGCTTCAAGAAAGCCAATAAAAGTCTTTTTGCTTCTTTTTCTTCAGAAAAAGAAGATGTTTATTGATTCTATTCTAATATAGGATGTGACTCCATGAGCGAAACCCCCGCCGCCACCACGATCCGCCTCGCCGAGTATCGGCCGCCGGCATTTCTCGTCGAGACCGTCACCCTTACGATCCGCCTCGCACCCGAAACCACCACCGTCACCGCGCGCCTCGCACTCCGCCGCGCGTCGGGCGTGCGGCATGATGCGCCGCTCATCCTCGATGGCGAGGCGCTGGCGCTCCGCGCGATCCGGCTCGACGGCGCCGATCTCGCGCCCGACCGCTATCGTCTCGACGCCCATCATTTGACCATTTCCGAGCCGCCGGGTGAATTCACCCTTGAGACCACGACCGAAATTCACCCCGCCGCCAACACCACCCTCTCCGGCCTCTATGTCTCGGGGGGGAATTTCTATACCCAATGCGAGGCCGAGGGCTTCCGCCGCATCACTTTCTTCCCCGACCGCCCCGACGTCATGGCCCGTTACCATGTCACCCTGATCGCCGATCGCAGCACGGCGCCGGTCCTGCTCGCCAACGGCAATCCCGTCGCGCAAGGCGACAACGCTGACGGCACGCATTGGGCGAGCTGGGAGGATCCGCACCCCAAGCCCTGCTATCTCTTCGCCCTCGTCGCCGGCGATCTCATCGCCGTCCGTGACCGCTTCGTCACGCAATCCGGGAAGGAAATTCAGCTCGCGATCTGGATCCGGCGCGGCGACGAGGACAAATGCGACTATGCCATGCATTGCCTGAAAACCGCGATGGCCTGGGACGAGAGCCGATTCGGGCGCGAATATGATCTCGACGTTTTCAATATCGCCGCGGTTTCCGACTTCAACATGGGGGCGATGGAAAACAAGGGGCTCAACATTTTCAATACCCGCTATGTCCTGGCACGCCCGGAAACCGCGACCGATGCTGATTATCGTGGCATCGAAACCGTTATCTCGCACGAATATTTTCATAACTGGACCGGCAACCGCATCACCTGTCGCGATTGGTTCCAGCTCTCCCTCAAAGAGGGGCTGACGGTGTTTCGCGATCAGGAATTCTCCGCCGATCAGGGGAGCCGCGCCCTGCAACGCATCCAGGATGTCCGCCGCCTGCGCGCCGCACAGTTTCCCGAGGATGCGGGACCGCTCGCCCATCCGGTGCGGCCGGATTCCTATCAGAAAATCGATAATTTCTACACCGCGACGGTCTATCAGAAGGGGGCGGAGTTGGTCCGCATGATCGCCTCTCTCCTCGGCCCGCAGCGGTTTCGCGCCGGCATGGACCGCTATTTCGCGACCTGCGACAACCGCGCGGTGACGATCGAGGATTTTCTCGCCGCGATCGGCGAGGGGGCCGGCGCCGATCTCACCCCCTTCCTCGCCTGGTACGCGACCGCCGGCACGCCGGAGGTCACGGTTGCGGAGGCGTATGACGCCGAGGCCGAAACCCTGACCCTCGTTCTCCGCCAGCGCATTCCGCCGACCCCGGGGCAGCCGGACAAGCCGCCACTGCCGATCCCGCTCGCGATCGGCCTTCTGGATGCCGAAACCGGCGCCCCGATCGCGGCCCAACTCGTCGGCGAAACCACCGCGCCGGGCGCCACCCGCCATCTCCTCCTCGACCAGCCGGCACAAACCTGGCATTTCGAGGCGGTCACGCGGCGCCCGCTGGTGGCGATCGGGCGCGGGTTTTCCGCCCCGGTGAAGATCCTCGGCCTCGACCGCGAGCGGCTCCGCTTTCTCGCTACCCATGATCCCGATCCGTTTCTCCGCTGGGACTGCCTGCAGCGCTACGCGACCGAAACCCTGCTCGCCGCCGCCGCCACCTGGCGCGCCGGTGGCGCCATCACCGCGGATGAGGGGTTGATCGCGGTGATCGCGGCGCTGCTCGCTGAGGCCGAGCGCGATCCCGCTTTCGTCGCCGAGGCGATCACCCTCCCGGCGGAGACCCTGCTCGCCGAGGAGATGGACGAAATCGACGTGGAGGCTCTGCATGCGGCGCGCGACCACCTGCGCGCCGCGATCGGGCAGGCGCTGGCCGCGCCGCTCCATGCCTGGCACGAGAAACTCCGCGCCACCGATTCCTCGGCGATCGACGGCGCCGCGATGGGCCGGCGGGCGCTCGCCAATGCGGCGCTTTCCTATCTCGTCGCCGGCGGCGGCGAGGCGGCGATCGCGGCGGCCGTCGCGCAATACCGGACGGCGCCGACGATGACCGGGCGGATCGGCGCCCTCACCCTGCTCGCCGAGACCGAACGGCCGGAGCGCGAGGCGGTTCTGGCCGATTTCCATACCCTTTGGCGGCACGACCCGCTGGTGCTCGACAAATGGTTCGCGATCCAGGCCATGGCGCCGCAGCCGGGGGCGCCGGCGCGGGTGCGCGCCCTCACCCGCCATCCCGATTTCACCACCGCCAACCCGAATCGCCTGCGCGCCCTGATCGGCAGCTTCGCCCAGGCCAACCCGACCGGGTTCCACGACGCCTCCGGCGACGGCTATGCCCTGCTCGCCGAGACCATCGCGACCGTCGATCCCGCCAACCCGCAGCTCGCCGCCCGGCTGGTTTCGGCGTTCGGCGCTTGGCGGCGCACCCCGCCGGCGCGGCGGGCGCTGATCGCGGCGGCGTTGCAGGGTCTCGCCGCCCGCCCGGACCTCAGCGCCAACAGCCGGGAAATGATCGCGAAAATTCTAACGCCGCCGCATTCATCGAACGCCGTAACGCGACATTAAACCTCTTCCGCTAAGATCGGGGGAGTTCACTGCCCTATTAATATGGCATGGGGGTCGATTTGCCGTCCGAGCGTGTCGTGTTCCCCAGGCCGCCAGGGCTCATCGTCATCGTGTTGCTGTTCGTCTGCCTGCTGGAGGGGGCGATCACGCTCGCGCAGCTCTATGGGACGAGCCCGGCGATCTGGGTTGCCAACGGGGTGTTGCTCGGCGTCCTGCTCGTCGTCCCGAGCCAGCGTTTCGTCGCCTATCTCCTCGTCTGCCTGCTCGCCGATTTCGCCCTCAATGAAGGCCACGGCGACAATCTGCTGCTCGGTGGCATCCTCGCTTTCTGCAAGCTCGCCGAGGTGGCGATCGCCTTCGGCTTGTTGCGCGGGCGATTCGGCGCCCGCCCCGACCCGGCGCGGCCGGGTGCCCTGATCCGTCTTGCCGTCACCGCCCTCGCTGCCCCGGTTTTTCCGGCCATCTTCGCCGCCGACGCCCGATTTTATCTGGCCGGGGAGGCATTCCCCAAGGTTCTGGCCGATTGGTACGTCGCGAGCGCGCTCGGCTTCATGGTCGTCACCCCCTTGGTGCTCGCGATGTTCCGGCCGCATCGACCAATAGCGTCGGAGCGCGGGGCGTTGCTCGCGGGGCTCCGCTATTTCGCTCTCTTGTTCACCGTCTGCGTCGTAGTGTTCTCGCAGTCACGTTACCCGCTGCGCTTTCTGGTATTCCCGCCGCTGCTCCTGATCGCCTCCCGGCGCTCATTCGCTGAAACCGCGGTGGCAACGCTCGCCGCGGTCCTGGTCATCCTCGGCTTCACCGTCGCCGGACACGGGCCGATCTCACTTCTCGCCCAGGCCGGGGTGCTGAGCCAGGGCGAGAAGCTCCGCATCGCGCAAATTTTTTCCTTCATCCTCGCCCTCTGCGCGCTCGCGCTGGCGGCGCGGACGGAGCAGACGCGGCGGCTCCGGGCGATCCTCGCCAAACGTCAGGAACGGCTCCGCGAAAACGAGCAGCGTTATCGCGTGCTCGCCGATAATTCCGGGGATGCGATCTACCGCATGGCGCTCGACGGGCGCCGGCTCTACGTCTCGCCGGCGGCGCAGGAAATGTTCGGCTTCTCGCCCGAGGAGCAGGTCGGGCGCAATTGGCGCGAAGACGTCCATCCCGAGGATTGGCCGGCGGTGCGGGTCGAACTCCGCAAACTCAATGCGGGCAGCGATGATATCGTCTTTTCCTATCGCCGGCGGTGCAAGAGTGGCAGATTCGTCTGGGTGGAAACGCGGGTGCGCGCGGCGCGCGACCGGGCGAGCGGGATTGTGCGCGAATTCATTGCCAGCTCACGCGACATCTCGGTGCAAAAAGCCACCGAGGAAAAGCTGAACGCCGCCAACGCGGCGCTGGCCGCGCTCGCCGCGACCGACGGATTGACCGGGATTGCCAACCGCCGCGCCTTCGACGAGGCGCTGGATCGCGAATGGCGCCGCGCCCAGCGTGAGCAGACGGCGCTCGCCCTCCTGATGATCGATGTCGATCACTTCAAGCCGTTCAACGATTTCTACGGCCATCTCGCCGGCGATGACTGTCTGCGGCGGCTCGCGGCGACGATCAGCGGCTGCCTGCATCGCCCCGGCGATCTCGCCGCGCGCTTCGGCGGCGAGGAATTCGCGGTGCTCTTGCCGACCACCGACGCCCCCGGCGCGCTCGAAATCGCCGAACGCATCCATGACGCCGTCGCGGCGCTGCAGATCGGCCACGACGTCACCCCGCTCGGGCGGATCACACTCAGCATCGGCATCGCAAGCGACGGGCCGGAGCGCTATCACAGCGCCCAGGCGCTGCTCCATACCGCCGACAGCGCGCTCTATACCGCCAAGCATGAAGGGCGAAACCGCAGCGTCATCGCGGCGATCGATGATCACGGCAACGGCAACGCTCACAACACCGCGAACACGCGATAGACCGGGCCACTCGGCGGACGATGGCCGATGCCGACCGCTAGCAGATCGTTGAGCCAGGCATAGCGGGGATCGCCGGTCTCGAAAATCAGCGCGGTGCGGAAATAATATTCCGCCGGGAGAACCGCTTCACCGGCCGCGAGCCGGCGCATCACCGCCTCCGGGCCGGTGCGGAGGCCGCGATAGCGAAGATAGATCGCCGCCCCATCCGCGGTCTCCAACACGATCCGCACATCGAGAAGCGTGCGCCCGCCGGCACCGACGACCAGGGCATCCTCGCCAATCGGCAAGACGCGCCCGGCCAGGCGCGGCCCGGCGAAACGCCCGCCTCTGATCGGCACCACTCGCCGCTCGCCGCGCGCACTCGGCCCGATCACCGCCGGCTCGCCGACCTCGATCGCCATTTCGAACAGAAATTCACTCGCCAAGGTTTCCATCGCGTCCTCCCCGCGCCAGCTTGGCGGGCACCGGGAGGCGAGGCAAGAGCGGAGGGCTTTCATCGCCGCGCGGAAGGGATAACATGCGCACACGCCCCTTGCCGCGGTCGCGCCGAGCGGGCGAAAAAAGCGGCGGGAGACGCAAACGGCATGGATTTCGACCTCGACGACACCCAGCAAGCGATCCAGGATACCGCCCGCCAATTTGCCCAGGAAACCCTCCTCCCCCACGCCGCGCATTGGGACGAGGGGCGTATTTTCCCGCGCGAGGCGTTGCGGGCGGCGGCCGAACTCGGCTTCGCCGGCATCTACACGCGCGAGACGCATGGCGGCAGCGGCCTCGGGCGGCTGGAAGCGGCGCTGATTTTCGAGGCGCTGGCGAGCGCCGATCCCTCGACCGCGGCTTTTCTCTCGATCCACAACATGGTCGCCTGGATGATCGACCGCTTCGGCAGCGAAGCCCAGCAGGCACGGTTTTTGCCCGCCATGATGCGCGGCGACATCATCGCGAGCTATTGCCTCACCGAACCGGGCTCGGGCTCGGACGCGGCGAGCCTGCGCACCAGCGCCGCGCGCGAGGGCGAGCATTACGTCCTGAACGGCAGCAAGGCGTTCATCTCCGGCGGCGGCGCCTCCGATCTCTATGCGGTGATGGTGCGCACCGGCGGCGCCGGCCCGCGCGGCATCTCCTGCGTCCTGGTCGAGAAGGGAACGCCCGGGCTCGGTTTCGGCAAGCCGGAACGGAAACTCGGCTGGAACAGCCAGCCGACGACGCTGGTGACGTTCGAGAATTGCCGCGTGCCGGTCGCCAACCGGATCGGCGCCGAGGGGGAGGGGTTTCGCATCGCGCTGGCCGGGCTCGATGGCGGGCGGGTGAACATCGCCGCCTGCTCGCTCGGCGGCGCCCGCGCGGCCCTCGATCTCGCGCTTTCCTATGTCCGCGAACGCCGGCAATTCGGCCAGCGCCTCGCCGATTTCCAGGCATTGCAATTCCGCCTCGCCGACATGGCGACCGAGTGGGAGGCATCACGGCTGATGGTGCATCGCGCCGCCCACGCCCTCGATACCGACGCGCGCGACAGAACCACCCGCGCGGCGATGGCCAAGCGCTTCGCGACCGATTTTTGTTTCCGCATCACCGATGAGGCGCTGCAGCTTCACGGCGGCTACGGTTATATCAAGGACTATGCCATCGAGCGCTATCTGCGCGACCTCCGCGTGCATCGGATTCTCGAAGGCACCAACGAGATCATGCGCGTCATCATCGCCCGCCATCTGCTCGCCGAATAAGGGGCTCGTCGAAAAACCAAGAGGAGATCAGGGTATGACCGAAATCGCCTTCATCGGGCTCGGCAATATGGGCGCGCCGATGGCCGCCAATCTGGTGCGCGCCGGACATCGCGTGCGCGGCTTCGACCTCAACGCCGACGCCGTCGCCGCCCATCGCGCCGCGGGCGGCATCGCCGCCGCCAGCGCCATCGCCGCCTGTGACGGCGCCGAGATCGTGATCTCGATGCTGCCGGCGGGCAAGCATGTGCATGATCTTTATCTCGGCGCGGGCGGCATCATCGCGGCCTTGCGCGGACGCGATACGCTGTTGATCGACAGTTCGACGATCGATGTCGAAACCGCGCGCGCCGTCGCCGAAGCCGCCGCCACCGCCGGGCTCGCGATGCTGGACGCGCCGGTTTCAGGCGGTGTCGGCGGCGCCCAGGCGGGGACGCTTACCTTCATGGTCGGCGGGGCGGCGGCGGCCTTCGCGCGCGCCAAACCGCTGCTCGCGGCGATGGGCAAAAACATCGTCCATGCCGGCGGGCCGGGCGCCGGGCAGGCCGCGAAGATCTGCAACAACATGATCCTCGGCGTCTCGATGCTCGCGGTGTGCGAGGCCTTCGTGCTCGCCGATCGGCTCGGTCTCGCGCGCGAGAAGCTGTTCGAGGTCAGTTCGACTTCCTCCGGCCAATGCTGGTCGCTCACCTCCTATTGCCCGGTGCCCGGCCCGGTGCCCAATGCCCCCTCCAATCGCAACTATGAGCCCGGCTTCGCCGCGAGCCTGATGCTGAAGGATCTCAAACTGGCGCAACTCGCCGCCGATGCGAGCGGCGCCGCAACGCCGCTCGGCGCCGAGGCGGCGACGCTTTATCAACGCATCAACGACGCCGGCTTGGCAGGGAAAGATTTCTCCGCCGCCTTCACCTGGCTTTCGGCGCAGAGCCGCGAGGCCGCGCCATGAGTGCGGCGAATTTTCACGCCGCGCGCGATTTCCTGTTCGCGCACCGCACCGATTTTGCCACGGCGTCACGTGATTTCCGCTGGCCGCAACTGCGTAACTTCAACTGGGCGCTCGATTGGTTCGATGGTCATCTGGCGCGCGGGGAAAGCGCCGCGCAGCCAGCCTTGGTGATCACCGGCGCGGGGGCGGCGCGGCTCAGCTTCGCCGAACTCGCGGCGCGCTCGAACCGGGTCGCCAATGGTCTCCGCGCCCTTGGTGTCGGTCGCGGCGATCGTATCCTGCTGATGCTCGGCAATGTCGTGCCATTATGGGAGGTGATGCTGGCGGCGATGAAGCTCGGCGCCATCGTCGTGCCGGCGACGACGCTGCTCGCCGCCGCTGATCTCGCTGACCGCTTCGCGCGGGGGCGGGTGCGGTTCCTGGTCGCCGAGGGCGAGGCGCACGAGAAATTCGCCGGGCTCGATCCCGCCGTGCGGCGCATCGCCGTCGGCCCGGTTCCACCCGGCTGGATCGATTATCAATCTCTGCTGACAGGATCGGCAGACTTCACG
This sequence comes from Pseudomonadota bacterium, assembly GCA_021798915.1. Taxonomy (GTDB): domain Bacteria; phylum Pseudomonadota; class Alphaproteobacteria; order Acetobacterales; family Acetobacteraceae; genus Acidibrevibacterium. Next base: position 20,655 of record JAJZBM010000026.1, read on the forward strand.
CCCGACGGCGCGACCGACGCCGATGATCCGATGCTGCTCTATTTCACCTCCGGCACCACCGCGCGGCCGAAGCTGGTTTTGCATAGCCATCGTTCCTATCCCGTCGGCCATCTCTCGACGATGTATTGGCTCGGGCTGCAACCGGGCGATCTCCATCTCAATGTCTCCTCACCGGGTTGGGCGAAACATGCCTGGAGCTGTTTTTTTGCACCCTGGAACGCCGGCGCGACGGTGTTCATATTCAATCAGCCGCGTTTCGTCGCGCGTGATCTGCTCGATGCCGTTGCGGCGAATCGGGTCACCTCGCTCTGCGCGCCGCCGACCGTCTGGCGGCTTTTGATCCAGGAAGATCTCGCCGCCTGGAAAACCCGCTTGCGTGAAGTGACCGGCGCCGGCGAACCACTCAACCCGGAAGTGATCGAACAGGTCGAACGTGCTTGGGGCCTCACCATTCGCGATGGCTACGGCCAGACCGAAACCACGGCGCAGATCGGCAACCCGCCCGGCCAGAAAATCAAGCCGGGTTCAATGGGAAAACCACTTCCCGGCTATCGCATCACGCTGCTCGACGCCGATGACCACCCGGCCGAGGAAGGTGCGGTCTGCATCATGCTCGATCCGCCACCCGCCGGACTGATGCGCGGCTATCAGAACGATGATGGCGGGATCGAGGAAATTTCTGGCGACCATTACCGCACCGGCGATGTCGCGTCACGCGATGCGGATGGATATCTCACCTATGTCGGCCGCGGCGACGATATTTTCAAAGCCTCCGATTACCGCATCAGCCCATTCGAACTCGAAAGCGTGTTGATCGAGCATCCGGCGATCGCCGAGGCCGCGGTCGTGCCGGCCCCCGACCCGCTCCGTCTCGCGGTGCCCAAAGCCTATGTCACGCTCACTGCCGGCCATGCCGCCGATCGCGCGACGGCGCTTTCGATCTTTCAGCATCTCCGCGCCCGGCTTTCTCCCTATAAGCGTATTCGTCGCCTGGAATTCTCCGAACTCCCCAAAACGATTTCGGGAAAAATCCGACGGGTCGAACTCCGCCGCGCCGAAGCCGCGCAAGGCGAGACCCGTAAGATAGGTGAATTTCGTGAGGAAGATTTTCCCGAACTTTCCTGAGAGGATGGTTTTATGGCTGTGAGCAACATGGCATTCGGGCTCGATTTCGCGCTCGGCGAGGAGATCGACATGCTGCGCGAGCAGGTAGCGCGCTTCGCCGATGCCGAAATCGCACCGCGCGCCGCCGCCATCGATCGCGACAATGATTTCCCTGCCGATCTCTGGCCCAAACTCGGCAAGCTCGGCGTGCTCGGTATCACCGCCGCAGAGGAGTATGGCGGCGCCGGGCTCGGCTATCTCGCCCATTGCGTCGCGATGGAGGAAATCAGCCGCGCTTCCGCCTCCATCGGGCTTTCCTATGGCGCGCATTCCAATCTCTGCGTCAATCAGATTAGCCGGAACGGCAGCCATGCGCAGAAATCCCGCTATCTCCCCGGGCTGATCGCCGGCACCGCGGTCGGCGCGCTCGCGATGAGCGAGCCGGGCGCGGGATCGGATGTGGTTTCGATGCGACTCCGCGCCGAAAAGCGCGGCGATGTCTACGTGCTCAATGGCACCAAGATGTGGATCACCAACGGCCCCGATGCCGATGTCCTCGTGGTCTACGCGAAAACCGATCCCGAGGCGGGACCGCGCGGCATCACCGCGTTCATCGTCGAGCGCGGCATGAAGGGATTTTCCTGCGCGCAGAAGCTCGACAAGCTCGGCATGCGCGGCTCCAATACCGGCGAGCTGGTGTTCGAGGCATGCCCGGTGCCGGCGGAAAACGTGCTCGGCGCGGTCGGGCGCGGGGTGGCGGTGTTGATGAGCGGCCTTGATTACGAACGCGCGGTTCTTGCCGCCGGCCCGCTCGGCATCATGCAGGCCGCCCTCGACGTGGTTCTGCCCTATGTCCATGAACGCCAGCAATTCGGCCGCCCGATCGGCGAGTTTCAGCTCATGCAGGGGAAGATCGCCGATATGTATGTGACGCTGAATGCCGCCCGCGCCTATGTCTACGCGGTGGCCAGCGCCTGTGATCGCGGCCAGACCAGCCGCAAGGATGCCGCCGGCGCCATTCTCTACGCCGCCGAGCGCGCGACCTGGATGGCGCTGGAGGCGATCCAATGCCTCGGCGGCAACGGCTATATCAACGATTATCCAACCGGGCGCCTGCTGCGTGATGCGAAGCTTTATGAAATCGGCGCCGGCACCTCGGAAATCCGCCGCATGCTGATCGGCCGCGAATTGTTCAACGAGACCACCTGAAATGCAGATCTCCTCGACGATCGACCTCCGCTCGCCGCAATTTCATGAAAATCGTGCGGCGATGACGACATTGCTGTCCGAAATGGCGGCGACACTCGCGACTATCGCCGAAGGCGGCGGCGCCGAGGCACGGGCGCGGCATCTCGCGCGCGGCAAAAAGCTCGCGCGCGAGCGGATACGCCTGCTTCTCGATCCCGGCGCGCCGTTTCTCGAGTTATCGCCGCTCGCCGGCTACGGGATGTATGACGGCGCGGTGCCGGCCGGCGGGATCATCACCGGTATCGGCCGCATCAGTGGGCGCGAATGCGTGGTGATCGCCAATGATGCGACGGTGAAGGGCGGCAGCTATTTTCCGATCACCGTGAAAAAACATCTCCGCGCCCAGGAAATCGCGCTCGAAAATCACCTTCCCTGTCTCTATCTCGTCGATTCGGGTGGTGCCAATCTGCCCAATCAGGACGAGGTTTTTCCCGATCGCGAGCATTTCGGGCGCATCTTCTACAATCAGGCGCGGATGTCGGCGGCCGGGATCGCGCAGATCGCGGCGGTCATGGGATCCTGCACCGCCGGCGGCGCCTATGTTCCGGCGATGTCCGATGAGAGCATCATCGTCCGCAACCAGGGGACGATTTTTCTCGGCGGCCCGCCGCTGGTCAAGGCGGCGACCGGCGAAGTGGTGAGTGCGGAAGACCTCGGCGGCGGCGAACTGCATGCCAAGATCTCCGGCGTTGCCGATCATCTCGCCGAAAACGACGATCACGCGCTGATCATCGCGCGCCGCATCGTCGGCCATCTCAATACCGTCAAACCGATCGGGCTCGCGCTCCGCACGCCCGTCCCTCCGCGTTACGATCCCGCCGAGCTGCACGGCATCGTGCCCAAAGATCCGCGCCAGAGCGTCGATGTGCGCGAAATCATCGCCCGCATCGTCGATGACAGCGCGCTCGATGAATTCAAACGACTCTATGGCGCGACGCTGGTCACCGGGTTTGCCCATATCCACGGCTATCCGGTCGGCATCATCGCCAATAACGGCATCCTGTTTTCCGAATCCGCCGAGAAAGGCGCTCATTTCATCGAGCTTTGCGCCCAGCGCGGCATTCCTCTGGTATTTCTGCAAAACATCACCGGCTTCATGGTCGGGCGCAAATACGAAGCCGGCGGCATCGCCAAAGACGGCGCCAAGATGGTGACCGCGGTCGCAACCGCCAATGTGCCGAAATTCACTGTGATCATCGGCGGCAGTTTCGGCGCCGGCAATTACGCCATGTGCGGGCGCGCTTATGGGCCGCGCTTTCTGTTCCTGTGGCCGAATGCGCGGATCAGCGTCATGGGCGGCGAACAGGCGGCCTCGGTTTTGGCGCAGGTGCGGCGCGACAATATCGAGGCCCGCGGCGCAACCTGGCCGCAAGCCGAGGAGGAGGCTTTCAAGGCGCCGATCCGCGCGCAATACGAAACCCAGGGCAACCCTACTTACGCCTCGGCGCGGCTATGGGATGATGGGGTCATCGATCCGGCGGAGACGCGCCGCGTGCTGGCGCTTTCGCTCTCGGCGGCGCTCAACGCACCGATCGCGCCGACGCGCTTTGGCCTGTTTCGGATGTGAGGGGCACGATGTTCGGCAAAATTCTCATCGCCAATCGTGGCGAAATCGCCTGCCGCATCATCCGCACCGCGCGGCAGATGGGGATTGCGACGGTCGCCGTCTATTCCGATGCCGATCGCGACGCCCGCCATGTCGCCGAGGCCGATCAGGCGATCGCGATCGGGCCGGCGCCAGCGCGACAGAGCTATCTCTCGATCCCGGCGCTGATCGCCGCCGCCAAGGCGAGCGGCGCCGAGGCGATCCATCCCGGCTATGGATTTCTCTCCGAAAATGCCGAGTTCGCCGAAGCCTGTGGCGAGGCGGGCATGGTTTTCATCGGCCCGCCAGCGGCGGCGATCCGCGCCATGGGCTCGAAAGCGGCGGCGAAGGCATTGATGGCGGAAGCCGGCGTGCCCCTGGTTCCCGGCTATCACGGGGAGGATCAGAGCGAAGCCAGGCTCGCCGCGGCGGCCGCAGAAATCGGCTATCCGGTGCTGATCAAGGCCTCGGCCGGCGGCGGCGGCAAGGGGATGCGCATCGTCACCGGAGCCGCGGATTTCGCAGCCTCCCTCGCCAGCGCCAAGCGCGAGGCGGCGGCGGCGTTCGGCGATGATCATGTCCTGGTCGAGAAATATCTCGAGCGGCCGCGCCACATCGAAATCCAGATTTTCGCCGACCAATTCGGCCAGTGCGTGTATCTTTTCGAACGCGACTGCTCGATCCAGCGCCGGCATCAGAAAATCATCGAGGAGGCGCCAGCACCCGGCCTCACGCCCGCGACCCGCGCGGCAATGGGAGAGGCGGCGATAAGCTGCGCGCGCGCGGTCGGCTATGTCGGCGCGGGGACGGTCGAGTTCATCAGCGCCGGCGGCGCGTTTCATTTCATGGAGATGAATACCCGCTTGCAGGTCGAGCATCCGGTCACCGAAATGATCACCGGCCTCGATCTCGTCGCATGGCAGTTGCGCATCGCCGCCGGCGAGCCGCTGCCGTGCACCCAGGATCAGCTCGCGATCCGTGGCCATGCGATCGAGGCGCGGATTTATGCCGAGGATCCGACGCGCGATTTCCTCCCCGCGAGCGGGACCATCCGCTATCTCGCCGAGCCGCAAACCGGCCCGCATGTGCGGATCGATTCCGGCGTGCGGACGGGCGATCGCGTCGGCGTGCATTACGATCCGATGCTCGCCAAGCTGATCGTCTGGGATCATGATCGCGGGGCGGCGCTGGCGCGGCTGCGATCGGCGCTGGCGGCTTATGCGCTGGTTGGCATACGCAATAATCTTGCGCTGCTCCGCGCCATCGCCGGGCATCCGGATTTCGCCGCCGGGGCGCCCGATACCGGCTTCATCCCGCGCCATCCCGACCTGCTCGCCGCGCCCGCGGCGGCGCCGACGCCGATGGTGCTCGCCGCCGCGGCCCTCCATGTGCTCGCCCGGCGCGGCGCGGCACTCACCGCGGAAACCCGCGCCAGCCCCGATCCGGCCTCCCCCTGGGCGGCGCGGGACGGCTGGCGGCCATGGGGCCGGGCGGCGGAGGACGTGCATCTGCGCGCCGGGGACGGTGATCACCGGATCGCCGCCCTCTGGCAGGGGGAAGACGCCTATCGCCTGACCCTGCCGGATGGCACGACCATGGAAACGCGCGGCGCCTGGGACGGCGAGCGGCTTCGCCTCACCTGCGACGGCCGGCAGGAAACGTTGCGGGTGATCGAGGCCGAGGGCACGCTGGTGGTGCTGGCGGAGGGCGGCGAATATCCTCTCCACGCCATCGCCCCGGACGCGGCTTCGGCCGACGAGGGCGCCGGCGATGGCCGCATCACGGCGCCGATCCCGGGCTATGTCCGCGGCGTTCCGGTCGCCGCCGAGGCGCGTGTGGCGCGCGGCCAGACCCTGGTGGTGATGGAGGCGATGAAAATGGAAATCGCCCTCACCGCGCCCTTCGCGGGGCGGGTGGTTGAGGTTGCAGCGGTGGTCGGGGCGATGGCCGAGGAGGGGCAGGAACTGATGGTGATCGCCCCGGAAGGGTAGCGCATCACCCCGCGCCGGTCAGCCCATCCGCCACCCCTCCGGCGGCAATTCCGGATCGCTGGTGAGCGCGAGAGCATGGCCGGTGCGGCGGGTGAAATCCTCGCCGGCGGCGCGATCGGCGGCGAGTGCTGCGACCACCGTCGGCGCGGCGATCAGGCGCGGCGCGCGCCCCGGCGTTGCCGCCATCTCCGCCGCCAGCGCGCGGAGGCCGGCGAGGCCCGCGGCGTGCGGCCCACGCAACAGCTCATGCAATGGCGGGCGAATGCGTGGGCGGAGGATTTCGGCGAAACCGAGGGCGGTGAAGCCGAGCAGCCGCGCTCGCAGCGGATCCTCGGCGAGGGCGGCGGCGAGTGGGGTGGCGAGAGCGGCGCGGCGGCGCGCTTTCATGCCGGCAAAATCGATCAGAATAGCGCCAGAGAGGTTGCGGAGCCGGATCTGCCGCGCCAGCGCCGGCAGCAGGGCCCGGTTCAGCGCCATCTGGGCGAGGATTTTCTCGCGCCGCGCCGCGGTCGCCGCGCCGGCGTCGAGATCGATCGCGGTCAGGGCCGGGGTCGGGTGAAAATGCGCCCGCGCGCCATTGGCGAAAACCGCGACCGGCTCGGCCAGCGCCGCCACCCGATCGGCGAGCGCGGAATCGAAGGCCGCCGCGACCAGCCGCACCCGCGCCCCGAGCGCGGCGCGCAACGCGGCGGCCAGTGCCGAATCATCGACCACCACCGGCGCCTCGGGATGGCGGGCAGCGAGTTCGGCGAGCGGGGTCGGGCCGGGATGCAGGAGCCCGACCCGGCTCAACCCGGCCGGCGCCGGGTCCACCCGCGCGAGGCGCGGCCCCTTCCCCCCTTGCGCGGCGCGCGTGATGCGCACCGCGATCAGCGCGCCGGCGTCAAGCCCGGCGCCGCCAGCGGTATCGGGCAGAAACCCCTCCGCCTGATCGGCGAGAGCGACAAACACCCCCGCCATCGCCGAAACCCGCGCGATCACCCGCCCGCCATGCACGTCACCGACCCCATCCGGCGCGCCGGGGCGCCAGAGGGCGTAATCGAGCAGAGTCCCATCCGCGGCGGTGAGCGCGATGCGCACCTCCCCGGGCGAGGTGGCGGCGTAGAGAGTCGGCGTCACGTTACCCGGCGTCGAACCGGCGTCCGCCGAGACCGCGCAGCAATTGCCGGGTCTCGAACAGCGGCAGGCCGACGACGTTGCTGTAGCTCCCGGAGAGAAACCGCACGAAGCCGCCGGCGCGGCCCTGAATGGCATAGCCGCCGGCGCAACCCCGCCATTCGCCGCTCGCGAGATAGGCCTCGATCTCGGCGGCATCGAGCCGGGCGAAGGTGACACGGCTGACCACCAGTCGCTCGCCCCAGCGCCCATCCGGGGCGCGCAAGGCGACCGCCCCGAACACCTGATGGCGACGGCCCGCAAGCAATGCGAGCGTTGCCCGCGCCGCCGCCGCGTCAGCCGGTTTGGGAAGGATGCGCCGCCCGGCGGCGACCACGGTATCGGCGGCGAGCACGAAGGCCTGCGGAAAATCCGCAGCGATCGCCTCCGCCTTGGCGCGCGCGAGCCGCGCTGCAAGCTGGCGCGGCGATTCCTCGCCACGCGGCGTCTCGTCGAGGTCGGCTGCGATGACGCGCGCCGGGACGACGCCGATCTGGGCGAGCAACGCCCGGCGCCGCGCGCTCGCCGAGGCCAGGATCAACCCGGTTTCGCTCATCGACGCACTCGCGCAGGGGCCCGTTTTTCGAACCGGCGATTATTTGAAGCGGAACGTGATCCGCCCCTTGGTGAGGTCATAGGGGGTCATTTCCACGTTCACCCGGTCGCCGGCCAGCACCCGGATGCGGTTCTTGCGCATCTTGCCGCTGGTATGGGCGAGGATCACGTGCTCATTGTCGAGCTTCACCCGAAACATCGCATTCGGCAGGAGTTCGGTGACCGTCCCGCTGAATTCGATCATATCCTCTTTTGACATCAGGCCCCTGCAAAACTGGCGTTGGCGCGGAAGATGATCTTGCCGAGCGGGAAGGTCAAGCGGCGCGGAAAGCCGGCGCGCCCGGCGGGCGCCGGCGGGGTCGTTGCCGTGGCGGGAATTCCTGCCATGCTGCGGCCATGCCCATCCCGCCCCCCATCTCGTCCCTCGTGCCGACGCGCCGCGCCCTGCTCGCCCTCCCGCTTGCCGCAACCCCGCTCGCCGCCGCTTTCGCCGCCGAAAATTCCGCGGGATCGGCCGCCGGGCCGCAGATCCGGCTGCCGTCGGGCGGCGGCCTCCGGATCGACCCCGGTGCCGCGCCGACCGCGTTTCGGGCCGGCATCGAGGGTGAGCATTTGCGCCTCGATTTCGCCGGCTGGCCGGAGCCGATCCGGCTCCCGGCGCGGCGGGCGCGCCTGATCGTCGCGCTGCCGCTGGCCGGGCGGGAGATGCTGCTGGCCGCCTTCGCCGGCGAACCCGACGAAGCGGCGGCGACCGCGCGCGGCCCGCTCGATCTCGTCGCGGTGATCGGCTCGGACGGCACCCGGCTCGGCATTCTCGGGGTCGAGATGCTCGCCTGGAAAGGCCACGCGGGAGCGGGGTTCGATACCATGCTCGACGCCCCCGGGCATGGCACGGTTCTGCGCCTCGCCCGCATCGCCTCACCGCCGCAAGCGAGCACCGCGTCGCGCCATCTGATCTGGAGCGACTATCTCGCCTGGCGCCAGGGCGGGCCGCTCGCCGACGCGGCGCCGCGCCCACCGCGCCCCGGCACCTGGCAAGCCGCGCTGAGCGCGGTGCGCGCCCGGGTCATCGCCCGGCTGGCGCCCATCCCCACCGCGCTCACATTGAATTTACTCGCGCCGACCGGGCTCCTCGACCCCGCCGCCGAGATCCCGCCGCGATCAGGCTGAGCGCGGCGAAATTGCCGCGCCGCCGCCCCGCTTGCGCCACAAGGCCGCCGCAATCGGGGACTTGGATAGACCCTGATGAATAAATTCCGGGGTTGTCCCATGCGCCCGTCGCGCTTAGCTAACAGAGTGTTCATTCGGCGTTCAGGTCGAGCCGCCGCGCGTGATGCCGGTCTCTCGCCACTGAACGGGGCGCTTGCGCCCCTCCGGCCAGCCCGCCGCGCCCCTGCCCGGGAAGTTCTGGGGATGGGGGTTCGCGGGATCGATGGGGAACGCGCCGGCCCAGCCCGGCCGATTTTCCCCGTTTTATCCATTGGCGGGCTTTGTGCGGCCATGTTCCCGGCGTTCAGCGCGGGGAAGGTCGCCGTGTCGTCGGAGCCATCGCAATGAGAGGGGAAATGATGAGCCGGCTAGTTGTTGTCTCGAACCGTGTGCCGCTCCCGGAAAAAGGGGCGCAGGCGGGCGGGCTCGCGACCGCGTTGCAACCCTTGCTCGAACGCGAGGGTGGGGTGTGGTTCGGCTGGAGCGGGACGATCGCCGCGAAAGCGGCGGAGCAGCCGGCGCGGATCAGCCATGCCGGCCGCGTGACCTACGCTACCATCGACCTCACCAGGGCCGAGCATGATGGCTACTACGCCAATTTCGCCAATGGCGTGCTGTGGCCGCTGCTCCACTCGCTGCCGGAAATGATGCGTTTCGACCGCAGCGACGCGGAGACCTATTTCGAAACCAATGCCCGCTTCGCCGACCGGCTTTTGCCGTTGCTCCAGGACGAGGATCTGGTCTGGGTGCATGACTATCATTTCCTGCCGCTGCCCGCGCTGCTCCGGGCGCGCGGGGTCACCAATCCGGTCGGCTTCTTCCTCCATATTCCGTTCCCGAGCCCGGAAATCCTGGCGCTGGCGCCGCCGGCGGGAAAATTGATCACCGCCCTTTTGCAAGCCGATGTCATCGGCTTTCAGACCATCTCCGATCTCGGCAATTTCGCCGCCGCCGCGACGACCTTCGCCGGTGCCCGCCAGATCGGGGCCGAACTGCTCGAAATCGACGGCAGGCGGGTGCGGCTCGGCGTGTTCCCGGCGGAAATCGACGCCCCGGATTTCGCCGCCGCCGCCCTCCGCGCGGCGCGCAGCCCGACCGTCGAGCGGCTGCGGCGCAGCCTCGGCGGGCAGAGCCTCATCCTCGGCGTCGACCGGCTCGACCCGACCAAGGGGCTGGTGCAGCGTCTGGCCGGCTATCGCCGTTTCCTCGAGACCGAGACCAGCTGGCATCGTCGCGTCGTTTTCCTCCAGATCGCGCCGGTTTCGCGCCAGGACGTCGCGAGCTATCAGGCACTCCGCGCCGAGCTTTCACAATTGGCCGGCGAGATCAACAGCGAATGCGGCGACCCGGACTGGACACCGCTCCGCCTGATCACCAGGGGCGGGCCACGCACCACCCTCGCCGGCTATATGCGCGCCGCCCGGATCGGGCTGGTGACACCGCTCCGCGATGGCATGAACCTGGTCGCCAAGGAATATGTCGCGGCGCAAGACCCCGAAGACCCCGGCGTCCTCATCCTCTCGCGCTTCGCCGGCGCGGCGCGGCAGCTCGACGCGGCGCTGCTGGTCAACCCCAACGACCCCGACGCGATCGCCGAGGCGATCGCCCGCGCCCTCGCCATGGACCATCGCGAACGCCAGACGCGCTGGCGCGCGATGTGGCAGGCGATCGTGGAGAACTCCCCACTCGACTGGGGCTTCGGGTTCCTCCGCGCGCTCCAGCAGGGCGGTGGCAAGCGGTCGGCCCACGCAGCGCCGGCGATCACGCCGCGCGCCAAACCGTCACTCCCCGTCCATACGCCCTCGAACGCCATCAACTGAGACGCGATCAGCCGAGGCGATCCACTGAGACGGTCCACTGGGCCGGCCGCGCCGCCGGCCCGGTTTCCCCATTATCGCGCGAAAGCGAGCGCAAGGCCGGGTTCCGGCCAAATCATGGTAGCGAGCTGGCCGGTGCCGGAGAGCGTGATATAGGCGGTGCGCAAATCGGGACCGCCGAAGCAGATATTGGTCGGATAGGCCTCCGGCATCTTCACTTGGCGCGCCACCGCACCATGCGGCGTGATTTCGGTGATGTGGCCGGTATTGAGGGTCGCGACCGCGATATTGCCGGACGCCATCACGGCGAGGCTGTCGAAACGCTGAAACCCGGGCAGACCGGCAATCAACCGCCCGCCATGCGGCGAGAGCGGAAAAGGCTGCTTGCGCGCAACCCCGGGGGCGTCGAGATCGAACGCCCAGAGCCGCGCGGTTTCGGTCTCCGCGACATAGACGGTCTTGCCATCCGGCGACAGGCCGATGCCGTTCGGGGTCAGCACCGGATAGGCGATCTCGGTGATGAAACTGCCATCGGCGCAGGCGTAATAGACGCCGCCATGGTCGCGGTCCTCGGCGCGCACTTTGCCGAGATCGGTGAAATAGAATCCGCCCTCGGTATCGAATACGATGTCGTTCGGCCCCCGCAATTGGCGCGCGCCACAGCGGTCATAGAGCCTGGTCACAGCACCGCTCGCCGGATCGATGCGCTCGATGCGCCCGCCGGCATAGGTCTTCGCCTGCGCGACCGGCAACGTCAGCCCGGCGCGCTCGGCCCATTCGAAGCCGCCATTGTTGCAGAGATAATACGCCCTGTCCGGCCCCACCGCGAGGCCGTTGGGCCCGCCGCCGGTCTCGGCGATCACCGTCACGGTGCCGTCGGGCGCGACGCGGCTCACCGTGCCGCGGGCGATCTCGACCAGCGCCACCGAACCATCGGCGAGCGCCACCGGCCCCTCCGGAAAGCGCAGGCCCCGCGCCATGATCCCGATCTGCTCCATCAGCGTTTTCTCCCCAGGGTGTTATCGACGAGCGATGATTGATTGACGGGCGAGAGAGTATCCGATTTGTTGGACGCGAAAAGGGGGCGCCGATGTCGTGCCGCCAAAGCAGGGGGAAACGAGGCAACATGACCAGGATTTCACGCCGCACGCTGCTCGCCGCGAGCGCCTTGCCGCTCGCCGGCAGCTTTCTCGCTCCACGCAGCGCTCGGGCCGAGGAGGCTTACATCCTCGGCACGCTGTTCCCGATGGCCGGGCCGAATGCCGAATACGGCACGATTTTCACCGCTGGTGCTGCGATGGCGATCAAGCATGCGAGCGCCGACAAGATGCTGTCGCGGCCCCTGGTGCTGCGCGCCGAGGATAGTGAGGGCACGCCGCAAGGCGGCGCCGTCGGGATGAACAAGCTCGTCAATGTCGATCACGCGCTCTACGTCCTGGTCGGCTTCACCGGGGTTTCCAAGGCGGCGGCGCCGATCGGCGCGCGCGCCAAGGTGATTTTGGTCAATGGCGGCGGCGTCGGCCCCGATCTCGCCGGGCTTTCGCCCTATTACTGGAACGTGATCCCGCTGGTGCCGGACGAGATCAAGGTTCTGACCCCGTTCCTGATCGCGCGCCAACTGCGCCGCGTCGCCCTCATCTATGTCAACGACCCCTTCGGCAACGGGCTTTACAAGGCGCTGAAGACCGATCTCACCGCCGCTGGCGGCGAGATCGTCGCCGCCGACGCGATCTCGCCGGCCGATCAGCAATTCTCCGCGATCGCCGCGCGCATCCGCACCCTGTCGCCGGACGCCGTCTATTTCGCCTCCTACGGCGCGCAGCAGGCGCAAATCATCAAGCAGTTGCGCGATGCCGGCATCGGCCAGCAATTATTGACCTATTCCGGCGCCGCCATCCCCTCGGTGCGCAATCTGCCGGAGGCGGAGGGTCTGATCCTCACCGCCCAGGCCGCCGATTGGACCGTGGACGACCCGATCACCCAGCGCTTCGTCACCGATTGGCGCGCGCAATATGGCAGCGATCCCACCCCCTATCATCAGAATTACTACAACGCGGTGCGGCTATTCGCGCTTCTCGCGCAACAATTGGAGAAAGCAGGAAAGCCGGTCGACGGCGATGCGCTGCGCGCCGCTCTGCTCGCGACGCGCCGTTTCGCCCTCGTCGGCGGCGAGGGCGTGTTCGACGATCTCGGCGATATTTCGATGAAAATCGTCGTCAACACGCTCAAATCCGGCAAGCTCGTCGCAATCGGCTAACGGTTTATGCTGGTTTTGCAATTGCTGGTCTCGGGCATCGAGACCGGCGCCCTTTATGCGCTGACCGCGGCCGGGTTCGCGCTGATTTTCGGCGCGACACGGATTTTCCATTTCGCCCATGGCGCGACCTATGCGCTGGCCGGCTATGCCTTCGTCTTCGCGAGCCGCCTCGGCCTTACCTGGCCGCTCGGCGGCCTGCTCGCCCTCCTCGTCGCGGTGGGCTTCGGGCTCTTTCTCGAAGCCGCGGTCTATCGGCCGATCCAGCGCCATCACGGCGCCTTCTTCACCATTTTCGTCGCCGCTTTCGGCGTCGTCATCGTCGTCCAGAGTCTGATCGAGCTTTCCTTCGGCCGTGCTTTCGTCGCCATCTCGACGCCGCTGACCCGCGCCCATGAAATTCTGCCCGGGCTCTATATCGCGCGGGTGTTCTGGCTCGCGATCGTCGTCGCCAGTCTCGTTTTCGTCTCACTCGGGGCGTTTCTCGCCCGCACCCGGGCCGGGATCGGGCTCCGGGCGCTGTCGGAAAACCCTGATCTCCTGCGCGCCTTCGGGCTTTCGGCGCGGCGGCTCTCGGCGCTCGCCTTCGCGCTCGGCTCGGCGCTCGCAGTGCCGGGCGCGGTGCTCGGCGCCGCGACCACCGGCCTCTCGCCGGCGGTCGGCGCGCATGTCATGCTGATCAGCCTCGCCGCCTCCGTCGTCGGCGGCATCGGCAGTCTGCGCGGCGCGGCGCTGGCCGGGCTTCTGCTCGGCATCGTCGAAACCCTGGTGGTCGCCTTTCTCGACACTCAATGGAGCGAGGCCGCCGGCTTCGTCGTGCTTTTCGTCTTCATCCTGTTCCGCCCGAGCGGATTATTCGGCGCGGCGGTGGCGCGATGATCGCCTATCTGCTCAACCTCGCCCAACTCGCCGCGATCTTCGGCCTGCTCAGCGTGAGCCTCAACATCCTGATCGGTTATGGCGGGATTTTCAGTGTCGCGCACGCGGTGTTTTTCGGCCTCGGCGCCTATGCCGGGGCGCATGTCGCGCTCGATCTCGCGCCCGATATCCTGCTCGCCGCCCTCGCCGCCGCCCTGATCGCCGGGGTGTTTTCAGCGCTGCTGGCGCTGCCGGCGCTGCGCGTGCGGGGCGAATATTTCGTCATCGCCAGTCTCGGCCTGCAAATGCTGGCGACCACCGTGTTCACCGAGGCGAGCGATGTCACCGGCGGCCTTGGCGGGCTGGTCGGCATTCCGCCGCCGACATTGTTCGGCGTCTCGCTCGCCGATCCGCTGGTATTCCTGCTGGTATGCCTCGGCGCCCTCGCCCTCGCCCTCGCCGTCGTGCGCCTGCTCATGCGCGGGAGCTTCGGCCGCGCGCTGATGGCGCTTCGCGATTCCGAGAGTGCGGCAGAAGCGCTCGGCAAGAACGTCCCCCTGCTCAAGACCCTCGCGGTGCTGCTCGGCGGCGCGGGCGCGGGCATCGCCGGTGCGCTGTTCGCGTTTCAGGAAGCCTTCGTCAATGTCGAGAGTTTCACACTCGATCAATCGGTGCTGATCATGGCGATGGTGATCATCGGCGGCGCCGGGACACTCGCCGGCCCGCTGATCGGCACGGTGCTGCTGCTCGCTCTTCCCGCCGCGCTGACCTTCATCCCCGGCCTGCCGCCGACCGATATCGGCGCGGTGCAGCAACTGATTTACGGCCTGGCGATGACCTTGCTGATGATCTTCCGCCCCGCCGGTCTCGCCGGGCGAAGGGCGGGGCAACGATGAGCGCGCTTTTGTCGATGCGTGGCCTGACCAGGCGGTTCGGTGGCATCGCCGCGGTGGACGGGGTCGATCTCGATCTCGCGCCCGGCATCATCACCGCGCTGATCGGCCCCAACGGCGCCGGCAAGACGACGCTGTTCAACCTCATCACCGGCCATCTCACACCGGATGCCGGCAGCGTCGCGCTCGCGGGGCACATGATCGGCCGGCGGGCGCCGCACCATATCGCCCGTCTCGGCATCGCGCGGAGTTTTCAGGATTTGCGGCTTTTCGCGCGCATGTCGGTGCGCGACAATGTTCTGTGCGCGACCGAACCGGCCTCGTGGTTCTGGCAGCCGGGCGGCAAGGCGGCGCGAAAGGCGCGCGCCGAGCGGGCGCTGGCGGCGACCGGGCTCGAAGCCCTGGCTCGCGCCGACGCCGCCGATCTCGCCTATGCCGAGCGCAAATTCCTCTCGCTCGCCCGCATCCTCGCGACCGGAGCGCGCATCTGGCTGCTCGACGAACCCGCCTCCGGCCTCGACCCCGCCTCGCGGGCGCGGTTTTCGGCGCTGCTCCGCGATGCCGTCGCGGATGGTGTCACCATCTGCCTCATCGAGCATAATCTCGACATCGTCATCGAACTCGCCGACCGCATCGCCTTTCTCGACCAGGGCCGCAAACTCGCCGAGGGCGATCCGGCAACGATCCTCGCCGATCCCCATCTCGCTGCGATCTATTTCGGCGAACGGGCATGAGCACCGAGGCACTGTCGGCGCGCGGCATCACCGCCGGCTATGGCGGGCGGGCGGTGCTCGCCGGCGTCGATCTCGCGCTCGGCGCCGGTGAGGTTCTCTCCCTCATCGGCCATAACGGGGCGGGAAAATCGACCCTGCTCCGCGTTTTGTTCGGCCTCCATCCGGCGGCGGCGGGCGAGATCCGGCTCGATGGCCGCGCCCTCCGCCCCGAGCCCGCAGCGCTGGCCGCCGCCGGCGTCGCCTTCGTCCCCGAGGGGCGCGGCGTCTTTCCCGGGCTCACGGTCGCCGAGAATTTCGCCCTCGCCCTCTGGTCGGCGCGGCTGGCAGGACAGGAAGCAAAGACGCGGATCGACGAGGTGCTCGGCGTTCTGCCGGCGATCGCCGGGTTCTACGGCCGCCGCGCCGGCACGCTTTCCGGCGGGCAGCAGCAGATGGTCTCGATCGGCCGCGCGCTCCTTTCACGCCCGCGCATTCTGCTGCTCGACGAGCCTTCGATCGGGCTCGCGCCGAAAACGTTTCAGGAATTGCTGCGTCCGCTCCGCGCCTTGCAACGCGCGCGCGCGATGACGGTATTACTCGTCGAACAGAACATCGCCGAGGCCTTCGCGGTTTCCGATCGCGTCGCGGTGCTCAAATCCGGGCGCATCGTGTTCGCCGGCGTGCCCGCCGATCTCGCCGATCATGCCCGCCTGATGGCACTGTTCTGACGCCGCAAGTGGGAAAGTTCAGGCGCGACCGTAGGTATCATCGAAGCGGACGATGTCGTCCTCGCCGAGATAGGCGCCGGATTGCACTTCGATCAGGGTGAGCGGGATGCGGCCGGGGTTTTCCAGCCGGTGCATGGTGCCGAGCGGCAGATAGATACTCTCGTTCTCGCGCACCAGAATCTGCGCGTCATCGCGGGTCACCAGCGCCGTGCCGTTCACCACCACCCAGTGTTCGGCGCGATGAAAATGCTTCTGGAGCGAAAGTTTATGGCCCGGCGAAACGACGATGCGCTTGACCTGAAAACGGTCACCCTGGATCAGGCTCTCATAAAATCCCCAGGGCCGATAGCAGCGGTTATGCGCGACCGCTTCCGTCCGTCCCGCGGCGCGCAGGCGATCGACGACTTTTTTCACGTCCTGCGCATGATCGCGATGGAGCGCGAGCACCGCGTCCTCGGTCACCACCACCACCGCGTTTTCGAGCCCGACCACGGCGGTCAGCATGCCATCGCTCCGCACATAGCAATCCCGTGCCGATTCGAGCAGCACGTCACCGATAGCGACATTGCCGGCGGCGTCCTTGTCGCCCAGATCCCAGAGCGCGCTCCAGCTCCCGACATCCGACCAGCCGAGATCGGCCGGCACCACCGCGGCGTTGCGGGTGCGCTCGGCAACGGCGTGATCGAGGCTGATCGCCGGCGCGGCGGCAAAGGCCTCGGCCTCCAGCCGGAGGAAATCGAGATCCGCCCGCCGCCCGGCGACCGCCGCGCGCACCGCCGCCAGAACCGCGGGCGCGTGTTCCTCCATCTCCGCGATCAGGCGCGCGGCGGTAAAGAGGAACATGCCGGAATTCCACAAATGCCGGCCCGAGCGCACGAAAAGAGCCGCGGTCTCCGCATCCGGCTTCTCGACGAAGCGGGCGAGGTCATGGGCGCCAGCGATGCCGGCGAGCGGCGCCCCGATCTCGATATAGCCATAGCCGGTCTCGGGCGCGGTCGGCTTCATGCCGAAGGTCACGATCCGCCCGCTCCGCGCCGCCGCGACCGCCGGCACCAAAGCCGCCCGCAGCGCCGCGAGATCGGTGATCGCGGCATCGGCAGCCATCATCCAGAGGACCGCGTCCGGGTTCTCCTCGGCGACGAGGAGGGAGGCGGCGGCGATGGCGGGTGCGCTGTTGCGTCCTACCGGCTCGAGGAGGATACGCGCCTTCTCGCGCCCATCCTGGCGCAACTGTTCGGCGATCAGGAAGCGATGCTCCTGATTGCAGACGACGATCGGCGGCGCGAAGCCTGACCCGTCGGCGCGCCGCGCCGTCTCCTGCAACAGCGAATGGGCGGAAATCAGGGGCCAGTATTGCTTCGGATAACTCTCGCGCGAGACCGGCCAAAGCCGCGTCCCCGAACCACCCGAAAGGATCACCGGAACGATCGGCGCCAATGTGTCGGCGGCAACGGCGGCCGGAGCGGCAGCGTCGTAATCGGCGGTCATGGAACGATTCCCTGTCTCAGGCTTCGATATCTCTGGCGAGGGTTATATCATCGCATGCGGTCGTTACGAAATTGTTCCGCGGCGACACCTCTCTGAACGTGAACGCGGTGGAGAGAAAGCCGAATGGCGCGCTATCGGTGGTTTTCGCCGCCCTGGCGTTCGCGGAGCGCCGTGATGACCTGCCGGAGATAGGCCGCCTGCCGAGCACGAAGGGTCTTGCCAGCCCCGAGGCGGGCGGCGGCAAGGCGGTGCAGGCGGCGGATCTCCCCGGCGTGGCGGGCGGGATCGGTGCGCGCGGTGACGCTCGCGTCATGGCGGCGATGGAGATTGAGCGGCGAGGCGACATAAGCGACGCTGCCGCCGCTTGGCGCCGCCCCCACCCCGGTCAGGGCCCCGGTCAGGGCTTCGAGATAGAGCCGCCAGTCGCCGGCGAGGGCAAAGCGCGTGAGATCGTCACCGGCGCCGTCGAATGCCGCGAGCAATGCGCGCCTCCGCCACAGCACGGCGGAAGCGTTGAGGATCAGGTTGCGCTCGGCGAGGAAACGGCGGGCGAAGCCACGCGCCGAGAACACGTCATCGGCGCCGAGCGCGCCCACGCCGGCACATTCGGCGCAATAATCACGGTAGCTCGGGAACAGCGTCCGATCCTCGGCATCGATCGCCCGGCTGTCGGAGAAGGCAAAAACCGCATCCGGCGCGCCGGCGAGGCTATGCGCGAGTTTTTCGAGGAATTGCGGCTCGGCGGCATCGTCGGCCTCGGCGATCCAGAGAAATTCCCCGCGTGCGACCTCGGCGGCGCGCCGCCATTGGGCGAATACCGAGCCCGAGGGGCGCGCATTGGCGATGACACGGATGTCGCGCTGCCACTCCCGGGCGGTGGCCTCGGCGATGGCGATGCTGTCATCGCTCGAGGCGTCATCGAGAACGATCACTTCGCGCACCGGATAGGTCTGGCCGAAAATCGCGGCGAGGCGGGCGCGCAGGAAACGCGCGTAGTTGAAATTCGGCACCACCACCGAAATGCCGACCAGATCCGGCAGGGCGAGCGAGAGGAGACCGCCGGCATAGGCGCCGAAGGCACTCTTCGCGGCCGAAGCGGCGCCGCGGCGCTGGCGCTCGTCATCGCTCGGCAACGTCTTGGTGAGCGTGAGCAGGGCGCGCGCCATCGCCTCACCATCCGCGAACGGCACCACCTCGCCCGCCGCCTCGCGCCGGATGAACTCCGCCGCGCCACCGCTGTCAGCGAACGCGATCACCGGAATCCCGGCGGCGGCGGCCTCGAGCATCACCGAGGGGTAAGGATCTTCCCGCGACGGCAGCAGCAATGCGTCGGCGGCCGAGAGCCAGGCGGCGACATCATCGCGAAAGCCCGGGAAATGACAGGTGCCGCTCGCCGTCGCGGCCTCGATCTCGGGGCCGAGATAGGTTTCGAGCTGGCGGTCGATGCGCCCGGACCTGCTTCATAATGCTCACCTTTCCATCTCATTGAAGATCAAGCTGATTTTGTAGCGAATCCGTGGGCGACGGACGTCTCAGGCGGCGGGCTTCGGCGGCGAGCCTGACTTCGCTGCGCT
>JAJZBM010000048.1 GCA_021798915.1 Pseudomonadota bacterium
CGCTGGCGTTATGGCATCGCTTCCAAGCCCCAGCCGCTGGCGGCATGATTCGAGTCGCCAATTCGCGAACGCAGTACTAGTCTGCGAAAACCAACACCAAATGTCAGATTAAATCTGAGCTACTGCAACTTCGCCGCGTTGGCGAGAGCCGCCCGGCGCGACATCGGCCGGCCCTGCGGCTTCCGGCGATGGATGCACGAGCGCATGCCGTTGTCGGCGAGCCACGCCTCGTTCTTCTTCGACCGATATGCGGTATCGGCCCACACGCCGGCAGCGGTGTTGCTCTTGTCGATGAGCCCGATGAGTTGCGCCCCGTCATGGCGCGCGGCATCGGTCACCGCCCAGGTCCGGATCATCCTATCTCGAAGGCCGGCATTGCGAACTGGCACACCACGGCTACAGCCGCGATCACCGGCCCGATCGGCCCCAGATCGTCTATGGTCTGCTGTGCGACCGCGAGGGCCGGCCGATCGCCGTGGAGGTATTCGAAGGCAACACCGCCGATCCGGCGACGATCGCGGCCCAGGTTACGAAACTCAAGCGGCGGTTCCATCTCGAGCGCGTCGTCCTGGTGGGGGATCGCGGGATGATCACCACGGCGCGCATCCGCGAGACGATCAAGCCCGCGGGGCTGGACTGGATCAGCTGCCTGCGCGCCGGGCAGATCCAGGATCTCGCCGAGGGACCGCTGCAGATTGAGCTGTTCGACGAGCGCGATATCGCCGCGATCACGTCGTCCGATTATCCGGGCGAGCGGCTGATCGCCTGTCGCAACGCCACCCTTGCGGCCGAACGCCAGCGCAAGCGCGAGGCGCTGCTCGTGGCCACCGAGACGGACCTGGCGCGGATCCGCGATGCCACACGGCGCAAACGTGCCCCCTTTCATGGCGAGGCGGGGATCGGGCTGGCGGTGGGAGCTGTCATCAACAAGCACAAGATGGCCAAGCATTTCGCTCTCACCATCACCGCCAGCCGGTTCGATTTCCGGCGCAACGCCACCAGCATCGCGCGCGAGGCGGCCCTCGACGGCATCTATGTCATCCGCACCAGTGTGAGCGCGGACGTCATGGGCGAAACCGAGGCGGTGTCGGCCTACAAGGATCTCTCCCGCGTGGAACGGGCATTCCGGACCCTCAAATCGGTCGATCTCGCGATCCGCCCGGTGCACCACTGGCTCTCGCCACGAGTAGGTGCCCACGTCTTTCTCTGCATGATGGCCTATTACGTCGAGTGGCATCTGCGCGACGCCCTCAAACCTCTGCTGTTCCAGGATCACGACCGGCCGGGAGCCGAGGCCGAACGCGCGTCCCCGGTTGCCCCCGCAGCGACATCCCAGGCCGCCGATCGCAAGCGCGGGCGACGCCGTAACGATCAAAGCCTGCCGATCTCAAGCCTCACCGATCTGATGGCGCATCTCGCGACCCAGACCCTCAACACCGCAGCCCTGCCCAAGGCGCCGAATGCCACCTTCATCACCCTGGCAAAGCCCACCCCGCTGCAAGCCGCCGCCTTCGACCTGATCGGGATCGACCCCATGCGTGTCCAGTAAACGTCAAATCAAGATCAGAAACGTTGTCGATAAATGCGCGGCATTTGCGTTCAAATCAATGAAAACTTTAGGCTAGCCTTACCGGCTTCGTCTCGGCCGACAACTGGAAGATACAAGGGAAGTCGTGAGGCCGCGGACAAGCCCGCCCGATGCGCTCGGCGGGAAGCGCTCAGCCGGTGCGGATCGGCTGGTCGGGGAAGCAGAGCTGCGCGCGGTCGCGCCAGTTCGGGGCGACGTAATTGATTTCCATCAGGCGGCGGACGCCGATGATCGAACGCGGCTCGAAACCATGCCAGGTGTTTTCGCCGGGCACGAAAATCACCCCGGAATTGAAGTCGCCCGCCGATTGGCCGACCCAACGCTTGTCACTGTCATAGATATCGGTGCCCCAATCCTTCGCGTCCGGCCCGATGAAAAGATAGATCACCATAGAAAACAGCTTTTCCGGAATGTCGTGATGCGGCTCGAGCCAAGCGCCGTCGAGATCCTGGATGTATTCGATGCGGAGATAACTCCCATCGACCGCGATGGCGCAGGTTTTTGCCATCAGCCGGGCGACGTCCGGCGTCTGTAGCGCCTCGGCGAGGACCGCGCAGGTCGGAAATTTTTCGCGAAGCGTCGGGGTGATGAAGCTCCGCTGGTCGTTATAGCTGTTGCGGGTGCCGTCGGTGCGGCCGAGGGCGGGCGGCGCGATCGGCAGGGTCAGAATGCCGGTGCAGAGCGGCTCCGGAAAAATTTCCTTGAACAGCCAATGCCGATAGGGGGTCTCCTTGCGTTGTGCCGCGCCGATGCTGGCACAGAACTGGCTCGAGATCTCGCTCGCGCTGGGAATTTTGGGATAGGTCATGGCCGCTTCCTTCAGCGTGGAGCCCATTCGATGATTTTATTGAGCACGGGGATGGATTTGGCCATCGCGCTGGCGCCGTGGCGCCAGTATTCGCGTCGGACATACCATTCCGAATCGACGAAGCATAATTGCAGGCTCATCCGCGGCCCCTTCTGCGGCAAGAAGCCGTGCCAGGAATGATCGCACACCCGGAACATCAGCATGCGGCCGAATTCGGGGGCGAATTCGAAGGCGACATCCTCGCGGTCGGCGCTACGCAAGACGCGGAGTCGGCCTCGTTCATAGGGCCAGGCACGCGTGAAGCCGAGCAACACGGTCACGATCTTGTGTTTCGAATCGGGATGCGCGTAGCCCTCGTTATAATGGCCGGTGGTGTTGCCCATCATGACGATAACCGGCGGCCGGCGGCTCAAATCCATATCGAATTTGTCCTCGACCAGGCGGCGGAACCGGGGGCTCAGCAGATCCCGGACAACGGCGCCGAACTGCGCGCCGTAGCGTAAACTCGGTAGCCCATAGCTGCCACGATCCGGAATGGTAGGCGCGTCGGCAAGGACTTTTTCCTTGAGGGCGGCGGGCATCGCCTGCTCGACAAAGGCGTAATCATAAGGATCACGGACCAGCCTTGCCGCTGCAATGGCCGATTCATCGAGCATCGTGAGCGACGAGTCGGTATTCAGCATCGATCTGTCCCCTTGTCACTGACTCTCCGCGGAGATGGGCAGTGTTTGTGCTGGTGCGCGTTGATCTAGATCAACGCGTGGGATGTTCTCGCCGACGAAAACGACCCGGCTTTGTGCCGTCAGATGCGGCGCGACAGTATGCAGGCCAGGAGGGTCCACGCATGGCGGAACTCGAATTTCCCATTCTTCTGGCCGGCAATATCCTGTCCCGGCTGCCGGCCCCGGTGTTGACGCGCGCGGCTGCGGTCTTGATGCGGCGGCTCGAGCGCCGCCATCCACGGCTCTTCCGCGCGCTCTCCGCGCAATCGCAGATGATGATCGGCATCGAGCCGAGCGATCTTCCGCATCGCTTTCTGCTCCGTTTCGGCGGCGGCGCGATAAATCTGACAGCGGCTGCGCATTTCACGCAAGCGCCGACCACCACCATCAAAGGGCGGCTCGCGGCGCTGCTCGCCTTGCTCGAAGGACGGCTCGACAGCGACGCCGCGTTCTTTTCACGTGAAATCACCGTCATCGGCAATACCGCCGCGATCGTCATGCTGCGCAACACGCTGGAGCGTGACGCTGTCGATCTGTTGGCGGCGATAACCGCGATGTTCGGGCCGGCGGCGCCGGTTGCGCAGCGCATGGCGCTGACCCTTGAGAGGCACATCGCCTCGGCCCACAGGCGCGCCGAGCAGCGACATGACGCGTTCCATGCCGCGCGGCGTGAACCTGCGCCACTCGCCACCCGTTGTGAGCGGCTGGAGCGCGAAATGCAGACTTTGAGCGGACGCCTCGCCCGAATCGAGGCGCAGGCGCGCCGGCGTGGGCAAAGCGGGAAAGTGACATGAAACGCTATCTCGAACTGGTCTGCCCCGCCGGCACGCCGATGGCGTTGCGGGTGGCCGTCGATGCGGGTGCCGACAGCGTCTATTGCGGGTTTCGGGATTGTACCAACGCGCGCAACTATCCGGGCCTGAATTTCGATCCCGATGAGCTGCGCGCCGGCGTTGCCTATGCGCATGCGCGTGGTTGCCGGGTTTTCGTTGCTGTCAATACCTTTCCCCGCGCCGGAGATCTCGGCCCCTGGCAACGGGCGATCGACGCCGCCGCCGATGCCGCCGCCGATGCCGTCATCCTCGCCGATCTCGGGACGCTCGACTACGCCGGCCGTCATTATCCCCGTCTGCGCCGTCATCTTTCGGTGCAGGCAGCTGCGGCGAGCCCGCTCGCCATTCGCTTTTACGCGGAAACCTTCGGCGTGAGCCGCGTCGTTCTCCCGCGCGTGCTTGCGGTCGCCGAGGTTGCCGCGCTGATCGGTAAAACCGGCGTCGAGGCTGAGGTGTTCGCCTTCGGTAGTCTCGGCACCATGGTCGAGGGGCGGTGTTATCTTTCCTCCTACATGACCGGACGTTCGCCGAGCTGTGATGGCGTTTGTGCTCCGGCCGAGCAGGTGAGCTACCGCGAGGAGGGTAACCAACTCGCCTCCTATCTCGGCGACGTCCTGATGAACCGCGTCGATGCCAGCGAGGGAGCCGCTTATCCAACGCCGTGCAAAGGCCGTTTCCTGGTGCGCGGCGAGCCGCGTTATCTGTTCGAGGAGCCGACCGCGCTCAACGTCATGCCGCTGCTCGCGGAACTCAAAGCCGCTGGCGTCACCGCGCTGAAAATCGAGGGTCGGCAACGGAGCCGGGCCTATGTCGGCGCCGTCGTCGCGGCGTTCCGACGCAGCCTCGACGCGCTCGCGGCGGGGGAGCCGCTGCCGATGGAAACGGCGCTTCGCGGCGTGGCCGAGGGCGGGCGTGAAACATTTGGCGCCTATCAGAAAGGTTGGCGATGAGCGCGCTCACCCTGGGGCCGTTGCTGTTTCATTGGCCCGCGGCACAGAGGCGGGATTTTTACGCCCGCATCGCCGACGAGGCGCCGGTCGACTGCGTCTATCTCGGCGAAGTCGTGTGCAGCAAGCGCTTGGCTTGGTATGAGAAGGATCTGCCGGAGATCGCGGCACGTTTGCGCCGCGCCGGCAAGCAGGTGGTGTTCTCGACCCCGGCCCTGATCACCGAGACACGGGAGGTGAAGGCGGTCGCGGCGTTAGCGGCGCTATGTGCGGCGGAGAGTCTGATCGAGATCAACGATCTCGCCGCGGTACCGCTACTCGGTGGCCAGAAGTTCGTTTCCGGCCCGCTGATCAACGTCTTCAACGAAGCAACACGCGATGTTCTCGTCCGGCTCGGGGCGGTCCGCGTGAACGCGCCGATCGAGCTTTCCAAGAGCGCGCTCGCGACCCTGGCCGCCGGCAATCCGACCGGCGAGACGGAAATTTTTGCCTTTGGCCGTCAGCCGCTGGCGATTTCGCAGCGTTGCTACCACGCGCGCGCTCATGATTTGCACAAGGATGAGTGCCTATTCGTATGCGAGCACGACGCGGACGGGCTGATGGCGGCGGAACTCGATGGCCGGCCGTTGCTCGCGATCAACGGCACCCAGACCTTGTCGCATGGCTATTTCGTCCTGCTCGATGAGATTGATGAACTGCGTGCTGCCGGCGTCAGCCATTTCCGCCTGTCACCGCAGGCGCTCGACATGGTCGCGGTCGCGACGCTGTATCGTGCCGCCCTCGATCATGCGGTTGGCACCGAGGAGGTTTTGGCGCGGCTGCAGGAAGGGATCGCGCCGATCTCCGTCATCAATGGCTATCTCCATGGCCGCCCCGGCATGGCGTGGCAGCCGCGGCGACCATGACCCTGTGCCCGCCGGCGCAGCCCGCGCGAGATTGTTCCTTTCCACAGCAGGAGAATCCGTTTCATGCTTTGTACTAATAAGGCGGTCAGCAAATCTTTTTTCGGCGGATCGAGCGGGAGTGAACATTTCATTGTCATTGAGCCGGATGCCGATCTCGATCTTCCCGGTCAGATCGAAGATCTCGAACGGCGTTATGAGGCGACGCGCCGCGGTCTCGGCCTCGCGCCGGGAAGCGCCGTGTTCCGGAGGGTTTTTCTGAGCGATGCGATGAACCAGGCGAAGCTGGTTCGCCGGAGCAGCCTTGCTGCCGACGAAGACGGCTCGCCGGTGGCGTTCTCGCTGATCCAGCAGCCGCCGCTGTCGCAAGCCAAGATCGCGCTTCTCGCTTATCATCTCGAGGATCCGCAGGGATTGGACAAGAAATGGCTGACGCCGCGGCACGTTCTGGTTGGCCGAGACACTCTCGCGCATCTCTGGAGCAGCGGCCTCTGCGGTGGCGCCGAAGACAGGCTGGTCCCTGTTGCCGGTCAGACACGAGAGGTTTTCGACTCCTTGATCTCCGTCGTCGCCGGGCTCGGCGGTACGTTGCGCGACAATTGCGTGCGCACCTGGATTTACGTCAAGGATGTCGACGTCTTCTACAATGACATGGTGGCCAGCCGGCGCGCGCTGTTCAGCGAGCAGGATCTCTCGGCGGCGACCCATTTCATCGCCTCGACCGGCATCGAGGGGGCGTGCGCGCATCGATTTGATATCGTCACGATGGACGCCTATTCGATTCTCGGCCTCGCGCCGGCGCAGATCTCCTATCTCAACGATTTCGACTATCTCTGTCCGACCCAGGATTACAACGTCACCTTCGAGCGCGGCACGCGCATCGCCTATGCCGACCGTGCCCATCTGATGATTTCCGGAACCGCGAGTATCGATGGCGCCGGCCGCGTGGTTCATCCCGGCGATGTCCTCCGCCAGCTCGACCGGGCGCTCGAGAATGTCGCAGCGCTGCTCCGCGCCGGCGATGCCGGTCTCAACGCGCTCATGCATCTCATCGTTTATCTCCGCGATCCCGCCGATTATTGGCGGGTTAGGACGGCATTGGCGGAGCGTCTTCCGGACGTGCCGGCGGTGTTCGTCCAGGGACGGGTCTGCCGGCCGGATTGGTTGGTCGAGATCGAAGGGATCGCGATCGCCGGGCAAGAAGCACCGGGTCTGCCGGTGTTCTGATCGCGCGCAGCGCCGGGTCGCCGGCAGCGCCGGGGCGGCTATTGCTGCGCCGCGCGGCGATTGAGGAGGGCTGCCGCTTCCGCGATCGAGAGCAGGCGATGATCGGCGCGCCGGCCGACGGAATCGGTGCTGGCATCGAATGCCAGATCATAGAG
>JAJZBM010000006.1 GCA_021798915.1 Pseudomonadota bacterium
CCCGCTGATTAAGAGTCAGCTGCTCTACCAACTGAGCTATGCGCCCGCCGGGTGACCTCTTAGCAGCCTTGCCCGGGGCTGTGAAGCGTTGGCAGGAAATTGAGTCACGTGCCGTCCTGGGGGGAGCGGCGCGCGTGTGCTGGCGACGGGGCCTCGGCGATCGTGCGCGATTGTTCCAGCACCCGGTCGATGAATTCATGAGTGCTGCCGAGATAATTGGCCGGGTCGGTGAGTTTTGCGAGGGCCGCAGCATCGAGTCGCGCCGCGATGTCGGGGAACGCGGCGAGCGCCGTCGCGAGTGGGATCGCGTCGGCGCGGGCGCGATCGCAGGCGGCTTGCACGGCGTGATGCGCGGCATCTCGCCCGAGCAGGGGCGCCAGTCCCATCATCACCGCCTCGGAGACGATCAGCCCGCCGGTCGCGTCCAGATTCTGCCGCATCCGCACGCCATCGACGACCATCCCCTCGGCGATGAACATCGCGTGGCGAAGGGCGCCATGGGCGAGAACGAAGGCCTGCGGCAACGCCAGCGGCTCGGCTTGCCAGGGGCCGGTCGCGCGCTCGAAATCCTGCGCCATCGCGCCCTGCATCAACGGCACCAGCGCCTGCACCGTGCGCATCGCGGCGAGCACGTATTCGGCGGCGATCGGGTTGCGCTTTTGCGGCATGGTGGAGGAGGAGCCGCGGCCCGGCGCATGCGGCTCGGCGACCTCACCGAGTTCGGTTTGCGCGAGCAGGATGATGTCGGTCGCGAATTTGCCGAGGCTGCCGCAGAGCAAGCCGAGGAAAGACACCGCCTCCGCCAGCCCCTCGCGGCGCACATGCCAGGGAAGCGGTGGCACGCCGAGCGCGAGTTCCTCCGCCAGCCCGGCCATGACCGCGACCCCCTTGCCGCCGAGCGAAGCGAGCGTCCCCGCCGCCCCGCCCAGCTCCACCAGTTCGACGCGCGGGCGGAGCTGATCCAGCCGCTCGACATGAGAGATGAGGGGCGCGAGCCAGACCGCGCATTTGAGGCCAAAAGTGACGGGGAGCGCGTGTTGCAGATGGGTGCGCCCGGCCATCACCGTTCCCCGATGCATCGCTGCCTGTTCGGCCAGCGCCGCGATCAGATGGAGGAGATCGGCGCGTAAAAGCGCGAGCCCGGCCTTGACCTGAAGGGCGACGGCGGTATCGAGAATGTCCTGGGTCGTCGCCCCCCAATGGGTCCAGCGCCCGGCCTCGGTGCCAGCGGCGCGCGACAGCGCAGCGACCAGCCCGACCACCGGATAGCCGACATTGCGCAGGCTCGCTGGCAGCCCCGAAAGATCGAGCGCCTCGACACGGGCGGCGGCGGTGATGGCCTCCGCCGCCGCGTGCGGGATCAACCCGAGCCGCGCCTCGACACGCGCCAGTGCCGCCTCGGCATCGAGCATGCGCTGAAGCAGCGCGTGTTCGTCGAAAATCGCCCGCATCGTCTCGGAGCCATAAAGCGTGCCGAAAACCGGGCTATCGGCGGGGTTAACGGCCATCAGAACAAAGTCCAATCAAAAGAAAAATCCTCTTTTTCTGAAGAAAAGAGGCAAAAAGACTTTCGCTCCAGGCCAGTGCCTGCGGCACTGGCCAATAGATAAAAGTTTTTTGGTTCTTTTTTTCAAAAAAGAACAATTCTCTTCTCCTAAACCGTCAAAAACACGGTCTCGCCCGCGCCTTGGAGGCGGATGTCGAGATGCCAGTGCCCGGCGCCGATCTCATGCGCGAGCAGGGTTTCGCGCCGGGCCGGGTCGGTGATGGCGCTGAGCAGCGGGTCGCTCTCGTTGCGCGGGTCGCCCGCGAAATAAAGACGTGAGAACAGCGGCTTGAGCACGCCCCGAGCATGGAGCGCCAGCGCCAGATGCGGTGCCTGCCAGGCATTGCCGCGCCCGGCGACCGGGCCGGGTTTGAGGGTGCGGAACCGAAACCGCCCCTCGGCATCGCAGCGCGCCCGGCCGAAGCCGGGAAATGCCGCATCCACCGGCGGATCCGCCTGCCAGATCTCGATCGCGGCGTCAGCCACCGGCGCGCCGTCGCCATCGCGCACGCAGCCGGTAACGGTGATCACCTCACCGTTTGCGCCAAACCGGGTGAGATCGGCCCATTCGGCGTGTTCGATCAAATGCCAGTAAGGGCCGATGGTCTGGTTCGCGGTTGCCGCTGGCATCAGGTGTTCTCCATCGGGGTCGCGCCGCGCCCGCGCAGCACGATATCGAAACGATAGCCGAGCGCCCATTCCGGCTGGGTCAGAGCGACATCGAAACGTGAGATCAGGCGTTCGCGTGCCGCGCGGTCAGCGATGGCGTGATAGATCGGATCGAGCTCGAGAAGCGGATCGCCGGGGAAATACATCTGGGTGATCAGGCGCTGGGCGAAGCCGCTGCCAAACAGCGAGAAATGGATGTGATTCGGCCGCCAGGCATTGGGATGGTTGCGCCAGGGATAGGCGCCGGGCTTGATGGTGACGAAGCGATAGCGCCCCTCGGCATCGGTGAAAACCCGACCCTCGCCGTGGAAATTGGGGTCGAGGGGGGCGTCGTGCTGATCGCCGGGGTGGTCGTAGCGGCCGGCGGCGTTGGCCTGCCAGATCTCGACCATGGTGTTCGCAACCGGCCGCCCGTCCTCATCGGAAACCCGCCCTTCGACGATGATCCGCTCGCCGAGCGCCGGCCTGCCGGCGGTCACCGAGAGATCGGCGAGCGCCGGGAAATGCAGCGGCGAAAAGCGCGGGCCGTTGGCCTCGGTGAGCGTCGTCGGGACGGCGATCAGCGCCGCCTGCGGGTG
Organism: Pseudomonadota bacterium; assembly: GCA_021798915.1. Taxonomy (GTDB): domain Bacteria; phylum Pseudomonadota; class Alphaproteobacteria; order Acetobacterales; family Acetobacteraceae; genus Acidibrevibacterium. Next base: position 2,794 of record JAJZBM010000006.1, read on the forward strand.
GCGTTTGGCAGTGCTGCCATAGGAGGGGGTGTCGTATTCGGGCTGGGTTCCGGGGGTGAGCGGGTGGAATGGCGCGGGGTCGCTCATGGATTTTGCTCCATTTCCTTGAAAAGCGCCTTGGCCTCGCGGATCGCGGCATTGGCCGCCGGCACGCCGGCATAGACCGCGACATGCAGCATCGCCGCCGCGATTTCCTCCGCGTTCGCGCCGGTGTTACGCGTCGCGCGAAGATGGAGGCGGAATTCCTCGTGCTGGCCGAGGGCGGCGAGGAGCGCGAGGGTGATCAGGCTGCGGGTGCGCCGGTCGAGATCGCCGCGCGCCCAGACCCCGCCCCAGGCGCTGCTGGTGATGAATTCCTGAAAGCCGCGATCGAACTCGGTCGCCGCCGCGAGCGCGCGGGTGACATGCGCCTCGCCGAGCACCTCGCGGCGGACGCGCAATCCGGCCTCATAGGTGCCGCTTTCGGTGTGCGCGTCGAGGAAGGTCGCGATTTCGGCGCTGACCGCGCGCGGGCGCTCGATGGTCGGGATATGCGCCGCATCCGGGATGATGGCGAGTGAGGCACCGAGCGCGGTTTGCAACGCTTTGGCGGAGGCAAGCGGGGTCGCCTCGTCGAGCGCGCCGACGACGATATGGGCGGGGAGTTTGAGCTTCGGGGTGATCGCGGTGAAATCCGCCGTCGCGATCGCCTCCGCGGCCCCGGCATAGCCTTCCGGATCGGTGCGGAGCAGCATCTGGCGCAGGCCGAGAGCGGCGGGGGCGTCGCGAAAGCCCGGCGTCACCCAGCGCGCCATCACCGCCTCGGCGATCGCCGCCATGCCACCTTCGCGCACCAAGCGAGCCCGCTCATGCCAGTTTTCCGGCGGCGGGATCGCCATCGCGGTATCACAAAGGATGAGGCTTTTGACGCGCCGCGGCGCGATCTCCGCCATCGCCTGGGCGATCAGCCCGCCGATCGAGAGCCCGGCGACATGGGCGTTCGCGGCCGAAAGCGCATCGAGCACGCCGAGCACATCGCGCGCGAGGGTCGCCATGTGATAGGGGCCCGGCGTCACCGAGGTCAGGCCATGACCCCTCAAATCCGGCCGGATGACGCGATAGCGGCGCGACAGCGCCTCCGCCTGTGCGTCCCAGACATGGAGTGAGGTGCCGAGGGAGTGGAGAAGAACCACCGCCGGCGCCCCGGTCGGCCCCGAAACCTGGACATGCGAAACCAGATCACCAACCCGAACGAACATCGCGCTTTCCTCCCCTCCCGCCAGCATCGCACCAAGGTGACGGGCGCGCAATTCCTCCGCCGAAAGGGGAGAGAAGAGAAGGGAGGGAGAAGAAGGAAGATTTGTTCTTTTTAAAAAAAGAACCAAAAAACGTAACTGCCCAGGTGCCCCCTCTGGCGTGCCCAGGTATCCCTCAGCGCCGTGGGCTGTAGGCGAATTAGGGGGAGGCGAAGGCAAGGGCCGGTTGACGCTCGCGTTGCATGTTTGCGTTTCCGCGTTTTGAATTTAACAGACCCTTGCGTGGGACCTGGGCAGCTGTTATAATTGTGTTTCGCCCCCTTGGTGGAATGGTAGACACACCGGTTTTGAAAACCGACGCTTGGCAGCAATTGCGGGTTCGAGTCCCGCAGGGGGTATTATAATTGGAGACGCAATCATGACATCCATGGCAACGAAAACGACGGCCCAGCATTTGCAAAAACTTAGAGAAGAATTGGCAGCCATTCAAGCTGAAATTCGCTCTCTTCAAGGGCGTGAAGTGGGCTTGCAGCGCGCGATTGCAATTGTCAACGATGACCATGCGTTTCTTAGCGGGGAGGGCACTCACCATAAACGCCGCAGCCCGATCAAAGACACTGTTCTTCGTCTTTTAGATGAGAATGCCGAGCGCGGTCTGGTAGCTGTTGAGATTGTCGAGTTGGCGAGGGGGCAGGGAATAACCCTGGACCGTAATTCGGTCTCGTCTCTCTTGAGCCGGTTCAAGAAAGAGGGTGTGCTTAATTATGACGGAAAGGTCTACCGCCCGACGCGCCCTTTCCGGGGTAAGAGATAATGGCTGTAGCATAATAACGCCCACGCCTGGAGTTGCAGCCCCAGGCGTGGGGAGATGTGGCCCCGTATCTCAGCAGGATAGAGGGGTGGATTTATAATCCACAGGTCGGGAGTTCGAATCTCCCCGGGGCCACCAACAAAGCCTTACCGACGCTTGGCAGACTTGGTATTAGCTTTGTTATGACACACACAGTGGGTATTTTAGGCCGCGTATCAAGAACTTTTTTCCGCAAATTGTTTGAGTTGCTATGCTAATTTAATTTTAATAAGCACGTCACATCGGTCGCACTTGGGCGGTCTAACACGCTGCATTCCGCATTCGCTCCAAAATTATCAGCGCCGAATTCCGCTTGGCTATCCCAAAAGAAATCCAATTCGATGACAATCGCGGCTCACCGCAGCGGTTGCAAGGTCGGGTAATTGGTGTCGTGGTGGGTGACGGTGAGGATCTGGCCGCCATCGCGCGCCGAGATCATCATCATATCGCCGGGGGCGAGGAGGTCGCCGGCGTCGCGGAAGAAGCCGGGGGCGGTGACGTCGTCGAGGCGGTCGCTGCCGGCCTTGTAGTGCCAGAGGGTGAAACCTTGAGCGTAGGACAGCACCGAGAGATTGCGGGTGGCGAGCGCCATGGCGGTTTCCTTTGCGCGTACAAGGAAAGGGCCGCACCGGGGGGAGGTGCGGCCCTTCAGGTTGGGAAGAAGGAGGAACCAACGAGCGTAGTTCGCCCGTTGATGAAGACATATTTAAACCGTCAGTTGCGCCACGTCAAGACTATTTTCCTAAATATTTTGTCATACCCCTGCCATGTATACCGCAAACCAGAGATCACGCGACGATGCCCTTGACGCGGAGCAGCCATTCCAGCCGCTCCAGCGCCTCCCGCCACAGCCGCCAGTCGCCGCGCTCGCTGGCGAAGCCGGGATTCGGCGCCGCCTGGCGCTCGCCCCAGATGCGCAGGATGCGCGCGTGGACGAGGTCGATGCGCCGCCGCCGATAGAGGGTATCGAGGCATTTGACCACGTCATCGGGCTCGCAAGAGCGCCTGACGCGGCCAATCCCGGCACGCACCCGGGCGCCATCGCGCCTGGCGACGAGCGCCGCCATGGTCCAGAGCCAGGCCTCCTCGGCGCTGCGGAAGGGGGTGGTCTCCGGGGCTCTGGCGGGGACTGGGACAATTGGGGTGCTGCGGGTCATGCGGGCGGTGCTGGCCATGGCGTGGGGCTCCTGATTGGCGGCGAGTGGCGGGCAATTAAGAACAAAATAAGAACTATCAGCGATAGAAAAACCACGAATCGTAACCCGCTGCAAGGGTAATCAGGTAAAATTTCCTATTCCCTTCGGACTCAATTCCTTGCACACTGATCTTCGACAGGATCATCGGCAGCCATCCACGCAACCGGCCAGGGCGACATGAAACACGAAGATATCTGGCGCGCGCTCGATACGCTCGCCGCCGAACAGGGGCTTTCCCCCTCAGGTCTCGCGCGCCGCGCCGGGCTCGATCCCACCACCTTCAACCAGTCCAAACGGCGGATGCCGGATGGCCGCGCGCGCTGGCCGAGCACCGAGAGTCTGGCCAAGGTGTTGCTCGCGACCGGCGCCGGTCTCGAGGAATTCACCGCCCTCGTCACCGGCGCGCGGGCGCTCGCCTCATCGCGGCCGCTGACCCGGAGAGTGCCTCTGATCGGCTTCGCGCAAGCCGGCGGGGAGGGATTTTTCGACGATGGCGGCTATCCGGTCGGCGGCGGCTGGGATGAGGTGAGCCTGCCCGAGGTCGCCGATCCGCACGCCTACGCTCTCGAGATCAGCGGCGAATCGATGGAGCCGGTGTTTCGCGACGGCGACGTCGTCATCGTCTCACCGAACGCGCCGGTAAGGCGCGGCGACCGGGTGGTGGTGCGGACGCTGCGCGGCGAAGTGATGGCCAAGCAGCTCGCCCGCCGCTCGGCCCGCCGGGTCGAACTGAAAAGCCTCAACCCGGCGCACCCCGATTACAGCTTCGAACTCACCGAAATCACCTGGCTGCACCGCATCGTCTGGGCGAGCCAGTAGAGAAAACTGAAAGCGCTTCTTTTTCTGAAGAAAAAGAAGCAAAAAGACTTCTCCCCCGGGACAGCGCCTACGGCGCTGTCCAACGGGTAAAAGTTTTTTGGTTCTTTTTTTCAAAAAAGAACATTTTTACTGACCATTTTACGCCGAAAGCGCCTTCGGTTCGGCACGCGTGCGTTTGACCAGGAGTTTGTTGAGCGCATGGACATAGGCGCGGGCGGAGGCGACGATGGTATCGGTATCCGCCCCCTGGCCGTCGACCATTTTGCCGTTTTCCTCCAGCCGCACGGTGACGCGGGCCTGGGCGTCGGTGCCTTCGGTGACGGCGCCGACGGAGTAGAGGCGCAGCACCGCGTCATGGGCGAAGAGATCGCGAATGGCGTTGAAGGTCGCGTCCACCGGCCCGTCGCCGGTCGCAACCGCGGCTTGCGCCGTCCCGTCGATCTCGAGTTCGAGTTCGGCGCGTGGCTTTGCTTTCGACCCGGTATGAACATCGAGCGAGACGAAGCGGATGCGGTCGTTCCCGCGCATCACCTCGTCATCGACCAGGGCGATGAGATCGTCGTCGTAGACCACCTTCTTGCGGTCGGCGAGATCCTTGAAGCGGCGGAAGGCGTCGTTCAACTGATTATCGCCGATTTCGCCGTAGCCGAGGGCGCGGAGCTTGTCGCGAAAGGCGGCCCGGCCGGAATGCTTGCCCATCACCAGCGAGGATTTGGTCCAGCCGACGCTCTCCGGCGTCATGATCTCATAGGTCGCGGCGTTCTTCAAAACGCCGTCCTGATGGATGCCGGATTCATGGGCGAAGGCGTTGCGCCCGACGATCGCCTTGTTGGGCTGGACGTCGAACCCGGTGATGGTGGAGAGCAGTTTCGAGGTGCGGAGGATTTTCGGCGTCTCAATGCCGGAATGCCAGGCGAGGGCGTCATGGCGGGTGCGGATCGCCATCACGATCTCCTCGAGCGCCGCATTGCCGGCGCGTTCGCCGATACCGTTGATGGTGCATTCCACCTGGCGCACGCCGGCGCGAATGGCGGCGATGGTGTTGGCGACGGCGAGGCCGAGATCGTTGTGGTTATGGGCCGAGAAGATCACTTTCTCCGCCCCCGGCACGCGCTCGCGCAGCATGGTGAAGATGCGCGCGATGTCCTCGGGGAGAGCGTAGCCGACGGTATCGGGGATATTGATGGTGGTGGCACCGGCCTTGATCGCCGCTTCGACGCAGCGGCAGAGGAAATCGGGGTCGGTGCGGCTGCCGTCTTCGGCCGACCATTCGACGTCGTCGGTATAGTTGCGGGCCTGGGTATTGCCGTCGATGACCGCCTGCAAGACCGTCTCGGGCTCCATCCGCAGCTTGTATTTCATATGCAGCGGGCTGGTGGAGATGAAATTATGGATGCGGCGGCGCTCGGCCGGGCGGATCGCCTCGCCGGCACGGGCGATGTCATCGCGCCCGCCGGTGCGCGCAAGGCCGCAGATCACCGGCCCCTTGATGGTGCGCGCGATGGATTCGACGCTCTCGAAATCACCGGGGCTGGCGATCGGAAAACCGGCTTCGAGGACATCGACGCCGAGTTCGGCCAATGCTTCGGCCATGCGCAGTTTCTCGGCCAAATTCATCGAGAAGCCGGGCGATTGCTCGCCGTCGCGAAGGGTGGTGTCGAAAATGATGATGCGGTCGGGATCGAGCGCGCCGAAGCTCGGATGGGAGAAGGTCATGGGGCCAGTCCTTACACGGGAAGGTTGCGACGGATTGCCTCAGAAATTCCCCTGAACGGTGCCGGCAAGGCCGCGCGGCATCACGCCCAGGGGCGGCTAAGTCGCAGAAGGAGGCGGCCGCGGCGTTGGCACGCGAGACCGAAGGCAGCCCGGGCGATGTCGATCCGCCGATCCATCGGTCATTTCTATCACTCCTGGCCCATCGCCGCAACCACGCGCCACGCGCGTCGCGCGAACCCTTCACCGGGCGCGGATCCCAGGTTAGAAACTCTCATGCACATCCGCCCCGCCGCCCCCGCCGATCTTCCGGAAATCCAGGCGATCTACGCGCATCACGTGCTCTCCGGCACCGGCACGTTCGAGGAGGTGCCGCCCTCGGTCGAGGAGATGGCGGCGCGGTTTGCAGCCCTCGGCGGGGCCGGGGCGATCTGGCATGTCGCCGAGGATGCGACCGGCGTGCTCGGCTATGCCTATGCCGCGCGCTATCATACCCGCTCGGCCTATCGCTTCACCGCCGAGGACAGCGTCTATATCCGCGATGACCGCCGCGGTAGCGGCGTCGGGCGCGCCCTCCTCGCCGCAATCATCACCGCCGCGACCGCGGCCGGATACCGCCAGATGCTGGCGGTGATCGGCGATTCCGCCAATGCCGGTTCGATCGCGCTCCATCGCCGCGCCGGCTTCGCCGAGGCCGGGCGTCTCGTTGCGGTCGGCTATAAATTCGGCGCCTGGCGCGACGTCGTCCTGATGCGGCGCGCACTTGGCGAGGGCGACACCACCTCACCGTGAGGGCTGGGCGGTGGACAGGCACGGCATCGGGTTGCCGGGGGCGGGCTCTTGGGCATAAAGACGGTTCTAATCCGCCCCTTCGAGACGAAAGCGAGCCGCGCCTTGGCCCCTCCCGCCCCCGAGCCCCAACGCCCCGAGTCTCAACGCCCCGAGTCTCAACGTTATGATTTTGCCGCCGCTGAGCCACGCTGGCAGCGGGAATGGGAAGCGCGCGGCTGTTTCCGCGTCGCCGACCGCCCTGATGACGGGCGGCGGAAATATTATGTCCTGGAGATGTTTCCCTACCCCTCGGGGCGCATCCATATGGGCCATGTTCGCAATTACACGCTCGGCGACGTGGTGGCGCGCTATCAGCGGGCGCGCGGGGCGGCGGTTCTCCACCCGATGGGCTGGGACGCGTTCGGTCTGCCGGCCGAAAACGCGGCACGCGAGCGCGGCATCCATCCGGCCCGCTGGACCTATGACAATATCGCGACGATGCGCGGCGAATTGCAGCGCATGGGCCTTTCGATCGAATGGGCGCGCGAATTCGCGACCTGCGATCCGAGCTATTACCGGCATCAACAGGCGCTGTTTCTCGATTTTCTCAAAGCCGGCCTGGTCGAGCGCCGGGAAGCCTGGGTCAACTGGGATCCGGTCGATCACACCGTCCTCGCCAATGAACAGGTGATCGACGGGCGCGGCTGGCGCTCGGGCGCGCCGGTCGAGAAGAAGCTGCTCTCGCAATGGTTCCTCAAAATCACCCGCTTCGCGCCCGATCTCCTCGCCGCCCTCGAAACCCTCGATCGCTGGCCGGAGCGGGTGCGGGTGATGCAGGAGAAATGGATCGGCCGGAGCGAGGGCGCCCGGGTGCGTTTCCCGCTCGCCATGCCCAAGGCTGACATCGCCGAAATCGAGGTCTACACCACGCGCCCGGACACGCTGTTTGGGATGTCGTTTCTCGCGCTTGCCCCGGAGCATCCGCTGGCGGCCGCGCTGGCCGCGGAAAACCCCGCCATCGCCGCTTTCATCGCCGAATGCCGGCGCCTCGGCACCAGCGAGGCGGTGATCGAGACCGCCGAGAAGCGCGGCGTCGATACCGGGCTTCGCGTCCGCCATCCGTTTCTCGCCGATCAGACATTCCCGGTCTGGATCGCCAATTTCGTGCTCATGGAATACGGCACCGGGGCGATTTTCGGCTGCCCCGCGCATGACCAGCGCGACCTCGATTTCGCCCGCAAATATCGCCTACCGGTGCGCCCGGTGGTGCTGCCGGCGGAGGCCGACGCGGCTACCTTCGCGATCGGCGAGGAAGCCTATGACGGGCCGGGCGTAGTATTCAACTCCGGCTTTCTCGACGGTCTCGCGGCCGATGCCGCCAAGCGCGCGGCGATCGCCGACCTCGAGCGGCGCGGCCTCGGCGTGGGCGTGGTCAACTGGCGGCTCCGCGACTGGGGGGTGAGCCGGCAGCGCTATTGGGGCTGCCCGATCCCGGTGATCCATTGCCCGGCCTGCGGCGTCGTGCCGGCACAGGAACTGCCGGTTCTACTCCCCGACGATGTCAGCTTCGACCGCCCCGGCAACCCGCTCGATCATCACCCCACCTGGAAACACGTCGCCTGCCCGGCATGCGGCCAGCCCGCCCGGCGCGAAACCGACACCTTCGATACCTTCGTCGATAGCTCCTGGTATTTCGCCCGCTTCTGCAGCCCGCACGCCGAACGCCCGGTCGACCCCGAGGCGGCGCGGCATTGGCTGCCGGTCGACCAGTATATCGGCGGCATCGAGCACGCGATTTTGCATCTCCTCTATTCCCGCTTCTTCACCCGCGCCATGCACGAGACCGGCCATCTCGCCATCGACGAACCGTTCGCCGGCCTCTTCACCCAGGGGATGGTGACGCATGCGAGTTATCGCGGCGCCGATGGCCGCTGGCTCTACCCCGACGAGGTCGAAACCCTCGCCGAGGGCAGCGCGCGCCACCGCGAAACCGGCGAGGCGGTCAGCGTCGGCCGGGTCGAGGCGATGTCGAAATCGAAGCGCAACACCGTCGATCCCGGTGCCATCATCGCCCGCTACGGCGCCGACACCGCGCGCTGGTTCATCCTCGCCGACAACCCGCCCGAGCGCGACATGGAATGGACCGAGAGCGGTGTTCAGGGCGCCTTCCGCTTCATCCAGCGGCTCTACCGGCTGGTCGCCGAGATCGCCGCCGAGGCCCCCGTGCCGGCGGCGCCGGAAACCCTCCCGCCCCCGGCCCGTGCCCTGCGTCAAGCGACCCACCGCGCCATCGCCGCCGTCACCGAGGCGTTGGAGGGGTTCGGCTTCAACGTCGCCGTCGCCCGCATCCACGAACTCGTCAATGCGCTCGGCGAGAGCCCTTCCGGCGGCGATGCCGGCCTCCGCTTCGCCCGCCGCGAGGCCGCCGCCATACTCGCGCGATTGATCGCCCCGATGATGCCGCATCTCGCCGAGGAAGTGCAGAGCCTCCTCGACCCTGCGGCCGGGCTGATCGCTGAGCAACCCTGGCCGGAGGCCGATCCGGCGCTGCTCCTCCGTGATCAGGTGGTTTTCGCGGTGCAGATCATGGGAAAGCTCCGCGGCACCGTGACCTTGCCACCCGGCAGCCCCGAGACCGAGGTCGCGGCGCGGGCGAAAGCCGAGCCCAATGTCGCCAAGGGACTTGCCGGCAAGCGCGTCATCAAGCAGATTTTCGTCCCCGACCGGATCATCAATTTCGTCATCGCAGCAGACTGACCAGCTCATGGGGAGAGACGCGATGCCAAATCATTTCCCGCCCCATCCTCGCCCACTGTCCCGCCGGGCGCTCCTTCGCCTCGCTGCCCTCGCCCCAGCGCTCGCCCCGGCGCTCGCTTTGCCGGGCTGCGGTTTCTCCCCGGTCTACGCGACGACGGCGAATGGCGACCCGTCACCGGAATCGGCTGACCTCGCCGCCATCACCATCGGGCGGATCCCCGACCGCTCCGGCCAGGAGCTGAGTGAGGCGTTGCAGGAGCGTTTCAATTACGGCGGCGTCGGCGTCGCCCGTCGCTACGATCTCGATGTCAATTACAGCATCGGCGAGGAAAGTGTCGGCATCCAGCCCGATACCTCGGTCACCTATCAGCGGGTGATCGCCAACGCGACATGGACGCTCCGCAGCCAGGACACCCAGCGCGCCACCATCACCACCGGCAAGGCGCACGCGATCGACGGCTATAATTTCATCGACCAGCAGTTTTTCGACTCCACGCTCGAGGACGAAAAAGTCCGCTGGCGCCTCTCGCGCACGATCGCCGACATGATCACCATGGAACTCCTCGCCTATTTCAAACACCACCCGGCGCCGACCGACGCTTCGTGAAACTCGACGCTCGCGCCGCCGCCGCCGCCCTCGCCGACCCCGCCGGCTATCGCGCCGTTCTGCTGCATGGCCCCGATGCCGGCCTGGTGCGCGAGCGCGGCGGCGCCCTGGTCCGCGCCGTGCTCGGCGCCAATGACGACCCATTCCGCCTCGCCGAATTCGACCGCGAGGGCTTCCCGCGCATCCCCGAGGAAATGGCGGCGCTGGCGCTCACCGGCGGGCGGCGCGTGGTGCGGGTGCGCGATGCCGATGACCGTGCCGCGAGCGCCGTCACCGCCGCCCTCGATGGCCGGGGCGAGGCGCTTCTGGTGCTCGAAGCCGGCGAGTTACCGGCCCGTTCCAAGCTCCGCGCGCTGATCGAACGGGCGAAGGACGCCGCCGCCATCGGCTGCTATCCGGAAGAGGGGCGGGCACTGAGCCAGACCATCCGCGCCCGCCTGACCGCCGCCGGGGTCGACATCAGCGGTGAAGCCTTGGACTGGCTCGCCGGCCGGCTCGGCGCCGACCGCATGGCGAGTGGCGCCGAAATCGACAAGCTCGCGCTCTATGCCGGCGCCGGCGGCCGGATCGAGATCGCCGACGCAGAGGCCAGCACCGGCGATCTCGCCGGGCTCTCCCTCGAAGACGCGCTGTTTGCCGCGACCGCCGGCGACCTCGCCCGCGCCGACCGGGCGCTGGAACAGGCGCTGGCGGAAGGCGCGGCGCCGGTCGGGGTCATTCGCGCCGCCCTCCTCCATCTCCAGCGCCTGCACCGGGCGCGGGCAGCGATGGCGGCCGGGGTTACGGAAGCGGACGCCATGCGCCACCTGCGCCCGCCGGTTTTCATCCGCCGCACCGGCGCCTTTGCGCAAGCGTTGCGCCTGTGGCCGGAGAGCACGCTGGCCGCAGCACTCGCCAGCCTGTTCGAGACCGAGCGCACCTGCAAACAAACCGGAACGCCGGCCGAAACCCTGTGCCGCAACGCCATCGCCGCCCTCGCCCGCCGCGCCGCGCGGTTGGGGCGGGGCCGATGACCGGCTCGACGCGACCGTGGACGCGCTGCTGACACTGGCGATCGAACTCGAAGGACATTGCTATAACGGCGTTCGCCAATCCGATGATTTCCGCGAGGGGGGCGAGGCTTTTCACGAGAAACGCCGGTCAAATTTCACTGGGCGCTGACCGCGGGGTTCATGGCATGACGCGCGTGACGATCCGATCCCGCGACGCTCTGCCTATCGTGAGGGAGGAACGCGATGCCGTGCCGGGGGATGCTGATTTTGTTATGCGCGGGCGCGGCCATGGCGGCCGGCGCACCGGCACGCAGCCAGACCGCACCGGCCGCGCCATTCGGTGCCCGCACCGCGGAAAGCTGCGGTGCGGTCGGCGACGGCCGTGCCGACGACCGCGCGGCGCTGCAAAAATGTCTCGATCAGGGCGGCATCCTCTATCTCGACAAGCGCTACAACGTCGCCTCCGGCGGCCTCAACCTGCCCCCTGGGACCAGGGTCGTCGGCCAATGGCGGCCATCCGGCGGCTGGGGCAATAACTGGGCGGGGCCATCGGCGATCATCCTCAACCCCGCCCATCCGATCACCATGCAGACCAACACCGCGCTCTCCGGCGTGCTCGTCATCTCGCGCGGGGTGTTGCCGTTGCTGCCGGTCACCACCTTCCGCCAGACGATGGCGCTCGCGGCCTATCTGCATCAAGGCGCCGGCATCACCGCGGCGAGGATCACCCGCCGCGGCGCCGGCTGCACCGCCGCCCCGACGATGCGCGTGACCGGCGGCGCCGGGCACGGCTTCGCGGCGCGGCTCACCATGCAGGACGGTGGGCTGGCGGCGGTCACCATCACCGATGACGGTGATCAATATCCCGCCAACCCGGCGGTGCGTTTCACCGGCGGCGGCTGCGAGACCGCGCCCGAGGCTGTGGTCACCGTAAGCGGCGGCGCCGGCACCGGCATCGTGCTCGCCCCGGGTGACGACATGTATCTCGAAAATGTCGATGTCCTCGGCTTCAATGTCGGCATCTCCGGCAATTTCGCGGCGCGCGTGCAGGGGGCGAACGTGTTCGTCGATGCCGATCAGGGTATCCTGCTGCAAAACGCCTATTCCAATCCGGTGATTTATAACTGGCAGGCGGTGCCCGATCTCACCCCGCCCGGCCCCGAGCCCGTCACCAACCCGACGACGCCACTCACCGCCCTCGCCGCCGACGCGCACGGGCAGATCCGGGTCGGCATGGCCGCCGGCGCGATCGATTTCCGCGATGGCGATCCCGTCTGGATCGCCGGCGCGGACGGCGTCGCGATCGCGCAGAAACCCTGGACCATCGTCGATTACGACGCCCAAGCCGGCACTTTCTCGCTCGCCGGATCGGTGTTTTCCGGCCACTGGAAGCCGGGCACCGGCACCATCGTCACCAACGGCTTCCGCCGCCAGGGCCCGGGCTGGTGGCTCGCCCAGTCCACCGGCTTCGACCTCACCAGCCCGCAAGTTTTTGGCCACGATATCGGCTTCGAGGTCGCGGCCGGCGCCTCCTGGGTCAATGTGACCAATCTCGGCGTCGATAACGAGATGCGAACCCAAGACGCAACGACGAGTTGCATTCTCATCGATGGCGGCCAGTGGGTGACGTTTTCCGGAGGCTCATGCTCCTCGCAAGGGGTTGCGGTGCGCCAGATCTCGGTCGATCCCCAGGGCGGCACCAACACCGTCTCCGGCGTCATGCTGGCGAGCAACGATAATCGCCGCCCCGGCTCGCTGGTGACGGCGCTCGCGGGCGCGCTCGCGATCGTCGGCGGGGCGGCGCAATATGGCGGCATCTATGTCGGGCCGAACATGGGCCATCTCATGCTCGCAACCGGCGGCACCCACAGCGCCATCACCTATGCGAGCCCGGCGGCGCAGGCAGCGACCACGATCTCGGCCGCGAGCCGGTTCGAACGCGGCCAGCCAGTCGCCGAAAGCCGAGACGGGGAGGGCAATGTCTCGCTGCGCCTGGACGCGACCCCGGCCGGCGGCAATGCCTGGGCGCTGCAAAGCGACGCCGACCATAACGCCGCCTTCGTCGATCAATCGGACAGGGTGACGGTCTGGTGGGCCAATCGTTCCGGCTTCAATCTCCCGGTGCCGCTCTATGGCTCATCGGCGATCCTGCCGGGCGGCGTCTCCACCTCGCTGATGCGCGATCACCGCCCCGATACCGATCTCGCGAGCCCCGGCGGCACGCGGCTTGCCGGCGCCCTGCTCGCCGCCGCCGTGGTGATCCGAAGCGGGGCCCAACGCGCCGCCTTCACCGACACCACCGACAGCGCGCGCGCGCTCAAAGACGCCGCCCATGCGGCGCAAATCGGCGAGCGCTGGCGCACGCGCATCGCCAACACCACCACCGCGACCGAAATCATCGCCCCCGGCACCGGCGTCACCCTGCTCGGCAAGGCGAGGATCCCGCCCGGCACCTGGCGGGATTTCGATTTCACCGTGACCGGCCCCGACGCCATCACCATGCTCTCGGTCGGCGGCGGGATGAACTGACCGCTTAACCGGGCCTTAGGCTTTGCCCGATACCATTGCGCGATTGCAAACTCATCACCCAAGGTATCATAAATGGCTTGGTGGCCCTTCGTTCGGCGTGACGCACTCACGAAACAGCACGCCAAGGCGGCGCGCTTCAAGGAATGGTTCGAATCCGCCATGGTCATGGTCGATAACGTCCCGGCGGGCGTGATCTGGAGCGACCCGACCCAGAATTTCGCTATCACCTACGCCAATGCCGCCGCCAAGACGCTTCTCGGCGAGGGCGCGAACGGGACGCCGGCGCTCACCGAGCAGCGCTTGCCAATGCTGTTCCCGGCGCTCGGCGAGCAGCTCGCATCCGGCGGCTCGGTGCATCTGCAAATCGCGTTCGGCCAGCGGATGCTGGATCTCCAGGCCCTCGCGATCCGCAATCAAGCCGGCGCCCATATCGGCACCATGGCGGTGTTCAGCGATATCACCCGCAAAAGCGAACTGGTGCGTGATTTCGAGGTCAAGGTCGCCTCCCTCGTCTCGCGTGTCGCAGCACTTTCCGATTCCTTGAAGGCGATCGCCAGCCGTATGAGTGATTCCGCCGCTCGGACCGAGCGTCAGGCGGTGGAAGCCTCGCTCGCCGCCGGCGAAGCCAATAGCGGGATCAGCACCGTCAGCGCGGCGGCGGAGGAACTTTCCGCCTCGGTCGCCGAGATCAGCGCCCGCATGGCGCGTTCACTCACCATCAACCGCGCCGCGACGACGACCGCGCAGCAGACCGATGGCATCGTCGCCCGCCTCGCCGAAGATGCGCGGCGCATCGGCGATGTCGTCAGCATGATCACCGGCATCGCCGGGCAAACCAATCTGCTCGCCCTCAACGCGACGATCGAGGCAGCGCGTGCTGGCGATGCCGGCAAGGGTTTCGCCGTCGTCGCCGGCGAAGTGAAGTCGCTCGCCGTGCAGACGACGCGGGCGACCGGCGATATCGGCGCCCAGATCGAGCGTGTCCAATCCGCGACCGGCGAGGCGGTCGGCGCGATCGGTGGCATCACCAAGGCGATCGAGGAGGTGAGCGAGATCGCCTCCGGCATCGCCGCCGCGGTCGAACAGCAGGGCGCCGCCGCGAGCGAAATCGCCCGCGCCGCGAGCCAGGTCATGACCAGCGCCAATCACATGACCCGGAACGTCACCGATGTCACCGAAAACGCGCAAAACGTCGCCGCCGCCGCGACCGAACTGCTCGCCGCGGCAACCGAACTGAGCCAGGCCTCCGGCCGCCTGCACGACGATTCGGGGCGCTTCCTAGAGACCATGCGGGCGGCGTGACGCACCGCCGCCGGCTCACGCCCGCAATGGCCGGTGCGCGGTTTCGGGGGCGAGAGCGATGAAGGGAAGGCCGACGAGGTAGATCAGCGACAGCATCGTGATGGTGATCGGGTAGCTCCCGATCAACACGGCAAGGAAGCCGATCAGCGCGGGGCCGGCGGCACCGAATAAGCGGCCGAAACTGAACGCGAACCCGGCTCCGGCACCGCGCAAGCTGCCGGGAAACATCTCCGGAAGCCAAATCGTATAGAGTGCGAATACGCCATTGGTGAAAAACCCGAGCACCGGCAGCAGCAGCATGAACAGGCGGAGGTCGTCGAGCCACGCGATCGCGACGTAATAGGACGCGACCACGCTCGCCAGCGCGCCGAGAAAAAACACCACCGCCGTTTTCCGCCGCCCGCCAATCCGCGCCGTGATCCAGGGCATGAAAAAACACCCGGCGAGGGTGCCGAGATTGGTCACCAGGCCGCAAACCGCGCCCATGCTCTGCGCGTGGGCGGGGCTTGCTCCGCGCGCGACGAGGCGCGTGATCACCACCGTCGGCGCCCAGAAATTCGAGGACCAGAGGCCGAAAATGATGCACGCCATCATCAGCGCCGCTGCCCAGGTCACCCGCGCCTGCCCCACCGCGAACAGGGCGCGGAATTTCGCCGGCGCCGCTGCAGCGGTACGGCGTGGCTCGGGAATGTTCCGGCGCAGATAAAGCGTGAGTAGCGCCGGCAACACGCCGAGCATGAACATCCCGCGCCAGCCGAGCGTATTGGCGGCGAGGAGGGTGACGAAAGCGGCGAGAAAAAGCCCGGTCGGCGTCGCCGTGTGCAGCCAGCCGGCAAGGCGGACACGCATCGCCTCGGGCACCGATTCATGCAGAAGCGGCGTCCCCGCCGCCCACTCGCCACCGATCCCGAAGCCGGCGATGAAACGGAAAACCGCGAACATCGCGATCCCATCGGCAAGCCCGCAGAGCGCGGTGAACACCGAATAGACCAGAACCGTCCAGCACATCACCCGCACCCGCCCGATGCGGTCCGCCGCCCACCCCCAGACCATCGAACACGCCCAGCCGAGCATGAACAGCGAGAACAAAACCCCGCCATAGACGCCGATATTGGCGCGGCTCGCGGCCAGGCCGCTCCGTGGCAGAAGATCGGTCAGCGCCGCGACCAGGAGATAGCCGTACATCGAGGAATCGAAGCCATCCAGCATCCAGCCGAGCCACGTCGCCCAGAATACCCGGCTGGGCGATACGGCCGCGATCCGGGCGGAGCCGAGAACGTTCGACACGAGTTTCCTCTATAAATCAGTTAGTTGAAAATAAGTGCTTCTTTTTCTGAAGAAAAAGAAGCAAAAAGACTTTCTTCTGGTTGTTCGGAGCATCGTGCGGGTCAGGATCGCCAACGCCGCGCCGTGCCGGCGGTGATGCCGCCATCGATGACCAGTTCCGAGCCGGTCATGTAGCGCGACGCGTCGGAGGCAAGGAACAGAACCCCGGCCGCGACCTCCGCCGCCGTTCCCGCCACACCAACCGGCACTTCGCGGGCAAGGGCATGCGGATCGATCGGCGCGTTACGCCCCGCGCCCTCGGCGCCGGTCGGGATTTTTTGCCAGATCGGGGTGTCGATGATGCCGGGATGGACGGTGTTGACCCGAATCCCGTCCTCCGCGATCGCGCATTCCAGCGCCACCGCCTTGGCAAACAGCCGGACGCCGCCCTTGCTCGCGCAATAGCCGGCCAGCCCCGCCGAGCCGCGTATGCCGGCGACCGAAGACATGATCACGATCGAGCCGCCGCCGGCCCGCCGCATCGCCGGCACGGCATGCTTCACGGCGAGAAAAACCCCGTCCAGATTGACCGCGTTCTGCCGCCGCCAATCGGCGAGCGTCATGTCGATCGCCGGCACCAGAAGACCGATGCCGGCATTGGCGACCAAGACATCGAGCCGGCCATGAACCCGCTCGGTGCTCGCGATCACCTCCGGCCAGCGCGCCTCGTCGGTCACGTCCTGCGCAAGAAAGATCGCGCTGCCGCCCGCCTCGGTGATCTCGCCGGCGAGCGCGGCACCGCCCGCGGCGTCGATATCGGTGATCACCAGCTTCGCACCTTCGCGGGCCAAAAGACGCGCGCACGCCGCGCCGATCCCCGAGGCGCCGCCGGTGACGATCACAACCTTGCCTTCCACTTGCGCCATGTCCGCTTCCTCGTGTTTTTCTATGGCGGGCAGCATCAAAGATATCGGCGGCCGGCGCAAGCGCACCCGCGCGACGAAGGCGCGAGGTTCAGAGGCCGAGATCAGTGAGGCCGGGGTGATCGGCCGGGCGTGGGCCGGTTCGCGGCCAGTGAAAGAGCCGGTCAGCGGCCTTGATCGGCAGATCGTTGATCGAGGCATGGCGCTGCCGCATGAGACCGGCCGCGTCGAACGCCCAGTTCTCATTGCCATAGGCGCGGAACCACTGGCCGCTATCGTCATGCCATTCATAGGCGAAGCGAACCGCGATCCGGTCCTCGGTGAAGGCCCAGAGTTCCTTGATGAGACGGTAATCGAGTTCGCGCGCCCATTTCCGGGTCAGAAAATCGACGATGGCGGCACGGCCGACCACGAATTCGGCGCGATTGCGCCAGCGGCTGTCCTCTGTGTAGGCAAGCGCGACGCGCCCCGGATCACACCCGTTCCAGGCGTCTTCGGCGGCGCGCACCTTCTGGATCGCGGTGTCGCGGGTGAACGGCGGCAGCGGCGGGCGGATTTCGGGCATGATCTAGCTCCCGGTCATAGCAAAGCGCTCGGCGCAGGCGAGGAAGCTGGCGCCTTCCTCTCCCGCCGGCGGCAGCGCGAGCGCCGGCAGGCCGCGCACATGGCCGCTCGCGCTCAACGTGCCGCCGGCGAGCAGCGCCCGTGTCTCGGCCAGCGTCGTTTCGTTCAGCGGCAATTCGGTATCGACGACGCGCGGCGCCTCGAGCGCTGCCGGGATCGTCCAGCCGCCGCCAGCGCCGGCAAAATGCAGCACCGCCGCCAGCCCTGGCGGACGCGGCGCCAGCGGGTGCGCGGTGTTGGAGAAGGCGAAGCTCATGCCACCGCCGCGCTCGGCGATGAGGGTCAGGGCGGCGGGATTGTCGTCATCCTCGGGGAAGGCGGCGCGTGCGGTGCAGCGCTCCGTCGTCGTCGTGAAGTTCCAGACCGCGGCGAGGGCGTGCGGCGGCGCCGGCGGGGGTGTATTGGTCGCGCAGGCAGCAAGAAAGGCGAGCAGCGGAAACGCTGCGTATCGGTGCCTCATGCCGCGCGCTCTCGGCAATGCCCCCCTAGGCAACGCCCCCCTAGGCAACGCCCCCAGAACAAAAGTTCTTTGGTTCTTTTTTTCAAAAAAGAACATTCTTACTTCCCTCATCTGGCGGCGGCGAGCAGGCTGAGCACGGTGCAGGTCGCGAGCGCTGCGACCGCACCATAAATATCTCCCGTATAGCCGCCAAGCCGCCGCGCCGCGATCCCGGCGACCACCAGCAGGGCGAATGCGGCGGCGAGCGCGACGCCGAGCGCGCCGCCCGGCCCGAGCAGCGCGAGCGCCAACAGAGCAGCAATCCCGACCCCAGCGGCACTCGCCACCGGCGGCAGCCTTCCGAGCCCGGCGCCGAGCCCCTCCCGCCGCGCCGGGGTGAGCAGGAACGAAACCCCGATCATCGCCGCCCGCGAGGCGGCGCCGGCGACCACCAAGGCGGCCAAAACCGCGCCCACCCGCCCGATCGCCGCGATCGCCACAGCACGAATGCCGAGCGCGAGGATCAGCGCCAGCGCGCCGAAGGCGCCGATCCTCGAATCACGGAGAATCTCCAGCCGGCGCTCGCGGCTCGCCTCCGCCCCCAGGGCATCGGCGCTATCGGCGAGCCCGTCCTCGTGCAGCCCGCCGGAGACCCCGATCTCCACCACGAGCGCCCAGAGAGCGGCGAGTGGCGGCGGCAGATGGAGGGCGATGGCGAGGGCGTAGGCGAGGCCGCCGATCGCCCCGAGGATGGCACCGGCCAGCGGAAACGCCCAGGCGATGCGCGGCGTCATCCCCCCTCCCCCGGCCGGAATCCGCGACAGCATGGCGAGCGCCGTCCGGAAATCGCCGAGAAGATCAGTCCTTGTCGGCAACGCCGGCCTCGGCGAAGGTCGCCATGCCGGCATGGCAGGCGCAGGCGGCGCGGAGCAGCGGCACCGCCAGCGCCGCCCCCGAGCCCTCGCCGAGCCGCATGCCGAAATCGAGCAGTGGCCGCTTGTCCAACGCCTCGACCAGCAGCCGATGCCCAGCCTCGGCGGAGGCGTGAGCGACCATGGCGTGATCGAGGGCGCGCGGGTTGAGGCGGGCGAGCGGCGCCGCGGCGGCGGTAGCGACGAAACCATCGAGCAGCACCGGCACACCCAGCGCGCGCGCCGCCAGCACCGCGCCGAGAATGGCGGCAAGCTCCCGCCCGCCGAGCCGCTGCGCGACTGCCAGCGGATCGGCGAGAGCGCCGGCGTGGTGGGTCAGTGCCGCATCGATCGCCGCCCGCTTGCGCGCCAAGCCAGCATCATCGACCCCGGTGCCGCGCCCGGCCCAGCGCGCCCCGCCGCCGCCGAACAGTGCCGCGGCAAT
The DNA here is from genome assembly GCA_021798915.1 of Pseudomonadota bacterium. Lineage (GTDB taxonomy): Bacteria > Pseudomonadota > Alphaproteobacteria > Acetobacterales > Acetobacteraceae > Acidibrevibacterium. Next base: position 22,173 of record JAJZBM010000006.1, read on the forward strand.
CGCAGCGGCAGCGGTGGTATTGCCGATCCCCATTTCGCCGAGGCAGATGAGATCGGCCCCCGGCGTGACCGCCGCCATCCCGGCGGCGACGGCGGCGAGGAATTCCGCCTCGCTCATCGCCGGCGCCTGCACGAAATTCGCCGTCGGCGTCTCGAGCGCGAGCGGAAAGACGCGGAGTTCGGCGTCAGCGATTTCGGCCAATTGGTTGATCGCAGCACCCTGGGCGGCGAAATTCGCCACCATTTGCGCCGTCACCGCGGCAGGGTAGGCGGCGACCCCCTCGGCGACGACGCCGTGATTGCCGGCGAAAATCAGAATCTCGACGCGCTGCATGCGCGGCATGGCACGCCCCTGCCAGCGCGCGAGCCAGAAAACGATCTCCTCCAGCCGCCCGAGGCTACCCGGTGGCTTGGTCAAAATCTCCTGACGTGCCCGCGCCTCGGTCTCGGCGGCGTCGTTGCCGGAGCGAAGATCGCCGATGCGGGCGCGAAGTTCGGCGATGCCGTCGGGTGGGGCAGTGTCGGGTGTGGTCATGAGGCCTCCTCTTGGGCGATGACGTGAAAAAATCCGCCGCTGACCCGCCCGCGCCGGCCACCGGCCGGGCCGAGTTCCTGCCCACGCGCGTCGAACAGCACGGCAAGCGGTGGATCGGCGCCGGGGTCGGTCAGGCTGGCGTAGTGGAATTCATGCCCGCGCAACGCGCTGCCTTGCATGCCAAGCGCGCTCGGGCCGGCGAGCACGGCGCGGCGATAGCCGAGTGTCAGACGCCGGCGGGCGAAGCTCGTTCCGTGCCCGAGCAGGCCGAGCATGGGGTGGCGCACCCCGTCCTGATCCTCGAGATAGGCGCCGAGCACCATATAGCCGCCGCATTCGCCATGAATCGGGCAGGTCTCGGCGAGGCGCGCCATGCCGGCGCGAAACCGCGCCGCCGCCGCGAGGGCTCCGGCGTACAGCTCGGGATAGCCGCCGGGGAGCCAGCAGGCATCGGCGCTTGCCGGCGGCGCTTCGTCGGCGAGCGGGGAAAACGGCAGGATCTCCGCCCCTTGCGCCCGCCAGGCGGCGCGGAGATGCGGATAGATGAAGCTGAACGCGCGATCCTCGGCGAGCGCGATGCGCTGGCCGGGCGGCGCAAATGCGGCGGGCGCGGGCCTCGATGCCAAGCCTAGCGGGCGGGCGGCGGCGAGAATGGCAGGAAGATCGAGAGCGGCCTCGGCGGCGTCGGCAAGCGTGGCGAGGAAGCGTTCGAGATCGGCATGCTCGCCCGCCTGCACGAGGCCGAGATGGCGGGCGAGAAGCGAAAACCCGCCATCGCGCAGCAAAGCACCGAACACGGGGATCCCGGCCCGCGCCATCGCCGGCAGGATCAGGTCGCGATGGCGGGCACTCGCGACCCGGTTCAAAATCACCCCGGCGAGCGTGACGCCCGCGGCAAAATGGGCAAAGCCGGCGGCAACCGCGGCGGCGGATTGCGCCTGGCCGGTGACATCCTGCACCAGGATCACCGGAAGGCCGAACCGCGCCGCGAGATCGGCGCCAGAACCGGAGCGCGCGCCGCCGGCACCATCGAACAGCCCCATCGCCGTCTCGATCACCAGCAGATCGGCCCCATGGCCGGCCTCGGCGAGGAGACCATCGAGCAGCGCCGGTCCCATCGCCCAAGGATCGAGATTGAGCGCGGGATGGCCGGTCGCCACAGCATGAAACGCGGGATCGATGTAATCCGGCCCCGCTTTCGCCGCCCGCACCCGCACACCCCGCCGCATCAGCGCCGCGAGAATCGCGAGCGTCAGCGTCGTCTTGCCGGCACCCGAGGACGGCGCGGCGATGATCAGCCCGCGCGCGGTCATGGCATAAAATCAGAAGTAAAAAATCTTCTTTTTCTGAAGAAAAAGAAGCAAAAAGACTTTTTTTCTGTTTTATCGGGTTGAAACGCCCTACGTATTCCTTCAACGAATAAAAGTTTTTTGGTTCTTTTTTTCAAAAAAGAACGATTCTTTCTTTGATGAAATCCACCCTCTGGCAACCCGGCCAGGCGCGCGATATAGCGGGGAGCGTGAACGATGCCCGCCCGCTTCGCCGGGGCTGGACCACCGGCGCCTGCGCCACCGCGGCCGCCAAAGCGGCCTATGCGGCGCGGCTCACCGGCATTTTCCCCGACCCCGTGACCATCACCCTGCCCGGCGGTGGCGACGTGGCTTTCGCCCTTGCCGAAACCGTGCTCGGCGCCGATTTCGCCATCGCCGGGGTGGTGAAGGACGCCGGCGACGATCCCGATGTCACCCATGGCGCGCTGATCCGCGCCCGCGTCTCGCCCGCCACGCCGGGCGCAGGCGTGGTGTTTCGCGCCGGACCCGGGGTCGGGATGGTGACCCGCCCGGGCCTGCCGATCCCGCCCGGCGAGCCGGCGATCAATCCGGTGCCGCGCCGGATGATCCGCGCCGCGATCGCCGACATCGCGGCGCGATACGGCGGCGCCGGTGATGTCGTGGTCGAGATCGGGATCGAAAACGGTGCGAAACTCGCCGAAAAAACGCTGAACCCGCGGCTTGGCATCCAGGGCGGGCTTTCGGTGCTCGGCACCACCGGAATCGTCATTCCCTATTCCTGCGCCGCCTGGATCGCCAGCATCCAGCGCGGCATCGATGTCGCCCGTGCCGCTGGGATCGCGCATATCGCCGGCGCCACCGGACGGACTTCGGAGGCGGCGGTGCAGCGTCTTTACGATCTCCCCGAGATGGCGCTGATCGACATGGGTGATTTCGTCGGCGGGATGCTGAAATATCTCCGCCATCATCCAGTGCCGCGGCTCTCGATCGCCGGCGGGATCGCGAAGCTCGTGAAACTCGGCCAAGGTCGGCTCGATCTCCATGCCAAGCGCGGCCTGGTCGATTTCGCCGCGCTCGCCGCCCTCGCCGCCCGCGCCGGCGCCCCCGCCGCCCTCGCGGCACGCCTCGCCGGCGCCGAAACCGCGCTCCACGCCGAGACCATCGCGCGGGAGGCAGGCTTCGCGCTCGCCGATGCCATCGCCGGCGCCGCTTGGGCGGTCGCGGCCAGCGTGCTCGCCGGCAGCGGCATTGCGCTCGAAATCCTGGTCTTCGACCGCGAAGGCGGCTTGCGAGGGCGGGCGCCGTTTGCCCCAGTGCCCGCAATGCCGGCGCCCGCAATGCCGATTCATGGCGTCCCGTCCCGCTGATCGCCGCCCCGGAAACGGCGCACGTAATCGGCGTCGTAAAGCGCGCTTTCGGCGAAATCCTCTTCCGCCAGCGCCGGCCCGACCAGGATCAGGGCACTCCGGGCAATCGGGTCGGCGGCGAGCCGATCGACGATCTCGCCAAGCCGCCCCCGAACGATGCGCTGATCCGGCAAGCTTGCCCGGGCGACGATCACAACCGGGCAATCGGCGCCGAAAACCGGCAGTAATTCGGCAACCACCCGCGCCAGCGCCTGGATCGCGAGATGGATCGCAAGCGTCGCCCCGGTCGCGGCGAAGGCGCTCAGGCGCTCGCTCGCCGGCATTTTCGAGGCGCGGCCGGAAATCCGCGTCAGCACCACGCTTTGCGCGCGTTCGGGGAGGGTGAGTTCGCGCCCGATCGCGGCGGCGGCGGCGGCGAAGGCGGGAACCCCCGGGGTCAGCGTGTAGGGGATGCCGTGGCGCGCAAGGCGGCGAATCTGCTCGGCGACCGCGCTGAACACCGCGAGATCGCCCGAATGCAGCCGTGCCACGTCCTCACCGCGGGCGTGGGCGGCGAGAAATTCCGCCTCGATCGCGTCCAGCGAGAGCGGCGCGGTATCGACGCGGCGCGCCGAGGGCGGACAAAATGCCAGAATTTCAGGCGCAACCAGCGAACCGGCGTAAAGACAAACCGGGCATTTGGCGAGCAGGTCACGGCCGCGCAGCGTCAACAAATCCGCCGCCCCCGGCCCGGCGCCGATGAAATGCACCGTCATCGCGCCATGCCCTCGGCCAACGCGCAGGTGACCCCTTCGCCCGCGATACGCGCAAGAATGAGGGTCGCACCCGGGGCGAGCGCGGCCAGCGCCGCCGCCTCGGCGATAGCGGCAAACCCGGTCGCCCGCCGCGCGACCTCTGACCGGCTCCGCGTCGCCCCTTGCGCCGCCGCGAGCGCGTCCGCGGCGATGATGCAAAGCGGCAGCGACAGCGCCAAGGCGGCGGCGGCGAACGCGGTCTCGTCCCGCTTGAAATCGGGGATGGCGAGCAGCGCCGGACGCGCGCCGGCCATCGCTTCTGCGCGCCGCAACAGCGCCAGAACCGCGGCGAGCCCGACACCACGGCGGCAACCGAGCCCGGCGGCGATCACCGGGCCGGTCACGGCTTTTCCGCAACCCACTGCGTCACCGTCATCGCCGGGCGAAATCCATGCAGACGGCCGAGTGGCGCCAGCCTTTCGATGCCGATCCGGCTCATCCGCCCGCCGAACGCCGCGTGCGCCGCGATCAGCGCCATTTCCGTCTCCGCAGCGACCGCGTGCGCGACCAGCCGCCCGCCCGGCGCCAGCGCCGCGAACGCCGCCGCGATCACCCCCTCGCATCGGGCGCCACCGCCGATGAAGACGGCATCGGGGCGGGGAAGTCCGACCAAGGCCGCCGGCGCCAGTCCCGCCACCACTTCGAGCCCGGGCACGCCGAGGGTTTCGGCATTGGTGCGGATGCGCGCCGCTCGCGCCGGCTCGGCCTCGATCGCGATCGCCGTGTTGGCGGGATCGGCGAGCAGCCACTCGATCGCGATCGAGCCGGCGCCGGCGCCGATATCCCAAAGCCGCTCGCCACGCCGCGGCGCCAGCGCCGCCAGCGCCAGCGCACGGATTTCGCGTTTGCTGATCTGCCCGTCATGCGCGAAGAGATCATCGGCGAGCCCGGCGGCGCGGGGAATGACGACGGCGCCCGGCACGGCCACGAGGTCGAGCGCGACGAGATTGAGCGGGTCGATATCGGCGAGCGCGAATTCCTCGGCGCGCACGGCCCGACCGCGCTCGCGCGGCCCGCCGAGCGCTTCGAGGACATGCATCCGGCTTGGCCCGAAGCCGCGCGCGCGCAGCAAGGCGGCGATCTTGCCCGGTGTCGTCTCATCGGCGGAGAGAACCAGGAGGCGGCAACCCGGCTGCAGATGCGGGATCAGGGCGGCGAGCGGGCGGCCGCAGACGGAGAGCGTCGTCAGCCGCTGCAGCGGCCAGCCGAGCCGCGCGCAGGCGAGCGAAAACGCGGATGGCGCGGGAATGATGCGCATCTCCGCCATCGGCACATGTTCGGCGAGCAGGCTACCGAGGCTGAACCATGAAGGATCGCCCGAGACCAGCACCGCAATCGGCTCGCCACGGCGGGCGAGAATCGCCGGGATCGCGGTTTTCAGGCGCTCGCGCCAGGCGATCGCCTCGCCCTGGATCAGCGGCGCGGCGAGCGCGAGATGCCGGGCGCCGCCGAACACCGCCCGCGCCGCGGCGAGAGCGGCGCGCGCCGGCGATGAAAGCCCCTCGACACCATCCTCGCCGATGCCGAGAATCGCGAGCCATGCCGGATCACCCCTCACGCTGCCCCCGAAAGCCGGAAACGCCGATGCCCGATGCGATGAACATACTCCTTCTCGGCGGCACCGGCGAGGCAATGGCCCTGGCGCGCGCCCTGGCCTGCGATCCGCGCTTCGCACCGGTGCTCTCGCTCGCCGGGCGGACGCAAAACCCGGCCCCACCGCCGATCCCGTGGCGGCGCGGCGGTTTCGGCGGCGCCGCCGGTCTCGCCGCCTTTCTCGCCGCGCACCAGATCGCGGCCGTGATCGACGCGACCCATCCCTTCGCCCGGCAAATCTCGGCCAATGCGCAAGCCGCCACGGCCGAGACGGGCGTTGCGCTGCTCACCCTCACCCGCCCGCCCTGGCTCGCCCAACCCGGCGCGCGCTGGACCATTGTGCCCGATCTCGCCGCCGCCGCGCGCGCGCTCGGCAAGACGCCGCGCCGCGTGTTTCTGACCATCGGCCGCCAGGATCTCCTGCCCTTCCGCGCAGCCCCCTGGCATCATTATCTGATCAGGAGCGTCGATCCGCCTGATCCCGCATGGCTGCCGCCGATTTGTGAAATCCTCTCGGCGCGCGGGCCATTTTCGCAAGAAAGCGAACGCGCTTTGCTCACGGCTCGGAAAATCGAAGTTCTGGTCAGCAAAAATTCCGGCGGCGCGATGCAGGCCAAACTCGATGCTGCGCATGCGCTCGCCATCCCGGTGGTGATGGTCGCGCGTCCCGAGCCTGCGCCCGGAACCATGGTCACCACCGAGATCGCGGCAGCGATCGCCTGGCTCACGCGGCTTCATGACGCGAAACGCGGCGTGTAGAACCAGGGGCGTGCGCCCGGGCGCGCGATCAGCCGGCTCGCCGCCGTGCCGATGATGACCAGGGTCGCCATGTCGGCATGCACGGGATCGGCGCTCGCGAGGGGAGAAATCGCAATCGCCTCGTCTTTGCGCCCGATCGCGCGCGCGAACGCGACCGGGGTTTCGGCTGGCAGATGGGCGCCGAGGAGCGCGAATGCGCGGCCGAGCTGCCACGGCCGCGCGCGCGAAATCGGATTGTAGAGCGCGATCACGAATCCCGCCTCGGCGGCGAAGCGAAGCCGCTTTTCGATCATGGTCCAGGGTTTGAGGTTATCAGAGAGCGAGATCGCACAGAAATCATGCCCGAGCGGTGCCCCGAGCCGCGCGCTCGCCGCCAGCATCGCAGTGATCCCGGGAATGACGGTGACATCGAGCCCGCGCCAGGCGGGATCGCCGGCCTCGATCGCCTCGAACACCGTCGCCGCCATGCCGAAAACGCCGGCATCGCCGCCCGAAACCAGAGCGACATCCCGCCCCGCCGCCGCCAGCGCAAGCGCCTGTTCGGCGCGCCCGCGCTCGACCCGGTTATCGGAAGGATGCCGCGTCTGGCCGGGGTTTTCTGGAATCCGCGCAAGATACGGGGCATAGCCGAGGAGATCGCGCGCCTGCGCCAGGGCGTGCGCCGCCTCGGGCGTCATCATCGCGTCGCCCGCCGGCCCGAGCCCGATGACGAAGAGCCGCCCGCTCATCGCCCGTGGCCGCGCGCGGCGAGGATGAGCAGCGAAAAATATGGCGCCGGTGCCGCCGGATCGCGCGCCGCGAGCGGCATGATGCATTCGCCCGCCATCGTGCCACGCTCGACATAGACGGCATCATCGAGCCGGCCCGCGGCTTCCAGAACCGCCCGCACTTTGCCGAGATTGCGGCCGAGTTTCAGGATCACCGCGCCATCGGCGGTGGCGAGTTTCGCCGCCAGCGCCGGCGCGTCCAGCGTCGCCGGCAGAACGGCTAGGGTTTCGCTCCCGCGGAGCAGCGGCAGCCGCGCCCGCGCCCAGCAGCCGCTCATGCCGGAAACGCCGGGGACGATCTCGGTTGCGAATTGGGGGCCGAGCCGTTCGAGAAGATGAAGCCCGGAGCCATAGAAAATCGGATCGCCTTCGCAGAGAAGGGCGACATCGCGGCCCTCGCCGAGCGCTCCTGCGAGCCGAGACGCGGAGGCCTCGTAAAACGCCGCTATCGCACGCCGGTAGCGCGGATCATGCGCCGGAATTTCAGTGGTGAGCGGGTATTCGAGGCGGATCTCCTCGCAATCGGCGCGAATTTGACCGGCGGCGATGGCGCGCGCATGCCCCGCTTCGCCGCGCTTGGCGAAATAAGCGACGATATCGGCGGCTTTGCAGAGTCGCGCCGCTTTCAGGGTCATCAATTCCGGATCACCGGGGCCGACGCCGATCACCCGCAAGATGCCGGTCGTCATCGCCGCGCAAGCCCCGCGAGGGCATTCACCGCCGCTGCCGCCATCGCGCTGCCGCCGCGCCGCCCGGGAAGCACGAGGAATGGCACCCGCCCGGCCTCGACGAGCGCCGCTTTCGATTCGGCGGCGCCGACGAAACCGACCGGCATCCCGATCACCGCTGCCGGCGCCGGCGCCCCGGCATCGAGCCATTCGAGGAGACGAAACAGCGCCGTCGGCGCATTGCCGATAACCACTAGCGCGCCGGAAAGACGCTCGCCCCAGAGATCGAGCCAGAGATCGAGCGCCGCCGCCGAGCGCGTGGTTGCAAGCCGCGCCGCGAGATCTGCAATCCCAGGCGCGGCGAGGGTGCAGATCACCGGGTTGGCAGCGGGCAGACGCGCGCGCGTGATCCCTTCGGCGACCATGTTGGCGTCACAAAAAATCGCCTTGCCAGCAGCGAGTGCTGCGATCGCGGCATTGCAGAATTGGGGCTGAAAAACCAAATCATCGGCGATCTCGACCATGCCGCAGGCATGGATCATACGCACCGCGATTTCTGCCTCCGGTGGCGAAAATCGCGCGAGCCTGGCCTCGGCGCGAATGATCGCAAACGAGCGTTCATAGATCGCCGCACCATCGCGAAGATAATCGTATGCGCTCATGATTCCATGATTCCGGTGAGGATTTCCCCGACATCGTTGCGGCGCGAGCGCCAGAGATCACGCTCGCGCATCGTGGCGAAACGCTTGGCGAGCGCCCGGCGTGCCGCAGGATTGGCTTCGGCGAGAAACGCATCGACCCCCGGATCGCCGAGGGTCGATGCGAACAACAAGTCGAATTGGTGATCGAAACGCTCAGGCAAGGTCACGGCGAAGAGAGAGAGCGGGGCGATCGCGCGCGCGATCTCAGCGGCGCCGCGATAGCCATGGCGCATCTGTCCTGCGATCCAGCGCGGATTGGCCGCGCGCGCGCGTGTTGCCCGCGCGATTTCGGCAGCGATGGTCTTGACGTGCAACCGGCCGGCGGCCTCGGCGCTTGCATGATAAAGAGCGGGGCTGGCACCGAGCTGCGCCGCAGCCGCGGCGAATCCGCCGGCATGGGCCGCGATCTCGTCATCGGCGAGGAGATCGTGTTCATTGTGATCCACGCTGTGCAAATAGGCATCGGCGCCGCCGAGGCGGGCAGCAAATCCCGCGACATCGGCGACCCCCTCGCCTTTCGCGCCATAAGCGAAACCAGATTGCGTGAGATAGGCACGGCCGATCTCCGCCGCTCCCATCGCCGGATCATCGAGATCGCCGAGCGCGATGCCCCAGGCACCGGGCGCCGGGCCATAGATCCGGCGTGTCGTCTCACCCCGCCGCGCGCTCGCCGCAAGCGGGTTCCATGTCGCCGCCTCGTCACGCGCGGCAATCATCCCGACAGCGTCATCGAACAATGCGATCTGTGTTGCGAACGCATCGCGGAACAGCCCGGAGATGCGGAGCGTGACATCGATGCGCGGGCGATCGAGGGTGGCGAGCGGCAGCACCTCGATCCCGCTGACCCGGCTCGAGCCCGCATCCCAGAGCGGCCGCGCCCCGAGCAGCACCAGGGCGAGCGCGAAGGCTTCGCCGCCGGTCCGCATCGTGGCACTCCCCCAGAGATCGATCACCAGCCGCTCGGGCCAGGCGCCATGCCGCCGCAGGTGATCATCGAGCAGAAGAGCGGCATTTTCCTCGGCGAGTTGCACGGCGGCGCGGGTCGGCACCGCGCGTGGATCGAGGCTGGTGATGTTGCGCCCGCTCGGCAACACGTCCACCCGCCCGCGTGACGGCGCGCCGGCCGGGCCGGGGGCGATGAAACGGCCATCGAGGGCGGCAAGGAAATTTTGCCCCTCGCACGGCGCCGATGCGTCCAGCCGCGCCGCGATCTCCGACGCTGCGATCGTCGGTGCCGCCTCGGACAAGGCCGCGAGCAACGTCGCCCGCGGCAGCGGCGCCGGTGGACGCGCGAACACATGAAGGCCATCACCGATCAGGCTATCCTTGATGTCGCAGAGATAGGCATCGAGTTTGGCGAGTGTCTCGTCCTCGCTCGCGGCCTCGTCGCCACCGGCCTCGGCGATCAGACCGGCGCCACGCGCGCGCGTCAGAATCTCGCGGCGGAGACGCGATGCCCGGCGCGGATCGAGGCCCGACGCCGCCGCATAATCATCGATCAGGCGTTCCAACTCGGCAGCCTCACCATGCAAGCCGGCGCGCATCAAGGGGGGCGTTAGATGGCCGAGGGTGAGCGCCGCGAGCCGCCGCTTCGCCGCCGCCGCCTCACCGGGATTGCTGACGATGAACGGATAGATCAGCGGTGTGCCACCGAGAAGCAGGGCCGGGAAACAATGTTCGCTCAACGCCGCGGCCTTGCCCGGAAGCCACTCCAGCATGCCATGCGCGCCGAGATGAACCAGGGCGTGGATGCGCTCGTGATGACGTAGCCAGAGATGAAACGCGACATAGCCATGCCGTGGCGGGAGATCGGGGTCGTGATAGGTTGCCTTGCGCGCCTCCGTGCGGCCGCGATCGGGTTCGATCGCCGCAAGGCTATTCCCGAGGCGGAGATGGCGGAGCGTGAAATGATCGCAGCAGACGGCGGGATCGGCCTCCGGTGCACCCCAGGCGGCAAGCATCTTTTCGCGGACCGGCGCCGGAAATTGCGAGAACAGCGCATGATATTCCGAAAGCGCCAGTATCGGCGCGGGGGTGGCCTCACACAGCAACGCCGGCAGCGCTTCCCGCGCATAGGGGGCGAGCCTGTACCCCGCGGCACCCAGCAGATCGAAAATCTCGGCAAGGCTCGCCAAGGTATCGAGACCGACCGCGTGCGCCCGCCCGCCGGCCAGTGTCGGGTAATCCGACAGCACGATCGCGAGACGTCGCTCGCCACGCGGGGTCGCGGCCAGCCGCGCCCAGCCGGCGGCGCGATCAGCGGCCCGCGCGATGCCGACGGGATCCGGCGCATGACGCTCGGGCGCGAATTCGAGATCGGCGATGGCACTCTCGCGCGCCTTGAAGGAAATCGCCCCGGCGAGCAGGCGGCCATCGAGTTCGGGCAACACCACCTGCATTGCGAGATCGGCAGGCGCGAGACCACGGCTCGACTTTTCCCAATCCTCCCGCGACGAGCCGGCAAGCACGAGTTGCAGGACCGGGGCGCCCGCCGCCTCCAGCGGCGAAGGCGCGCCGTCATCGCCGCGCGCCGCAAACCCGGTCGCTGCGAGAACGACAGCGGGGCCGGTCGCCGCGAGAGTTGCGGCGATGAAAGCCCGCGTCACTTCGTCTTTCAAGGAATCGACGTAAAGGAGACGGGCGGCGATTCCGGCTTGCGCGAGGGACTCTGCCAAAGCCTCGATCGGGGCGATATCATCGGCGAGGAGATGGGCACGATAGAACACCACCGCGGCCTCAGCCCAGGCACCGTCCGGGGCGACCAATTTGTATTCGCCATAGGACGGCATCGCGGCGACCGGCGCGCCAGTATCCGCGCCGAGCCCGCCGAGATGGGCGGCGAAGCCGAGCGCGCGGGAGATGTTTTCGAGGCCACCGGCGCGAAAGAAGCGATCGAGGCGGGAAAGCGCCGCCGCCGGCACGGTGGAAAGGCTTGCGAGTTGCGCGTCCTCGCGTTGGTCGCCAGCGAGGAGTGCGAGCCCGATGCCACGCGCACGACAGAGTGCCGCGAGTTCCTCCACGCCATAGCGCCAGTAATCCAAACCACCGAGCAAACGGACGACAATGATACGCGCCCGGGCAGCGATGTTTTCGAGATAGAGATCGACCGACATCGGATGCCGGAGTTGCCGCAGATTGGCGAGCCGAAGGCCGGGCCGGGCCGGGCCGAGACGCCCCCAGGCGCGCGCAGCGGCGCTGAGATCGCTTGCCGCGAACGAGAGAAAAACGATTTCAGCCGGGCTCTGGCCGAGATCGACCGCGGCTTCATCTTCATCGAGCGCCCGCGTCTCGCGAACCAGGAGATGCATCGTCAGCCAGCGAATGCGGTGGCGATCGCGGCGCGGTCGAGGCCACGCTGGCCGATCACCACGAGGCGCGCGCGGCGCGGCTCGTCCTTGTGCCAGGGGCGGTCGAAATGATGCTGAAATCGTGTCCCGACCCCCTGGATCACGCAGCGCAAGACCTTACCGGGTGGCGCGAGAAATCCCTTGACGCGGAGAATGTCGTGCTGTTCGGCGAGCCGGCGCAGCCGCGCGATCACCGGCTCCGGCTCGGCGGTTGCGGGAAGATCGAGAACGAAGCTCTCGAAATCGTCATGCTCATGCGCGCCATCGACGCTATCATGATGCGAGGGGCGGGCGGCGAGATCATCCTCGGCATGCGCGAAAAGCCCGAGCAGGACAGATGGGTCGATTTTTCCTTGCTCTATACTGAGGATTTTTACCGCGCGCGGGAGTTTGGCCGCGAGTTCGGCGGCCAGCGCGGCCAGCGCCCCAGCATCGAGCAGGTCGGATTTGTTGAGGAGCACGAGATCGGCGGCGTTGATCTGATCCTCGAACACCTCGGCGAGCGGATTGTCATGGTCGAGCGCCGGATCGGCTTCGCGCTGGGCGGCGAGCGCCGCCGGATCATCGGCGAAGCGTCCCCCCGCCACCGCCGGCGCATCCAGCACCGCGACCACGCCATCGACCGTCATCCGGGCGCGCACGCTCGGCCAGTTGAAAGCCTTGATCAGCGGTTTGGGAAGCGCGAGACCCGAGGTTTCGATCAGAATATGCTCGGGCGGCGCCGGGCGATCGAGGAGGGCCGCCATGGTCGGCAGAAAATCCTCGGCGACCGTGCAGCAGAGACAGCCATTGGCGAGTTCGACGATATTATCCTCGGCACAGCCGGGAATGCCGCAGCTTTTGAGCAATTCGCCATCGATGCCGAGGGCGCCGAATTCATTGACGATGACCGCGATGCGCCGTCCGCCGGCATGTTCCAGCGCATGACGCACGAGCGTGGTTTTGCCGGCGCCGAGAAACCCGGTGATGATGGTCGCAGGGATTTTTCCTGGCCCCGAATCGGCGATATTCGTGGATGACATGCGGCACTCTCCGGGGCACGGCATCGTCCGTCGCCGGCAGCGCCGGAAGCGGAAGCAGCGCCTGCGCGCCGTCGCCGCCAGGGCACCCCGCCTGGTAGCGCGATCAGGGGTGATGGCAGGTCTCCTGGCTCGCGGATCCGTCGCCCCCGCCCGCCTTCCCGGGATGAACCCCAGTGGCTTTCGGACAGAAGGCTCTCCGCTCACAGTTGCGGGGGCAGCCGCGGATTAGGAAGTCCCGACACCGCGTTCCCTTTTCATCTCCCTCGCGGGAGAACCATCGCCGTGGTTTTATGGGCGGGCGGGTTGCGAAGTCAATATTGGGAGAGCGGAGAGCGATGGCGCGGGTGATCCTGGTTCTCGGCGGGGCGCGTTCGGGGAAAAGCGCCGAGGGCGAGCGCTTGGTCGCGCGCCATCCCGGCCCGCTCGCCTATATCGCGACCGCCGAGGCCGGGGATGCGGAGATGGCGGCACGCATCGCCGCCCATCGCGCCCGGCGCGGGCCACGCTGGCGGGTGGTCGAGGCGCCGATCGACCTCGCCGCCGCGATTCGCGGCGCGGCGGAAGCGCCGACGCTGGTCGATTGCCTGACCCTTTGGCTCTCCAATCTGATGCTGGCCGGCGCCGATATCACAGCGGCGACCACGGCGCTGGAAGAGGCGCTCGCTGCCCACCCCGCGCCCATCGTTCTGGTCGCGAACGAGGTCGGGCTCGGCATCGTGCCCGATAACGCGCTCGCGCGCCGGTTCCGCGATGCCGCCGGCAGCCTCAACCAAACGCTTGCGGCGCGGGCCGATCAGGTGCTGATGATGGTCGCCGGCTATCCGATCGAGGTGAAACGCGCATGACCCCAATTCCCGAACACGACGACGAAGCGCGGCACCGCGCCCGCATGGCCAAGCGCAAGGCGGTGCAGGACGCCGAGGTCGCGGCGAAAAACATCGAAAAAGGCCTCCTCATCGTCCATACCGGGCCGGGCAAGGGCAAATCGACAGCGGCGTTCGGTCTCGCCTTGCGCATGCTCGGCCATGAGCGGCGGGTCGGCGTGGTGCAATTCATCAAAGGCGCCTGGCAAAGCGGCGAGCGGGCGGCGCTGGCGCGCTTCGGCGACCTGATCGAATGGCACACGCTCGGCGAAGGCTTCACCTGGGAAACCCAGGACCGCGCCCGCGATATCGCCGCCTGCGCCCAGGCCTTCGCGGTGAGCGAGCGCCTGCTGGCACGCGAAGACATCGCGCTCGTCATCCTCGATGAACTCAACATCGCGCTTCGTTATGATTATCTCGCGCTCGATCGCGTTCTTGCCGCACTCGCGGCGCGGCCGGCGATGCAGCACGTCGTGATCACCGGGCGCAACGCCAAGCCCGATTTGTGCGCGCAAGCCGATCTGGTCACCGAAATGACGCTTGCGAAACATCATTTCGCCGCCGGCGTCAGGGCGCAGCAGGGCATAGAGTTTTAGAAATTTTATGATAGGGGCAAAGGTTTTGTTCTTTTTTGAAAAAAAGAACCAAAAAACTTTTATCCGTTGGGCAGTGCCTGCGGCACTGCCCGCTCTGAGGAGACTTGCCACTCCGAGAAAACGGGAAGAAAGTCTTTTTGCTTCTTTTTCTTCAGAAAAAGAAGAGATTTTTTGCCAATGACAGCGCGTGCATTAATGCTCCAGGGCACCGGCTCCAGCGTCGGCAAATCGCTGATCGTCGCTGGGCTATGTCGTGCCTTTGCGCGGCGCGGGCTGCGTGTCGCCCCCTTCAAGCCACAGAACATGTCCAACAACGCCGCGGTGACGGCGGAGGGCGGCGAAATCGGGCGGGCACAGGCGTTGCAGGCGAGAGCTGCGTATAGCGCGCCGAGCGTGCATATGAACCCGGTTCTGCTCAAGCCACAAAGTGAAACCGGGGCGCAGATCGTGCTGCGCGGCGCGGTGGTCGGGACGGCGCCGGCGCGCGCCTGGCAGACGAGAAAACACACGTTTCTGCCTGCGATATTGGAGAGTTTTGCCATACTCGGTGCGGCGCACGACCTGATCCTGGTCGAGGGCGCGGGCAGCCCGGCCGAGGTCAATCTTCGCCCCAACGACATCGCCAATATGGGATTCGCGCGCGCGGCGCATCTTTCCGTGGTGCTGGTCGGCGATATCGACCGTGGCGGCGTGATCGCGAGCGCGATCGGCACCAAAACCGTACTCTCCGCCGAAGACCAAGCCATGATCAAAGGATTCATCATCAACCGTATGCGTGGTGATCCCTCTCTGTTCGCCGACGGGATGGATTTCATCGCCGCCCACACCGGCTGGACGCCGCTCGGCCTCGTGCCTTTTTTTCCGCAAGCGCGCCATTTGCCGGCCGAGGACGCGGCCGACCTCACGCCACGCGCGGGGATCGGGGGACGGCTTCGCATCACCGTCCCCATCTTACCGCATATCGCCAATTTCGATGATTTCGACCCGCTTTTCGCCGAGCCCGAGGTTGCGTTGACGCTCGCCGCGCCTGGCGCGCCGCTGCCGGGGGCGGATGTCATCCTTCTGCCGGGTTCGAAAGCGACACGTGCCGATCTCGCGGCATTGCGCGCCGAAGGGTGGGACATCGATCTTCTCGCCCATCACCGCCAAGGCGGCGCGGTCATCGGGATTTGCGGCGGGTTTCAAATGCTCGGCGAGGAAATCGCCGACCCGGACGGGATCGAGGGCGAAGCGGGCGCCTCGCCTGGGCTCGGCCTGCTCGCGCTGCGCACCGTTCTCGGCCCGAAGAAGCGTCTCGCCACGGTGGCCGGCATCAATCTGTGCGATCAGACCCCGGTCCGCGGCTATGAAATGCATCTCGGCGAAAGCGTCGGCCCCGCGCTCGCCCAGCCGCTGCATCGCCTCGCCGATGGCACAACGGACGGCGCGGCCTCGCCCGATGGTCGGGTGTTCGGAAGTTATCTGCACGGTATTTTCGCCGATGACGCGGCCCGCGCCGGCTGGCTCGCGCGCTTCGGCGCGGCCTCGCGCTTACCGTCGTTCGACGGACTGATCGAGACCACCCTCGATGACCTCGCCGATCACCTTGCCCGCCATATCGATCTCGATGCCCTGCTCAGCCTCGCGCGATGAGGGCAAGCAGGAGAACCACGGCAAGGCTGAACGCGACGGCCCGGCGATAAAGTACGAGCGCGCGGGCGAGATCGCGCGCATTGGCTGCCGTGCGCCCCTCGCCCATCCAGGCATCGAGAACCCGCTCCCCGCCATAGACACGCGGCCCGGCGAGGCGAAGACCAAGGGCTTCGGCCATCGCCGCCTCCGGCCAGCCGGCATTGGGCGAGCGGTGATGGCGTGCATCGCGCAAAGCCCCGCGCAACGTAGCAAACGCGCGCCCCGGGGCTGCCAGCGCGAGCAAGAGGGCTGCGAGACGCGCGGCGGGAAGGTTGAGCAGATCATCGCAGCGCGCCGCGGCGAATCCGAAATCCGCGAAGCGCGCGTTGCGATGGCCGATCATGCTGTCGGCGGTGTTCGCGGCCTTATAGAGCGCAAGCCCGGGAAGGCCGAGGAGCGCGCACCAGAACGCCGGCGCGATGACGGCATCGGAAAAATTCTCGGCCAAACTCTCAATCGCGGCGCGAATGACGCCGGCTTCGTCCAAAGTCTCGGGATCGCGCCCGACGATATGCGCAACCGCCGCTCGCCCGCCGGCGAGACCGCCCCGCGCCAGCCCGGTTGCGACGGCGCGGACATGAGTGTGGAGACTCCGGCTCGCAAACAGTGTCGAGGCGACGAGACCGAGCGCGAGATCGCCCGCGATACCGGGCAGAAGGCGATGGCCGAGTTTCTCACACATAAAAGCCGGGAGCACGGCCGTGAGCAGCACCAGCGCCAGCGTCAGCGCGCCCAGCGCCCGGCGCCATGCCGGCGCGAGGTGGGCGCGGTTGAACCGATGCTCGAGCCGCGTGATCAGCGCGCCGAGCCAGGTGACGGGATGGCCGAGGCGGCGGTAAAGCGGATCTGGATAGCCGAGCGCGGCTTCGAGGATCAGGCCGGCGGCAAGGAGGGTGAGATGATCGCGCATCGCGGGGCTTTCATGGCGGGTCGGCGATGAGCGGCCAAGAGGCGAGCAGCCAAGAGGCGCCACCAGCCCATGGCGGCCGGCTCGCAGAGCTGCGCCACCTGTTCCCGCACGCACCGGCGCCGTTCCTCGATCTCTCGACCGGGATCAATCCCTATCCCTACAAAGTGCCGCCGCTCGCCCCATCCTGCGCTGATGATGCTCTCACCCGGCTCCCCGAGCCGGAGGCGCGGGCGGCGCTGGAGGCGGCGGCGGCGCGCGCCTATGGCCTCGCCGATCCCGGCCTGGTGCTCGCCTGCGCCGGCTCGCAGGCACTGATCGGGCTGCTCCCGCTGCTTCGCCCGCGATCACTGGTCGCGGTGCTCGCGCCGACCTATGCCGAGCACGCTTTCGCCTGGCGCGCGGCCGGGCATCATGTGCAGGAGGTCGCGACCCTCGCCGACGCGGCAGCAGCGGACGTGGTCGTGCTGTGCAACCCCAATAACCCCGATGGGCGAACGATCGCGGCCGCTGATCTCCGCGCCTTCGCCGCTCCCTTGGCGGCGCGCGGCGGCTGGCTGGTGGTGGACGAGGCGTTCGCCGATTTCGCGCCGGCGGGCGTTTCGCTCGCGCCGTCATTCCCGGCGCACGGCGTCATCGTGCTGCGCTCCTTCGGCAAGGCGAGCGGGCTCGCCGGTCTCCGGCTCGGCTTCGCGCTGGTGCCGGCAGGCCTCGCGCCCCGGCTGCGCGCCGCTCTCGGGCCGTGGCCGGTCAGTGGCGCGGCGATCGCCATCGGCACCCTGGTGCTCGAAGATGACGCCTGGCGCGCGGCGATGGCGGCGCGGCTCGCCGAGGATGCGGCCCGGCTCGACGCCGTGCTCGAAGCCGCCGGCCTCACCAAGCGCGGTGGCACGCCGCTCTTTCGCCTCGCCGAAAGCACCGATGCGGCTTCGGTGTTCGAGCAACTCGGTGCCGCCGGCATCCTGGTGCGCCGTTTCGCCGCCCATCCGCGCTGGCTCCGCTTCGGCCTGCCCGGCGCGGCGTTCGACCGGCTGGCCGCCGCACTCGCCCTCAGGGCGTAGCCGCGTCCTTCATCAGCCGGAGCGCCGTGGCCAATGCCGTCTCGACCGAGAGATCGGCCATTGCGTCGCTCTCCCCGAGCGCCCAATCGGCATAACGGCCGGCCGGCGCCATTTCGGCGGCGCGGTCGCGCGTCGTTGCGCAGAGCCCGACAGTGGGCACGCCGGCAGCGGCGGCGAGATGCATGAGGCCGCTGTCATTGCCGACATAGAGCGCGCAGCGTTGCAGACAGGCGGCGGCTTCGGGGAGGCTGAGCTTGCCGCGCAGGTCGATCGCCTCCGGGAGCAGCGCCAGCAGCGGCGCCGCCATCGCCCGCTCCGTCTCGCCCGGCCCGGCGAACACCGCCGCCACCGCGCCCGGCAATCTTTCCGCCGTGAGGGACCGAAACAGAGCCGCGAAATGCGCCGCCGGCCAGGCTTTCGGCGGCCAGTTCGCGGTCGGCCCGAAGCCGATCACCGGACGATCGGCCGGCAAGAGTGCGTCGGCGCGGGCGCGATCGGCGTCGTTGACCCAGACGACGGGGAGCGGCGCCGGGCTGATGCCGAGGGCGGCGGCGAATTGCTCGTGCTTGCGGCCGATCGAATGCCGCGGCTTGAGCGCCCGCTTGCGCGCCCAGAGGAAATAGGAGGTCAGGGAGCGGCGGAAATCGACCACCAGATCCCAGCGCGTCCCGACCACTTGCCGCCAGAGCGCCAGCCAGTGCAGATCATAGCGGCGCTTGTCGAGAATGATGGTGCGCTCGCGGTTCGGCATGCGCGCGAACACCCCCGCCGCGACACCGCCGCAAACCACGGTGATGCGCGCCTCTGGATGCGTCCGGATCAGGTGATCCAGCACATTGGTGGTGATCACCGCATCGCCGATGCGGTTGGCGGAGATGAACAGGATACGCATCAGGCGGCGCCCGGGCAGGGGCGGGTTCGTTTCGTTGCCATGCCCCGGCCATAGGCCGCCGGTGCGGCAAACGCAACGCCCGCCCCATCGGCGCCCCGCCCGCGCCCTGTTGGCGTCCCGTTGGCGCTATTGGAACGGATAGTAGCGGAAGCTCAGGATATACATCTGTTCATTGACGGTGGGCGCGCCGCCGACGCCACGGAAATCGCCGCGGCGGATATATTCGTATTGCGGGCCGACGAGGAAGACACCGACATTGTTGCCCTCGAGGAAACGCCACCAGCCGCCGATGGTGACTTCGGTCGCTGAGGAGACATTAGCCACGCATGGCGTGCCGAGCTGAATATCACAGCCGACATTGGAATAGAGCGGGTTGCCGTAGCCATAGGATTTGCCGCCAGCGTTGAAGTAGCGCCCCCCGACTTCCTCGCGGCCGAGATAGGTGTACGTGTCGATCGCATCGGTGGGATGGCCGATGGCGCCGAGCAGGAACGTCGCCCCCGGCAAGGGTCTGGCTGCGCCATTGGGGCCGATCGTCGCATCGGGCAGGCCCGAGGAGGTGTAGCGCCCGATGCCATAGCCCGCCATCTCCGTGGTATAGACGTCGAGTTTCTGGTCGAAGAAGGAATAGAGTGCGGTGCCGCCGATGCCACCCGCCCCCACCACGTGGTTCTGCCCCCCCGCGTCGAGCGTGGTGCGGGTCTGCATCGAGCGGGCCACCCCGTAGACCTCGTAATGCCCGCCGAAGCCCGGATCGGCGGTGACCTTGAGCACGGCGTCGGGCGTCAATTCGTTGGTGTAGCTGGTGCCTGAGAAGAAGGTCGGCCCGCCGGGGAAGTAATAGCTCGTGGTTCCCGGCGCTCCGACCCCGTTCGGGCCGACCCCATAGACCGTCTCGGGGCTTTCGATGGCGAGGCCGACATTGAAAACATTGTCATCGAAGCTCTTGACCAGCCGCAGGCCGAAATTCCGGTTCCAGTCGAAGCCCACCACGTATTGCGCGTCGGGGTCGATCGGGATCAGCTCTTGGCGCGGCACCATCCCCACCTTGAACGGCACGACGAGCGACCAGATCTCGCCGAACGCCGCATGGACCCCGAGATCGGAATCGTCCACCTGCGCGTAGTAGAGACGCCAGCGCGGGGTATAGGAATTGCTTTGGACCGCATTGGCGGTGGGTGGGGCAGAGAGAAAATCGCCTTCGAGATAGGCGGCGACCGAAATCGAATCCGAAATATTCCCCTGCGCGAGCGCCGCCCAGCGGCTCTGACGGGCATCACCGCGTATTTCCGACATGTAGTATTGTGGGGAGTTGGGCAACGGAATGGCGGTGCCGAAGCCAGAATTGATACCGGTGGTTTCCGCGTGGTTGCGGTAGATGAGCGGCGCTTCGACATAGCCGCCGAGCGAAATGCTGAGCCCGCCGACACGCAGCGAATAGCCGGGCGCCATCTGGGTCAGGATCGCCGGGCTCGCCGAGGAGAGCGAATCGGCGCCCGGCGGCGGCGGCACCTCGGTGATCGGCACCTGGTCCGAAAACGCCGGCGGCGGCACCGGGTTGACGGTGGTGCCGCCGGCCGCCGGGGGCGCGATGTTGGGCGGCACTTGCTGCGGCACCAGTGGCGGCGGCGCCCCGCCCTGAGCCTGGCGTTGGTCGGCCGCGAGGGGGGTGGTCGCGATCCCCATGGCGGCGGCGGTGCCCGGCCCGCCGCCGGGTGTCGCGGCGGCATTGCTCGGGGCGGCATTTTCTGCGGCCTTCAGCTTGGCCGCTTCGGCGGCTTTCGCCTTCGCCTCGGCAGCGAGCTGCTTTTTCAATTGCTGCAACTGCTTTTGCAGATCCTGGATTTGCTTCTCGACCGCATCCAACCCGTCATCGCTTGCCTGCTGGGCGTGCGCCGCGAACGGGGCAAGGCTGATGGCGGTCGAAATGGTGGCAAGGGCGGTGGCGAGGGCAAAAGAAACGCGCCGAGAAGGGCGCGCCAGGGGAGAGAAAATATGCATCACGGGGTCCGCGTCTCTGGTGGGAAAGCGCGCGGACGTTAGCCGTTCAAAATCACCATCTCGTGATCAGTGTGAAGACAATTTTATGACAGAATTGTGATGCAGTGTAACTATGCGATATAATTACATGCTCAGGCGCCGGTCGGTGGGGCACCGGCCGATGCGCCAGGATTCGGATCCTCCGCAGATGTTCGGGTGTTCAGATGTAATGCTCGGCCAGGGGCGCGAAGCCGTTGAAACCCTGGCTCGCATAGGTGCTGACATAGGCACCGGTCGCGAGCAGGGTGACGGCGTCGCCGCTGGCGAGCGCGAGCGGCAGGCGGTAATCGGCTTTCTCATAGAGGATATCGGCGCCATCGCAGGTCGGCCCGGCGATCGCGACCGGGCCGGTCGCGCCGCCGTCATGCGGGGTCGCGATGGCGTAGCGGATCGCCTCGCCCTCGGTTTCCGCGAGGCCGCCGAAGCGCCCGACATCGAGATAGACCCAGCGGAGATCACTCTCCGGGTCGCGCCGGCTGACCAGCACCACCTCGCTCCGCACCGCGCCGGCATCGCCGACCACGAAACGCCCGGGCTCGATGACGATATCGGGCAGGGCATTGCCGAAATGCCGGGTCAGCGCGCGCGTGATCGCTTGCGCGAAATGGTCGATCCCCGGCACCTCGTCGCGGTAGCGGACCGGAAAGCCGCCGCCGAGGTTGAGCATGCGGAGATCGACCCCGCGCTCGGTGAGATCGGTGAACAGCATCGCGACCTGCCCGATCGCCGCCTCATAGGCGGCGCCGTGCTTCTGCTGGCTACCGACGTGAAAGGAGAGGCCGTAGGGGTCGAGCCCGAGTTCGCCGGCGCGCAGCATCAACCCGCGCGCCTGTTCGACGCTGGTGCCGAATTTGCGCGAAAGCGGCCAATCGGCGCCGTCATTGGCGACCAGGATGCGGCAATAGACCCGGCTTCCCGGCGCGAAGCGGGCGATTTTCTCCAACTCCTCGGCCGAATCGAAGGCGTAGAGCGAAACCCCGGCTTGATACGCGGCGGCGATGGCGCTCGCCTTCTTGATGGTGTTGCCGAAGCTGATCGCCTCTGGTGCGGCGCCGGCGGCGAGACAGGCGGCGACCTCCTCGAAGCTCGCGGCGTCGAACGCGCTCGCCAGCCGCGCCAGGCGCGCCAGAATCGGGCGCGCCGGGTTGGCCTTGACGGCGTAATAGATGCGCGCGAGCGGGAGGGCGGCGCGGAGCGCGCGGTAATTCTCCTCGACGCGATCGACATCGACCACCAGGCACGGCGCCGCCGGCTGGTTCTCGGACAAATAACGGGCGATCTTCGGCGTCATAGCACCGTGCCTCCCCGGAAAAACAGGCGCCCGTCTGTGGTGAAACGGCGGGCGGAGTTGCGAAACGGTCGAACGAACCAGCGACCAGACGATTGCCAGAACGCTTGACGTCGTTGCGTAACCACTAAGGTTAGAGGCACGTGCGTTGCTGCGTAGGAGCGGCACATAGACCCCTCCCCTCCTGGGCGCAAGGGGGTTTGGCGCCCAGGCCGGCATTTTCGGCGCGTATGGGTGGAGCGGGGACGCGGTTCATGCTACTGCCGCCGGCATGAAGAGACCGCTGATCGCCGTGCTCAACGGCCCCAATCTCAATCTCCTCGGCACCCGCGAGCCCGCGCTCTATGGTGGCGCAACCCTCGACGATGTCGAGGCGCTCTGCGCCGAAGTCGCGGAAGCGCTTGATCTCGCAATTGATTTTCGCCAAACCAACGGCGAGGGGGAGCTGATTTCCTGGGTCCAGGAATGCCGCGACCGCGCCGCCGGGGTGATCATCAACCCGGCCGGCTACGGCCATACCTCGATCGCGCTGATGGATGCGCTGCTCGCCCTCGACTGCCCGATCATCGAGGTGCATCTGACCAATATCCACCGCCGCGAGCCCTATCGCCACCACACCTACACGTCGGAAGCGGCAAACGGCCTGATTTGCGGCTTTGGCGCGCGCGGCTACGCGCTGGCGCTGCAAGCGATCGCGGAATTGCTCCAGGAGGAGGCGGAATGAGCGAGCTACCCTTTGATCCGGCGGCGATCCGCCTGCTGGCCGCTATCCTCGGCGAAACCGGCCTGACCGAGATCGAGATCGCCGAGCAGGACCGGCGCATCCGCATCAAGCGCACGCCGGCGCCGGTCGCGATGCTGGCCCAGGCCGCGGCACCGGGCGTCGCTCCGAGCCCACCCCCGGCGACGCGCGAGGTGCAGGCCGCCGCCCCGGATGATTTCGCCAAACATCCCGGCGCCGTCCTGAGCCCGATGGTCGGCATCGCCTATCTCGCGCCCGAGCCGGGGGCGGCGAATTTCGTCACCGTGGGGCAGACGGTCGAGGCCGGGCAGACTCTGCTGCTGATCGAGGCGATGAAGACCTTCAACCAGA
Organism: Pseudomonadota bacterium; assembly: GCA_021798915.1. Classification (GTDB taxonomy): domain Bacteria; phylum Pseudomonadota; class Alphaproteobacteria; order Acetobacterales; family Acetobacteraceae; genus Acidibrevibacterium. Next base: position 45,428 of record JAJZBM010000006.1, read on the forward strand.
TCAAGGCACCGAAAGCAGGCACCGTGAGCCGCATCCTGGTCGCCGCCGGGGCGCCGGTGGAGTTCGGCGAGCCGCTGCTGATCCTCGCCTGACATGGCTTTGTTCCACAAAATCCTGATCGCCAATCGCGGCGAGATCGCGCTCCGCATCCAGCGTGCCTGCCGCGAACTCGGCATCCCGACGGTCGCCGTCCACTCCACCGCCGATGCGACCGCGATGCATGTCCGGCTCGCCGATGAGAGTGTCTGCATCGGCCCGCCGAGTGCCCGCGACAGCTATCTCAACATCCCGGCGATTCTCTCCGCCGCCGCCATCACCGGCGCGGATGCGATCCATCCCGGCTATGGCTTCCTCTCCGAAAACGCCCGCTTCGCCGAGATGGTGGAAGCGCATGGCCTCACCTTCATCGGCCCGGCGCCGGCGCATATCCGCATGATGGGTGACAAGATCGCCGCCAAGACGGCGATGGCCGGGCTCGATGTGCCGCTGGTGCCGGGCTCGGACGGCGCCGTCGCCGATCTCGCGGAAGCGCGCGCGGTCGCGGCGCGGATCGGTTATCCGGTGCTGATCAAGGCCGCCGCCGGCGGTGGCGGGCGCGGGATGAAGGTCGCGGCGCGTGACGCCGAGATCGAGGAAGCATGGCGGGTCGCGCGCACCGAGGCAGCGAGCGCCTTCGGCAATGACCAAGTCTATATCGAGAAATATCTCGACCGCCCGCGTCATGTCGAATTGCAGGTGCTGGCCGACGGGCATGGAAATGTGGTCCATTTCGGCGAGCGCGATTGCAGCCTCCAGCGCCGCCATCAGAAGCTGCTCGAAGAGGCCGGCTCACCGGCGCTCGATGCCGCCGCCCGCGATGCGCTCGGCGCGCGGGTGACGGGGGCGCTCGCCCGGCTCGGCTATCGCAATGCCGGCACGCTCGAATTCCTCTATCAGGACGGGCAATTCGCGTTCATCGAAATGAATACCCGCCTTCAGGTCGAGCATCCGGTGAGCGAAGCGATCGCCGGGGTCGATCTCGTGCAGGAACAGATCCGCCTCGCCGCCGGCGAGCCGCTCGGCTACGGCCAGGCCGATATTCGCTTTTCCGGCCATGCCATCGAATGCCGGATCAATGCCGAGGACCCGCTGACGTTTGCGCCGACCCCGGGCCGGGTCAAGGTTTTTCATCCCCCTGGCGGGCCCGGCGTGCGGGTCGATTCGGCGCTTTATGCCGGTTATGTCGTGCCGCCCTATTACGATAGCCTGGTCGCCAAGCTGATCGTGCATGCGCCGAGCCGGCCCGAGGCCATCGCCCGCTTGGCGCGCGCGCTCGACGAATTCGTCATCGACGGCATCAAGACGACGTTGCCCCTGCATCAGCGCATCGTGCGCGACAAAGAGTTCGTCGCCGGCGATTATACCATTCATTGGCTCGAACGTTTTGTCGGCAGTCAGTGAAAGCGGTTCTTTTTTACAAAAAAGAACCAAAAAATTTTTACTCCCTCCCTTGAAAAGCAGTGCCACAGGCACTGCTCAACGGACAAAAGTCTTTTTGCTTCTTTTTCTTCAGAAAAAGAAGTGCTTCACTTGTCCTCATCGATGCAGGAGGAAACCATGGCCGGAACGCTCTCGCCCGATGATCTCGCCGCTCGTGTGCCCGATGGCGCGTTGATCGCGCTGCCGCCGGATAATTCGTTGGGCTCGGTCGCGCTCACGCTGGCGCTGATCCGGCGGCGCGCGCGTGGGTTGCGCCTGTTTTGCGTCCCGGTCGGTGGGTTTCTCGCCGATCTTCTGATCGGCGCGGGATGTGTCGCCGAGATCGAGACCTCGGCGGTCAGCCTCGGTGAGTCCGGCACCGCGCCGCGTTTCACCGCCGCGCTCGCCGCCGGCACTCTGGTCGTGCGCGATGCCACCTGTCCGGCGATCCATACCGCGCTGCAAGCCGCCGAAAAGGGGGTGCCGTTCATGCCGCTCCGTGGCGTGCTCGGGAGTGACGTGCTCGCCCATCGGCCGGATTGGCGGGTGATCAATAATCCCTTCGCCGCCGAGCCCGACCCCATTCTGCTGATCCCGGCGGTCCGGCCCGATTTCGCGCTGTTTCATGCCGTTCTCGCCGATGCGGCGGGCAATGTCTGGGTCGGGCGGCGGCGCGAACTCGCGACCATGGCGCATGCCGCGCGTGATTCCCTGGTCAGCGTCGAGCGGCGCGTGGCCGGCAACATGCTGGAGGATGAGCGTCTCGCGCCCGGCGTCATCAGCGGCGCCTATGTCACCGGCATCGCATCGGCGGCGCGTGGCGCGGCGCCTTTGGCGCTGCTCGACGAATATCCGGCCGAAACCACGGTTTTGCGCGATTACGCCCGCGCCGCGCGCAGCGCCGAGGGGTTTGCCGCCTTCCTCGAGGACCGTCTGCTCGGCATGCGCGAGATCGCGTGATGGCGGTCGCGGCGGAGGGGGGGGCGATCGCGCCCGAGGAATTTCTCGCGGCAACCCTGGCGCGGCTGATCCTCGACCCGGCAGCGCCCCCGGCGCGCCATATCGCGGTGGGTGCCGCGAGCCCGATTCCTGCCGCCGCCTGCTTTCTGGTCAAGGCGCTCGGCCATGCGGTGCGGCTCTCGCTTTTGCACAAGACCAGCGGCAATCCGTTCAGCGAGGGGACGCGGGAACTCTTCGACCTCACCGGCCAGGGCAGGATCGATCTTTTTTTCCTCGGCGGCGGCGAGATCGATGGCGCGGCGAATATCAACCTCATCGGCACCGGCGAATGGCCGGGCAGTGAGGCCCGGTTTCCGGGCAGTTTCGGCTCGGCCTTCATGTATCTGATGACGCCGCGCACGATCCTGTTCCGCGAGGAGCATTCCCCGCGCGTCCTGGTCCCGCGCGTCGCCTTCGTCTCCGCCCCCGGCATCTCGCCGCAAGGGCATTTCCGCCGCGGCACGGCACAGGCGCTGGTCACCGGGCGGGCGGTGTTTTCCTTCGATGGCAAGCGCTTCACCCTCGCCTCGTGCCATCCCGGACAAACCCCGGCGGAGATCGCGGCGCAAACCGGATTTGCCTATGAAACGCCGCCCACGGTGCCAGAGACGCCGCCGCCCACGCCGGCCGAACTCGCGCTGCTGCGCGGGCCGGTTTGCGCCGAGATGCGCCCGACCTATCCCGGCTTTTGCGCCCGACTCTGGGGCGCCTGACATAACCAACGGAACCCACGCCATGCCCTCGCTTCCGCTTTCGCCCGGCGCGCTCGCCGGGATCAAGGTGATCGACCTGACGCGCGTCCTCGGCGGCCCCTATTGCACGATGATCCTCGCCGATCACGGGGCCGAGGTGATCAAGATCGAGCCGCCGCAGGGCGATGAAGTGCGTGACTGGGGCCCGCCCTTTCTCGAACGCGACGACGGCAGCCGCGATGCCAGCTATTTTCTCGGCGTCAACCGCAATAAGCGCGCGCTCGCCCTCGATATCGGGAGCGAGGCCGGGCGCGAGGTGCTGCTCCGCCTGCTCGACGGCGCGGACGTCCTGGTCGAGAATTTCAAGCCCGGCGGGATGGAGAAATGGGGGCTCGGCTATGCGAGCCTGAAACAGCGCTTCCCGCGCCTGATCCATTGCCGGGTCTCCGGCTTCGGGGGTGAGGGGCCGCTCGGCGGGCTGCCCGGCTATGACGCCATCCTGCAGGCGATGACCGGGCTCATGAGCATCAACGGCGATCCCTCCACCGGGCCACTCCGCATGGGCACCCCGGTGGTCGATCTCGCGACCGGGCTCTATGCCACGATCGCCATCCTGATGGCGCTGCACGAGCGCGCACGCTCCGGAAATGGCCAGTTTCTCGACATGACGCTGCATGATTGCGCAATGGCGCTTTTGCATCCGCAGGCGGCGAATTATTTCCTCAACGGCCGCCGCCCGGTCGCGACCGGCAATCCGCATCCCAATCTCGCGCCGTATGAGACCTATCAGACGCGCACCGGGCAAATCTTCATCGCCGCCGGCAATGATGGGCAGTTCCGCAAACTCTGCGCCGAACTCGGCGTCGCGGAAATGGCGACGGATCCGCGTTTTACGACCAACGCCGACCGCCTTGCGCATCGCCCGGCGCTGATCGCCGCGTTCTCCGCCCTTCTCGCCGAGGCCGATGGCGCGGCACTGACCCTCCGGCTGCTTCGCGCGGGGCTTCCGGCCGGCCCGGTGCGCGCGGTCGATGAGGCGCTGGCGAGCGAGCACGCCAAAGCGCGCGGCATGGTAGCGGAAATCGGCGCCTGGCGTGGCCTCGGGACGCCGATCAAGCTGTCGCGCACCCCCGGCGGGCCACGCGCCGCGCCACCGCGCTTTGCCGAGCACACCGACGACATCCTCGCCAGCCACGGCTTCAGCCGAGAGGAGATCCGGCGCCTGGAAAGCGAGGGCGTGCTGGTGCGGCGACGGCGGAAGTAACCCGGCGCCAGCGGTCCGGAGAAACCGTAGAAATCCCCGTCGAATTGCTAAACCGGGTCGTCCAGACCCCTATGCCGGGCCGCCTGAAATGCGCAAAGTCGGGCTGAAAATGTTGAAACCGTCAACTGATCTGCCCCCCCTGATGAGGACCATGGGCCGGAGGGACAACCTCCATAGCAGCGACACCTAGAGCGCAAGCTGGCCGAGCCAGCGCCGAACGCCCGCCGGATCGCCGAAGGCTTCGTGGACATAAAGGCCCTGCCCACCGGCCGCGCGCGCTGCACGCATCCCGTCTGCGTCGGTGACATCGTCGCCGATGAACACTGGAATCCGCCCGGCGAAGGGCGCACGGGCGAGCAGGAAACCCACCGCTGAGCCCTTATCGGCGCCGCGCGGGCGGATTTCCCAGGCCATGTGCGAGGCCAGCAGCGCGAAATGCGCCGCGTCGTCCCCCGCCACCATCGCGGCGAGCGGGGCGCGGAGTGCCTCGCCAGCCTCGGGAATGGCGCGGTAATGGACCACGAAGCCGCGCGCTTTGGGCTCATAAATTGCCCCGGGATGAGACGCGACCATGCGTTTGGCCGCCTCGCGCCACGCCTCCGGCACCGAGGGAAGATCGGGGCGGATTGTCTCGGCGGTCGGTGAGAGGCGGAACACCCCGCCATGCTCGCCGGCCAGGGCCACCGGAACACCGGGGAGAAAACGGTCGAGATCGCCGAGCGGCCGGCCGCTCACCAAAGCGAGCGCGCCATCGAGGCGCAGCGATAGCCGCGCCAGGAGATCACCGAGCCCGGGCGGGATGACGACGCTGTCCGGCGTCGGCGCGAGTTCGACCAATGTGCCGTCGAAATCGAGCAAGAGGGCAAGGCGCCCAGGTGGTGGAAGGACGGGTGACGGGAGGTCGCTCAATGGCATGTCAGCACGCGGACATCGTAGATCGGGTTTTCGAGGAGGGCGAGCGCTGGCTCGGCGGCGAACATCCAGCCCGAGAACCCCGGCCCACCGGGGCGCGCGTCGCTGACCTGAAGCAGCGCCGCGGCATCGGTTGCCTGATCGGGCGGGCGGACGAGGCAGGCACGGACGGCGATGGTGAGGGTGCCGAAATGCCCGCTCTGACCCACCGGAACCTCGATCCGGGCGACGCGGACATCATGCGTGTCGAGGGCTTGCAAGGTCGCGATACCGCGCGGCTGCCAGTCCGGGGAGAGCAGCACGGTCTGGGGTGCCGCCGGGGTTTCGGCCGGGGCCGCAGCGGGCGGGGTCATGGTCGTCTCGGGCGGGGCGGCCTCGGGCGCCGCTGCCGTCGCTCCAGCATTTCCGGGTGCGGAGGGGGAAGGAGGCGCTGCGGGCGGCGCGGCTTCGGCGGGTGGGGGTAGCGGTTCGGACTGGATGGCGCCCGGATCCGTCTCCGGCTGAAGCGTGCGCGGCCCATCGGGGGTTTGCGCGCGCGCCACCGGCAGGCCCAGCAGAACCAGCATGACGACAGCGCCGAGGCGCCGCCCGCCCGTCATCATCGCCGCGATCATGCCCGGCGGGGGGATTTTAGCGCCGCGACGAGGTCGGTCAAAATCCGCCGCACCGCCGCGTCATCCACCCCCATCAGCACCGCGTCCTCGAACATGTCCTGCATCACCTGGCCGAGTTCCTGGTAATTCTCTTCGAGCACCCGCAATTTTTCCCGGCACGACACCGGCTGGCCATCGCTTTGCGGCCAGATCACCGGGGAGGTCACGGCTTACCGCCACCGTCGCCCCCACCACCATCGGGGCTGCCGTCCTTGCCGTCGGGTTTGTTGGTATTGCTCATATTGGCCATGGAGAAGACGAATTTTCCGAGCAGATCCTCGATATTGATCGAGGACTGGGTGATCTTGATGACGCCGCCCGGCGCCAGATCATGGTCGTCCCCGCCGGGGGAGAGGGCGAGATATTTACCTCCCAGTAGTCCATCGCTGGTGATGACCGCGCCGCTATCGGTGGGCAGCTTGATGTCTTCGGCGACGGTGAATGTCACCACCGCCTCGAAACTCTTGGGGTCGATCGCGGTCGCAGTGACACTGCCGATCTTGACGCCGGCGACCCGCACATCTGCGCCGACCCCGAGGCCGTCGATCCTCTGGAAGCGCGCGGTGAGCGGATAGCCGCGTCCGGTCCGCTCCCCCGAATGGGCAATGGCGAAAGCGAGGAAGCCTCCAGCGATGACCAGCACTACGGCGCCGGTCAGGGTCTCGGCGAAATTGCGTTGCGCCACGCCGCCTTAGCTCCCCGGGCTCCAAGCCTCGTAATCGCCGGTCGCGCGGGCCCGCACACCGCCCTCGTAATCATGCCCCGGCGGGCGATAGCTCGCCGCGGTTCCGGTCAGATTGGGCCGATGCGGCGCCTGCCAGGGCCGCCGCGCCGTCTCGGGCAGCGGCGCGTCGGTCAAGTGATGCAGCCAGGCATGCCATTCCGCCGGCACCGCCGAGGCGTCCTCGATCGCGGCATAGATCACCCAGCGCCGGGCGCGCTGGCCGGAGCGGGGTTTGCGCTCCTCGAAATACTGGTTGCCGAGTGCGTCGCGCCCGACCGGGCGGCCGCGAAGAGTGATGAACAGGCGATGCATACGGTTCATGATGCGCCGCAGTTTAGCCGACAACGCGCCGCTGATCCACCCTGCCTGCGACACGGGCTTGCCCCGCCCTCGGCCGCTTGGGTCTTTCTTTTCCCCCGGGTCTGCTAAACTTAGTTTTATGACCGCGCTCGCCATCACCGCAACCAGCCTGATCAGCGCCCTCGGCCGGGGCAAGGCGGCAACCCTCGCTGCCCTCCACGCGCGCCGGGGCGGGTTGGTTGCCAACCCGTTCCCCGGCATCGCCGGCGGCGGCTTCATCGGCCGCGCCCCCGAGGTGGAGACGCATCGCCTGCCGGCGCCGCTCGCCGCCTTCACCTGCCGCAACAACCTGCTGCTCGACCTCGCCCTCGCGACCGACGGGTTCACCGAGGCGGTCGCGCAAGCGGTAGCGCGGCATGGCCCGGCGCGGATCGGCGTCGTCCTCGGCACCAGCACCTCCGGCATCGCCAGCGGCGAGGACGCCTATCGCGCCCGCGACCCACGCAGCGGCGCTCTGCCGGCAAATTTCGATTTCGCCCATACCCATGATTTCTTCTCCGCCGCGCGCTTCACGCAGGCGGCACTCGGCCTTGCCGGGCCGGCTTTCGTGGTCTCGACCGCCTGTGCCTCCTCGGCGCGCGCCTTCGTCGATGCCGCGCAACTGATCGCGGCTGGGGTGATCGACGCTGCCGTGGTCGGCGGGGCCGACACCCTCTGCCGCATGACGCTCGCCGGCTTCGCCGCCCTCGGCCTGATCGCGTCCGGCCCCTGCCGTCCCTCGGATGCGGCGCGCGACGGGCTTTCGATCGGCGAGGCGGCCGGGTTCGCGCTGCTCGAACGCGGCGCGGACAGTCCCTTCGTCTTGCTCGGCTATGGCGAATCGAGCGATGGCCACCACATGTCCGCCCCCCACCCCGAGGCGCTCGGCGCCAGTGCTGCGATGCGTGACGCGCTGCGGCACGCCGGCCTTGGCGCCGATGAGATCGACTACATCAATCTCCACGGCACCGGCACCGTCGCCAATGACGCGAGCGAGGATCGCGCGATCGCCGCGGTGTTCGGCGATCGCGTGCCGTGCAGCTCGACCAAGGGTTTCACCGGCCACACCCTGGGCGCCGCCGGCATCGTCGAGGCGGTGATCGCGCTGCTTGCGCTCGAGGCGGGCCTCCTCCCCGGCGGCCTCAACCTCACCCGCGTCGATCCCGAGTTTCGCGCCCATGTGCTGAGCGCCAATGTCGAGCGCCCGATCGCGCGGGTGCTGAGCAATTCGTTCGGCTTCGGCGGGGCCAATTGCAGCCTGATTTTCGGCTGCCGGTGATGCTGCGCGCGACCATTCTCGGGATCGGACTCTGGGGGCCGGGTCTTTTCGGCTGGAGGGAGGGCCGCGCCGTGCTCGCCGGCGCAAACCCGTTCGCCCACGCCGAGGCGAAGCCGCCGGCGCCTTTGCTGCTGCCCGCCAATGAGCGCCGCCGGGCCGGCCCGGCGGTGCGTCTCGCGCTCGGCGTTGCGGAGGCGGCGGTGGCGATGGCACGGAACGATCATCCCGCTCTCGACCCGGCGACGCTCCGCGCCGTGTTCGCGAGCTCCAACGGCGAGGGCGCGGTGGTGGATGATCTCCTGAAAACCCTCGCCGATCCCACCGAAGCGGTCGGGGTTTCGCCGACCCAGTTCCATAATTCCGTCCATAACGTCGCCGCCGGTTATTGGAGCATCGCCCATGGCGGCCGCGCCCCGGCCGATTCGCTCGCCGCCCATGACGCGACCTTCGCCGCCGGTCTGCTCAAAGCCCTGGCCGAGACCGTGGCGGAGGCGTCGCCGGTGCTGTTCTGCCTGTTCGATGCCCCGCTGCCTTTCCCCCTCGGCGCCTGCCGGCGCACCGATTTCGCCTTCGGGATGGCCTTGGTTCTCGCCCCGCAAGCATCCGGCGCCGGTGCGCTCGGACAGATCGCGGCACGGTTCGACCCGCGTGACGCCGCCCTCGACCGGCCACACGCGCCGGCGCTCGCCGCCCTCGTCGATGGTAATCCGGCGGCGCAGAGCCTCGCCCTTCTCGAAGTCCTCGCGCGCGGAGAACACCGGCATCTCGCCGCGCCACTCACCACCGGCCATCTCCGGCTCGAGGTGACACCATGACCGTGCCTGCGTCCCTGCTTCCCCCTGGGCTCGATCGCGCCGGCATCGCCGCCCTGATCCCGCATCAGGGGCGGATGTGCCTGCTCGCAGCACTGCTATCCTGGGACCGGACACGAATCATCTGCCGCGCCGTCCCGCCGGCGGCGGCGGATCATCCGCTGCGCCGCGCCGGCCAGGTTTCGGCGCTCGCCGGGGTCGAATACGGCTTGCAGGCCGCGGCCCTCCATGGCGCGCTGGCCAATGCGGCGCCGCAACCGCCCGGCTTTCTCGCCGCCCTCGACGATGTATCGTTCCACGTGGCCGCCCTCACCGGCGAGATCACGGTGACGGCGGAGCGGCTGCTCGAGGATCCGCGTGGCCTAGTCTATGGCTTTACGCTTGCCACCGAAACCGGCGAAACCCTGGTCTCCGGCCGCGCGGTGATTGCGCTTGCCGCGCGCCCGCCGGCATGAGCGCGCCACGCCGCGCGCTGGTGACCGGGGGCGCGAGCCCGATTGGCGCCGCGATCTGCCGCCGCCTCGCCGCCGCCGGCTGCGCCGTCATCGTCCACGCCCATGCCTCGGCGCCGGCGGCGCGGGCTTTGGCGGCGGAGATCGGCGGCGAGGTTTTGGCCGCCGATCTCACCGACGAGCCGGCGAGCCGCGCCGCCCTCACCGCCCTGCTCGCCGCGGGGCCGGTGCAGATCATCGTCCATAACGCCGGCATCCATGACGACGCGCCGCTCGCCGGGATGGATTTCGCCCGCTGGAAGCCGGTGATCGACGTTTCGCTGCACGGATTCTACGCCGCCGTGCAACCGCTTTTGCTGCCGATGATCGGCACCCGCTGGGGGCGGATCATCGCGCTATCCTCGGTCGCGGCGTGCCTCGGCAATCGCGGCCAGAGCAATTACGCCGCCGCCAAGGCCGGGCTCGAAGGCGCCGTGCGGGCGCTGGCGCGGGAAGTGGCGAGCCGGGGGATCACCGTCAACGCCGTGGCACCGGGAGTGATCGAGAGCCCGGCGACCGCCCGCGCTTTCGATGCGGCGGCGATCAAGGCCCTGGTGCCGGCCGGGCGCGCCGGACACGCGGCGGAAGTGGCCGATCTGGTCGGCTTCCTGGTCTCCGAGCAGGCCGGCTATATCACCGGCCAGACGATCGCGATCAATGGCGGGATGGCGTGAGCCCCGCTTCGCGCCCCACTACCTCGCGCCCCGCCTCGCGTACCGTCTTCAGCGCCGGATAGAGCGCCGCGTACTGGGCATAAATCTCGTCGTAAAGCGCGACATTGGCGGCGATCGGGTCGATGCGGCGGCCGGGGCGGACCATCGCCGCGATCCCATCCTCGATCACAGCGAAACGGCCGGCGCCGACCGCGGCCAGAATCGCCCCGCCGAGGGAAGGCACCTCGCTCACATCCGGCACGACGACCGGGAGATTGGCGGTATCGGCGTGGATTTGCAGCCAGAGCGGCGAATTCGTCGCCCCACCCCCGGCCACCATCTCGGCGGCGGCGAAGCCGGCACCGCGCATGGCATCGACGATGGCGCGGGTGCCGAAGCCGATCGCTTCCAAAATCGCGCGGAAAATATGCGCAACCCCATGATGCAGCGAAAGCCCGGTGATCGCCCCGCGTGAGCGCGAATCGGTGTGCGGCGTGCGGTTGCCCTGGAAATGATCGAGCGCCAGAACCCCCTCCGCCCCCGGCGGCAGCGCCGCCGCCGCTTCGTTCAGCGCCGCGAGATCGAGGGTGCCGCTCATGAGGCGCCGCAGCCAGGCGATGATCGACCCGGTCGAGGTCTGCCCGCCTTCCAGTAAATAGCTGCCGGGATAGAGGGAATCGCGATACGTGCCCCAGAGCCCCGGCACATGGCGCGGCTGGTCGGAGACCCCGAACTGCAAATGCGACGAGCCGGTGATGAGCGCGATCTGGCCGGGGCGGGCAACGCCGAGGCCGATGATCCCGATCAGCGCATCGGCGCCGCCCTGCACCACCCGCACGCTTGCCGGCAGATCGAGATGTTCGGCCGCGTCACGCGTCAGCCGGCCGATCTCCGCGCCCGGCGCCAGCACCTCTTCCGGCCATTTTTCCAAAAGGGCTTCGATGCCGAGGGCGCGCACCAGGCTCACCGGCCAGCCGCCGCGATCGCTCGCGTAATGCCAGCGGATGGACGCGTTGTTGAGGCTCGCGCAGCGCCGCCCGGTCAGGCGCAGGGTGAGAAAATCCTGATATTCGCAAATGGTCGCGGCGCGGGCGAAATTCTCCGGCTCGTGGCGTGCGAGCCAGAGCGCTTTCGGGATCATCCATTCGGCGGAAACCGGCCCCCGTCCCGCGCCATTGACGATCAAGGCGGGATCGCCGGTCGCGAGCACTGCCGCCGCCTCCTCGCCGGCGCGCATGTCCATCCACAAAATCGCCGGCCGCAAGGCGCGCCCCGCCGCATCCAACGCGACGACGGTGCAGCAGGTCGTCGCCAACGACAGCCCCTCGATCTGATCTTTCGCGACCCCGGCCTCGGCGACCGCGGCGCGCACCGCAAGACCGAGAGCCCGCCACCAATCCTCGGGATCCTGCTCGGCGCGGGCACCATGAGCGAATTGGGTCTGATAGGGGCTGACGCCATTGCCGAGCGGGCGCCCGGCGAGGTCGAAAACCCGGGCGCGCAAACTCTCGGTCCCGCCATCGATGCCGATGAAATACGCCATCCGCTTCTCCCTTATCCCCGTTCTTCCTGGGCCGGAGCCGGCTTCGCCGCAGCGGCGATGAAGGCGCTGAGCGTCGCCTCGTCGCTATTGCCTTCCATCGGCCCACGCTTGGCGACCGCGAGTGCACCGGCGGCGTTGGCGCGCGCGAGAGCACGCGCGAGCGGCAGATCACGGAGCAGTGACGCGAGAAACGTCGCGCCGGCGCAATCGCCGGCCCCGGTCGGGTCGATTTCGGTGGTCGCGAAAGGCGGCGCGCTGAGGCGCTGGCTGTGATCGGCATAGCGGCTGCCGGCGGCGCCGAGCTTGAGAAACACGCGCCGCGCGCGCCATGACAGCATGGTGGTGAGCGCTGCCTCGACCTCCGCACCGGGGCAGAGGAAGGCGAGATCGACCTCGCTCGGCATCAGGATATCGGCACGGCGGGCGATCTCATGGATCGCCTCGGCAACGAAGGGGGCGCGCAATAGCGCGGGGCGGATATTGGGATCGAAGGAAATCTGCGCCCCGGCGGCCTCGGCGAGGGCGATGCCGCGGCGGATGGCGGCGATCATCGGCGGCGAAAACAAGGACGAGCCCATGATGTGGAAAAAGCGGCAGCCGGCGAACAGCGCCGCCGGCACGTCGTCTTCACGAAATCGGCCGGGCGCCGCGTCCTTCAAGTGGAACAGAAATTCGCGGCTGCCATCGGCGAAATAGGTCGCGAAGGCAACGCCGGTGGTGGCATCATCGAGTACCCGCACCGCACCGACATCGACGCCGCTGGCGCGCAAGCGGCCGAGAACCGCTTTTCCGAACGCATCGGCGCCGACCGCGCCGGCGATCGCCGTCGTAACACCGAGCCGCGCCGCCTGATCGACAAAAATCGCCGGAGCACCGGAGGGATAGGGGCCGAGATAGCGGCCGGGCGCGGACAAAGCCTGCCCGACCGTCTCGGCCAGGACATCGACCAACACTTCACCAATGGTCACGATTTCGGGCATTCCCGCGTCTCCGGCGCTTCCTCAACGAGGACATTGGCAAATATCCTCTGAGTGGGCAATATCCCATCCAGTTTCGCGCCGTTGCGCGCAAGGAGCCACTCATGGACGAGGCCAGCCCATCCCGCCGCCAGCGCCTTTCCCGCGATCGCCTCGATCAGGCGGCGCGCGCCGCGTGGCTCTATTACATCGCCGGGCGCACGCAGGACGAAATCGCCGCCGAACTCCATGTTTCGCGCCAGACCGCACAACGCCTGGTCGCGCGCGCGGTTGCCGAAAAGCTGATCAAATTCCGTTTCGACCATCCGCTCGGCAGTTGTCTCGCCAAGGCGGAGCGGCTCGGCACCCGCTATCGCCTCGCCCATTGCGAGGTGGTGCCGACGGCGAGCGGCGACGATGGCAGCCTGCCCGGCCTTGCCATCGCGGCGGCGCAGTATCTGGAAACCTGGCTCACCCAGCCGGCGCCGCTGGTGATCGGGTTTTCGACCGGCCGCACGCTGCGCGCCGTCGCCGCCGAGATTTCGCCGCTCGAAGCGCCGCAACATAAGCTGTTTTCGCTCTGCGGCACGCTCGGTTACGATGGCCGCGCCATGGCCGCCGACCCGGTGATGCGGATCGCCGAACGCACCGGCGCGCAATGTTTCCCGATGACCCTGCCGCTGGCCACCAGCACCGCCGAAGAGAAAGCCCTCGCCGAGCGCCAGCGCGCCTATCAGACATTGCAAAACCTCACTCAGCAGGCGCGCTGTCTTTTTCTCGGCGTCGGCCATATCGGCTGGCGGGCGCCCTTGCATCAGAGCGGCTTCATCACCGATGCCGAACTCGCGGCGTTGATGGAGGCCGGCGCGATCGGCGAAATCGCCGGCTGCGCTTTCGATGCGCGCGGCACCCGCGTCGCGACCCCGCTCGCCGCGCGCATCACCGCGCTCTGGGCCGGCAGTAGCCAGGGCGCCATCCGGGTCGGTATCGCGGCGGGCGCGGAGAAACTGCCCGCACTCCGCGCGGCGCTCGCAGGTGGCCTCCTGAACGGCCTGATCACCGATGAGGCGACCGCGGCCGGCCTGATGGACGCGCGATCGGCGCTTGACAGAAGGGTTGGCGCTGTCCGAAGATAACGCCCTCGTCAAGGGCAAATGCCCAGATCCTCGGGAGGAACGCAATGCGCCATCACGCGCAGGGAATGAAACATGCCGCCGCCGGCCTCATGCTGGCCGGGGGTCTGCTGCTCGGCTCATCCGCCGCCACCACCGCCGCGACGATCACCATCGCCACCGTGAACAACTCCCAGATGGTCGAGATGCAGAAGCTCTCGACCCAGTGGGAGAAGGAAACCGGGAACAAAATCAACTGGGTGGTGCTGGAGGAAAATGTTCTCCGCCAGCGTGTGACGACCGACATCGCAACCCATGGCGGGCAGTTCGACATCCTCACCATCGGATCATACGAGACCCCGATCTGGGGCAAGCAGAACTGGCTCGTCAGCCTCGACGGTTTTCCCGCGTCCTATGACATGAATGACGTGTTCCCGTCGGTGCGGGAAGCCTTGTCGGCGAATGGGAAATTATATGCAGTGCCATTCTACGCCGAAAGCTCGTTCACCTATTATCGCAAAGACCTTTTCGACAAAGCCGGCCTCACCATGCCGAGCCAGCCGAAATATGACGAGGTCAGGACATTCGCCGAAAAACTGACCGATCGCGCGCATGAGCAATACGGCATTTGCCTGCGCGGCAAGCCCGGCTGGGGCGAAAACATGGCCTATCTCGATACCCTGGTGAATACGTTCGGCGGCCGCTGGTTCGATGAAAACTGGAAGCCGCAATTGAACACCCCGGCCTGGCACCAAGCGGTGAGTTTCTACATCGACATGATGCATAAATACGGCCCGCCCGGCGCCAATTCCAATGGCTTCAACGAAAATCAGGCGCTTTTCGCGACCGGCCATTGCGCGATGTGGATCGACGCCACCTCCGGCGCCGGACTGCTCTATGACCGCAAGCAGAGCCAGGTTGCCGACAAGGTCGCCTTCACCGCGGCCCCGATCGCGAAAGTGCCGAATGGCGCGCATTGGTTCTGGTCTTGGGCTCTCGCGATTCCGGAGAGTTCGAAAAACGTCGCGGTCGCCAAATCCTTCCTGCAATGGTCGACTTCGCGCGCCTATATCGAGACCGTCGGCAAGACCGATGGCTGGACGGTGGTGCCGCCAGGGACGCGCAAATCGACGTATGAGAACCCGCAATATCTGAAAGCGGCGCCGTTCGCCGACTTCGTCAAAAACGCCATCATGACCGCCGATCTCAACCATCCGACGGCGGAAAAAGTTCCCTATACCGGGATCCAATATGTCGCCATCCCGGAATTCCAGGCGATCGGCACCACCGTCGGCCAGATGATCGCCGGCGCCTTGACCGGGCAGATGAGCGTCGATGACGCGCTCAAAGAAGCACAGGCCAGCGTTGCGGCAACGATGCAGCAGGCTGGCTACACGCAATAGCACGGAGGATCGATCGCGGAGGGCGGAAAGGTGCAGCGAAAGCCGGCGAAAGCAGCCCGGGTCAACACCTTTCCGCTTCTGGCGCCTTCTGTCCTGGCGCTGCTGGTGTGGATGACCGTGCCGCTCGCGATCACGGTGTGGTTTTCCTTCCGCCGCTATAATTTGCTCAACCCGATGCTGCATGGCTTTGCCGGGTTCAATAATTATCGTTTCCTCATCGCCGATCCCGCACTCTCGCATATCCTGCTGACCACCATCGTCCTCGTGGTTGCCATACTCGCCATCACCGTGAGCCTTGGCGCGGTGATGGCGGCGTTGTTCAATCTTTCGTTCCCCGGTCGCGGCATTGCCCGAGTGTTGATGATTTCGCCATTCTTCGTCATGCCGACGGTGAGTGCCCTGATCTGGAAAAATCTCCTCATGCACCCGGTGAACGGGCTTTTCGCCGCGATCGCGCGCGGCCTAGGCCTGCCGGTGATCGACTGGTTCGGAAGCCTGCCGCTTCTTTCCATCATCATCATCGTCTCATGGGAATGGATGCCCTTCGCCTTTCTCATTCTGCTCACCGCTCTGCAATCGCTCGACCAGGAACAACTCGAAGCCGCGCGCCTCGACGGTGCGGGCCCTGTTGCGATCTTCTTTCATATCCAGATCCCGCACATGGCGCGTGCGATCAGCGTCGTCGTGATGATGGAAACGATTTTCCTCCTCGGCATATTTGCCGAAATCTATGTGACCACGGCGGGCGGGCCCGGAATCGCCACCACCAATCTGCCCTTCCTCATCTATCAGCGCGCGCTTCTCGCCTTCAACGTCGGCAGTGCGTCGGCGGCGGGTGTCATCGCGATCGTGCTTGCCAATATCATCGCCGCCTTCCTCATCCGCACCATCGCCAAGAGGCTGGACGTATGAGCAAGGCGCCGTTGCGGATCGCTGTTGCCATCGCTTGGCTTGCGGCATTGCTGAATTTCTTTCCGCTCGCCTGGATGCTGCTCGCGAGTTTCAAAACCGAAGTGCAGGCCATCGCCTCGCCACCGCTTTTTTTCTTCCGACCCACCCTCGATAATTACCGCGGCATTTTCGCCCAGCAGGATTACGCGAGTTTCGCGTTGAACAGCATCGTGATTTCCTTGGCGACGACGCTGCTCATGCTCCTCCTCGCGGTGCCGGCGGCGTTCGCCATGGCGTTTTATCCGGGCGCGAAAACACGTGACCTCCTGCTCTGGATGTTATCGACGAAAATGCTGCCGGCGGTCGGCGTGCTCGTGCCGATCTATCTTCTGGCGCGTGATCTGCATCTTCTCGACACACTGACCGCGCTTGTCATCGTCAATACGTTGAGCAATCTGCCGATCGCCGTCTGGATGCTCTTCACCTTCTTTCGCGAAACTCCAAAAGACATCATCGAAGCCAGCCGCATCGATGGCGCGAACGTCCTCCAGACCATCTTTCTCGTGCTCCTGCCGCTCGTCCTGCCCGGCATCGCCTCGACATCCTTGCTTTCCATCATTCTGTGTTGGAACGAGGCGTTTTGGAGTCTCAACCTTTCGGCCCATAACGCCGCCCCGCTCACCGCCTTCATCGCCTCGTTCTCGGCCCCGCAAGGTTTGTTCTGGGCGCGGCTTTCCGCCGCTTCGGTCCTAGCGATCGCCCCCATCCTGGTCTTTGGCTGGATCAGCCAGCGCCAGCTCGTCCGCGGGCTGACATTCGGCGCCGTGAAATAAACGAAGGATTACACTGATGTATCTCCAGAAATATGACCTGCATGGCCGTGTCGCCGTGGTCACCGGCGCGGGACAAGGGATCGGCTTTTGTGCGGCTCAGGCACTCGGAGAGGCGGGCGCGACCGTCGTCATCGCCGAAAAAATCCCCGAACGCATCGCCAGCGCGGTGCAGGAGTTGGCGCAAGGCGGCATCACCGCGCATGGCATGCCGCTCGATGTGACGGACTCCGCGGCGGTCGAGGCGTTTGCCGAGCGTGTCGTCAAGGATCATGGCCATATCGATATCCTGGTCAATAACGCCGGCGTCGCGGTGAGCGATGTTCGCGCCGAGGACACCACCGATGCGCATTGGCGGATGCATATGAACGTCAATCTCGACGGCCTGTTTTATTGCTGCCGCAGTTTCGGGAAGCGCATGCTGGAGCAAGGAAGCGGCGCCATTGTCAATATCGGTTCCATGTCCGGCTTTATCGTCAACAAACCACAGCCACAGAGTTTTTATAACGCCTCGAAAGCCGCCGTTCATCACCTCACCCGCTCCCTGGCTGCCGAATGGGGGGCGCGCGGCGTGCGGGTCAATGCCGTCGCGCCGACCTATATCGAAACCCCCTTGACCCGGTTTGGCATGCAAAACGGCGAAATGTACCAGACCTGGCTCGACATGACGCCGATGCACCGTGTCGGTCAGCCGGAAGAGATCGCATCCGTGGTGCTCTTCCTCGCCTCCGACGCAGCAAGCCTGCTTACCGGCAGCATCGTGCTCGCCGATGGCGGCTATACTTGCTGGTGATCGTGACATGACAGGAAAACTCGCAAACAAGGTTGCCATCGTCACCGGTGGCGCGCGTGGGATCGGGGCGGCGGTGGCCCGCCGCTATGCCGAGGAAGGGGCGCGCGTCGTGGTGGCGGACCGATTGCTCGAGGACGCGAACGCCGTCGCCATGTCCCTTGGTCACGGCGCGTTTGCCGTCGCGCTCGATGTCACCGATCCGCAATCCATCGCCGCGATGGTGGAGACAGTGTCGTCACAAGCCGGGCGGATCGATATTCTCGTCAACGGCGCCGCGGTTTTCGATCTCGCGCCCATCGTCGAAATCACCCGCGAGAGCTACCACAAGGTTTTCCGGGTCAATGTCGAAGGACTCATTTTTACCTTGCAAGCCGTCGCACGACAGATGATCGCACAGGGGACGGGCGGCAAGATCGTCAATTTCGCATCGCAGGCAGGAAGGCGTGGCGAAGCCCTGGTCTCGGTCTATTGCGCGTCGAAAGCGGCGGTCATCAGCTTCACCCAGAGTGCTGGCCTCGCGTTGATCAAACATCGGATCAATGTCAATGCCATCGCGCCCGGTGTCGTCGACACGCCGATGTGGGGCGAGGTCGATGCGCTATTCGCCAAATATGAGAATTTGCCGCTCGGCGAGAAAAAGCGCCAGGTTGGTGCGGCGGTTCCCTATGGACGCATGGGACGGCCAGAGGATTTGACTGGTATGGCTTTGTTTCTCGCCAGCGATGACGCCGAATATGTCGTCGCGCAAACGTACAACGTCGATGGCGGAAACTGGATGAGTTGATGATCGTCCAACAAACGGGTGATTTTTTTGCAGATCTCGGTGCCGGGCGTGGACGCCGTGGTGTCGCCTCGCTCTGTTCGGCGCATCCGCTGGTCATCGAAGCGGGTTTGGCGCGCGCCGCCCGCGCCAGCACAACGGTATTGATCGAAGCAACCTGCAATCAGGTCAATCATCAGGGCGGGTATACCGGCGCAACGCCGGCTTCGTTCCGTGACTCCGTCCATACGATTGCCGGCAAATGCGGTTTGGATAGAGCAAAGATCATCTTCGGCGGCGATCACCTCGGCCCTTTGCCGTGGCGAGACGCGCCCGCGGCGACGGCCATGCGCGAAGCGGAGGCGTGCGTTCGTGCCTTTGCCACCGCCGGCTTTGCGAAGATCCACCTCGATGCCAGCATGGCTTGCGCGGACGATCCCCCGGACTTGCCGGAGAGTACGATCGCCGAACGCGCCGCCCGGCTGGCTGCGGCGGCCGAAGAGGCGGCGCGGGAGGCGGGTCAGTCGCCCCCCCATTACGTCATCGGCACAGAGGTGCCGGCGGCCGGCGGTGGCCTCGGCGAAATCGCCGCGATCACGACGACCGCACCGGAAGCGGCCGAGGCGACGCTTGCCCTCCATCGCAAGATTTTTGCCGAGCAAGGCTTGCATGATGCCATCGGCCGGATCATCGCGATGGTTGTGCAGCCCGGCATCGAGTATGATAATTTCGATCTCGTTCTTTATCGGCCCGAGACGACGCGTACCTTGTCGAATGCGTTGCAAAGGATGCCAGGCCTGGTTTTCGAGGCGCACTCGACCGATTATCAGCCGCCCTCGGCGCTGCGTGCGTTGGTCGCCGATGGCTTCGCCATTCTCAAGGTTGGTCCCGCCCTGAGCTTCGCGCTTCGCGAAGCGCTTTATGGTCTCGACGGCATAGCACGCATCCTCGACGGCGACGAGAGCGGTTCGCTTGCCGCCGTCATGGAAAAAGTGATGATCGACAATCCGCGGTTCTGGCAAAGTCATTGCCTCGGTGACGAACGTTCCCGCAAATTCCAGCGCCATTACGGCTTCAGCGACCGCATCCGCTATTATTGGTCATGCGGGGCCGCCGAAGCTGCGGTGGCCTCGCTGCTCACCCGCTTCGCGACGGCCGACATTCCGAAGCCGTTGATCCATCAATTTTTCCCAACCCTTTATCCGCGCATCATGGCTGGCGAGCGTTTTTCGGGGAAGGCTTTGGTTCTCGCCGCGATCGATCGGGTTCTCGATGAATATGAGAGCGCCATTAGTTGAAGGATTGCGAAATTCGGAGGGAGTGTCTTGGCCGCGGTGACAATCAGGAACGTCCGCAAGCTATTCGGACCCGTCGAGGTCTTGCACGCCGTCAATGTCGACATCGCCGATGGCGAATTCGTCATTCTCGTCGGCCCCTCGGGCTGCGGCAAGACGACCCTGCTCCGGATGATCGCCGGTCTCGAAGACATCAGCGATGGCGAGATCCTGATCGATGGCCGACGGGTCAACGATATTCCGCCGAAGGCGCGCGATGTCGCCATGGTATTTCAGAACTACGCGCTTTATCCGCATATGACGGTGAGCCGGAATATGTCGTTCGCGCTCCGTCTTGCGCATGCCAGCGCGACGGAGATCTCGGCGCGAGTGACGAAGGCAGCGCAGATTCTCGGCCTCGAGACACTTCTGGAGCGTTTCCCGCGGCAACTCTCCGGCGGTCAGCGCCAGCGGGTCGCCATGGGGCGGGCGCTGGTACGTGATCCGCAGGTGTTTTTATTCGATGAACCGCTCTCCAATCTCGATGCCAAGCTGCGCATGCAGATGCGCGCCGAAATCAAGGAACTTCAGCAACGCCTCAAAACCACTACCGTCTATGTCACCCATGATCAGATCGAGGCGATGACGATGGCCGATAAAATCGTCATCATGCGGAGTGGCCATGTCGAGCAACTCGGCTCGCCGCTCGACCTCTATGACCGGCCGGAAAATCTCTTTGTCGCCGGCTTCCTCGGCTCCCCGGCAATGAATTTCGTCTCAGGCACGGTTGCCGATGGCGCGGTCGTCAGCGCATCGGGCATGCGCTGGCCACTGCCGGCGGCGCTCGCGGCCGCGAAGGGCATGACCCCGGGCAGGCGCGTCATCTACGGCATCCGTCCGGAGCATCTTCGCCTCGGCGATAATGGATTTTCAGCGCGTGTGCTGGTGGTCGAACCGACCGGCTCGGAAACCCAGGTGCTGCTCGATCTCGGCGGCGAGAAGCTGACCGCCGCCTTCCGCGAGCGCATTCCGGTCGGCGTCGGCGAGGCGCTCCCGGTCAGTATCGACGCTGCCTCGGTGCATGTTTTCGACCCCGAGACGGAGAAGCGGATTTCGCCTGCGGCGTAGAATAGGGCTCGCGCGCCAGCAAAGTCAGTGAACCGCACCAGACGGCCGGTTCGCGGCAATGCCGCTAATCCCGTGTTCGCATGCGGCCAGCATGGCGGAGAGTTCCGCGTGGAGCGCATCGTCGCGGAGGGTGGGGAGCAGCGCCCGCAGCGCAGCCGCCACCCGTTCTTGGCCACGATCCAAGCTCGCGCGCCGCGCCGCGGCGTCCGGACAGGCCATCGCCTTGGCATGGAGCGGGCCGGTATGCGGCGAGGCCACCGCCCCCAGCCGGCCGATCGCCGCGGCGAGCACGCCGCACCAGCGCACCGCGTCGCGATGGCGCGCGATCATCAGCGGCCGCGACATTCCGGCCTCCACCGCCAGGCCGAGCGCGAGGCGCGCGCCGGCGCGTTCGGCTTCGAGCAGCGCGTTGAGGCGCGCAACCAACGCGTCTGCGGGCACGAAACCCATGTAGCTATCGGCCATCTCATGGGCGAGGCAGGCCGGCGAGGCGGTTTCGATGGCCTCCTCATGCGCAGAGGCTGGCATCGACGCGGGCGGCGTTGCAAGACGCGACGTTGCATCGGCGATGATGGCGCCGAGGCGTTCCGCCGCGTTGGAATCGAGAACCGCACCCTCCGCGCCGAACGCCAGCGCGGTCGCAAGCGCGCCACCATCGGCGATGCCGGCGGCGAGCACCGCGCATTCGGTCCGGTCGGCGATTTCGGCGATGAGATCGAGGAACGCCTCATCCGACCGGGGCCGGCCATCTTTCCGCCGGCCAGGGGCCAGAATGATGCCCCCCGCCCCGGCCGCCGCCGCCAGTTTTGCCTCCGCGAGCGACGTCGCGCGCGCGAGGACAACCACTCCCTCGGCACGGCGCCACGACATCAGCCGGGGAAGCAACCCCGCCGGCAGCGCGAGGACGGGCACGCCCAGCGCGAGAACCGCCGCCACCAGGGCCTCGATCTCAGGGGTTGGGACTGGGACGGCGAGCCCCGCGAGATCGACACCGAAGCGGCTGACCCCGCGCGCACGAAGCGCCGCGATGCCGGCGCGCAGCGTCTCCGCCGATCGGCCGATACCATCGAGCAAGCCGAACGCCCCGCGCCTCGTCGCATCCGCGACGCGCGCCACTCCACAAACGTCCTCCGCGCTTCCCGGGCCGGCGAGCAGAACCGGATAGGGGCAGCCGAGCCGCGCGCAGATCGGTTTATGCAACGCCCCAATCATCGCCAGCCTCTCATCGCCAACCTCTCATCGCCAGCCTCCAGAAAAGGGCAGCCAGGCCCGCTGGATGGGAATTTCGCGTGATCCTCCCCGCGCGGTCGTCACTTTTCAAGGCCGGAGCGACGACGTTGACGGCGAGAGGTGTGGTGATTAGCCTTCCCGTGTTCGGGAATGACCATCCGCTTGCCGCACAGCAAGGCAACGTGTTGGCGATAAGCGGCAAAATACTACGCCGGGGAAGGAGGCGCCATGCGCCAGACAACGCAATCCGGCTCGCGCCCGGTTCGGGCGCGCGGCCGCGCCGTGCTTGGCCTTGCGAGGCTCGGCGTCGCACTCCTCGCCGCCGGACTTTGCGCCCCACCCCCGCAAGCGGCCGAGGCGGAGACGCTGTCACCAGCGATTGGCGATGACGATATCGGCGGCGTCGTCAGCGGGCCGCACGGGCCGGAGGCCGGGGTGTGGGTGATTGCCGAAAGCGTCGAATTACCGACGCATTTTACCAAGATCGTCGTTACCGATGATCAGGGCCGCTATGTCATTCCCGATCTTCCCGCCGTCGATTACAGCGTGTTCGTGCGCGGCTACGGGCTGATCGATTCGCCGCGGTTTCGCGCCAAGCCTGGTCAGCATCTGGATCTCCCCGCGATCCCGGCGCCGAATGCGGCGGCCGCCGCGCATTATTATCCGGCGATCTATTGGTATTCGATGCTGAAAATGCCGCCCGAGAGCGAATTGGGTGGCTCGCGGATCGATTGGCTGCGACAGATGAAAAATATCGGCTGCATAGGCTGCCACCAGATCGGCCAGGAAGCGACGCGTACCATTCCGGCGCAATTCGGCCAGTTCGCGACTGGCGAGGAAGCCTGGACCCGGCGCCTGCAATCCGGCCTCGCCGGCGAGGAAATGACACGCCAGGCCGGCAGTTTCGGCGGGGCGCCGCTCAAATATCTTGGCGACTGGACGGACCGCATCGCTCGGGGCGAATTGCCGAAGAGCAAGCCGCCGCGCCCGCAAGGTGTCGAGCGCAATCTCGTGATCACCACCTGGGCATGGGGCGGGCCACACACCTACGTGCATGATCTCATTTCCTCTGATGAGCGCAACCCGACCGTCAACGCCCATGGGCGGCTGTTCGGTTCGCCCGAATACAGCAGCGACGACATGGCGATCCTCGACCCGGAGACAAACACCGCAACCGCCTTCAAAATGCCGGTGCGCGACCAGGGCATGCCGGAGGTTCCGGGCGTCGGCTTCACCCTCGCACCACTGCAACCCTCCGCGTATTGGGGCGATGAAAAAATCTGGTCAACACGGACCAACAACCACAACGCGATGATCGATGGCAAAGGCCGGGTCTGGCTGGCGGCGGCGATCCGCGGCACGGACAATCCGGCTTACTGCCGCATGGGTTCGGACCTTCCCTCGGCCAAGACATTCCCGCTCGACCATTCGGTGCGGCAGGCGGCGATTCTCGACCCCAAAACCATGGCCTACACCTTCGTCGATACATGTTTTTCGACCCATCACCCGCGTTTCGGCTACGATCCGGACAATACGCTCTGGTTCAGCGGCACCGGGCCGGTCGCCGGCTGGATCGATACCAAAGTCTTCGATGCAACCGGCGATGCCGCCAAGGCGCAAGGCTGGGCGCCGTTCGTGCTCGATACCGCAGGCACCGGCAAACTCGTCGCCTACACCGAACCCGGAGAACCCGCCGATCCCGCCAAAGATACCCGTCTCGCGCTCGATGGCGCTTCCGGCCCGTACGCTGTGCTGCCGAGCCCGACCGATGGCACGATCTGGTATACGATCGGCATATTCGGCGGCCATCCGCCGGCCTTGTTGCGCTTCGATCCGAAAACCAAGCTTTCGGAGGTCTATAATGTGCCGTTGCCCGGATTTGGCATTCGCGGTGCCGATATCGACAGCAAGGGCGTGGTCTGGGCGTCACTCTCCAGCGGCCATCTCGCGCGTTTCGATCGCGGCAAATGCACGCACCCGCTCGCCGGACCAAAGGCCACCGGCGATCATTGCCCCGAGGGCTGGTCGTTCTATCAATATCCTGGCCCCGGCTTTGCCGGGATCGGCGATAACAGCGCCGAAGCCAGCTATTACACCTGGGTCGATCAGCACGACACGCTCGGGCTTGGCAACGATGTTCCGATCTCTACCGGCAATCTCAATGATGGCTTCATCGCCTTCAAGGATGGCCAGATGATCATGATCCGCATCCCTTACCCGATGGGTTTCTACGCCAAGGGGCTCGATGGGCGCATCGACGATCCCAATGCAGGGTGGAAAGGTCGCGGCCTATGGTCGTCCTCCGGCGATCGCGCGCCGTGGCTCAGGGAAAGCGGCAAGGGAAGCACGCCGATGGTCGTCCACGTCCAGCTTCGCCCGGATCCACTCGCACATTGAGGCGACCCGGATCCTGAATGGTGATCAGGTGGCGGCACAGCGCTTCGGCACTTCCGCTCAGCCTGCTGCTGTGACCGTTGAGAGTCTGACGGCGTCAGGCTGACCGCCACCTTCCTACACCACCACCGGGGACACGACCCAGCTAGCTTGGCAAGGCCGGCACGCTGCTTCCCGGCGGCACCGGCACGCCAGCGACGTTCAGCGTCATCGACACAGCGACGTAGTAGCCGGCGGTGCCGATGAGATCGACCACTCCGCGCTCACCGAAGCGTGCCCGCACGGCCGCGAAGGTCGCCTCCGAAACATTGCGCGTTTTTAGCAATTCATAGACGAAATCATGGACCATCGCCTCGTCCGCGCTCATCCCTTCGGGGCGGCGGCGATGGGCGATCGCTTCGGCGATGGCGGGCGACAGCCCGGCCTTCATCGCGAGCTGATAATGCGCATACCACTCGAACGCCGCCGACCAGTCGCGTGCCACCAGCAGGATCGCGATTTCGTTGAGCGCCGGCGGCAGCGAGGTGTGAAACCGCGCATATTCGCCGACTTTCTGGAATCTCGCGGCGAGATCGGGGCTTCGCAACCAGGCATTGAACGGGCCGGGCATGCCGCCGCGCGGGCCGGCGACGATTTCTTCGGCGACTTTTTTCTGCTCCGGCGTCCAATCCGCGGGGTCAATCGGCGGCAGACGTTCGGGGGTATGGTGCGGCGATGTCGTCATAAAACTTCCCTCCCAATGGATTGCAAAACGGATTTCCCGCCTCTCGTGGTGCCAGAATAAGTTTTTTGGTTCTTTTTTCTAAAAAAGAACAATTTTCTGTCTTGTGCTTACCCTGACCGCGGCCCGCGATCGGCGGCGAAGCGCACCGCCTCCTCGGCGGCGCGAAACAAGGCGCGGGCCTTCTGGCGCGTCTCCTCATATTCCGCCTCGGGGTTGGAATCGGCGACCACGCCGCATCCGGCCTGGACATGCATCACGCCGTCCTTGACCACCGCGGTGCGGAGACCGATGCAGGTGTCCATGGTGCCGTTGGCGGCGAAATAGCCGATACAACCGGCATAGAGGCCGCGCCGCACCGGCTCCAGTTCGTCGATGATTTCCATCGCCCGCACCTTCGGCGCGCCAGTCAGCGTGCCGGCGGGAAAGCCGCCGACCAGCGCGTCGACCGCGTCGAGCCCGGGGCGGAGCCTGCCCTGCACGTCTGACATGATGTGCATGACATGGCTGAACCGTTCGATGGAAAAGCTTTCGGTGACACGCACCGAGCCGATTTCGGCAACCCGGCCGACATCGTTGCGGCCGAGATCGAGCAGCATCAGGTGTTCGGCGCGTTCCTTCGGATCGGCGAGCAGTTCGGCTTCCAACGCCTGGTCTTCGTCACGGGTCGCGCCACGTCGGCGGGTGCCGGCGAGCGGGCGGATGGTGACGACGCCGTCTCGGAGCCGGACCAGGATTTCCGGGCTGCTGCCGACCACCGCGAAACCGCCGAAATCGAGAAAGAATAGAAACGGCGCCGGGTTGATGCGCCGGAGCGCGCGATAGAGCGCGAAAGGCGGCAAGGCGAAGGGGGCCGAGAAGCGCTGACTGGGGACGATCTGGAAGGCATCGCCGGCGAAAATATACTCTTTCGCGCGTTCGACGGCGGCGATGAATTCCGCCTTGGTGAAGTTGGAACCCGGCTCGGCGATCGGCGGGAGGGAGACCGGCGGCGGTGGGTGCGGCAATGGCCGGTCGAGCGCCGCTTGCGCCGCCACCAGTCGCGCTTGCGCCGCCGCGAACGCCGCTTCGGCGGTGATGGCGGGATGCGGGTAGGCCGGCGCGACGAGCACCAGCTCGTCTTTCACATTGTCGAAAATGGCGAACAGGGTTGGGCGGACCAGGATCGAATCCGGCAGATCGAGCGGGTCCGGCTTGGTGGTTGGCAGCTTCTCCATCAGCCGCACCATGTCATAGCCGAGATAGCCGACCAGGCCGCCGGCCATCGGCGGCAGGGAATCGGGCACGTCGAGCTGGGTTTCGGCGATGATGGCGCGGAGGCTCTCGAGCGGCGGGCGCGGGTCGGGGGCGAAAGCGTGCGGAGCGGCGAGGGCGTCGCGGTTGATTGCGGCGTGGCCATCACGGCAGCGCCAGATCAGATCGGGCGCAAGCCCGATGATCGAATAGCGCCCGCGCGCGGCACCACCCTCGATGCTTTCGAGCAGGAAGGAATTGGCGCGGCCATGGGCGAGTTTGAGAAACGCCGCGACCGGGGTTTCGAGATCGGCGACCCCGCGCCAGGACACCAGCGCCCCGCGCCCGCTGGTGTAACAGTCGCGGAAGGCGGTGAACTCCGGGGTCACGTCCGGGGGCGGGTCGGCGGTCATCCTGTTTTCCTCTGGCGCCGCGGCGGCGCCGGTTCGGGGGGCAAGCTTCGGGGGACAAGCTTCGGGGGCGGGGTCAGGGGGAAGCGATCTGGTTCAGCAAAGCTTGATTGACCTGCGGGTGGGCCGCGCGACGGACGGCGGTGACATAGATCTCCTCGATATCGTCGCCGAGCCGCTTCTCCATCGAGGCACGAATTTTGGTGTATTCGGCGGTATCGGTTTTGGGGTCGGGATCATGGATTTCGGCCAGCACCGCGACCATGAAACCATCATCGGTCTCGATCATCGTCGGCTCGCCCTGCTTCAGGGTGAAAAGCGATGAGAGCAGTGCCGCCGGCACGCCCTCGGCACCGGCAAAGCGCTTCACCGGCGGCAAACGCCGTATCCGGACCCCGGCCTTGAGCGCCGCATCGGCGAGGCTCTGCCCGCCCTCGACGGCACTCAAAAGCCCGGCCGCGGTGACTTCCTGAGCGTGGCGCCGGGCGGCCTCGATCCAGGCGCGGGTGACATCGGGCTTGACCTCGGCGAAGGGTTTGACCGCCGGCGGGATGATGTCCTCGACGCTGACCGCGTAATAGGCGCGTGGCGGCGGCGGCCCGTCGGGCGGGGCGCCGGCATCGGCGGCCGCCTCGACGAGGCGCGGCGGCTCGCCTTTTTTCATCTGGAAGGCAGCGGCCAGCAGCGCCTTGTTCAGCGCCTCGGGGCCAGGGAGCGGCGCCGGCTTGCCATCCGGCGTCATCCCCTCGGCGTCCAGCGTGCCGGCGATGCCGACCGCGCCGAGATCGCCCGGCACCTCATCGAGCCCGCCGCTGCCGGCGAGCGCGTCTTCGAGCTTGGTCGCGCGGCCGTCGAGCTGCTCACCCGCCTTCTGCCGCGCGAGTTCGGCGCGCAAACGGTCCTTGACCGCATCGAACCCCTCGCTGCTCGGGGCGTTGACCTTGACGACGCGGGCGACATACCAGGCGAGATCAGTCTTGATCGGCCCGGTGATCACCCCCGGCTCGGCGGCAAAAATCGCCTTGGCGAGTTCGGGCACCGGGATTTGCGAGGGCGTTGCGGTATCGAGGGCAAGCGTCGATTCCCCGGCCTGTTCGGCGGCCTTGGTCATCTCCGTCCAGTCCGCGCCGGCCCGCCAGGTGATGGCGAGCTTGGCCGCCGCGGCTTCGCTCCGCGCCACCACGACCTCGATCGCGCGGGTTTCCGGCTTGGAAAACTCCGCCTTGCGCTGATCGAAGACCTGGCGGATCTCGTCATCGGGAACGGTGATCGCTTTGAGGATAGTGTCGGCGGACAGCACCACCGCCTTGATGCGGCGGTATTCCGGCGCGCTGAAATCCCCGGGATGATTTTCGTAATAGCGGCGGAGCTGCGCCTCGCTCGGCGGCGACGGCGGCGGGGCGGCGTTGAAGGGCAGTTCCACGGCGTCGGCGGTGCGGGTCTGGTCCTGATAGATCAGCACCGCGCGCAGCAGGGTTTCGGGTGGCGTGACGCCGGCGCGGAGCGCGCCGAGGATTTCCTGCTCGCGCATGTCGCCGCGCAGCATATCCAAGAAGCGGCCCTCGTCGAGGCCGTTTTTCTGTAGCACCATCTCGAACTGGCGGCGGTCGAAGCTACCCGCCGGGCCTTGGAAGGCGGGGATCGCGAACACCGCCTGACGCAGCGCGGCATCCGGCACCACGATGTCCATCGCCTTGGCCTTGGCGTTCATCGCCGCCTGGGTGATCAGGATTTCGATGGTCCGCAGCGCGACCTCGCGGCGCATTTCCGGGGTTGGGGTCGCATTCGCGCCCATTTGCCGCTCGGCGGCCTGCAACTGGCTCTGGAAGGCGTTGGCGACGGTCGGCGCATCGAGCTTTTGCCCGGCAACCGTCGCCACCGCCGGATCGCCGCCGATCAGCCGCACCACATCCCCCACCCCCCAGACCGCGAAAGCGAGCACGAGGAGCAAAAACAGCGCGCGGACGAACCAGGAGTTGAGATGGCCGCGAAAACTGGCAAGCATAGACGAAATCCTCCAAGGAAGGCGGCGCACCATAGGAAAGCCTGGGCATGAAGGCCAGAGGGCACGAAATATCAGAGGGCACGAAATACCAGAGGGCATCATGGCGCCATGATCGCTTGCCTCGCGCCCTCGTGTTGGCGGATCTTGATCTTCGTCAAGGCGCCGCCACCCGCTGGCGTGCTGTGTGAGTGGCCGCGCCAGGAGATGGCACAGGATAATCCAGAAAGAGAGCCGATGGACCAGACCATGCGACCGCTTCCGCCCGCAGCCCAATCTCCCCGGCTTCCGCCCCCGGTTTCGCCCCCGTCCGGGCTGCCCCCGTCCGGACCGCCCCCGTCCGGACCCCCCGCGGGCGATGACACCGTGGCGGCGTCGGATCGGCTGCTCGCGGCCTGGACGGCGCGCTTCTCCGGCGGTTTTTCGCCGACCGAGATCGGGTTCGCCTTTCTCGATTGGGCGACGGCGCTGGCAAGCCATCCGCACCGCCGTGCCGAACTCGCCCGGGTCGCGCTCACCTCGGCGGAAGCCTTTTCTCGGGATCTGCTCGGAATTACTCGCGCGCCGCAGCCCGTCGCCGCGAGCGATCATCGCTTCGGCGATCCGCGCTGGCAGGAAATGCCATTTTATGCCTATCAGCAGGCATTCCTGAGGGTGGAAAATTTTTACGACGCGGCAACCCACCCGTTGCGCGGGATGGAGACGTCAAGCCAGCGCATGGTCGCCTTCCTCACCCGGCAATGGCTCGATGTCTGGTCGCCGAGCAATTTCCCCGTCCTCAATCCCGAGATCATCGCCGCGACAATGGATCAGGGCGGGCGGAATTTCCTCGCCGGATGGCAGAATTTTCTCGAAGACAGCGCCGCCGCCGCGGGCGGACGATCGCGCTTGCCGCTCGCCGTCGGGCGCGACATCGCGGCGACGCCGGGCAAAGTGGTACTCCGCAACGCCTTGATGGAATTGATCCAGTACAGCCCGACCACGGCGACGGTGCGGCCCGAACCGGTGTTGATCGTGCCGGCCTGGATCATGAAATATTACATCCTCGATTTGTCGGCGCAGACTTCGCTGATCCGCTATCTCGTCGGCCAGGGTTTCACGGTGTTCTGCATTTCCTGGCGCAATCCCGGCGCGGAAGCGCGTGATGTCGGGCTCGACGATTACCGCCGTCTTGGCGTCATCGCCGCCCTCGATGCGATCACTGCGATCGCGGGCACGCATCCGATCCATGCCTGTGGCTATTGCCTCGGCGGCACGCTGCTTGCGATCGCGGCGGCGGCGATGGCGCGCGATGACGACCGGCGTCTGGCGAGTGTCACCCTGTTTGCCGCCCAAACCGACTTCACCGAGGCCGGCGAATTGCAGCTCTTCATCACCGAACGCCAGCTCGCGTTTCTCGAAGACCTGATGTGGCAGCAGGGTTTTCTAGACAACCGCCAGATGGCCGGGACGTTCCAATTGCTGCGCTCGCGCGATCTCATCTGGTCGCGCATGGTGCGGGAATATCTGCTCGGCGAGCGCGAAAACCCGAGCGATCTGATGGTCTGGAACGCCGATACCACGCGCATGCCGTATCGGATGCACAGCGAATATCTGCGCTGGCTGTTCCTCAATAACGATCTCGCTGAGGGGCGGTTGATCGCCGGCGGCCGGCCGGTCGCAGTCAAGGATATTCACGTGCCGTTTTTCGTGGTCGGCACCGAGAGCGATCACGTCGCGCCCTGGCGTTCGGTCTATAAAATCCATCTTCTGAACGAAGGCGATGTGACCTTCATCCTGACGTCAGGCGGACATAATGCCGGCATCGTCAGCGAGCCCGGCCATCCCCATCGCCATTTCCGCCGCCATCGGCGCCTCCCCGGCGCGCCGTATTTCAGCCCCGAGGAGTGGATGGCGCAGGTGACGCCCGAGGAAGGCTCATGGTGGCCGGTCTGGGCGGCGTGGCTCGCCGCGCATTCCGGGCCACCGGCCAAGCCGCCCGGCCTCGGCGCGGCATCGGCCGGCTATCCCGCCGATGCCGATGCGCCCGGCCATTACGTTCTGGAACCTTGAGAGAAAATGACGATGGACGCCAAAACCGCAACTCACGCGGCCGAAATGATCGAGAACAAAACTTTCGCCGAAATCGCGATCGGCGACAGCGCCAGCATCACGCGCAGCCTGAGCGCCGATGACATCGCCCTGTTCGCCGCCGTGTCGGGGGATTTCAACCCTGCCCATCTCGATCCCAATTTTGCCGCCCACGACCTCTTTCATCGCATCATCGCCCACGGCATGTGGAGCGGCGGGCTGATTTCCGCCGTGCTCGGCACCAGGCTGCCGGGGCCGGGAACCATCTATCTCCGCCAGGACATGCGTTTTTTGCATCCGGTCGGAATTGGCGATGCCATCACCGCGACCGTGACCGTGCGCGAGAAATCGGGGTCCGATCATCTGGTGCTCGATTGCCGCTGCACCAACCAGAAAGGCCAAGACATTCTCACCGGCACCGCCGAGGTCAAGGCGCCAATCGAGAAAATCAGCATTCCACGCGCGGAACTTCCCGAAATCCGCATCAGCCGGCATAGCCGCTTTCAAGATCTCGTCGCCAAGGCCGAGGCCGGCACGCCCTTGCGAACGGCGATCGTCTACCCTTGCGATGCGCTCTCGATCGAGGCTGCCGCCGAGGCGGCGGCGGCGGGCCTGATCGTGCCGCTATTGATCGGCCCCGAGGACAAAATCCGCGCCGCCGCCGGTGAGGCCGGGATCGACATCGCGACGATGACGCTGATCCCGGTCGCCGACGCGCGCGAGGCGGCACGCACCGCCTGCACCATGGTGCGGGAAGTGAAAGCCGATATCGTCATGAAAGGCGCGCTGCATACCGATGATTTGATGCACGCGGTGGTCGATCCGGCAGGAGGTCTGCAAACCGCACGCCGGATCAGCCATGTCTATATGATGGATGTACCCGGTCATGACCGGCCGCTGCTGATCACCGATGCTGCGATCAATATCGCACCGACGCTCGAGGAAAAACGCGACATCGTGCAGAATGCCATCGATCTCGCGCAAGCCATGGCGATCGCCGCGCCGAAGGTCGCCATTCTTTCAGCGGTAGAAACCGTCAATCCGAAACTTCGTTCGACGCTGGATGCTGCGGCGCTCTGCAAGATGGCCGATCGCGGGCAGATCACCGGGGCGCTGGTCGATGGGCCACTTGCCTTCGACAACGCGGTGAGCGTGGAGGCGGCGCGGGAGAAGCATATCGTCTCCGAGGTCGCGGGGCGCGCCGACATTCTCGTCGTACCTGATCTCGAAGCCGGTAATATGCTAGCCAAGCAATTGACGTTTCTCGCCGGTGCCGACGCCGCTGGCGTCGTGCTCGGCGCACGCGTGCCGATCATTCTCACCAGCCGCGCCGACAGCGCCCGCACTCGCATCGCTTCCGCCGCAGTCGCGGTGCTGCTGGCCCGCGCCCGCGCAACGGCCGCCTGAGCCAGCCGAAAAATCGGTCAAAATTTGACGCTGATCAAAGCGCGGGCCAGCACGAGACGTTAACAATCCGCAAGACTTGATCATAGAAAACAAGGAGAGAAGCCATGTCCGACGTCACCTCCGCACAAACCCCGTCCGGGGATTTTTGGACGAGTTGGAAGACGCTTTGGCAACGCGCCGGCAACGGAAATGTCGGCTTCGGTGAAGGCTCTGGCAACGCGCGCGCTTGGCAGGAAGGTTGGCAGCATCTGACGGAGGCGAATATGCGCCTCATGCAGGGTATAGTTACGCTGTCGCAGCATCAGGTGAGCCTCGCCCAGCAGCTCCTCGCCGAGGATTACGGCGATCTGACCCGGCTCCGCGATGGCGAGGCGCTGATGCCGCTGCCGGCGCAGCAGATCGATCTCGCCCGCCGGCGCTTTCATCGCAATCTTCTCGCGATGCGTCAGGTGACGGACGAGATGTCGCAATGCTTTTTCGATGCCGCGCAGACCGCGCTCGGCGGCTGGGCGGCGGAGGTTGCGGCCGATCTGCCGCGGAGCGAGCCGATTCGTGGTGCCGGGACGCGCGCGCCAGCGGCCAAGACGGCGGCCTGAGCGGGCGGCCTGAGCGGCATCGCGCCGGCTTTCCCGGGCGCATGTGGGGCGGCACAATGCGGGCATGGATTGGCAAGCGCCAGCGATCATTCTCGAAATACGCCCGCACGGCGAGCATGACGCCATCGCGACGCTGCTCACCGAGGCCGAGGGGCGCCGCCGGGGGCTGGTGCGCGGCGGGCAGGGGCGGCGCCAGGCGGCGCTGTGGCAAAGCGGCAATCTGATCGCGGCGATTTGGCGCGGGCGGCTTGCCGAACAACTCGGCCAGTTCAGCGCCGAGCTGATCCACCCCACGGCGGCGCTGGTGCTCGATGATCCGCTGCGGCTTGCGGTGCTCGCCGCGGTATGTGCAACCGTCGCCGGCGCGCTGCCCGAGCAGGCGCCGCATCCGCGCGTTTTTGCGACACTTTGGCTTTTGATCGAGCGCCTCGCGGGACAGGAGGCGGCGGCGGGGCTTGCCGAACTGGTCCGTTTCGAGGTCGCGCTGCTCGCCGAACTCGGCTACGGCCTCGATCTCGCCTCCTGCGCGCTGAGTGGTGCCCGTGACGGGCTGGCCTTCGTCTCGCCGCGCAGCGGGCGGGCGGTGAGCCGCGCGGCGGCGGCGCCCTGGCGCGCGCGGCTGTTGCCGCTGCCGGGCTTTCTCAGTGACCCGGGCGCGCCGGTGTGTATGGCCGAGATCGGCGCCGGGCTTCGTCTTACCGGGCATTTCCTCGCCCGCGAGGTGTTCGGTGTCCGGCATTTACCGCTGCCGGCGGCGCGGCGGGCGCTTTACGACCGCGTCTTGCGGCTCGCCGAGCCGGGGCCTAGCCAATAGGGGAAAGCCGCGCGGAGTCGCCCATGTCCGATGTCCTGACCCAAGATCCCTCCCCCGCCGGACGCGTCAATGACGCGCCACTCGCCGCAGCGCTCGGCGAGCGTTATCTCGCCTATGCGCTTTCCACCATCATGGCGCGTTCGCTGCCGGATGCGCGCGACGGGCTGAAACCGGTGCATCGGCGCCTGGTTTACGCCATGCAACAGCTCCATCTCGACCCCGCCGCCGGGTTCAAGAAATGTGCCCGCGTGGTTGGCGACGTGATCGGCAAATACCATCCCCATGGCGACGTCGCGGTCTATGAGGCCCTGGTCCGTCTCGCGCAGGATTTCGCCGCCCGCTATCCGCTGGTCGAGGGACAGGGCAATTTCGGCAATATCGACGGCGATAACGCCGCCGCCATGCGCTATACCGAGGCGCGGATGACCACGGTCGCCGAGCGGCTGCTCGCCGGCATCCATGAGGACGCGGTCGATTTCCGCCCGACCTATGACGGCGAGGAGCAGGAGCCGGTAGTGCTCCCCGCCGCCTTCCCCAACCTCCTCGCCAATGGCGCGAGCGGTATCGCGGTCGGCATGGCGACCTCCATCCCGCCGCATAACGCCGGCGAAATCTGCGCCGCCGCCGCCCATCTCATCGCCAATCCCGAGGCGAGCACCGCCGAACTCCTCCGTTTCATGCCCGGCCCCGATTTTCCGACCGGCGGCGTTCTCGTCGAGGACGCCGAGACGATCGGCGCCGCTTATGAAAGCGGGCGCGGGAGTCTGCGTCTGCGCGCCCGCTACGAGGTAGAACAAGGCAAGCACGGCACTTGGCGCGTCGTGGTCACAGAAATCCCCTATCAGATCGCCAAGGCGCGGCTGATCGAACAGATCGCAGCACTGATCGAGGACAAGAAACTGCCGCTGCTCGCCGATCTTCGCGATGAGAGCGATGCGACGGTGCGTCTGGTCTTCGAGCCGCGCACGCGCGGCGTCGATCCGGCGATGCTGATGGAGACGTTGTTTCGCGCGACCAGCCTCGAGACACGGGTCAGTCTCAACATGAACGTCCTCGATGGCGGGCGGACGCCGCGCGTCATGGGTCTCAAGGGGCTGCTCCGTGCCTGGCTCGACCATCGTCACGAGGTTCTGGCGCGCCGCTCACGCCACCGCCTCGCCGCCATCGCCCGCCGGATCGAGCTGCTCGATGGCTATCTCGCCGTCTATCTCAATCTCGACGAGGTGATCCACATCATCCGCACCGAGGATGCGCCACGCGAGCGGCTGATGGCCCGCTTCGAACTCAGCGAGACCCAGGCCGAGGCGATCCTCAATATGCGGCTGCGCGCCCTCCGCCGCCTGGAAGAGCTGGAAATCCGCAAGGAGCGCAAGGCCTTGTCCGCCGAGCAGCGGGATCTCACCGGCCTCCTCGCCGACCCCGCCCGGCGCTGGGCGCGGATCGGCGAAGAGGTCACGGCGATCGGGGCGGAATTCGCCAAGGGGCCGCTCGGCGCGCGGCGGACCGCGATCGCGGCGGCGGCCTCGCCGATCGTGGTCGCCGAAGAAGCGTTCGTCGAACGCGAGCCGATCACCGTCATTCTTTCCGAAAAAGGCTGGCTCCGCGCGGTTCGCGGCCATCTCGCCGACGGCGCCGAGCTGAAATTCAAAGAGGGCGACCGGCTGCGCCTGCTGCTTGCCTGCGAAACCACCGACCGGCTTTGCCTGATCGCGACCCATGGCCGCGCCCATACGCTGCGCGCCGCCGATCTGCCGCGCGGCCGCGGCGATGGCCAACCGGTGCGGCTGCTCGCCGAACTCGGCAACGAGGTCGATGTCGCGACCCTGTTCGTCTGGCGCGAGGGGACGCGCTATCTCCTTGCCTCTTCCGCCGGGCGCGGCTTCGTGGCCCGCGCGGAGGATCTGCTCGCCGAGAAGCGCACCGGCAAGCAGGTCTTCAACCCGAAAACGGGCGAGGAGGTGGCAATCTGCATCCCGCTCGCCGGCGATCATGTGGCGGTGGTTGGCCATAATCGCAAATTGCTGGTCTTCCCGCTCGAACAGGTGCCGGAAATGGCGCGCGGGTCGGGGGTGATCCTGCAAAAATACCGCGATGGCGGGCTCGCCGATCTCAAGCTTTTCGCGCTCGCCGAGGGGCTGAGCTGGCGGCTGGGTGGCAAGACACGAACCGAAACCGCGCTCGCCCCTTGGCTTGGTGCGCGCGGCCAGGCCGGACGCGCGGTGCCGACAGGGTTTCCAAGGAGTGGGCGATTCGAATAGCGGAAAGAGGCAGCCGCGGCAGGGGCGCGGCATGCTGCGCCCCCCGCACAGATCCGCGTCTGCGCGGTTCCGCTCGCCTTTGCGCATCTTCGGGTTTTGGGCGTGGGGGGCGGCGGGTTGCCCAGAGGATGTCCGCCGCCGCGCCTCGCCATCCTGCGCACCACCCCGGCACTGCCCGGCCCGTTCTTCCTGATCACCGTGTGAACCGATGATTTGATCAGCAACGCCGTCCACGGGCTTCGGCCGATTGCTGACCCGGGCCGCGATGGCGCTGCCGCTTGCATTGATATAAAGATATGTTTATATCCTCAATTCAAGATGCAGTCCCTGCTCGCTCTCCTCCGTGCCAGCGCCGAGCCGACCCGGCTCCGCCTTCTCGCGCTCATCGCGGGCGGTCCGTTTTGCGTGACCGAACTGACCGAAATTCTCGGCCAATCACAGCCTCGGCTCTCGCGCCATTTACGTCTGCTTTGCGATTGCGGGCTGCTCGCCCGCACGCGCGAGGGGGCGAATGTCTGGTTCGCCCTTGCCGAGGGGCCGAGCGCCGCGCTCGCGCGCGACATTCTCGCCCGCCTGCCCGCGGGTGACGCCGAACTCGCCGGCGATCGCCGGCGTGCCGCCCGGGTGCTCGCCGAACGGGCGCGCGCGGCCTCCGAGAAATTTCGCCGCCAGGGCATCGAATGGGATGAGACCGGCGCGCTCGATCTTCCCGCCGGCGCGCTCGAACAGGCGCTGCTCACCGCCTTGCCGGCCGGCGATCTCGGCCATCTCCTCGATATCGGCACCGGCACCGGCCGGCTGCTCGAACTCCTCGCGCCACGCATTGCCGCCGGGCTCGGCATCGACGCCAGCCCGGCGATGCTGGCCCTGGCCCGCGCCCGCCTCGCCCGCGCCAAGATCACGCATTGCCGGGTGCGGCGGGCCGATATGTATCGCCTGCCGCTCGGCGATGGCGGTTTTGACCTCGTGGTCATGCAGATGGTGCTGCATTACGCCGAGGATCCGCGCGCCGCCCTCGCCGAGGCGGCGCGGATGCTGCGCCCCGGCGGGCTTTTCCTGCTCATTGATCTCGCAACCCACCACCGCGCCGATCTTCTCACCCGCCTCGCGCATCGCTGGCCGGGCTTCTCGGAGGCGGCGATCGCCGACATGTTCCACGCCGCCGGGCTCACCCTCGCGACTGCCCAGAGCCTCGATCTCGCACTCACGGTGCGGCTCTGGACGGCGCGGCCGATGGCCGATGCCCGCGCCGAACCCGCTTTCGCCGTCTGAAGGAACATCATGACCACCGCGCATATTCTCGACTATCTCCGTGATCGCGTCCTGCTCTGTGATGGCGGCGTCGGCTCGCGTGTCCAGGCGCTCACCCTCGATGTCGAGCGTGATTACTGGGGACACGAAAACTGCACCGATATCCTCAATCTTTCCCGCCCCGATCTCGTGCGCGAACTCCATCGCGGCTATTTCGCCGCCGGCGCCGACATGGTCGAAACCAATAGTTTTGGTGGCAGCCCGATCACCCTCGGCGAATTCGGGATCAGCGAGCGCGCGTTCGAGATCAACCGCGTCGCCGGCGAATTGGCGCGCGAGGCGGCCGCCGAATTCAGCGATGGCCGGCCGCGTTTCGTGCTCGGCAGCGTCGGCCCGGGGACAAAACTCCCGAGCCTCGGCAATATCGATTACGACACGCTCGAAGCGGCGCTCACCGAGCAATGCCGCGGGCTGATCGCCGGCGGCGTGGACGCTATCCTGATCGAGACCTGCCAGGACACGCTGCAAATCAAGGCGGCCGTCAACGGCGCCAAAATCGCCCGCGAAGCGGCCGGCAAAACCATTCCGATTTTCGTCCAGGTGACGGTGGAGACCACCGGAACCCTCCTCGTCGGCCCCGATATCGCCGCCGCGACGACGGTCGCCGAAGCGCTCGCCGTCGATCTGCTCGGGATCAACTGCGCGACCGGACCACAGGAGATGGCGGAACACGTGCGCTATCTCGCGCAGAATTGGCCGCACCTGATTTCGGTCCAGCCCAATGCCGGGCTCCCCGAACTCGTCAACGGGCATACTTGCTATCCGCTCCACGCCAGCGAGATGGCGAGTTGGCTCGAACGCTTCGTGACCGAGGACGGGGTCAATATCATCGGCGGCTGCTGTGGCACCGATACCCATCATATCGAGGCGCTGGACGCGATGCTCGCCCGCCACGCGCCACCAGGTGCATCACGCCCACGCCCTGTTGCACGCAGCGCAATTTGGATGCCGGCGGTCGCCAGCCTCTATACTCAGACAGCGCTCCGCCAGGAGAATAGCTATTTCTCGATCGGCGAACGCTGCAACGCCAATGGTTCGAAAAAGTGGCGGGAATTGCAGGAGCGCCATGATTGGGATGGCTGCGTCGCGATGGGCCGCGAGCAGATCAGCGAAGGATCCAACGCTCTCGACATCTGCACGGCTTTCGTCGGCCGCGACGAGGGCGGCGAAATGGCGGAAGTCGTCACTCGCTTCACCTCCTCGGTCAACGCGCCCCTGGTGATCGACAGCACCGAGCTTCCGGTGATCGAACGGGCGCTCAAGCTCCATGGCGGCAAGCCGATCATCAACTCGATCAATTTCGAGGATGGCGAGGCGCCGGCGGCGGCACGCATGCGCCTTGCCCGCCGCTTCGGCGCCGCCGTGATCGCGCTCACCATCGACGAGGAGGGGATGGCGAAAACGCCCGAGCGCAAGCTCGCCGTCGCCCGCCGTCTGGTCGATTTCGCCTGTGGCAGATACGGCTTGCCGCAATCCGATCTGATGATCGACCCGCTCACCTTCACCATCGCGACCGGCAACGAGGATGATCGCAAGCTCGGCCTTTGGACCTTGGAAGGGATTGCTGCGATCCGCGCCGAATTTCCCGATATCCAGATCATCCTCGGCCTTTCCAATATCAGCTTCGGCCTCAACCCCGCCGCGCGCGCCGTGCTCAACAGCGTTTTTCTCGACCACGCCGTCCGCGCCGGCATGACTGGGGCGATCGTGCATGTGAGCAAGATCCGCCCGCTGCACCAGATCGCGCCCGAAGAAGTGGCGATCGCCGAAGATCTGATTTTCGACCGCAGGCGTGAGGGCTACGATCCGCTCGCCCGGTTGCTCGAAGTTTTCGCCGAACGCCGGGCCGCCGATGCCGTGCAGCGCAAGCGCCCGGAGACGGTCGAAGAGCGGCTCAGCCTTCGCATCGTCGAGGGCGATCGCAAGGGGTTGGAATCCGAACTCGACGAGGCGCTCGTAACCCACGCGCCGCTCGACATCATCAACGACATTCTGCTCGATGGGATGAAGACCGTCGGCGAATTGTTCGGCGCCGGCAAGATGCAGCTCCCCTTCGTCCTGCAAAGCGCCGAAACGATGAAGGCCGCCGTCGCCTATCTGGAGCCGCTGATGGAACGGATCGCGGGCCAGGAGAAGGGCACCATCGTGCTCGCGACGGTCAAGGGCGATGTGCATGACATCGGCAAGAACCTGGTCGACATCATCCTCACCAATAACGGCTATCGGGTCATCAATCTCGGCATCAAGGTGCCACTCGCCGACATGCTCGCGGCGGCACGCGAACATCACGCCAATGCCATCGGCATGTCCGGCCTTCTGGTCAAATCGACTGTCGTGATGCGGGAAAATCTCGAGGAGATGTCACGCGGTGGGCTCGATATCCCGGTTCTGCTCGGTGGTGCGGCGCTCACCCGGGGTTACGTCGAGGATGAATGCGTGCGTTCGTACGCTTGCGGCCGCGTCGCCTATGCGCGCGACGCTTTCGACGGCTTGCATCTGATGGAGAAAGTCGCCGGCAATGATTTCGACGATTACCTCGCCGCCCTCCAGGCCAAACGTCAGGGCCGGGCACGCAACACTGCCCGCAAACTCGGCGAGGCCGATGCGCGAGCATTCCAGCCCGTCGATAGGGTCGCCGTGCGCGGGCGCCGGCAACGCCTCACTGCCGATCAGCCGCCGCTCGTGCCGCCGTTCTGGGGCGCCCGCGTGATCGAGGCGGCGCCACGCGCCATCGTCCCCTTTCTCAACGAGCGCAGCCTCTATCAATTACAATGGGGATTTCGCAAACAAGGCCGCTCGCTCGACGAGTTTCTCGTCTGGGCGAGACAGGAACTGCGCCCGACGCTGCGCCGCATGCTGGCGCTCTGCGAGGCGGAGGACATCCTCGCTCCGCAGGCGATCTATGGGTACTGGAAAGCCGCCGGCACCGGCAATGAACTGGTTCTTTTTGCCGAAGATGGCGAAACCGAGCTTTGCCGCTTCACGCTTCCCCGCCAGCCACGCGAGGATGGCGAATGCATCGCTGATTTCGTGCGCGATATCGATGACAGGACGCGCGACGTCATCGGCTTGCAAGTGGTGACGATGGGCACCCGCGCCTCCGACGTCGCGCGCGCCTGGTTCGCCGAGAACCGCTATCAGGATTATCTCTATCTCCACGGACTCTCGGTCGAAATGGCCGAGGCGATGGCCGAATACACCCATAAGCGCATGCGCGCCGAACTCGGCTTCGCCGCCGAGGACGATCGCGAGATGGAAAAAATGCTGGCACAAGGCTATCGCGGCTCACGCTACTCATTCGGCTATCCCGCCTGCCCCAAGCTCGAGGATCAGGCGCCGCTGCTCCGCCTGCTCGACGCCGGACGCATCGGTGTCACGCTTTCCGATGAATTTCAGCTCGATCCCGAACAATCGACCAGCGCGCTCGTCATCTTCAACGCGCACGCCAAGTATTTTTCGGTGTAAGAATTAAAGAATGAATCTTCTTTTTCTGAAGAAAAAGAAGCAAAAAGACTTTTCTTCGGCTTCTCAGAGCGGCGGTGCCGCAGGCACTGCCGCAGCGGGTAAAAGTTTTTTGGTTCTTTTTTTCAAAAAAGAACCGCTTTTCACTCCGCCGCGACGGCAGCCGCCCCACCGGCTTCCTGCCACAGTGCCGGGTTGAGTTCTTCCCGCCGGTCAGGGAAGAATACCGCGCAGCCCAGGGTGACGATCGCGAAGGCAGCGAGCACCAGGGTCACCGCGACGAGGCTCCCAGTGCGGTCATAAAGGGTCGCGACCAGCGGCGCGGCGGCGGCGCTGCCGAGGAAGCCGACGAAAAACCGCACCGAATACATCCGCGCCCGCACCGAAGGCGCGATATAGCGCGCGGTCATGGTTTCGTTCACCGTCACCTGTCCGAACACCGAAGCCGCGACCAGCCCGGCGACGATGACCACGGCAACACCGTGAGCGACGGCCAAGGCCGCGAGTGCGGGCACCAGCACCAGGCTGAGCGGCAGAAAGACGCGCTTCAAGGTGGTACGGTCGATCATCCGTCCGACGCTGAACTGGGTCACCGCGCCGCAGAGAGTGGCGACAAAGGCGCTGGCGCCGACCAGCGGCAGCAAATCATCGCCGAGACGATCCGCGAGCAGCTTCGGCAGCAGAATGGTGAAGGCGTTGAATACCAGGCCGGAAACCGCGGCGATCAACAGCAGGACGATGACGGCGCGGCGCACCAAAGCGGGGGGAATGGCGGGAAACGGGCGGCTGTTACGGTGCGCCATATGATGTTCGAGCGCCGGCACCCGCACCCAGGCGATGCCGAGCGCGATGCAGATCAGGCCGGGAAGGAAGAAGGCCAGACGCCAGCCGAAATGGGCGGCGAGCAAACCGGTTGCGATGGGCGCGAGGGCGACACCGAAATTGCCGAACACACCATTGACCCCAACCGCGCGGCCAGGCCGGTCACCGGCGGCGTCCACCAGCATGGCGGTGCCGATCGGGTGATAGATCGCCGCGAAAAGCCCGGCGGCGGCAAGAGTCAAAGCGAGCGGCCAGGGCGAGGAGACCATCCCGGCGGCGACGAGCGAGGCACCGGTGCCGAAAAAAAACGCCGCCAGCAGTGCCTTCCGGCCCAGGCGCGCGGCGAGCCAGCCCTGCGGCAGCGAAAACAGCCCGTAAAGCACGAACATGCCGGTCGAAAGCTTCAGGATCGGCCCATAACTCGGCCCGAAAGCCCCCCCGGGCCGCGCCATCACCAGCACCGCGGTGGGCAGGATGAGCAGCGAATAATGCGTCAGGCAATGCGCCAGATTGATCAGCGTCAGTTGCCGCGTTTCCGCCTTGGTCATTTTTGCGCATCCTCGGACGACGATTGCCGTAATTTACACCGATTACCGGTCATTTCCAAGAACCGCGTGCGAATGGCACGGTTGCGGGCCGGGTCTGGTGCCGGCCGCTCAGGCCGTCGGCGCATCTGCGTTGTCCTTGCGGTGGAGGATGGCGAAGACGGTGGGAACGAAGAGCAGGGTGGAGATGGTCGCGAATAACAGGCCGCCGATCACGGCGCGGCCGAGCGGGGCGTTCTGCTCGCCGCCATCGCCGAGGCCGAGCGACATCGGGATCATGCCGATGATCATCGCCGACGCCGTCATCAAGACCGGGCGCAGACGCACGAACCCGGCTTCGAGTGCTGCGCGCGTTGCGTCCAAACCCTCGGCCAGCTTCTCGCGGGCGAAGGCAACGACCAGGATGGAGTTCGCGGTCGCGACCCCCATGCACATGATTGCCCCGGTCAGCGCCGGCACCGAAAGCGGCGTTCCAGTGACGAACAATATCCAGACGATGCCGGCGATCGCCGCTGGCAGCGCGGTGATGATGATGAAGGGGTCGAGCCAGGACTGGAAATTCACGACGAGCAGGAGATAGATCAGGACCACCGAGCCCGCGAGGCCGGCGAAGAGCTGGGCATAGGCGGTGTTCATGGTGTCCACCTGCCCACGCAGGGACACCGCGACGCCGGGCGGACGGTATTTGATGTTTTTCCTGATCACCTCTTTGATATCGGTGGCGACGCCGCCGACATCGCGCCCCTGCACGGCGGCGAAAATCTCCTCCATCGGCTGCACGTTGTAATGCGAGACCATGCCCGGCTGCCCGATCGCCTTGATCGAGGCCAGCGCCCCGAGGATCTGCGTCTTCCTGCCCGAGGCTTTGAAATCGCCCGGGTTCGAGATCGGCATGTTGACCAGATCGTTGATGGTATCGATCCGATATTGCGGCGTTTGGCCGACCAGGAAGTAGGTGATGCCGGTCCGGTAATCGAGATAGAAATTCGGGCTGACCTGAATGTTGGAATAGAGCGAGGTCAGCATCGAATTGGTGACATCGGCCTCGGTCAGGCCGACCAGCATCGCATAGCTGCGATCAACATCAACCTGGAATGTCGGGTAGTTGAACGGCTGCGCGAGATGAACATCGACCAATCCCGGCACCCGCAGTAGCCCGCGATGGAGGCGAAGGGCGAAGCGGTAATCCTTCTCCAGATCCGGACCCGTCACCTGGACATCGATCGGTGACGGGCGGCCGAAATTGAGGATCTGCGTGTTCATGTCGGCGGGCATGAAATAGAACGTCGTGCCCGGGAAATGCAGCGGCAATTGATGGCGGAGAAACGCGACATACTGGTCGGTTGGACGATGATGCTCGTGATTGAGGGTGATCAGGACGTCATCGTCCTCGGGCCCGAACGAGCCGGTGCTGAGATAGGCGATCGGAATCCCATCGACCGGAAGGTCGATGTTGTCGATGAAGCTGACCAATTCCCGCTTCGGGATCACGGTGCGGATGTAATCCTCGACCTCTTGCGAGAGCCGCGCGGTTTCCTCGATGCGCGTTCCGGTCTGGGCGCGGATGTGCAGATACATCACGCCGACATCGACCCCGGGGAAAAAGATCTGCCCGAGCCAGGGGCCGAGCGCCACCACCGAGCCGACGGTGAAAGCCAGAAAAACGCCGAGAAACGTGTATCGGATCGCAAGCAGGCCGGCCAGAACCTCGCGATAGCCATCCCGCATGCGCGCGAAGCCGCGCTCGAACCCGCGCTGGAAGCGCACGAACGGATTGCGTGATTTCAGCGCCACATGGTCGAGGCCGCGTTCATGCGCCTTCTGATGCGCTTCGGCGTCCCCGCGCAGCATATAGACCGCCATCGTCGGCACCAAGGTCACCGAGAGGATGAAGGAGGCGACCATGGCGAAGATCACCGCTTCCGCGAGCGGCGTGAAGAGATAATAGGAGACGCCGGTCAACAGCCACATCGGCGCGAACACGATGCTGATCGAAAGAACCGCGAGCAGAGCGGGAATGACGATCTGCCGCGCACCATCGAGAATCGCGGTCTCGATGTCTTTCCCCATCTCCATGTGATAGGTGAAATTCTCGACGGTGACGGTTGCGCCATCGACCAGCATGCCGACGGCGAGCGCGAGCCCGCCGAGGGTCAGCGTGTTGATGGTCTGCCCGATCGCCGAGAGCACGACGATCGAGGCCAGCACCGAAAGCGGGATCGAAACCGCGATGATGATCGTCGAGCGCACCGAGCCGAGGAACAAAAGGATCATCAGCGCCGTCAACACCGCGGCGATGGCCGCCTCGCTCGCGACCCCGGTGATCGCCGATTTGACGTAGTTCGACTGATCTCCGACCAGACGGAGATGCATACCCTTGGGCGCGGTCTCGCGGATCAGCGGCAGGCGATCCTTGACGCCCTGGACGATGTCGAGGGTCGAGACATTGCTGGCCTTGACCACCGGCATCAGAACCGCCCGTTCGCCATTCACCCGCACCATGTTGGTCTGCGGGATGGCGCCGTCATGCACGAAGGCGATGTCCTTCATGTAGACGACGGTGCCGTTGGCCTTCTTGATCGGGAAATGATTCATATCCGGGATGTCGAC
Source organism: Pseudomonadota bacterium (assembly GCA_021798915.1). Classification (GTDB taxonomy): domain Bacteria; phylum Pseudomonadota; class Alphaproteobacteria; order Acetobacterales; family Acetobacteraceae; genus Acidibrevibacterium. The sequence goes on from JAJZBM010000006.1 coordinate 90,279, forward strand.
CGGCTGGTCGGTCAACATCATCGCCCATTCGTATTTGCTGATTTTTTCGGTGCCGGTCGGCAGGATGAGATTCTGTTTGTTGATCTGATTGGTAACGTCTTGCGGCGAAAGCGCGTTGGCCTGCATCGCCTGCGGGTTGAGATCGGCGACCACCATGCGGTATTTGCCGCCGAACGGGGTGAACACCGCCGCCCCCTGGTCGGAGGCGAGCGCCGGGGCGATGACGTTATCGACATAATCGAACAAAATGGTTTCCGGCACTTCGGTGCCGGTGGCGATCATCTGGATGACCGGAATCGAGGTCGCGCTGTAGAACAGGACATAGGGCGGCACCGAGCCGCGTGGGAAGAATTTCAACACCACCTGCGCCGTCGCCGTGACTTCCGAAAGCGCTGCGGCAAGGTTGACGTGGCTGTCAAAGAAAATTTTGATGATCCCGTAATTGATCATCGAATTGGATTCGATATGTTCGATATCGACCGTGGTTGCCGTCACGGTGCGTTCGAAAAAATAGACGAACCGGCCAGAAATATCCGCCGGCAGCATCCCGTTGTACTGGAACACCACCGCGACCACGGGAATGTCGATCGAGGGGAACACGTCCTTCGGCGTGCGAATCGCGGACATGGTGCCGAACAGCAGAATCAGGATCGCGAGCACGACAAAAGTGTAAGGTCGCCGCAACGCGACTTGAACAATCCACATTATGCCGCCCGTGCCGCCATCTGTACAGGAATTGCCCCTCTTCGCACCAGATGCGCAGAAGGAGGGTGAACGGGGCTGACATTATGGGCGAACCTATTTCGTGTGAACTAAAGATGTCTTTAAACTGTGATGGTAATGCGTGAACTTTATAAAATTCACGCGCATCGTCGACCGATCCAGGGAGCGTGCGCGCGCCTTCCGACGCCGGAGCGGCGGCCGCGCAACCACCTTGACATTAGAAAATAATTTCATATTATTAAAACTATGGAAAAAACAGGCGCCTTGGCGGCTCTGGCGGCTCTGGCACAGGACACGCGGCTCGATGTGTTCCGCCGCCTGGTCCAGGCCGGGCCGGATGGCCTGCCGGCCGGCGAGATCGCGGCGCTGCAGGGCTTACCCGCCGCAACCCTGTCGTTTCATCTCAATCAACTCAAGCAGGCCGGCTTGGTCACCTGCCGCCGGGAAGGCCGCTCCCTGATCTACGCGGCCGGGTACCCGACGATGAACGCGCTGCTCGCCTATCTCACCGAGAATTGTTGCGCGGGAACATCGCCTGCCCGCCCGCCGCTTTGCGCGCCCGCCGCCAGCCCTGAAACCATTCCACCGCAACCGAGGGTCTGACCATGGAGACTGCCAAGCTGCACGATCTCGCGCTCAAGGATCTGGTCCGCGCCCGCTATGGCGGCATCGCCGCCGGCACGCAAAGCGCCCATGCAGCGCCGGCGAATGCCTGCTGCGGGGAGGGCGCGGACTCCACCCTCGATTCGAAGGCGCGCGAGATGGGCTATACGGCGGCCGAGGTCGCATCCGTCCCGGAGGGCGCCAATCTCGGCCTCGGCTGCGGCAATCCGCAGGCGATCGCTGCGCTCAAACCGGCCGAGATCGTCCTCGATCTCGGTTCTGGTGCGGGATTCGATTGTCTTCTCGCCGCGTCCGCGGTCGGGCCCGAGGGGCGGGTGATCGGCGTCGACATGACACATGAGATGCTGGCGAAAGCACGCGCCAACGCCGCCCGGATCGGCGCCCGGAACGTGGAATTCCGCCTCGGCGAGATCGAGCATTTGCCGGTCGCCGATGCCATCGCCGATGTCATCATCTCCAACTGCGTGGTCAATCTGGTACCCGACAAGGCGCAGGTTTTTCGCGAGGCGTATCGTGCGCTGAAGCCGGGCGGGCGGCTCGCGATTTCGGACGTGGTGAACGTCGCGCCGCTGCCCGAGGATCTGCGCGCCGATCCGGCCCTGCTCTGTGGCTGCGTCGCCGGCGCCGTCCCCGCCGAGCGGGTCGAGACGCTGCTCCGCGCCGCCGGATTCACCGATATCGCGATCACGGTCAAACCGAATAGCCGGGAGATGATCGCCGATTGGGCGCCTGGACGCGGCATCGAAAATTGCGTCGCCGCCGCCATCATCGAGGCCCGCAAACCCCGTGAAGGCGGGGCGCCGACGCCGGCGCCGCGCGCGTGCTGCGGATGAAGGCCGCCCGCCTCCACGACATGGCCCCCACGGCATGGCTTTCACCGGGGAGAGCGTCCGCATGACCGTCACCATCTACCACAATCCCGCCTGCGGCACCTCGCGCAATGTTCTCGGCCTGATCCGCAACGCCGGCATCACCCCGCAGGTCATCGAATATCTCAAGACCCCGCCGAGCCGCGCGGAACTCTGCGATCTGATCCGGCGGATGGGCATTCCGGTGCGTGATCTCCTGCGCCGGAAGGGCACACCTTATGACGAACTCGGTCTCGATGATCCGGCGCTGACCGATGCGCAACTGATCACCGCGATGCTCGCGCAGCCAATCCTGATCAACCGGCCGATCGTCGTGACCCCGCTCGGTGTCCGGCTCTGCCGCCCCTCGGAGACGGTTCTCGATCTCTTGCCTGCGCCCCAGCAAGGCGCGTTTCGCAAGGAGGATGGCGAGATCGTGGTTGATGCGCAGGGCCGGCGGGCGCGGTGACGGGCACGGCAAAGGAGCGTTCCATGGCCTCAGACAGCAACACGGTGACCCTCACCCGGGCGCCGAAACCGGCGGCGCGGCTGGGGATTTTCGCGCGTTTTCTCACCCTTTGGGTGGCCATTTGCATCATCGCCGGCATCGTCCTCGGCCAGGTCACGCCGGCGCCGTTTCATGCGCTGGGGGCGGCGACGATTGCTGAGGTCAATCTGCCGGTCGCGGTGCTGATCTGGCTGATGATCGTGCCGATGCTGCTGAAAATCGATCCCAGCGCGCTCGCCGCAGTCGGGCGGCACTGGCGCGGCATGGCGGCGACGGTCGGAGTGAACTGGCTGGTCAAGCCGTTTTCGATGGCGGTGCTCGGCTGGCTCTTCATCGCCCATGTCTTCCGCCCCTTCCTGCCGGCGGGGCAGATCGAGAGTTATATGGCCGGGCTGATCCTGCTCGCCGCCGCCCCCTGCACGGCAATGGTGTTCGTGTGGTCCAATCTGGTCGATGGCGAGCCGTATTTCACGCTGAGCCAGATCGCGCTCAACGATACCATCATGGTGGTGGCGTTCGCGCCGATCGTCGGGCTTTTGCTCGGCCTCTCCGCGATCACCGTGCCGTGGAACACGCTCTTTCTCTCGGTCGTGCTTTATATCGTGATCCCGCTGATCGCCGCCCAGGCCTGGCGCCGGGCGCGTCTTGCCGCCGGCGGCGAGGCGGCGCTGGCGCGCACCCTGGCGAGGCTCGGCCCGGTCTCGATCCTTGCCCTGCTCGCGACCCTGGTGCTGCTCTTCGGTCTTCAGGGCGAGGCGATCGTCGCCCAGCCGCTGATCATTCTTCTGCTCGCGGTGCCGATCATCGTGCAGGTTTATTTCAATGCCGGGCTCGCCTATCTCCTCAACCGCGCGATCGGCAGCGAATGGTGCGTCGCCGGCCCCTCGGCGCTGATCGGGGCGTCGAATTTCTTCGAGCTTGCGGTCGCCGCGGCGATCGCCTTGTTCGGGTTTCAGTCGGGGGCGGCGCTAGCGACGGTGGTCGGGGTTTTGGTGGAGGTGCCGGTGATGCTGAGCGTCGTCTTCCTGGTCCGCCGCACGCGCCCCTGGTACGAAGCCGGGGCGCGCAGCCGGCGCGGCCCGGTATGCGGGTGAGCGCCGTGGCTGATGTGACGCCCGAAGGCGACGAAACCTTCCCCGCCCTGGTCTCGGATCTGCTCGCCCCGCCCGACCCGGCGCGGCTCGAACCCGCGACCCGGGCAACCCATCCGCCGCGCATCCTGCTCCTCTACGGCTCGCTCCGCGCGCGCTCCTACAGCCGGCTTCTGACCCTGGAGGCGGCACGCATCCTGCGCTTTCTCGGCGCCGAGGCGCGAGTGTTCGACCCGAGCCGCCTCCCGCTCGCCGATAGCGTGCCCGCCGATCATCCCGAGGTCGCGGCGTTTCGCGCCCTCTCGCTATGGTCGGAAGGGCAGGTCTGGTGCAGCCCGGAGCGGCATGGCGCGATCACCGCCGTCTTGAAAAACCAGATCGACTGGCTGCCGCTCTCGCTCGGCGCGCTGCGCCCGACGCAGGGGCGGACACTGGCCGTCATGCAGGTCTCCGGCGGCTCGCAAAGCTTCAACGCGGTCAACACGCTCCGTCTGCTCGGCCGCTGGATGCGCATGGTCACCATCCCCAACCAATCCAGCGTCGCCAAGGCCTATGAGCAGTTCGACGAGGCCGGACGTATGCTCCCTTCACCCTATTATGACCGCCTGGTGGACGTGATGGAGGAATTGGTCCGTTTCACCTGGCTGCTCCGCGACCGCGCCGACTATCTGACCGACCGCTACAGCGAGCGGAAAGAGGCCTTCCCCCTGCCCGGCGCGCTCTGAAGCGCCGGCAAACATGCGTGACCGCGCGGCAACAGTGGCGCGGTTTTTTTCTACCGCGGCGCAAAATTGATCGAAATCAAAGAAGCCGCTCCATATAGTCCCGATCCTCACCATCGCGTCATCCACGCATCCGCGTTGTTTCGTGAAGGAGGGGTTTCGAGATGAGAGCTTTGTTTTCCCGCCATTCCCCGGGAAGATGGCCCAGGAAATGGCTTTGGGGGCTGGCGGCGGTGCTCGCGGTTCTGTTTTCGGTCGATCGCGCCGAGGCGGTGCCGGCTTTTGCCCGCCAAACCGATCAGCCATGCTCGTCGTGCCATATCGGCGCCTTCGGGCCGCAGCTCACCCCATTTGGCATCGCTTTCAAAATGGGCGGCTACACGCTGACCGCCGGCGATACGCCCTACCCCTATATCCCGATTTCGGCGATGGCTTTCGCCTCGTTCAACAACACCGCCGACCCGGTGGAAGGCGGCTCGCCGGCCAATGATTACCGGGCCAACAACAATTTCAACCTCGATCAGATCTCGCTCTTCCTCGCCGGGCGGCTTTCGGACTACGCCGGCGGCATGATCCAGGTCACCGCCGCGCAGGACGGAAGTTCGGTCGCGCTCGATGACACCGATCTTCGTCTCACCCACGAATTCTCGATCTCAAGCCAGGATGTCCGCATCGGCCTCGACATGAATAACGGGCCGACGGTGCAGGATCCTTACAACACCCTCTATCACTACGACTACCCTTACGCGAGTTCGGCGGTCTCGCCCGGCCCGGTCACGGCGCCGTTCGCGATCCAGGCTTTAGGCGGCAGCAATACGATCGGTCTCACCAATTATTGGTGGATCAACCAGACCTGGTACATCGAAGGGGGGGCCTATAAATCGCTGAGCCCGACCTGGTTCCAAGCGCTCGGTGAAGGCGCGGTTCCCTCGCTCGGCGAGGTCGAGGGCGCGGCCCCCTATGTTCGCGTCGCATGGCAGAAGCAATGGGGCAATAACTTCCTCGAACTCGGCGGCGTCGCGTTCTACGCGCCGATGGCCGCGAACGTCATCGCCCAGCCGGGGACCAACACCTATCTCGATTACGGCGTCGATGCCAATTACCAATACACCAACGGCAACCACCTCTTCGCCATCGATACCAATCTGTTGCAGCAGCAGGCGCAGCTCGATGCCATGCACAACGCCGGACTGGCTGACAAATCCTACAACCAGATGGAAAACTTCCGTATCGCCGGGGATTATTACTACAAGAACACCTACGGCTTCACGATGGCCTATAACGGCATCTGGGGCTCCTCCGACAGAACCCTCTATGCCCCCGCCTCCGTCGTCGGCAGCGCCAATGGCAGCCCCAACACGCAGTCGCTCATCTGGGAGGCGGATTGGGTTCCGTTCGGCAAATCGGCTGACACCGTCTGGGATTTCGAGAAGAACCTCAAAATCGGCCTGCAATACACCGACTATCTCGAATTCAACGGCGGCACCAACAACTTCGACGGCTTCGGCCACAATGCCAGCGGCATGAACACGCTCTATCTCTACCTCTGGATGGCATTCTAAGGGGGGAGCATGGTATGCGGCAGAAAACAGACAGAGGGAGCAGTGACGTGTTGACCCAAACCCCCGATGCCTCCCCCCGGCGTGCCGGCTGGAAACGCGGCCTCACGCTCGGGTTCGGCGCCTTCGCCTTCAGCCTCATGATCGCCACCGGCATGATGGCAAAAGCGCAAGTCCCCGATGAGGAGGACGAAAACAACAAGCCAGCGATGATCGCCCACGGGCATGAAGTGTTCAATCACATCTGCGCCCAGTGCCATTCCGACAAAAAAGGCGTCAATCGGGTCGGGCCGAGCCTTTACGGCGTCGTCGGGCGCAAGGCGGGAACCGAACCCGGCTTCGCCTATTCCGATGCGATGAAGAATTTCGGCAAAGTGTGGACCGCCGATGAATTGACGCATTATCTCTGGGATCCGCAGGCCTGGATCCCGGGGGTTGCCATGCATTTCGCTGGTCTCAAGCGGAAATGGAACCGCCACGCCGTCATCGCCTATCTCGAAACCCTGCACGACTGACGGCGCATCCTCCCCCAACCCCGGCCCGGGCAACCTGGCCGGGTTTTTTTTCAGCCGGCGTCCCAGCCGGCGAGCAGATCGGCGGGAAGCGGCACGACGGTTCCGGCGCGGGTCGCAACGATCCGCGCCGCCGCCCCCGCGAGCCGCCCGGCACAAGGGAGCGGTATCCCAACCGCGAGGGCGGCGGCCAGAGTCGCCAAAACCGCGTCGGTGACGCCGAAAAGATCCAATGTCTGGTCGCGCGGCAACGCCATGTGCAGCGCCGGGCCAGCGCCGAGCAGGCTGATCCCGGCCGCGCCGCGCAGCGCCATCACCGCGCCGAAGCGATACCGCGCCATCAGGGCGGCGGCAGCGGCCTCGATCTCCTCATCCCGTGCGACCGGCATGCCGGTGGCCAGCGCCAGTTCGCCCGCGGTCGGCAAAATCACGTCGGCGCCGGCGAAACGGGCGCAATCGCCGCTCGACGGATCGACCAGAACCTTGCGGCCCAACTCCCCCGCGATCCGCACCAGCGCCGCCGCCAGACCGTCGCTCAGCACCCCCTTGCCGTAGTCGGAGAGAACGGTGAGCGAGGTTGCCGCCATGGCATCGCGCGCGATGCGGAGCAGCCGCTCGCCGAGCCGCGCCTCGATCGGGTCGGTCTGCTCACGATCGGCGCGGAGAAGGTGATGGCCCTCGGCGAGAAAGCGGGTCTTGCGCGTCGTCGTCCGCCCGCCCTGGACCAGAAGCCAGGGCTCGATCCCCGGCTGGCCACCGATCAGCCCGGTGAGATCGGAGCCGGTCTGGTCATCGCCGACCACCGAGACAAAGGCGCAGGCAGCCCCGAGCGCAGTGAGATCGCGGACGACATTCGCCGCGCCGCCAGGGAGCGCCACTTCGCGCGCGATGGTCAGCACCGGCACCGGCGCCTCCGGGCTCAGCCGTTCGACATGGCCATGGATGTAGCGATCGAGCATGGCATCGCCGACCACCAGCACATTGGCGCGCGATAGCCGGCTCACCATCTCCGCCGGGGTCAGGCTGGCATCGTCCGGGGGCGCTGTCGCCGCTCTCTGGGCGGGATCATCCATCACGCTTTCGCTACCCGTCCGCGCCAAGCCTGGCAAGCGGGATTTCGCCCGCCGGCGCGACGATGCCGCGATAGCGGTGCAAAAGATGCAGCATCACCAGCATCGCCGGCAGCGAGGCCAGCAGGCAGACACCATAAAACCGGCTCCAGCCCAGCCAGGCGGCCAGAAACCCGGACAAGCCACCGAGCGTGCGGAGCGGCAAGGCGGCGAGCGAGGATAAAAGCGCGTATTGCGTCGCCGAATAGGCGCGATCGCAGAGCGCCGAGAGGAAGGCGAGAAACGCGGCATCCGCCAATCCCTCGGCAAACGCCTCGACCAGTGTCGTCACATAAAGCACGCCGGGCCTGCCCGCCGAGACCGCGAGTGCGAGATACATCGCCATCGCCGCCATTTGCGCGAACCCGGTCCAGAGCAACGCCCGCGCCGCCCCCCGGCGCGCCACCAGCCAGCCGCCGAGCGAAATCCCGGCAAGCGTCGCGACCAGTGAAATCGGCCCGTTGGCCAGCGCCACCGCGCCACGGTCAAACCCGAGCGCGCGATAAAACGGCGCCAGCATGACCCCGGCCAGCGCCTCGCCGAGCTTGAACAAGACGATAAACGCCAATGCCCAGACCGCGCCGCGCCGGGTGAGAAACGCCGCGAGCGGCGCGACCACCATGCGCCGGAACACCCCTCCCGCCACCGCCGCAAGCCGCGGCACCGCCGGCTCCGGCGCGAGTAGGGTCGCCAATGGTCCGATCACCGCGAGCCCGGCCATCGCCGCGAGCGCCCCATGCCAGCCCCAGAGATCGGCAAGCTTGATCGCCGCCGCCCCCGAAATCAGCAACGCCAGGCGATAGCCCCAGACATAGCAGGCGAGCGCCGCACCCTGGAGGGAGGCGGAAAAACTTTCGATCCGCCACGCATCGACGACGATATCCTGGCTCGCCGAGCAAAAGGCGAGCAAAACCGCGGCCGCAACGGTCGCGAGCGGGGCATGGGCGGGATCGGAGAGCGCGAGCAGAAACATCGTCGCGATCAACAGCGGCTGAATCAGCAAAAGCCAGCCCCGCCTTCGCCCAAGCCGAAGCACGGCGCGGTCGAACAGCGGCGCCCAGAGGAATTTCAGCGCATAGGCAAGACCGATGACCGCCGAAAGCCCGATCGCGCCGAGCGAAAGCCCGGTCTCGCTCAGCCATTGGCGAAGCGTGAAACCGGTCAGCGGCAACGGTAGACCGCAAACGAAGCCGTAGACGGTCATGACGATAAAAACGCGCCGCTCACCCCGCATGGCGGAGTCAGAAAGGAAGGCCAGGGCTCCGCCCTGGACCCGCTGGGGGCAGCGCCCCCAGACCCGCTTTCCTATGGAGGATTGTCTGGGAGGGGCGCATCGTGGAATTGGCCCGCGCTTCGTTGCGCCCCTCCCAGACAATCCTTAACGGAACAGGGTCCAGGGACATTGTCCCTGGCGGGGTGCAGGGGCGGGGCCCCTGGCCTTCCTTCACGCCGCCTCGGTCCGTCGTTCGGCGCGTTTTCTGTCATGGGGGTCGAGGTGGCGTTTGCGCAGCCGGATCGCGCCTGGCGTCACCTCCACCAATTCGTCATCCTCGACATAGGCGATCGCCTGTTCGAGCGACATTCGCCGCGGCGGGATCAGCAGCATGGCGTCATCCTTGCCGGCGGCGCGGATATTGGTGAGCTTCTTTTCCTTGATCGGATTGATCTCGAGGTCATTCTCACGCGAATGCTCGCCGAGGATCATGCCGACATAGACCTTCTCGCCGGGCCCGATGAACAGGGTGCCGCGCTCCTGGAGATAGAACAGGGCGTAATGCACCGCGACGCCGTCGGCGTTGGAGATCAAGGCACCGTTCCGCCGCCCCTCGATGACCCCGCGCCAGGGCGTATAGCCGGCAAAGAGCCGGTTCATCACCCCGGAGCCGCGCGTGTCGGTGAGAAACTCGCCATGATAGCCGATCAGCCCGCGTGACGGGATGGAGAAGACCAGCCGAGTCTTGCCGCCGCCGGAGGGGCGCATCTCGGTCAATTCCCCTTTGCGCCGGCCGAGTTTTTCCACCACCACACCGGCATAGGGCTCATCGACATCGATCACCACTTCCTCCAGCGGCTCCTCGCGCTCGCCGGTTTCGGGATTGGTGCGGGTGAGCACGCGCGGGCGGCCGATGGCGAGTTCGAATCCCTCCCGGCGCATGGTCTCGATCAGGACGCCGAGTTGCAATTCGCCGCGCCCGGCGACCTCGAACGCCTCGGTTTCGGTGCTGTCGCTGATGCGGATCGCGACATTACCTTCCGCCTCGCGATAGAGGCGGTCGCGGATCTGGCGCGAGGTCACCTTGCTGCCCTCACGCCCGGCGAGCGGCCCGTCATTGATGCGGAACGTCATGGCGAGGGTCGGCGGGTCGATCGGGCTCGCCGGCAGGGCGGCGGCGAGGTCCGGCGCGCCGATGGTCTCCGGCACCGTCGCCTCGGCGAGGCCGGCGATGGCGACGATGTCACCGGCTTGCGCCTCCTCGACCGCCACCCGCTCCAGGCCGCGGAAGGAAAGCAGCTTGGTCAGTCGGCCGGTTTCGACGACGCTGCCATCGCCGCGCAGCACCTTGAGCGGCATGTTGAGGCGCGCCCGCCCCTGTTCGATGCGCCCGGTCAGCACGCGACCGAGAAAATTATCGTATTCCAGGATCGCGGCGATCATGGCGAACGGCGCCGCGGTCTCGACCTTGGGCGCGGGCACATGCTTCAGGATGAGATCGAACAGCGCCGAGAGATCGGCACGCGGCCCGTCCAGCGTCGTATCCGCCCAGCCTTGCCGGCCGGAGGCATAGAGCATCGGGAAATCGAGCTGCTGCTCATCGGCGCCGAGGGCAGCGAAGAGATCGAACACCTCGTCATGAACCGCATCGGGGCGGGCATCGCCGCGATCGACCTTGTTGACCACGACGATCGGGCGCAAGCCGCGCTTGAGCGCCTTGCCGACGACGAATTTGGTCTGCGGCAGCACGCCCTCGGCGGCATCGACGAGGACGAGCGCGCCATCGACCATGTTCAGGATGCGTTCGACCTCGCCACCGAAATCGGCGTGGCCAGGGGTATCGACGAGATTGATCCGGGTCCCGCCCCAGACCACGCTCGCAACCTTGGCGAGGATGGTGATGCCGCGCTCACGCTCCAGGTCATTGCGGTCGAGCGCCCGCTCGGCGACGTGCTGATTGTCGCGAAAAGCGCCGGATTGGCGCAAAAGCTGGTCGACCAGGGTGGTTTTGCCATGATCGACATGGGCAATGATGGCGATATTACGTAGGGTCATGGGGATGATAGCGCCTCGGTATGCTGCGCCGCACAGATAGCGAGCCGAAGCCGGGATTGCGAGCGATAAATCCACCTACTGCCTGCCATGCGCTTTTTTGCCCCCTCATCGCCGCCGGCAAGCGGTTTGCGGGCGGGCGGTGGCATGGCATCCTGCCCCCCGTGAGCGAAACACCCGACCCGCCGGCCCCGAGCGAGGCGGCGCTGCATGAGGCGGCGCTGGCCCATCTCGCCCGCTATGCGACCACCGAGGCCGGGCTTTTGCGCGTGCTCGAGCGGCGGATCGCGCGCTGGCGGCGCAGCGCCTCGGGTGACGCCGAGGCGTTGGCGGCGGAGGAGGCGGCGGCGCGGGTGGCCGTGCGGCGCATCGTCGCGCGGCTCGCGGCGGCGGGAGGGGTCGATGATGCCGCCTTCGCCCGCGCCCGGGCCGAGCGCCTTCATCGCTCTGGGCGGTCGCGCCGGGCGATCGCCGCCCATCTCGCCGCCCGCGGCGTTGCCGCCGAAACCGCCCGCGCCGCTCTCCCCGAGGCGCCGGAGAGCGAACTCGCCGCGGCCCTGACGCTCGCCCGCCGCCGCCGCCTCGGCCCCTTCCGCATCGCCCCGCCGCCCGCGCCGGGCCGTGAACTCGCGATGCTGGCGAGGGCGGGATTTTCCCAGGCGATCGCCGAACAGGCGCTGGCGATGAGCCCGGAGGCGGCGCTCGCCCTGGTGCTGCGCTTCCGGCGCGGCGGCGTGTGAGCACCCCGGCGTGAACGCCCCGACCTTCACCGCCGCCGGATTGGCGCGCGGCGCCCGGCGCAGCCTCGCGGTCGCGGCCGGGCTCGCGCCGTTCGGCCTCGTCGTCGGCGTGCTCGCCGCTGGCAAGGGGCTCTCGCTGACCGAGACCGGGCTGATGAGCGGCCTGGTTTTCGCCGGAGCCAGCCAGATTCTCGCTCTCGACCTCTGGACCCACCCGGCGCCGGTGCTCGCCGTGAGCTTCGCCGCCTTCGCCGTCAATCTCCGCATGGCGCTGATGGGGCCGGCCCTCGCCCCCTGGTTGGAGCGGCTTTCCGGCTGGCGGCTCTGGGGCAATCTCTTTCTGCTCGTCGATCACGGCTTCGCGCTCGCCATCGCCGAGGGCCGCAAGGGCGAGCGCGATGGCGGGTTTCTGTTCGGTGCCGGATTCGCGCTGTGGTGCGCCTGGCTCGCTTGCAGCCTGGCCGGACATCTGCTCGGCACCACGCTCCACCCGCCGCGCGGCCATCCGCTGTTTTTCGCCGCCCTCGCCGCCTTCGTCAGCCTCCTCGTGCCGCTCTGGCGCGGCCGGCAGGATGCCCTGCCCTGGCTCGCCGCCGCCGCCGTCGCCCTCCCGGTCGCGCATTTTGCGCCGCATGGCGCCTGGCATGTGGTGGCCGCAGCACTCGCCGGCGGTCTGGTCGGTGCGTTTGGTGAACGCCGGCGTGGCGCACCATGATCGCGGCAAGCAATCTCGTCGCCATTCTCGGCATGGCGCTCGCGACGCTCGCCTGCCGGGCGGGAGGGTATTTCCTGTTCCGCGCGCTTCGCCCAAGCCCCTTTCTGCGCGCCATGCTCGGCTATGTGCCGGGGGCGCTGTTCGTCGGCTATGTTGCGCCAGCGCTGGCGGCGGGCGGGGCCAAGGAATGGGTGGGGGCGGCGGCGACGCTGATCACCGTTCGGCTCTCCGGCAATATCGCGATCGGCATCGCCGCCGGCACGGTGAGCGCCTGGCTGGTTTGGCTCGCGCGATGATGCCAGAACGCGCCGCCGCACGATGATGCCAGAACGCGCCGCCGCACGGCTGATGCTGGCCGGGGCCAGTGCCACGTTTCTCGGCGTCGGCATGCAGCGTTTCGCCTATTCGCTGCTGCTGCCGGCAATGATCGGGGCAAACTGGCTCGGCGCCGGACAGGCCGGCGCGTTGGGCGCGGCCAATCTCGGCGGCTATCTCGTCGGCGCCCTGCTCGGCCCGCTGCTCGGCCAACGCCTCGGCCTCATTGCCACGCTCCGCGCCGCGATGCTGCTGGCCGCCGCGTGCTTTGCGCTCTGCGCGGTCAAGGGTGGGTTCCTCTGGTTCCTGGTCTGGCGCATTCTCGCCGGCGCCGCGGGTGGCGCGCTGATGGTGCTGGCCGGGCCCGCGGTTCAGGCGACGATCGTGCCGCGCTGGCGAGGGTTGGCTGCCGGCCTCACCTTCACCGGGGTCGGCAGCGGCATCGTGTTCGGCGCGCTGGTGGTGCCGTTTCTGCTGCGCGACGGGCTCGCCGTCACCTGGTTCGCGCTCGGCATGGCGGGGCTTTTCGTCACCGTCGCCGCATGGCGGTTATGGCCCGCCGCCGCGCCGGTCGCGCGTCGGTCGCTGTTCGCCGGCACCCGCCACCCGGCATCGTTGCGCCTGATCGCCGCCTACGCCATGGCCGCCGCCGCCGCGACGCCGCATATGCTGTGGTGGCCCGATTTCATCACTCGCGGCCTCGCCCGGGGGAGTACCGCCGGCAGCGCGTTCTGGCTGCTGTTCGGCGTGAGCGCCGCCGCCGGCCCGGCGTTGTGCGGCCGCCTCGCCGATCTTCTCGGCCTGCGCCGGGCGCTCGCGCTCGCCCTCGTCGCCCAGGTATTCGATACCGCACTCCCGCTTCTGTGGCACGCGAGCGGGGCCTTGGCGGTCTCCACGATTCTTGCCGGGGCGACCGCGACCGGGGTTTCCGGGCTGTTCCTGCTCCGCACCCGCAGCGTCGGCGGCGAGGCCGCGCCGGGTCTCTGGAGCCTTGCGACCGCGGCTTACGGCGCGGCGCAGACCGCGGTCGGGTTCCTGCTCGCCTGGCTCTATGCCGTGACCGGCAGCCATTTGCCGCTGTTTGCGATCGGCCTCGCCGGCGCGGTGCTGACCCTGCCGCTCGCCGATATCGGGCCGCGACGCCAGAGCTGAGCCCGCACGCTCTCCCGATGCGCGCGGCGGCGCTCATCTGGTCATGAAAAAGGGGGTGTTACCCCCCTTTTCGTAACCCCGCGCCTGACCCGGAGCAATGCCTCGAGTCAGTATCACTCGTCAGTGAAGATCAGACCACACCCGGCGCTTGACCGCATAAGTGACGCCGGTCAGGAAAATCAGGAACAGGATGATCCGGACGCCGGTCTGTTTGCGCTCTTCCATCTCCGGATTGGCCGCCCAGGTGAGGAAGGTGACGACATCCTTGGCTTCCTGATCGAGCGTCGGCTTCACGCCATCGGTATATTGCACCGAGCCTTCCTGAAGCGGCTGCGGCATGGCGATCTGATGGCCGGGGAAATAGGTGTTGTAGTTCATCCCCGACATCAGCTTCACCCCGGGAGGCGGATCGGCATAGCCGGTGAGGATGGCGTAGAGATAATCGGCGCCGCCTTCGCGGGCGAGTTCCAAAACCGACTGATCGGGCGGAAGCGCGCCGCCATTGGCCGCGCGCGCCGCTTGTTCATTGGGAAACGGCGCCTTGAAGTGATCGGAGGGCTTGCCCGGCCGCTCGATCGGCTGGCCTTGATCGTTCACGCCGCCCGGCACCTGAACGCTGGCGGCGATCGCCTTGATCTGATCCTCGCTGAGCCCGATGCCTTCGAGATTGCGATAATAGAGCTGGTCCATCGAATGGCAGTTCGAACAGACCTGCTGATAGATCAGAAATCCGCGCTGCGCCGAGGCGCGATCATAGGTGCCGAACGGGCCGTTAAAACTCCAATCGATGTGCGGGAGCGGCGGCACCGGGATATCGGCGGTGCTGATCTCATGCGCCGGCGCTTTTGCTGCCGGCTTGTCGCCGGCTTGTGCCCAGGCGGCGGAAGCCAGCGTCGCGGCGCAAGCGGCGGCGGCCACGGACAGGCTGAGACGTTTCAGGCCACGCATCACGCCTTCTCCATCGGCTTGGCGGTCGCACCACTCGGCATCTTGCCGCCACCGAGCACCGGCCGGCTGATACTCTCCGGCAACGGCAAGGGCCGCTCCAGCTTGCCGAGGATCGGCAGAATGACGAGGAAATGCAGGAAATAATAAAGCGTCGCGAGGCGGCCGATCACCACCCAGACCCCCTGTGGCCGGTGCGCGCCGACGGCGCCGAGCGCGAATACCGAGATCACCAGGAGCCAGAACAACTGGCGATAGATCGGCCGGAAGCGCGCGCTCCTGACCGGGCTGGTATCGAGCCAGGGCAGGACGAACAGCACCGCGATCGCGCCGAACATCATCATCACCCCGCCGAGCTTGTTCGGCACCGAACGCAGGATGGCGTAGAACGGCAGGAAATACCATTCCGGCACGATCTCGGCCGGTGTCTGCAGCGGATTGGCGGGGATGTAGTTATCGGGGCTCGCGAAGAAATTCGGCGCAAAAAACACCAGTAAGGCGAGCACGATGAAAAACACGCAAATCCCGACACTGTCCTTGATCGTATAGTAGGGATGGAAGGGGATGGTGTCCTGCGGGGTTTTGACCTCGATGCCGAGCGGGTTGTTGGAGCCCGTGATGTGCAGTGCGACGACATGCAGGAAGACGACGCCGACGATGACGAACGGCAGCAGGTAATGCAGGCTGAAGAAGCGGTTGAGCGTCGGGTTATCGACCGCGAAGCCACCCCAGAGCCAGGTGACGATGGATTTCCCGACCAGCGGGATAGCCGAGAACAGATTGGTGATGACGGTCGCGCCCCAATAGGACATCTGCCCCCAGGGCAGGACATAGCCCATGAACGCCGTTGCCATCATCAGCAGCAGGATCACCACCCCGAGCATCCAGAGCAATTCCCGCGGCGCCTTGTAGGAGCCGTAATAGAGGCCGCGGAAAAGATGCACATAGACCACGATGAAGAACATCGAGGCGCCGTTCATGTGGGCGTAGCGGATCAGCCAGCCCCAGTTCACGTCGCGCATGATGCGTTCGACGCTGTCGAAGGCGAGCATCGAATTCGGTGCGTAATTCATCGCCAGGAACACGCCGGTGATGATCATCAACACCAGATTGACCATCGCCAGGGCGCCAAAATTCCAAAAATAATTGAAATTCTTGGGCGTCGGGAAAGAGCCGTATTCCTTTTGCATCAGAGTGAACACCGGCATCCTGGTATCGATCCAGTTGATCACCGGGTTCTTGAAATCACTTTTGTTCAGGCCGACCATCGCGCGCCACTCCGTTCCGAAAAACTGTCTCAGCCGATCTTGATCTTGGTGTCATTCTCGAAGGCGTAGGGCGGCAAATAGAGGTTGAGCGGCGCCGGCCCGTGCCGCACCCGGCCGGAAGTGTCGTACTGGCTGCCGTGGCACGGGCAGAACCAGCCACCCCATTCGCCGCGCGGGTCGGTCGGCTTATTGCCGAGCGGGATGCAGCCGAGATGGGTGCAAATGCCGATCAGGACGATCCATGGCGCGTGCCCGGGCTTGACGCGATCGGCATCGGATTGCGGCTCGATCAGGTCGCTGAGCTTCACGTCTTCCGCCGCCTTGATCTCGGCGGCGGTGCGATGGCGGACGAAGATCGGCTTGCCCTGCCAGAGAACGGTGATGCCGGACCCTTCGGGGATCGGCGCCAGATTGACCTCGACCGAGGAGAGCGCGAGCACGTCCTGGGACGGGTTCATGCTGTCGATCAGCGGCCAGGCAATCGCCCCCGCCCCGACCAGGGCGCCGGCGCCGGCGACCATTTTCAGGAAATCGCGCTTGGTGGTACCATCTCCCGGCCCGTGCCCGGCGCCGGAATGACCACCAGGATGAGAGGAGTGAGCGGCGGTATCGGCCATCGTTACCTCGGTCCCCGCGCCTGTCGCGGAGTTATTGCCTTACAAAACATCACACAAGCCTCGACGCCCCGATTGCATCCGGGGGTGCCTTGCAGCTATGAGCCGCGCGCATATTAGGCGCGCCCTTGAGCGACTGCAACAGACCCCCTGATAAAGCCCCCGTCAACCCCGGAACCGGGGTCGATATCCGGGTTCTTACGCCGCCCCGTGACACCATCGACAGACTCCGCCGCCATTGCCATAACGCGGGCATGATCGCGCCGCCTCCCCATCACGCCCTGCCCCATCATGCCCTGCAAGAGCCCGCCCGCGCCTGGTTCGAGGCGCTGCGCACGCGGATCTGCGCCGCTTTCGAAGCCATCGAGGACGAGGCCGGCCATGCCGATGCCCCGCCCGGCCGCTTCCATGCCACCTCCTGGCGCCGCCCGCCGGAAAGCGGCGCAACCGGGGAAGGCGATGGCGGCGGCGGCGAAATGCGGCTCATGCACGGGCGTGTCTTTGAAAAAGTCGGGGTCAATGTCTCCACCGTTTGGGGCGAATTCAGCCCCGATTTCGCCGCGCAAATCCCCGGCGCCGCCGAGGATCGGCGCTTCTGGGCGAGCGGCATCAGTCTCGTCGCCCATATGCGGAGCCCGCACGTGCCGGCGGTGCATATGAACACCCGCCTGATCGTCACCACCGAGGGCTGGTTCGCCGGCGGCGCCGACATCACCCCGGCGATGCCCGAAAGCGCCGCGGCGGCGGCCGATGCGGCGCTGTTCCATGACCGCCTCCGCGCCGCCTGCGACGGGTTCGACCCCGATTATTATCCGCGCTTCAAAGATTGGTGCGACCGTTATTTCTATCTTCCTCATCGCGGCGAACGGCGCGGACTTGGCGGCATCTTCTACGACCATTTGCGAAGCGGCGACGCAGCGCGTGATTTCGCCTTCACGCGTGCGGTCGGCGAAGCGTTTCTCGACGTCTACCCGGCGATCGTCCGTCGCCGCATGCGGACGCGCTGGACCGACGCCGAACGCGAGCACCTCCTCATCCGCCGCGGCCGCTATGTCGAATTCAACCTGCTCTATGACCGCGGCACCCTGTTCGGCCTCAAAACCGGGGGCAATATCGAGGCGATCCTCATGAGCCTCCCCCCCGAGGTCCGCTGGCCATAAACCGCGCCGCTGCCGTCGCGGCTTGTGGCCGGCGAATGGCATCCCCTGTTGCCCCTCGCGCGGGCGGTTTTTCGTGTTTTTGGCATGAGGTTTGCTTTATTCTCCCTGTTCGATGTGGATAAGCGGGGAAACGATGGCGCGGCCAGAGGGAGAATTGCCGGCGGCGGGGCAGGGGACGGACTTATCCGGGTTCGACGAAATGCATCATGCGGGGGCGTGCCGTGCCCCTTACGCGATGATCCGCGATTGGCTTGAAGATCTGCCGCCCGATCTCCTCCGCCGCAAGCATGAGGAGGCGGAACTCCTGTTCCGCCGTGTCGGCGTCACCTTCGCGGTCTATGCCGAAGGTGGCAACCCCGAGCGCACGATCCCCTTCGACATCATTCCGCGCGTGCTCGATGCCGACGAATGGATGTTTCTCGAACGCGGCCTCCGTCAGCGGGTGCGGGCGCTGAACGCGTTTCTCGTCGATATCTATCAGGGGCGCGAAATCCTCCGCGCCGGGCGGATACCCGAGGCGCTGATCCTCATGAACGCGGGGTTCCGCCCCGAGATGCAGGATTTCATGCCCGTCCACGGCGCCTATACCCATATCGCCGGCATCGATATCGTGCGCCTCGGGCCGCGCGAATTCTGCGTGCTCGAGGATAATTGCCGGGTGCCCTCGGGCGCTTCCTACATGCTGGAGAACCGTGAGGCGACGATGCGCCTGTTCCCCGGCCTGCTCGGGCGCCATCGCGTCGCGTCGGTCTCGCACTACCCCGAGGATCTGCTCGATACCCTGCGCTCGGTCGCCCCGCCGCATTGTCCGGGCGAGCCGACGGTCGCGCTGCTGACCCCGGGTGCCTTCAACAGCGCCTATTACGAGCATTCCTTCCTCGCCGACGAGATGGGGGTCGAGATCGTCGAGGGGGCGGATCTCTTCATCGAGGACAACATCGTCTTCATGCGCACCACCGAAGGGCCGCGTCGGATCGATGTCCTCTATCGCCGGGTGGATGACGATTTCCTCGACCCGCTGACCTTCCGCCCCGATTCGACGCTCGGCGTCCCCGGCCTGTTCGGCGCCTATCGTGCCGGCAACGTGGCGCTGGCCAATGCCGTCGGCGCCGGCATCGCCGATGATAAATCGGTCTATCCCTATGTTCCGGAAATGATCCGCTTCTATCTCGGTGAGGCACCGCTTCTCGCCAATGTGCCGACCTTCGATTGCGGCCGCGCCGAGGATCTCGCCTATGTCCTCGCCCATCTCGACGCATTGGTGGTGAAGGAGGCGCGGGGCTCGGGCGGCTATGGCATGTTGATCGGCCCGCAGGCGAGCCGCGCCGAACGCGACGTCTTCGCCGCCCGCCTCCGCGCCTGCCCCGGTGATTATATCGCGCAGCCGACGCTCGCGCTCTCCACCTGCCCGACCTATGTGGAGAGCGGGATCGCCCCGCGTCATGTCGATCTTCGCCCCTTCGTCCTGGTCGGCAAGGAGATCCGCATCGTCCCCGGCGGGCTGACCCGCGTCGCGCTCCGCGAGGGGTCGCTGGTGGTCAATTCCAGCCAGGGCGGCGGCACCAAGGATACCTGGGTGCTGGACGCGTGATGCTGAGCCGCACCGCCGACAGTCTGTTTTGGCTCGCCCGCTATATCGAGCGGGCGGAGAACGTCGCCCGTATCCTGACGGTTGGGCATCGCATGGCGAGCCTTGCCTACTCTTTGGGCGATGCGGGCAATGAGTGGCACTCGACGCTCCGCGCGGCGGGCTGCGAGGACGGATTTTTTGGCAAATACGAGATCGTCGAGGCCGAGGCGGTGATCGCCTACATGGTCTTCGACGCCGATAACCCCTCCAGCGTCTTCTCCTGCCTGGAAACCGCGCGCCGCAATGCTCGCGCGGTGCGCACCGCGCTCACCGTCGATATGTGGGAGGCGCTCAATCAGACCTGGATGCGGCTCCGCGATCTCGATCCAGCGGCGATCATCGCGCATGGCCTGATCGATTTTCTCGACTGGGTGAAAGAGCGCTCACTGCTCTTCAACGGTGCCTATGCCAACACCATGCTGCGCAATGACGCCTTCTTTTTCACGCGCCTCGGCACGTTTCTGGAGCGCGCCGACAGCACCGCACGCCTGCTCGACGTCAAATACCACGTTCTGCTGCCGCGCGATGAAGAGGTCGGCGGCGCCCTCGATTATTATCAATGGCAGGCGATATTGCGTTCGGTTTCGGCGTTGCGCAGCTATCACTGGATCTATCACGACCGCCTGCAACCCTGGCTGATCGCCGAATTGTTGCTGCTGCGCCCGGAGATGCCGCGTTCGCTGCGCGCCTGCATGGAGCAGATCGCCCGCCATCTCGATCTCCTCGCCGACGCCTATGGCGGCAAACGCGGGGAATGCCATCGTCTCTCCGGCGAGATGTATGCGCGGCTGCGCTTCGGCCGGATCGAGGATATTTTTCAGTCCGGTCTGCATGAATTCCTCGTCGCCTTTCTCGACCAGACGGCCCGTCTCGGCGGCGAGATCAGCCGTCTCTATTTGATGTGAGCGGGGTGGGCATGCGGTTGCGGGTAAGGCATGAGACCAGCTACCACTATGATGCGCCGGTGATGGCGATGAGCCAGTTGCTGCGCCTCGCCCCCCGCTCGCATGACGGGCAGCGCGTGCTCTCCTGGCAGGTGCGCGCCGTGCCGGGCCGCCCGCTGCCTTTTTTCATCGACGGGTTTGGCAACATCGTCCATTGCCACGCGATCAACCATCCCCATCGCGCGGTGACCATCCTGGTCGCCGGCGAAGTCGAGACGGCGGCGATGGACGGCGTCGTGCGCGGCACCGCCGAGCCCCTGCCGCCGCCGTTTTTCCTGCGCGAGACGAAGTTGACCGCAGCGGGGCCGGCGATCGTCGATTTCGCGCGCGGGATCGGAGGGGACGCTTCGGCGCTCACCGTCCTGCACGCGCTGATGCGCGCCGTCGGCGAGCGGGTTGCCTATCGGCCCGGAACGACCGATGCCGCCACCGCCGCCGCCGAGGCGCTGACGCGCGGGGCCGGGGTCTGTCAGGATCACGCCCATATCTTCATCGCCGCCGCCCGCGCGCGCGGTATTCCGGCACGTTATGTCGGGGGGTATTTGTGGACCGGGATGGCACCGGAGCACGACCAGGCGAGCCATGCCTGGGCGGAGGCGTTCGTCCCTGATCTCGGCTGGGTCGGGTTCGACCCCTCGAACGGCGTTTGCCCGACCGAAGCCTATATCCGCACCAGCGTCGGCCTCGATTATCTCGCCGCCGCGCCGGCGCGCGGGATCAGACGCGGCGATGCCGCCGAGACGCTGGCTGTCACGGTCGCGGTCACCCCGGGCGATCAGTGAGCCGCCCTTGGCGACATCGGGAATGATTTTTTTGCCGGGAGGTTCGGAAACTGAGCGCCATATGCAGATGGCCGCAAAATCGGCGGGAGCGTTGGCGGCCCGGACCCGGCTTTCGCCGTCGCGAAACGTCATGTCCATGACCCGATGCAGGCTGTTCTCGACGGTGACCAAGCCAAATGGCATTGAGACCGGAAGAGGTTGAAGCCCTGCCGCCTGCCATCTTCAGAAATTTTGTGAGGTATAGCGGTCTAATTATTTGATTCAACTGGTGCCGACGGTCAGGATTGAACTGACGACCTACTGATTACGAATTTGAGAACCCTTGTTTCCTGGGGGTTTCCTGAGCCCTAACGCCTTGATTTTGCAGAAATCGACTTGTATGGTGTTTCCCTGAATTAGCCCCGATTTCCTTTCCGGTGCTACCCCGGTGCTACCCAGAACAAACCGAAACGATCTCGGAAACCCGCCATGAAAACCCGGATAACGAAGCGAATTGTCGATTCTCTGACCCCCTCCGACGGAACCGAAACGATACTCTGGGATATCGATCTCGCGGGGTTCGGCTGCCGCGCGCGACGGGGGGGCGCCAAGACCTATTTCGTCTCGTATCGGGCCGGGAAGGGCCGCGCGGCGCCGATGCGGAAGCTGACGATCGGCCGGCACGGCAACCCGTGGACCCCGGATCAGGCCCGCGAGGAAGCCCGCCGCATCCTGGCGGACGTTGCTCATGGCGCCGATCCCGCCGCCGAGCGCGAGGCCGCGAAAAAGGCCGAAACGCTTGCCGACCTCGCCGCCCGCTTCATGGCCGAGCACGTGAACGCCAAGCGCAAGAGCCGCACCAGCGCCGAATATGGCCGCCTGCTCGATAAGCTGATCCTCCCCGTGCTCGGCGCGCGGAAACTCGCCGACGTGAGCCGCGCCGACGTGAGCCGCCTGCATTACGCCCTGCGGGACACGCCCTATCAAGCAAACCGCGTGCTCGCGCTCTTGTCCAAGATGATGAATCTGGCCGAGGCATGGGGGCTGCGCCCGAACGGGTCCAATCCCTGCGCGCATGTTGAGCGGTATGCCGAGCATCACCGCGAGCGGCTGCTGTCGGCGGAGGAACTGGCGAGGCTTGGCGATGCCATCCGCGCCTATAGCGGCTCGCCATTCGTGCCGGCGGCAATCCGCCTGCTGCTGTTCACCGGCGCGCGGCTGAGCGAGATTCTGGGGCTGCAATGGGACTGGATCGACTTCCAGCGCGGCGAGGCGCGGCTTCCCGATAGCAAGACCGGGCGCAAGACCCTGCACCTTCCCGCCCCGGCGCTGGCCGTGCTGAGCGACCTGCCGCGGCTGGAGGGCAACCCGTATGTCATCGCCGGCCAGGTGAAAGGCGCGCGGCTAGTGAACCTTGAAAAGCCCTGGCGCGTCATCCGTGCCGCTGCCGGGTTGCCGGATGCGCGGCTTCATGACCTGCGGCACGCCTTCGCCTCGATCGGCGCCGCCGCCGGCGATAGCCTGCTGGTGCTCGGCAAGGTGCTCGGCCATACCCAGGCCGCGACCACGCAACGCTATGCGCACCTCGCCGCTGACCCCGTGAAGGCAACCGCTGGCCGCATTGCCGGCAAGATCGCCGATGCGCTCGGCCCGACCCCTCGCACGTCAAGCATAGCTTGACATACGCGCCAGCCGTTCCTAGCTTGTCAGTGTGATACGGACCTTCCGCAGCAAGGCGCTCGCAACCTACTTCGCCACGGGCAATGCCGCCGCCCTGAGCGTGCCGAACTCGGCCAGGGTAGGGCGGATGCTGCAAGTGCTCGATGCGGCCGGGCGGCCCGAGGATGCGAACCTGCCGGGTTTCCATCTCCACCGGCTGCAAGGCTCGCCGCGCTGGTCGATCCGCGTCACCGGGAATTGGCGCATTACCTTCGCATGGGACCGCGCCGACGCCATCGACGTTGACCTTGAGGATTATCACTGATGCCCGAAACGCCCCGCCCCGCCCTGCCGCCGCTGCACCCCGGCGAATTGCTGCGCGAAGATATCCTGCCCGCGCTCGGTCTCCCGCTTCAGGATATCGCCCGCGCCCTCGGCATCTCCCGCCAGGCGCTTCATTCGATCCTGCACGGCCGCGCCGCCATCTCGCCGCTGATGGCCCTCAAGCTAGGCCGTCTCTGCGGCAACGGTCCCGATCTCTGGATGACTCTGCAAGCCCGCTACGACCTCGCGCACGCGGCCGAGGCTCGCCGGGAAGAAATAGACGCGGTACCCGCCTTACACGTTACTTGAGATGAAACGGGCCGAGGCGGCGCCGCCAGCGCCGCCCCGGTTTCAACCGCCGGAGATGAGCATGGGCGATTGTGGTGAGGAGAATACCGCGCGCGCGACGCCGGAGGAAGCGACCGCGCCAGCACTACCGCTCCGCGAGCCGCGGCCGCCAAACACCGCTGTTCTGTTCAGGCAGCTTCAAGAGAACCCGCACGTGCCGGCATCCCGTGAGGCTGCGGTCTATGCGCTCGATGCGGTGATGGCGTTCGCGCGGGATGAGATTCCCGCGCTTGACATGCTCGCGTTGCTCGCGCCGCTGGATAATCTCGCTGCCGCGCTTCGGAATCTTGACGATGGCGGCCATCCCCCGCTGTTGCGGCCTGTCGCGCGTTCGGGCCGAGCGCCGGCGGACGGGATGATGATAAGGCTGAAGGCGCTGGCGGCAATTACGATAGACAGACTCTGCGCGATTGATGACCCTTCGGAGCCTCTGACGCAACGGCGCCAGCGGGCTTACGGGGAGATTGCTGATGTTCTTGCGCGGCGCGGCATCATGCCGCAGCGCGCGGGAGCGAAGGACAAACGCGGCATCGGGGCGATCACGGCGCGGACGATCCGCGGTTGGTATGATGAAGTGATGCAGGTTGCGAAAAGTAGTCCGCTGCGGCGGCAATATGAAAAGTTGAAGGAAAATAGCCGGTGGTCGCGGGCGCAGATGGAGGCCACGGGCGCGTTGATGCGTGAGGCATACGGTGATTTGCATGATGCGGCGGCGCACCCTGCGCGCTGGCGGGCCGCGTGTTTGTCGTTTTTTAGGGTGGGATTGAGGGAGTTTTCCACCTAACCCTCCCCTTTAGGTGCAAGCAAGATGAGTCACATGGATGGCCTCACATGATTGAGGAGGCTTTCCATGACCACCCAAGAGCGTCTACTGACAACCATAGAAGCCGCTGAAATCCTTCAGCTTTCCAAAGCTCATCTTGATAAATTACGCCTTGTAGGCGGCGGCCCGAGATTCGTGCGCCTCGGCCGGGCGGTGCGTTATCGGGCTGCTGATCTTCAAGCGTGGGTGGAGGCAAACATCGTTGCCTCGACCAGCGAGGCTGCGCGATGAGACCGGCCGCGATCTGCACAGAATGGAAGCCAATCGGCAAAAATTCTCTGATAGGCGCTGCCAAAATAGAATTTCCATCCGGCATGGTTATGGACGAGGTTCTGGTTTTCCAGGCCGCCGGACGGCGCTGGGCGATGCCGCCGGGCCGCCCGATGGTGGACGCCGCCGGGGTGGTGCTACGCGACGCGAACGGCAAGCCTCGATACGTGCAACTTATTGATTTCGTGGATAAAGCGGCTCGGTCCCGCTGGTCGGACGCGGTGATCGCGGCGGTGCGGGCCGCCTTCCCCGAGGCTCTCGAAACGCCACGCGCCGAGCCGCGCACCGCGACGACCGAGGGGGCGCGCGATGACGATATGCCGTTCTGATGCAGCTTACGTCACGGTCTTTTCTAAACATGGCGGTCCGTTAACCAAGCGAATTTCGCTCGCCGCGAGCGGCGGCATAGTGGCCGATGGCGCCGCGTGCGTCATGACTTCGGGGCGTGCTCGCGTCGAGGGCGCGCCGACCGCCGAAGCGCTTGCCGCGATCATCGCCGGACTCGACTCAACGCAAGCCATCGGGCTCGGCACGCTCGCCGAGGGCACCGAGGCCGAAATCGTAACGAAATCGCGAATCAACGGCCACGCCACGCCCGGCGTCATCGCGCGGACAGCCAATTCCATCGTATTCCGGCCCGACGCGCCTGCTTGGGCGCTGCTCGACTATGACACAAAGGGCGTGCCGCCCGGCGTGCGGCAAAAAATCGACGACCTCGGCGGCTTTGAGGCGGCGCTAGCGATGATTCTGCCTGGGCTCGGCGAGGCGGCCCGCGTGCGGCGATCCTCGACCAGCGCCGGCCTAGCGCGGGCTGATACCGGCGCCGAGATTCCAGGTTCTTCAGGGCTGCATCTATATATACTGGTGCGCGACGGCGGCGATATTCCGCGATTTCTCAAAACTCTCCACGCCCGCGCGTGGCTCGCCGGGTTCGGCTGGCTGATGGCTGGCGCGGGCGGCCAGAGCCTCGAGCGGTCAATCATAGACCGGATGGTCGGCGCACCCGAGCGGCTAGTCTTTGAAGGTGCGCCGGTGCTTGTGCCGCCAATCGTCCAGAGCGCCGCCGCGCGGAGGCCGATCGCCACCGAAGGCGATGCGCTCGACACGCGCGAGGCGATGCCGCCCCTCACGATCGCCGAGACCTCACGCCTGGCCGAACTGATCGAGGCCGAGCGGCATCGCATCGCCGCCGATCTCGCGGCATCGCGGACGCATTTCATCGAGCGCCACGCTACGGAAATCGTAAAGCGCACCGGCGCGACGCCGATGGCGGCACGGCGGGCGGCCGAGCGGCAAGCGGAGGGAATCCTGCTTCCCGATATCGCGCTGCCGTTCGATAACCCCGACCTGGCCGGCGCCACGGTTGCGGCCGTGCTGGCCGAGCCCCAACGCTTCGCGGGTGAAACGCTCGCCGATCCGTTGGAAGGGCCGGCATACGGACACGGCTGCGCCAAGATCATGCTTCGACCGGACGGCACGCCCTGGATTCACTCATTCGCCCACGGGCGGACCGTCTATGAACTCCGCTACGACGCCGCGAGTGTTCGGAAAGCAATCGAGGCCGCGCCGCGCGCCGATGCGATCGATATTTTCGTGCGGCTGGCGCTGGCCGGCGATCTCCGATCCGACGAGATCGAGGAACTCACTGCACTCGCCTCGCGAATTTCCGGCGCGGGCGTGCGGGCGATCGGCAAGCGGCTCACGGAAGCCGAGGGCGAGCACAACACGCGCCAGCGCGCCGCCGAAACATCGCGCCGTGCCGCCGAGCGGGATGATCCGAGGCCGGCGATCGAAGCGCCGCTACCGGACGCGGAATGGTTGCCCACCATGGCGACGTTGAACGACGTGCTTGGCAAATCCGGGGCGCTAGAGCCGCCGATGCGGGATTCGGACGGCCATTTGGCAATAATCGCCGAAAGAAGCGTTGCCTCGCTTCATCTTCTAACGAGCGGCGGCACGAACGGCGACGCTACGCCGGCGGAGGAATTGCAGGCCGCGCCACCGGTGCCGCTCATCACGCGGCTGGATGACGCGCAGGCGGCGGAACTCATCGAGCGTCACATTGAGCACTACACCGTGACGACCAAGGGCGACCGGCGGCCTGTTCACCTCGCGCAGCCGTTTGTGCGACATTTCCTCCGACGCACCGATGGCGCGCTTCCGCGCGTCAACGCGGTTCTGACGCTGCCGATCGTCACGGCACGCGGGCGGCTTCTTTCCGGCCGCGGGCTCGACCGGGAGCTTGGAATCGTATTCAGAATCCCCGAGCCGCTCATGAAGGCCCTCGCGGGGCTCGACGCCATCACGCCAACGCAAACCGCCAATGCCATGCGCTTCCTGACCGACGAATGGCTTGGCGACGTGGCCTGCGATTACGCCGGGAAGTGCGTCATAATCGCGGCCGCGCTGTCCGTCATAGAGCGGGCATTATTCCCCGAACGGCCGGGGTTTTTCATCGTCGCCGGCAAGCGCGGCTCTGGCAAAACGACCGTCGCGAACATGATTTCGGCGGCCGTCCTTGGAACCCGCGCGGCGGCGGCGGCATGGTCATCCGACCCGGAGGAGCGCCGAAAAACGTTGCTCGCGATGTTCGCCGAGGGTGCCCCGAGCGTCGTTTGGGACAACATCCCTCTCGGCTCGACGATCCGGTGCCCAAGCATCGAGAAAGCCCTCACCTCCGAAACGTATACCGACAGAGTGCTCGGCGTGAGCGAGCGCCGCACGGTCTCGGCCGCGACCATCCAGCTTTTCACCGGCAACAACATCAGTGCCGCCGGCGATCTCGCATCCCGATGCCTCAACGCCCGCCTGATCGCCGATCGGCCGGACCCGGAGAACCGGCCCTTCCGCCATCCTGACCCGGTCGCGTGGACCTTGGCGCATCGCCCGAGAATCCTGAGGGCACTCTATATTGTCTTGCTCGCCAACCGCCGGTTCCAGGAGGCGAAGCCGGCACCAGCCGCGACAAGGTTCAAACTCTGGTGGCACCTTATAGGCGCGCCGATCGAGCAAGCGGCGGCCGAGCACGCGGACCACGTTGGGTGCCTCGCCATGGACGCGCTGCCGGGCTGCCCGCCCGCGAAGGTCAGCTTCGCGTCACTGTTCGCCGCCGGGGAGAGCGATGAGGAACAGTCTGCCGGCCTCGCGACCGTTCTGGACGTTTGCCGGACCGAGTGGCCGTCAGGGTTCTCGGCCGCCGATGTGGCGTCCTTTTGTTCCCGCGCGGACGTGGCCGGCGAGGCGTTCAAGGCGGCGCTGGAACAGGCGGCCGGGAAGGCCATTAAACTCATCACCCCGACCGTTCTGGCGTGGCGCCTGAAGGCGGTGGCGGATTGCCCCGTCACCGTCGGCGGTTCGGTGCTGGCGCTCCGATACGTGACAGATCGCCATGGCGGAGCGTTCTCGGTGCGCCGGTGCGGCTGATGACCCTCTGTGCAACCTGCGCATCCTGCGCAACCTTTCCGCCGGTCACGGGTCAGGAAGCACGTAATCCCCGAAAAATTACACCCTTCAGGCGCGTAGGGTGGCCGAAAGGTTGCGCAGGTTGCGCAGGTTGCACACGCCGACGCTCAAAAAACGGCAGAAATCGGCCAATCTCTCGGATCGGGACGCGTCCAACTATCTGGAAAGCTATAGCAGTAGCCTATCAAGCGATAGGAAACATCTATCGACACGGAGCCCGCCATGGCACCCGCCATGCCTTCGCCACGCCAGGGGAGATAGTTATGTGTCATAACTATTCCCGCGAGCCCCCCCGGCAGGGCCGCCGGCACCGCGCCAGGCGCGCGCCTCCCCGGCCATCCTGTCTGTGGCTCTGCCAGCGTAACCACTTGGAATCACGGCAAAACGGCGGCATACTGCCGTCCAGCGGGTAACATATGGGTAACATCAGGGACACTGTTCACGGAATGTTCTCGACCGATGAAGCCGCCGAGGGCGCGCGGCGCGCCAGCAAGACGCCCGCCATCTCCCCCGGGCATTCACCTCACATGGTTGACGCATCTCCGCCGCCTGCGGCCAGCGTAAGCAGCGCCTCCGCCGCCGATCTCGCGCGGCGCGAACGGCATCGGGAAGAAAGCCGCATGCGGCCCGGAACGCCGAAACTGCCTCGCATCGACCGGCGGTCCCGCGCCGCCCGCCTTCTCAAAGACGAGGCCGAGGCGCTTCTCGATGGTCTCGGCCGCGAGCCGAGCGCAGCCGACATCATCCTGGTTGAGGAAATCGCCCGCCTGCGCCTCCGCTCGGCCGCGCTGGCGGCATCGCCGAACTCGTCGGCGCGCGAGGCGGTATCCATCGCATCTCTTATCCTCGAGGCGCTGCGACGTCTCGACATAAAGCCTCCCGCGCCACCGCCACCGCCGACGATCGCCGACTATCTCGCATCCCTTCAGAACGCCCGCGAGGGAGACGCCGACTAACCGGCGGCTCGGGCGCGATGGACGCGCGCCCGTTAGAGTTTCTGACACCGCGCGCTCGCGGCTCGACTCGGAGCGGACCTGGCGGGCGTGACGCGTCAGCCCTGGGCCGCCTGCCGCTGAGCCGGGCGTCACGGCGCCAGGCGCAGTTGCCGGAGCCGGATGCGCATGGCTTCTTCTGAAACCTCGAAGGCGGCGCATAACCCCGAGAGGGATTTCACGCCGGCCCGGAAGATTCTCTGCACCAATTCTGGTGGCATGAGAATCCGCGCCGCGAGGCGATTGGCTTCCGCTTCAATCTCATTGCTGAGACGGCTGCGGTAGAGCGCATCATCCTGGATGCCGTCTCCGATCATATCGCGATGAAGCAGGTAGTGCGCGATTTCGTGAGCGAGGGTGAAGCGGCGGCGTCTTTCGGAATGGGCGCCGTTGACCTCGATGCGATACGCTGGCGGGTCTTGGCTGGCGAGCGTGATGCGCCCTGAAATATTAGGGACGAGGTCGGCAGCCATATTGACGCTGAGGCCGAGGGCGGCGGCCATACCGAGCAGGTCAACGGGCGCCTCATGCAGGAAGCGGCCGGCGATCTCAAGGGGCGAGGCGGCTTGCGCGGTGGCTGACATGGCGCGGCTATTCCTTTTGCAAAGCGGCGGCGGCGGCGTCGTCACTTTCCGGCGTCGCGGATAACCCCCATTCCTTCAAGAGCGCTTGCATGCGCTTCTCGGTTGCTTCTTGGGCTGCGGCTTCTGCGGCTTTTTTTGCTACCTCGGCGGCATGTTCGCGCAACGTCGCAAAGCCCCAGATGGCAAACAAGCCGGCCACGACGCTGAGCGCCGTTATTGCCACAGTTGCCGCAGCCAGTGCGACCGTTGCGATCGTTGGGCCGTCCCAAGTCATCGCTGCCGTTGTTCCTTCCTGGATAGCGGCACCATAGCACGTCTTTGCGTTTATGTAGGGCTTCTGCCCTCGGCCGCCTGCCGCGCTCGACCGGGCTTCCTTCGCACGCCTGCGCTCCACAAGCGCCGCCAGGCCGAGCGGCAGGCCGATCGCTGGGACCGCGCAGCCAAGCACAAGCCGCCGAAAGGATCGCCCGGATCAGCCCATGGTCCGGGCGATTTCTTTGCGGGGCGGCTGGCCGCGCCTTCGGAGGGCCGATGCGATTTTCTTTCTGGTGCTACCCCGGTGCTACCCAGACGGATGCGCAACGTTTTTTCGGACCCACTAACCCTTTGATTTGATTGGTGCCGACGGTCAGGATTGAACTGACGACCTACTGATTACGAATCAGTTGCTCTACCACTGAGCTACGTCGGCCCGGTTTTTTCGAGGGCCGCAACGGGCCTCTCGCCGGGCAGAGGCTATAGCC
>JAJZBM010000049.1 GCA_021798915.1 Pseudomonadota bacterium
CTGGCGCCGCTCGACATGATGACCGACCTGCACGCGTCCGCCCCCTATCGCCGGCGCGCCGCGGAACGACTGGCGGGGACGGTGATCGCGATGGCGGCGGCGGAAGCAGCGGCGCGATGACCGCGCTCTGCCTCGAGGTCAATGGCCGCGTCTGGCATGTCGAGGTCGAGGATCGCACCTCACTGCTCGATTGTCTGCACGACGCGCTCGGGCTTTGCGGCACCCATGCCGGTTGCGAGCACGGCGTCTGCGGCACCTGCACCATTTTGCTCGATGGCGCACCGGTGCGTGCCTGCCTGATGCTCGCGGCGCAAGCCGAGGGGCACAGGATCACGACGATCGAGGGGATAGCGCCGCGCCCCGGCGAGCTGTCGGTCGTCCAGGACGCGTTTTGTGAGACCCATGCGATGCAATGCGGCTATTGCACGCCGGGCATGGTGCTGACCGCGGAAGCCCTGCTCGCCACCAACCCGGCGCCGAGCCGGGCGGAGATCATCGCCGCGATTTCCGGCAATCTCTGCCGCTGCACCGGCTATGGCCAGATCGTCGAGGCGATCGCGCTTGCCGCCGAACGGCGGCGCGGCATCAACATCGCGGCCGGCGCGCCATGACCGCACCCCTCCTCCGCGGCCCGTTCCGCTATGTCGGCCACAAGCGAAGGCTGCGTGAGGATCGCCGCTTCGTCATCGGCGCCGGGCGCTATGCCGCCGATCTCGCGCTGCCGGGGACGCTGCATGTCGTCCCGGTGCTCTCTGAGCATCCGGCGGCGCGAATTCTTGCGATCGATACCGAAGCCGCACTTGCGTTGCCTGGGGTGCGCGCCGTGCTCACCGGCGCGGCGCTCGCCGCCGCCATCGACCCGCTGATGAACGGCGCCCACACCCCTGCCGTGCGGCGCTATCCGCTCGCGGTCGGGCAAGTGCGCTATGTCGGCGAATGGGTCGCGGCGGTGGTCGCGGACAGCCGGGCGATCGCCGAGGATGCGCGCGAGCGGGTGCGGGTGGACTACGAGCCGACGCCCTTCGTCCTCGACGGCGAAGCGGCGATGCGGTCCGACGCACCCCTGGTCCACCCCGAGCATGGCACGAATGTGCTGCTCGATCGGCGTTTCGTCTGGGGCGCGGTCGATGATTTGTTTCAGGAAGCGGCGCATCGCCTCGCCTATCGCGTCGCCTGGGGGCGGAGTTCGACGGTGCCGCTCGAGACCTTCGCCGTCACCGCGCGCTGGGACGAGGCGCAAGAGACGCTCGATGTCTGGGCCTCGATCCAGATGCCGAAATTCCCCGACCAGATCGCCCGCGCGCTGCGCCTGCCCGGCAACGCCGTCCGCGTCCATTACGATGTCGATGTCGGCGGCAGTTACGGCGTCAAGCGCGGTATCAAGCACGCGGTGCTGGCTGGCTTCCTCGCCCGCCATCTCGCCGCCCCGGTGCGCCTCGTCGAGGATCGGCTGGAAAACATGACCGGCGGCGACATGCAGGGGCCGGAGCGGGTGTTCGATGTCGAACTCGCCTTCGATGGCGATGCCCGTATCCGCGCCATGCGCATGCGGGCCCTCGATAATGTCGGCGCCTATGCCGGGCGCTCGCCGTTTCAGCTCGGCAAGCCGATCGGCGCCATCGTCGGGCCGTATCGGATCGAGGCCGTCGCCTATCACGCGCTCGCCGTCGTCTCCCACAAGACGCCCGAGGAAGCGGTGCGCGGTTTCGGCCAGGCGCCGACCAATTACGCCATCGAGACCGGGATCGACCGCGTCGCGGCCTTCCTCGGCCTCGACCGGATCGAGGTGCGGCGGCGCAATTTTATTCGCGCCGAGCAATTCCCTTATCTCATCCCCTCCGGCACCCGCTATGACAGCGGCGATTATCACGGGCTTCTCGACAAAGTGCTGCGCGCCGCCGAACGCGCGGATATTTTCGCCGAGCGCGAGCGTCTCCGCGCGCGCGGCCTGCTCGCCGGGATCGGCATCGCATCCTGCCTCGAACCCTCCGGCGGCAATTCCGCCTTCGAGCCGCTGCTCAACGAGCACAACCGCACCACCACCTGGATGGAGAGCTGCCGCGTCATGGTGGACGCGCTCGGCGCGGTCACGGCGACGATGCACACCACCAGCGCCGGGCAGGCGCATGAAACTCTGGTCGCCGTCGCCATCGCCGAGATCCTCGAAATCCCGCCCGAACGCATCCGCATCGTGCGCCCCGACAGCCTCGCCGCCCTTCCCTCGAACAGCCCGGTCGGCAGCCGGATGGCGATCATGCTCGGCGGTGCCGCGGTCGGCGCGGCGCGCCAGCTCAAGGACAAGCTGCTCGCCATCGCCGCCCATGATCTCGCCGTGCCGATGGCGGATTTGCGCTATCGCGAGGGCACGATCAGCGCCCCCGACGGGCGTGCCCTCGCCTGGCTCGATCTCGTCACCATCGCCCATCGCGAATTCTTCCGCATGCCGCCGGAAATGGAGCCCGGGCTTGCCGCCAGCGCCGTCTATCAAGTGCCGACCGGCGGCGCGCTGCCTGTCGACGGGCGGGTGCAGATGTATCCCTGCCATTCCTTCGAGCTGCATCTGGTGCTGGTCGCGCTCGACCCGGTGCTCGGGCGGCCGGAATTGCGGCGCTATCTCATCGGCCATGATTGCGGCCAGGTGATCAGCCCCGATGTCGTGCGCGGGATGACGCTCGGCGGCATCGCGCATGGCATCGGCGCCGCCCTGCTCGAGGAATTCAGCTACGATCCGGCGACCGGCCAGCCCACCGCGGTGAGCTTCATGGACTATCTGCTGCCCTCCGCCTGCGAAGTGCCTGAGATCGAAATCGTGCATCAGACGACCCCCTCGCCGCTCACCGTGTTCGGCCAGAAGGGGAGTGGCGAGAGCGGCTATCTCGGCGCCGCCGCCGCCATCGCCAGCGCCGTCAACGACGCGTTGGCGCCGCTCTCACGCCGCATCGACCGCCTGCCGATCCGCCCCGCCGCTCTCTCCGACCTCATCGCCGCCGCCAAAACCACGACCGAGAAATAGCCATGATCATCGATTGCCACGGCCATCTCGTGCCGCCCGCGCTGCTCGCCGAAATCGCCGGCCGCGCCGGGGAGTTTCCCTCGCTCCGCCTCGCCGAGGGCGAAGGTGGTTTCGGCTTTTCGTTCGCCGGCGGCAAACCGACGCGCCCGGTCGCACCACCGCTCAAGGATACCGAAAAGCGACGCGCCTGGATGGCCGAACACGGCATCGCGCGGCAGGTGGTTGGCGGCTGGCTCGACATGTTCGGCTATGAGTTGCCGCCCGCCGAAGGGATTGCCTGGTCACGGCTGATCAACCGCCATCTCGCCGCCGCCGCCGACCGGCATTTCGTGCCGCTGGCGACGGTGCCGCTGCAAGACGGCACGGCTGCCGCCGAAATGCTGGACGAGGTGATGGCGGTGGGGTTTCCGGGTGTCATGATCGGCACCCAGCCCAAGGGGAACGGCGGCGTGCTCGATGATCCCCTGCTCGCGCCGTTCTGGGCGATGGCGGATCGCCGGCGGGCCGTCGTCTTCATCCATCCGGTGTTCGAGAGTGGTGACGCGCGCGTGCATGAGTACGGCATGGCCAATGCCGTCGGCCGCGTCACCGACACCATGATCGCCGTCGCGCGGCTGCTGTTTGCCGGCATTCCCACCCGCCATCCCGGCGCCCGGATCGTCTGCGCGGTGGGGGGGGCTGCGCTTCCCGCCATTCTCGGGCGGCTTCGCACCAATCACGCGCTCGATCCCAAACTCGCCGATCCCGAAGCCAATCTCCGCGCCCTCTGGTTCGATACCATCGTCCAGGACGCGGCGACGCTCCGCTTCATCGCCGAGACAGTCGGCGCCGAGCGGCTGATGATGGGCTCGGATCACCCGTTTCCGATCGGCGATCGCGCGCCGCGCCGGATCATCGCCGAAGCGGGGTTCGACGCGGCGACGCAGGCGGCGATCGAGGGAGAAACGGCCATGGCGGTCTTCGGGCTCGGGGACGCCACCGGATGATGGCGCGCGCGCGCCGAACCGGGTGCCGCGCGCTCGGCCGCCGCCACGTGCTCGCCAGCGGCGCGGCTCTGGCGGGCGTGGCGAAGCTGACCGGCAAGGCGCGGGCGGCGCTGCCCCGTCTCCGCATGGTGATTTTCAGCGCCCCCTCGCTCGGTGCGTTCCTGCCGCCGATCATCGCGGCGCAGGGGTTCGATACGAAAAACGACCTCGCCATCGACTTCGTCGAGCGCCCGCCGGATGCCTACACCGTCGCCTTCAACACCGGCGAGTTCGATCTCGGCGGCTCGGCGGCGCCGCTCACCATCGGGCTCGCCGACGCGCGGGGGGTCGAAGTCACGTATCTCTTCAACCTGTTCGATTATTGGGGGACGGTGGTGACCGCGCGGCCGGAGATCAGGACCGTCGCCGATCTCGAGGGCCGCGATCTCGCCGCCGCGCGCGGCACCACGAACTACACCATGTTCCTGTGGTTTGCCCGCAAGATGGGCGCCGATCCGGCCAAATTCGCGGTGGTGAACACGACGCCGGCCGGCCTCGTCACCTACGCGATCGCCGACCGCGCCGCCGCCGTGCAGCTCTGGGAGCCCGCCTATACCCTTCTCAAGGCGCGCAAACCCGAGATCCGGACGCTCGATCTCAAATTGCGCGAGCACTGGCAAGCGGTCGCCGGCACGCCGCAGATCCCCTATCTCGGGGTTGCCGCCCAACGCGGCTGGGTTACGCGCAACGCCGCCCTGATCCCGCGCCTCAAAGCCACTTACCGCGATGCCGCCCGCTGGCTGCTCGCCAACCCCGAGGCGGCGGCAACGCTGATCGCGCCGCGCGGGCGCGAGGAGGAACGCCAGGCGATCGTCGCCCTGGTGCGCGCCAATGACCGGCTCGGCCTCAATATCCGCCCGGCCGACGAATTGCGTCGCGAATTGCAGACCGTCTATCGCGCCGGGATGGAGGTCGGGTTTCTGCCGCGTATGCCCGATGAGGCAACGATCTATCGCGGGACCACGGGGTGACGTCGTCCGCGACAGGGCTCGGCCGGATCGCGACGGTGGCGCTGCCGTTCCTCGCTCTCCTGCTTGCCTGGGAGATCGCGTCCCTGTTCCTGCCGCCCTATATCGCGCCGCCGGTCGCCGGGGTGCTCGGCCGCGCGCTCGCGATCTTGATCCACGGGCCGAGCCTCGTCGAGGTGCTGGCGACCATCGCCCGCACCCTCGGGGGCCTCGTCGGGGCGTTTCTGATCGGCGGGGCGCTTGCCGCGGCGATGGGGCGGGCGGCGTCGGTCGCGCGGGCGGTGACGCCGCTTCTGACCTTTATCCAGGGCATCCCGGGCCTTTCCTGGGTCGTGTTCGCGGTGATCTGGTTCAGGGGGACGGAGACGCGGATTTTCTTCATCATGGTGCTCACCGCCCTCCCCGCCTTCACCTTTCAAATGTTTGACGCCTATCGTGGCCTGTCGCGCGATCTCGTCGAGATGGTGCTCGCCTTCCGCCCGCGCCGGGCACGGATGCTGCGGGTTCTGATCCTGCCGGCGATGCTGCCCGAGATTCTGACCGCGTGGAAAATCAATCTCGGCAACGCCGCGCGCGTCGTCGTCATCGCCGAGCTGGTCGGCGCGACCAGCGGCGTCGGCTATGAGCTGATGCAGCAACAGCAATTATTCGACATGGCCGGAGCGATCGCCTGGACCCTGCAGCTGGTTTTGTTCGTGCTCGTGGTGCAGGGGCTGATCGCCCTGATCGAGCGCTTCGCGCTCCGCTATCGCGCGGTCTCGGAGCGGCACGCGTGACGGCGGCGATGGCGAGCGAGATCCTGTTCGAGGGGGTCTCGAAATGGTTTCCGGCGCCGCGTGGCGGCCGCTTCGTCGCCGTCGAGCATATCGATCTCGCGATCGCGCGTGGCGAGCGCGTGGCGCTGCTCGGCCAGACCGGCTGCGGCAAATCGACCTTGTTCAGCCTCATCGCCGGGCTCGCGCGGCCGAGCGCGGGCAAGGTTCTGGTGCGCGGCCACGACCCGTTTTGCGCTTTTGCAGCCCTGCGCGGCCAAATCGCCATCGTCTTTCAGAACGACCGCTTGCTGCCCTGGCGACGCGCGCTCGACAACGCCGCCCTCGGCCTCGAATTGATGGACGTGCCGGCGGTCGAGCGACGGGCGCGGGCCGGGCATTGGCTGGCGCGGTTCGGGCTCTCCGGCCATGAGCGGGATTACCCGCATGCGCTCTCCGGCGGCATGCGCCAGCGGGTCGCGATCGCCCGCGCTTTCGCCACCGACGCGCCGATCCTGCTTTGCGACGAACCGTTTTCGGCGCTCGATGAGCTGACCGCGCAGCGGCTGCGGCGCGAGTTTCTCGCCCTGGTCGCCGAGACCGGCCGCACCGCGGTCTTCATCACCCATTCGATCAGCGAGGCGCTGGAGATCGGCGAGCGCCTCGTCGTCCTGCGGCGGCCGGCGCGGATCGCCTATGACGTTCGCCTCGATGCCAACGCCGGCAC
>JAJZBM010000027.1 GCA_021798915.1 Pseudomonadota bacterium
ATGGCGAAGCGGTGATGACGGTGCCGCTCGGCGAGAAGAACGTCTCGCTCCCGCTTCGCTCCCTGCGGCGGGAATTTTCCATCGCCCCCAATACGCCGGATGGCCGCGTGCTCGACCTGATCGTCGAAGCGCTCGATTTCGTCGCCCAGATCCGGATCGGCGACCCCTTTCCCGCCGAGGTTCTGACCGGCGAGGCGAGTTGGGAGCCGGCGGCGGTGCATTTTCAGATCGCGCTCGCCCGGCTCCGCCTCGCCCTCGTCTCCTGGCTCACCAGCGGCACCGAAACCACCAAGACCGCCGATCCCGCCGCCCTCCTCGCGATGGTCGAGGATCCTTCCTTTCGTCCGCGCATCCAGGAAGCGTTCGAGCGCGCGGCAGCGGCGCTCGATCTCGCCAACGTCGATGCCGTGGTCGAAGCGATCGAGGCGCTGGCCCAGGAACTCGCCTATGTCGAGGCACTGCGCGCCCGCCTGCTCGCGCGCAGCCACGATGTCCTGCGCAAGGTCAACGAAATCCACGCCCGCTGGCGCGGCGATACCTCGCATGGCGAAACCATCTCCCAGGTGCAACGCCTGATGCTTCGCGCGGTACGCCAATTCACCACCCGCTTCGAGGAACTCGACGCCCAGACCGGCGAAGTCATCGCGGCCCTTCGCAACGACGAGAATCAAAGAAGCTTCATCCGCGCCAATCGTGACTGGCTGTACCGGTGTCTCCGCGGCTGGGAGCCGATCCTCGATGCGTGGGCCGATACCGCCGAGATCACCGATCGCGACCAATGGGCGTTGATCGAGCGCACCTATCGTTTCCTCGCCCCGCGTTACATGACGGTCAAGGAATGGACCTCGGAAAGCCAGGCATCCTCCCGGAAAAAAGCGCGCGCGCAGATGGTGTGGTAGGAAAGCAACCGGCGCGCACCGTTACCGCGTGACGTTACCGCATAGATAGCGTCACCCGGCGATCAGCCCGCCCATGGCGGCGAGTTCGGCGAGGTGATGGTCGGCATCGCCGAACAAGAGCTCGATCATCGTCATGCGTTTGAAATAATGGCCGACCTTGTATTCCATCGTCATGCCGATGCCGCCATGGAGCTGGATCGCTTCCTGGCCCACTTTATGCCCTGAACGACCGATCTGGATTTTCGCCGCCGCCAGCGCCCGCCGCCGCTCGGTGGCGTCCGCCTCGTTGGCCATCATCGTCGCGAAAAACGCCATGCTGCGCGCCTGCTCGATCGCGACCAGCATATCGACGGCGCGATGCTGCAACACCTGGAACTGCCCGATCGCGCGGCCGAATTGCTTGCGGGTGCGCAGATAATCGAGCGTGACTTCATGCATCGCCGCCATCACCCCGACCGCCTCGGCCGCGAGCGCCGCGAGCGCCTCGTCCACGACCCGTGCGATCACCGGAAAAGCCTTCCCCGGCGCGCCGAGCGGCGTCGCCGGCACGTCGCTGAAAGAAATTTCCGCGGCACGCGTCGCATCCTGCAACGCATAACCGCGCCGCGAGACCCCGGCCGCGCCGGCATCGACGAGAAAAAGCCCGATCCCGTCCTGCGCTCGTGCCGCCCCCGCGACGCGCGCGCTGACGATCAACCGGTCCGCATGTTCGCCGGCAAGGACGAGGGATTTTTCGCCGGTGATGCGCCAGCTGCCGGCGCTTTCACGGGCGCTGGTGGTGACATCGGCGAGATCGTATCGCGCCTGCCGCTCGCTATGGGCGAAAGCCATGCGCAAGGTGCCGCTGGCGATCGCGGGAAGCAACTCGGCGCGCTGCGCCGAGCTTGCCGCGTGACGCAAAAGGCCGCCGGCGAGCACCACGGTCGCGAAATAGGGTTCGAGCACGAGACCGCGCCCGAACGCCTCCATGACGATCATGGTCTCAACCGCGCCGCCGCCGAACCCGCCTTCCGCTTCGGCGAAGGGGAGACCAAGAAGCCCCATCTCGGCATACCGCGCCCAGAGATCCGGCGACCAGCCCTGCGGAGTTTGCAGATATTTTTTTCTCTGCTCGAAATCATAGTGCTGGGCGACGAGCTTCTCGACGCTATCCTTGAGCAGAGACTGCTCCTCGCTAAGATCGAAATCCATGTTTCCCCTCAGAGACCGAGAATGGCCTTGGCGATGATATTGCGCTGGATCTCGTTCGAGCCACCATAGATCGAGATCTTGCGCCAGTTGAAGTAAGTGGGCGCGGCGGGGGCGGCGTAATCGGGGCCGATCGGCGGCTCGTTCCAGCCTTCCTCGAATTGCGGCTGATAGGGCATGGCATAGGGACCAACCACGTCCATCAGCAACTCCGTCGTTGCCTGCTGGATTTCCGAGCCCTTGATCTTGAGAATCGAGGAGGCCGGGTCGGGCTTGCCGTGCTGGGCGCGCCGTTCATTGGCGACGACACGCAATTGCGTCAACTCCAGTGCCTTCAATTCGACCTCGACGGCAGCAAGCTTTTCACGAAAGCGCGGATTATCGATCACCCTTTGGTCGCCGCTGCGCTCGAGCGCTGCCAGTTCCTTGATGCGCCGGATGCGTTCTTTCGAGGTGCCGACACGGGCAATGCCGGTGCGTTCATTGCCGAGCAGGAATTTCGCGTAATCCCAGCCCTTGTTTTCCTGCCCGACAAGATTTTCCAGCGGCACCTTGACGTCATCGAAGAAGACCTCGTTGACCTCGTGCCCGCCATCGATGGTCTGGATCGGCCGCACCGTGATCCCCGGCGATTTCATGTCGATCAGCAGAAACGAGATCCCTTCCTGCGGCTTGGCAGCAGGATCGGTGCGCACGAGGCAGAAGATCCAGTCCGCGTATTGCGCGAGCGTGGTCCAGGTCTTCTGGCCGTTGACGAGGTAGTGATCGCCGTCGCGTTTCGCGCTGGTGCGGAGGCTGGCGAGATCGGAGCCCGAACCCGGCTCGGAAAATCCCTGACAGAACCAGATGTCGAGATTGGCGATCTGTGGCAGGAATTCGTGTTTCTGACGCTCATTCCCGAAGGTTGCGATGACCGGGCCGACCATGCTGACATTGAACGGCAGCGGCGAGGGCACGTTCGCCTGCTGCATTTCGTCCTGATAGAAATAGGTCTGGATCGAACTCCAGTCGCGCCCGCCCCACGCTTGCGGCCAATGCGGCACGGCCAACCCGCGCGCGTTCAGAAAGCGCTGCGCGGTGACCATCTCCTCGCGCGAAAGATGCCGCCCCTCGCTCGCCTTGCGCCTGATCGCCTCGGGAAACTCGTTGCGGAAGAAATGCCGCATTTCGTCGCGAAACGCGATTTCTTCCTTGGTGAACGCGAGATCCATGACACGCTCCTCACTAGACATTCACGACTGCCGGGGACACTGCCCGACAGAAAATTTTCGGCTCTTTTTTCAAAAAAGAACCGATTTTTCCTCAGAAAATCTCGAACAATCCGGCAGCTCCCATGCCGCCACCGATGCACATGGTGATCACCGCACGCTTGGCGCCGCGCCGGCGCCCCTCGATCAGTGCGTGCCCGGTCATGCGTGATCCGCTCATGCCGTAGGGATGGCCGATGGCGATCGAGCCGCCATCGACGTTGAGGATGTCATTCGGGATGCCGAGCCGATCGCGACAATAGAGCACCTGGCTCGCGAAGGCTTCGTTCAGCTCCCAAAGATCGATATCCTCCATCTTCAATCCTTGGCGCTGGAGCAGGCGGGGGACGGCGAAGACCGGGCCGATGCCCATCTCGTCCGGCTCGCAACCGGCAACGGCGAGACCGCGAAACGCGCCGAGCGGTGTCAGGCCACGGCGCGATGCTTCACGATCCGACATCACGACGCAGACACTGGCGCCATCCGAAAGCTGGCTCGCATTGCCGGCGGTGATGAAATGCTCTGGCCCACGTACCGGCTTCAACGCGGCGAGACCGGCGAGCGTGGTATCGGGCCGGTTGCCCTCATCCCGTTCGAGGGTCACCGGGTGGTGGCTGACGGCGCCGGTTTCCTTGTCGACGACCGCCTTCACCGTGCTCAAAGGCACGATCTCTTCGGCGAGTCTTCCTTCCTTCTGCGCCGCGGCGATCCTCTGCTGGCTTTGCAGCGCATATTCGTCCTGCGCCTCGCGCGAGATTTTGTAGCGCGCGGCGACGATATCGGCGGTTTCGATCATCGGCATGTAGATCGCCGGCTTATGCGCCTCCAGCCATTCGTTGCGGGCGTGATGGCGGTTGGCATGGTCCTGCACCAGGCTGATCGATTCGAGACCGCCGGCAATCGCGATCGGCACGCCATCGACGATGACGCGCTGCGCGGCGATCGCGATCGCTTGCAGGCCGGAGGAGCAGAAACGGTTGATCGTCATGCCCGAGACACTGACCGCGAGCCCGGCACGCAGCGCCGCCTGACGGGCGATATTGCCGCCCGTCGCACCTTCCGGCAGGGCGCAGCCGAGCACCACCTCTTCCACCTCGCCGGGTTCGATTCCGGCGCGGCTTGCGGCATGGCGGATGACATGGCCGCCGAGATCGGCGCCATGGGTAAGATTGAAGGCGCCACGCCCGGCTTTGCCGATGGGCGTGCGGGCAGTGGCGACGATGACGGCTTCAACCATGGCTTTCGCTCCTCTCTCAGGCCGACGTGGCGACGCCGGCGGTCTGTTTGCTGGTTTCCTGCGTGATCAGATCCCGTTTGGAAAGCTTGCCGACCGGTGTGCGTGGCAGGCTCTGGCGGAATTCGAGGGCGGTCGGCAATTCATGTCGCCCGAGTTTGTCGGCAAGAAATTCGCGCAATTCTTCGAGCGTGAACGGAACTGCCCCCTCGCGCAAGGTGACGAAGGCTTTCGCCGCCTGGCCGCGATAGGCATCGGGCACACCGATCACGATCACCTCGGCGACGGCGGGATGCTCATAGATCGCGTTTTCGATCATCGTCGGATAGACGTTGAAGCCACCGGAGATGATCATGTCCTTCTTGCGATCGACGAGATAAAATTGTCCGGTCTCATCCATATAGCCGATATCGCCGGTGAGAAACCAGCCATCGGCGAAAGCGGTCTTGGTTTCTTCTGGCCGTTTCCAATAGGATTTGGTGACGTTCGGCCCTTTGATACGGATTTCGCCGTGTTCGCCGGGTGCTAGGACGCGATGCGGATCATCGAGGGCGGCGATGTCCATTTCGATCCCGGGCAGCGGCACGCCGATCAGGCCCGCGGTATAGGTCTGACCGGGCAACATCGATGTCCCGGCCGGCGAGGTTTCCGTCATCCCCCAGCCACCACCGAGGCGATGGCCGGTGAGCTGTTCCAGCCGCTCGGCGACGTCTTGCGGCAGCGGCGCGCCGCCGGAACCGATCGAACGGAGCGAAGACAAATCATATTTTTCGATTTCAGGGTGATTGGCGAGCGCGATCCACATCGTCGGCACACCGGGAAAATTGGTCGCGCGTTTTTCGCTGATGTCACGGAGCGTGGTTTCGACATCGAAGCGCAGCCGTAGAAGTTGCTCGACGCCATTCCTGATGCCAAGGAGAAGCACATTGGTGAGCGCGTAGATATGGAAATAGGGCAGCACACCGATGATTTTGTCGTCCGGCTGCGGGATGCGCCCCGTGCCGGCGAGCCAGGCGTTATAGATCGAGATCGCGCCGGTCAGATTGGCATGGGTCAGCATCGCCGCACGGGGCAGGCCGGTGGTGCCGCCGGTATATTGCAGCACCGCGACGTCATCCGGCGTAAGGCGCGGCCAGGAAGCCGGCGCCGGAGCCTCACCGAGCGCCGCGAAATCGATCGCGCCCGTCGGCAGGGGCGCTAACGCAATCGGGAGCGCCCCCCAGGCATCGGCAGCGCCGACCACGAGATGATCGGCGACGCCTTCGCAGAGCAGCGTCTCGGCATTCGTGAGCAAGCCCGCGAGATTGGCGGTGATCAGGATACGGGCCTCGCTATCCTCCATCTTGCGCCGGAGTGCGCGCGGCGGGTCGAGTGGCGAAAGATGAACGACCCGGGCGCCGGTGCGAAGCACGGCGAAAAACGCGATCGGATGATAAGGGAGATTGGCGAGATAAAGCCCGACCGAACGCCCCGGCCCGGCGCCGAGGCGTGCCAATCCGGCGGCGGCGCGCGCGACCATTTCGCCGAACGCGGCAAAGCTGATGCGCCGGTCATTGAACTCGAAGGCCGGCCGCTCGCCATAAGCGGCGACCGCGGCATCGAGCATGTCGGTCAATGTGCCGGTCGTGATGGCCATCCCCCAGTCGAGGCCGGGGGGATAGATCGCTTCCCAAGGATGCGGACGCTCTCCACCCATCACACGTCTCCCCGCGTCCAATCAAACGGCGATGGTCTGTACCGGTAGACTCGCAAAACCCTTGCCCGCGCCTGCGAGTTTTTCGAGAAGTGGCGCCGGCGGCAATGTCTTGTCGGCACTCGTCGCCGCATAATGGGCAAGCCGGTCACGGATTTGCGGCAAGCCCACCTGATCGGCATAAAACATCGGCCCGCCGCGCCAAACCGGCCAGCCATAGCCATAGATCCAGATGATATCGATGTCGCTCGCGCGCATCGCCATGCGTTCCTCGAGAATTCGCGCCCCTTCATTGATCATCGGGTAGATCATGCGTTCGGTAATTTCGGCGGCGTCGATCCGCCGCCGCGTGATGCCGAGACGTTCAGAAGTCGCAAGAATGATTTTTTCCACCTCCGGGTCCGGCACCGGCGTGCGCGAGCCTTTGTCATAGTGATAATAACCGGCGCCAGTTTTCTGGCCGAACCGCCCGGCCTCGCAGAGCGTGTCGGAAATCGCCGCTTTGACGCCGCGTGCCTTCCTGATACGCCAGCCGACATCGAGCCCGGCGAGATCGCCCATCGCGAACGGCCCCATCGGAAAACCGAAGGCCAGAACCGCGGCATCGACATCCCAGGGGAGCGCACCCTCGAGCAGCAGCATCTCCGCCTGCACCGTGCGCCGCGCCAGCATGCGATTGCCGACGAAGCCATCACACACGCCGACCACCGACGTCACTTTGCCGATGCGCCGGCCGATGCTGAGTGCGGTCGCCAGCGCCGCGAAGGAGGTCTTTCGCGCGCGGACGATTTCGAGGAGCCGCATGACATTGGCGGGGCTGAAGAAATGCATCCCCAGCACGTCTTCGGGGCGCTTCGTCACGCTGGCGATTTCGTTGATGTCGAGCGTCGAGGTGTTGCTCGCGAGAAGGGCACCGGATTTTGCGAGACGATCGATCTCGGTGAAGACGCGGCGTTTCAGATCCATCTCCTCGAATACCGCCTCGATCACCACATCCCCTTCGGCGACGGCACCGAAATCGATGCTGCCGGAAATCTGCGCCATGCGCTTGTCCATCTCCGCTTCGGTCAGGCTGCCGCGCGAAATGGCGATGCGATAATTCTCAGCGACCCGGTCGAGCCCTCGGGTCAGCGCCGCCTGCTCGGTCTCGATCACGCGGACCGGAATCCCGGCATTGGCGAAACACATGGCGATGCCGCCGCC
Source organism: Pseudomonadota bacterium (assembly GCA_021798915.1). Taxonomy (GTDB): domain Bacteria; phylum Pseudomonadota; class Alphaproteobacteria; order Acetobacterales; family Acetobacteraceae; genus Acidibrevibacterium. The sequence continues at coordinate 7,465 of JAJZBM010000027.1, forward strand.
CATCGTGCCGGCGCCGATGACGACGGCGCGGGCGATCGGCTTTTCCTTGGTGCCGGCGGGCATATCGGGCAGCTTCGCAGCCTCGCGCTCGGCAAAGAAGACGTGGCGCTGGGCTTTCGATTCGGGACTTCCCAGCAATTCCATGAACAGCGCCAGTTCCTTCTTCTGCCCTTCATCGAATGGCAGAGTGACCGCGGCGCGCACCGCCTCGAGGCAGGCTTTGGGCGCCGGGAGACCGCGCATGCGCTGAAGCTGCTTGGCCACCGCGCGGTCGATCGACGTCGGATCGGCCTTGGCGGCGGCGAGCTTGTCGTCGCGGTCGCGCACGCGCGGCGGCTTTTTCCCCGCCGCCATCACGTGGCGGGTGAAATCGAGGGCAGCGGCGGCGAAATCTCCCTCGAGCACGGCATCGATCGCACCCATGGCGAGCGCCTTCGCCGCCGGCACCGGATCGCCGCTGACGATGATCTGTGCCGCCGCCTCAGCGCCGACGAGGCGTGGCAGGCGTTGCGTGCCGCCGGCCCCCGGCAGCAGGCCGAGCTTGACCTCCGGCAGGCCGACCCGCGCCGCCGGCACGGCGACACGATAATGGCAGCCAAGCGCGAGTTCGAAGCCACCGCCAAGCGCCTGGCCGCTGAGCGCGGCAACCACCGGCTTCTCCATCCTATCCAGCAGTGCGACGATGTCGATCAGGCTCGGTGGTTGGCGCGGCTTGCCGAATTCGCTGATATCGGCGCCGGCGGAAAAGGCGCGCGGGGTTCCGATCAGCATCACCGCTGCGACCGCGGCATCATCGCGTGCCTTCTCGATGGCGGCAACGAGGCCGCTCCGCAAAGTATGGCCGAGCGCATTGACCGGCGGATTATCCATCGAAACGATGGCGATCCGTCCACCATCGGCGCTCTCGTAACTCACCGCCGCGTTGATATTGCCCATGATCGTCTCCTCCGCCGTTCGATTTTGTCACACTTCCAGCCATTCGTGGCGAATTTTCGCATTCGCCGAAAATTCCGCCGCCGTGCCCTCGAACACGATGCTGCCATGGCCCATGACATAGAGCCGTTCGGCGAGTTCGAGCGCGATCGTCAATTTCTGCTCGACCAGCAATATCGTGACGCCGCGGCGCGCGACCTCGGCGAGGAGATCGCGCACCCGCGCGACCATCATCGGCGCCAGCCCCTCGGTCGGTTCATCGACCATGATCAGCCGCGGATTGCCCATCAGCGTGCGACAGATGGTGAGCATCTGCTGTTCGCCGCCCGAAAGCGCCCCGGCCGGAGCGCCCGCGCGCTCGGCCAGACGCGGGAACAAGGCATAAGCGTCAGCAAGCGCAAAAGCCGGACCGCTCTTGCCGGCGCCACGCTTTTCACCGAGCAGCAGATTTTCCGCAACCGTGAGATCGGGGAAGATGGCGCGGTCCTCGGGGACATAGCCAAGCCCGCGGCGGGCGATCTCGTGCGGGGCGAGAGCACCGATCTCATCGCCCGCGAAGCGGATCGAGCCGGCACGTCGCACGCCGCCCATGATCGCCTTCAACGTCGTCGAGCGTCCGGCGCCGTTCCGCCCGAGCAGGGCGACGATCTCGCCTTCCCCGATCGCGAGCGCAACCCCGCGCAGAACCTGGCTTTTGCCGTACCAGGCGTCGAGATCGTGGATTTCGAGCATCATGTCAGCACCTCGGCCGCCGCCCCGAGATAGGCGGCGCGCACGCGGGCATCGCCGCGCACCGCCTCCGGCGGGCCGGAGGCGACCACCCCGCCATCGGCGAGCACGGTGATGGCGTCGGCGAGATCGAACACGACCGAGAGATCATGCTCGATCATCACCAGCGTGCGCCCGGCGGAAAGCCGCCGCAAAAGGGCGACGGCACGCTCGGTTTCGGCGCGGCTCATGCCGGCGGTCGGCTCGTCGAGCAGGATGGTGTGCGCGCCGCCGACGAGCGCGAGGCCGATCTCGAGCGCCCGCTGCTCGGCATAGGCCAGCGCCCCGGCGGCGACATCGCGCCGCGGGCCGAGATCGAGCAGCGCCAGCATCTCCTCGATGCGTGCGGTGAGGTCTCGGAACCCGTCGATCCGGCGCCAGAAGGCATGGCCGCAGCCGGCCGCGCGCATCCCGGCGATGCGCAGATTCTCGAACACCGAAAGCCGTGGAAACAGGCTCGTCACCTGGAAGCTGCGGGCGAGGCCGCGGCGGAAAATGGCGTGCGGTGACTGGCCGGTGATGTCGTCCCCGGCCAGCCAGACGCTGCCGCGATCGAGCCGGAGGCGGCCGGTGATGAGATGAAACAGGGTCGATTTGCCGGCGCCGTTGGGGCCGATGATGGCGTGGCGGGTGCCGGCCGGAATGTCGAGCGAGACATCGCGCAGGATCGATGTCGCGCCGAAGCTTTTATGGAGGCCGCGGAGCGAGAGGGCGGGCGCGCTCATGCCCCCCCCCGCGCGGTTTGCGCCGCGGCGTCCTGCCAGGCGGCACGGGCCGGCGGCGCGAGACGGTGCACGAGCACGGCGCCGAGGATGAACAATGCGAGCGGAATCAGCCATTGCCAGGGATCGGTTGGCGTGACGGTAAGGCCGAACAGCCGTCCGGCCTTCGCCCCGCCGCGCACCGCTTGCAGCCGATAGGCGAGTTCGGCGAGCCCGACCGTCCCGGCGAGCGTCAGAAGCATTGCCGGCGCGAGCGCGAGATAGGGGCCGAGCAGCCGCGCCCCGCGGCCGGCGCGCAAAATCGGCGCGTGGCTTTGCACGATCCCGGAAATCCCTCCCGGCGCCCAGAGCACCATGACGATGAAGATCAGCCCGGAATAGAGCTGCCAGGCATCGGTCACGGTGCCGAGCGCGACCTGCAACAGGGTCACCAGCACCGCGCCGATCACCGGGCCGGAAAATGTCCCGACGCCGCCGATATAGGTCATCAGCAAAACCGCGCCCGACGCCGCCGAGCCGATATTGGAGACCGTCATGATCTCGTCATTCAGCGCCTGCATCCCGCCCGCGACACCGGCGAAGATCCCGGCGAGCAGGAAGGTCAGAAAGCGGATACGTGCCGGGTCGTAGCCGAGAAAATCGACCCGCAGCGGATTATCGCGGACGGCATTGCCGAGCCGCCCGAGCGGTGTCCGCGTCACCCCCCACATCAGCGCCGCCGCGATTACGGCCCAGGCCGCGAGCACGTAATAGATCTGCAGCGCCGAGCCGAAATCGAAGCCGAACAGCGCAACGCCGCCGGAGCGATCGCCCGAAACCCCTTCCTCGCCACCGAACCATTGCGGGATCATCACCACCAGGGCGACGGCGAGTTCGGCGATGCCGAGCGTGATCATCGCGAACGAAGTGCCCTCGCGCCGCGTCGCGAGCCAGCCGGCGGGCAGCGCCGCCAGCCCGCCCCCGAGCGCGCCGGCAAGCGGCAGAATCACCACCGGCAGCACCAGGCCGGCATCGACCAGCTTCAGAAGATGCATGGTCGCGAAGCCACCGAGGCCGAAAAACACCGCATGCCCGAAATCGAGCATCCCGCCCTGGCCGAGCAGCATGTTGAAGGACAGCGCGAAGACGATGGCGATCGCCATGCGACAGAGCAGCGACAGACCGAAGCCGCTGGCCATGAGATGCGGCGCAATCAGGGCGATCACGATCGCGATGCCCCAGGAAAGAATGGCGCCGCGCCCGCTCCATCGCGCTGGCCGGACGGAGACGGAGGCCGGCAACTGGGTTTCTCCCGGCATCTCAGTCCGCCCGCGCGCCCATCAGCCCGCGCGGATTGAGCGCGAGCATGAGGACCAGCAGGAGATAGGGCACCGCCGGCGCGGCATGGGCGATGGTGAGTTGCCCGAGCGCGCCATGCGGGTCGAGCGGCAGGCCGATCCGCCCGAGCACGGTGCCGAGCGGCGCATCCAGCGTCACCGAGGCGGTCTGGATGAAGCCGATCACGAGCGAGGCGATCAGGGCGCCGGGGATCGAGCCCAGCCCCCCCATGATGACGACGGCGAAAACGATCGGCCCGAGCGACTCGGCCATACCGGGCGTCGTCGTGAAGACATTGCCGCCGATGACCCCGGCGAGCCCGGCGAGCGCGCAACCGGCGCCGAACACCAGGGTGAACACGCGCGGCACGTTATGGCCGAGCATCGCCACCATTTCGGGATGGGTGAGGGCGGCGCGGATGACGAGGCCGAGCCGGGTGCGCGCGAGCGCGGCGTAGAGCCCGGCGAAGATCGCGACCGAGACCGCCATCATGAACAGCCGATAGGCTTGATACTGGATTCCGCCCAGCGCGAAGGCAGGAACATCGAGCGCCGCCGGCACGCGATAAGGCACCGCCGTTCGCCCCCAGACCAGCGGCACGACCTCACCGATGACGAAGGCGAGGCCAACGGTGAATAGAAGTTCGGCGAGCTTGCCGTGGTGATGCACGGCGCGCAGCCCATAGCGTTCGACCGCGACGCCGAGCACGCCGACCAGGAGCGGGGCGATCACCAGCGCCGGCCAGAAGCCGATCCCGACGCTGACCGTATAGGCGAAATAGGCGCCGAGCATGTAGAAGCTCGCATGGGCGAAGTTCAAAACACCCATCATGCCGACGATCAGCGTGAGCCCGCTCGAAAGCATGAACAAGAGCAGCCCATACACCAAGCCATTGAGCAGAATAAGAAGAATTTCCTGCATCACCCCGCCCGCCGGCGCCGCCCGCGCCGCTCAGCCCGGCGCTTTCATCGCGCAGGTGGTGGGCAGACGGGTCTCCTCGGCGTCGAAACGCTTGATGGTTTTGAAGCCAAGCGGCACGCCCGGGAACATATGCGGCATATCCGGCGCCAGGATCGAGACATACATCGGTTGCAGCAATTGATGATTGTCGGCGCGGATTTCCTCGGCGCCGAGCGGCGTCTGGAATTTCATTCCGGCCAGGGCCTTCCCGACCTTCAGCGGGTCTGAGCTATCGACTTTCTTCATCGCCGCGGCCAGCGTGTCGATCATGTCGACGACCCGCCAGTAATAGAAATTCTCATTGTATTTGGCTTTGAACTCGGCCGCCATGCGGTCGATCTCGGGGGCATCGACGTTCTCATGCCACTCGCTGATCTGGGCGTCACCCTTGCCGGCCATGCCGACCGCCTGCACGGTTTCGCGGGCGCCGAGATAATAGGTGAAGAAGGTCGCGGGAAAGCCGGTATCGGCGGCGGCCTTGACGAGCAGGGTGAGATCGGTGCCCCAGGCACCGGTGACCACCGCATCCGCGCCGGCGGCGCGCATTTTGGCGATATAGGGCGTGAAATCGGTCACTTTGCCGAGCGGCACGCGCTCGGTGCCGACGATCTGGAGATCAGGGCGTTTGCCGCCGATCATCGCGATCGCGGCTTTTTCCACCGACTGGCCGAAGGAATAATCCTGGTTGAAAACATAGACTTTGTGGATATTGGGGCTGGCGACGATATAATCGGCGAGCGCCTTCATCTTCATGTCGCTGTCGGCATCGAAGCGGAAATGCCACCAATTGCATTTCTCGTTGGTGAGCGCCGGATCGACGGCGGCATAATTGAGATAGAGCACCGCGTGGTCCGGATCGCGGCGGTTGTTTTTCGCGGTCGCGTCCGATAGCGCGAAGGCGACCGAGGAGCCATTGCCCTGGGTGATGTAGTGGATGCCGTCATCGACCGCCTTGCGGAACATGGTTAGCGATTTTTCCGGGCTCACCTCGTTATCCATCACCACCAGTTCGAAGGTGCGGTTGCCGGCGGCGTGGGCAGCGTTGACGCGGTCGATCGCGAAGCGGAAATGCTGCTCGCCGAGCCGGCCGGTGGAGGCGAAGGGCCCGCTCATCGGGTCGATATAGGCGATGCGGACCACCTCATCGGCGCGCGCGGTCATCGCCTTCCCGGCAAACAAGGCGCCCGCCGCGACGGTGCCGAGCACAACGGCTTTGGTAAAATTCATCTCCACCTCCCTCGTCATTTCTGTTCGTTCGTTGTTTTCAGCCGGCAGCTCGCCGATCGGCCTTGTCAATGAAGCGCCAGCGATCTTCTATGGAGAGACTTTGTCACCGGCCAAGGAGGCCTGTCAATGAACGGTTCTTCACGTATAGGGGAGGAAGATAACGTGATGTGCGATACAATGCCGCAGCGCGTGGCGAAAGCCGGTGCCCGCCGATGAGTTTACCCCCTCCGCTTCGCGCGCCGCTCGCGCTCCCGGCGATCGCCGCGCCGCTGTTCATCATCTCCAATCCCGATCTCGTCATCGCCGAGTGCAAATCCGGCGTCATCGGCGCCTTCCCCTCGCTCAATGCGCGCCCGGCGGAGATGCTCGGAACCTGGCTCACCCGGATCAAGGCCGAACTCGCCGCCCATGACGCGGCCGAACCGGAAGTGAAGGCGGCGCCGTTCGCGGTCAATCTCATCGTCCACCGTTCCAATGACCGGCTCGAGCATGATCTCGCGCTTTGCGTCGAGCATCGGGTGCCGGTGGTGATCACCTCGCTCGGCGCGCGGGCGGAGGTCAACGACGCCATCCACAGCTATGGCGGCGTCGTGCTGCACGACGTCATCACCAACGCGTTTGCGAAAAAGGCGATCGAGAAGGGCGCGGACGGTCTGATCGCGGTTGCCGCCGGCGCCGGCGGCCATGCCGGACGAATGTCACCGTTCGCCCTGGTGCAGGAAATCCGCGCCTGGTTTTCCGGCCCGCTCGCGCTCTCGGGGGCGATCGCGACCGGCGATGGCGTGCTCGGCGCCCAGGCGATGGGCGCCGATTTCGCCTATATCGGCTCCGCTTTCATCGCGACCGAGGAAGCCAACGCAGCCAGCGCCTATAAGGCGGCGATCGTCGCCGGCGCCGCCGAGGACATCGTCTATACCAATCTCTTCACTGGTGTACATGGCAATTATCTTCGCGCCAGCATCGTCAATGCCGGGCTCGACCCCGATCATCTGCCCGAATCGGATCCCTCGAAAATGAATTTCGCGTCCGATCGCACCAAGGCGTGGCGGGATATCTGGGGCTCCGGCCAGGGAATCGGCGCGGTGCATGAGGTGGTGCCGGCGGCGGCGCTGATCGCGCGCTTGCGGCGCGAATACGTGGCGGCGCGGGCACGGCTCTGCGCGCGTTCTTGAGGCGTGGGCCGAAGGCGTGGGGTGGCGGTGCCGGGTGAGGGATTTGAACCCCCGGCCTTCGGTTTACAAAACCGCTGCACTACCGCTGTGCTAACCCGGCAAAGCACGGATTTGGCGTTTCCCGGCGCACGACAACCCGCTCGCCCTACCGTCTTTGGCACATTTTAACCGACGAACGGCGCCCTCGGCAAATGCGCGGCCAGGACCGAGCGCGCGGGCACCCTCGCACAAGCCTGGCCGCACCATGCAGCGAGATGGACGGAGTTTTGATCACCGGACGCTGAAAGCCATTCGGCGGATGGCGACTGCGCGGGTGCGCGAGGACGAGCGCCGGGGCTGGCTTGCTGGCCGTCTCTGTTCCCAGCCCTCACCTTCGCATGCCCATTCCCGGAGCTGGCCCGGGCTCGTTGTCCGGTTTTGGTGACGGAGCGGGCTTGGGGGCCGGGGGCGTAGTTGGAAATGCGCTGTTCTGTCGTGATAGGCGGAGCGGATGATGACGACGAAGACGAAACGGAAGACCGACGCGGCGCGCGCCTTTGACCCGAGAGTGGGTCAGGACGCGGATTGCTCCTGCGCTGGCCGTTCCTGGGGCCGCGCCGGATGGTGGCGCTGCTCGCGGCCGAGGGCTTCCGGGTCAACCGCAAGCGGCTGATGCGGCTGATGGGGGTCGTGCCTCTGGGCTCGCGGCCGCGGACGAGCAAGCCCGGCGCCGATGGCTGTGGAGATGACGCCCGCCCGGAGGGCGCGCTTGGACGACGCCAGCGCGTCGCCCACATGCCCACAGCAGCCACAACCGCAGCAAAAGGCAGCTTAGTTTCCATGGAGGTCAGGACGGCGCCACTTCCAACTCGATTTCTCCGGCCCATGGTCCTCATCAGGGGGGACAGTTCACCTCCGATTGCCGCGGCGGAATGCGGTTGTGATTGACAAACGCGCCGGAGTCTGCGCGAGATACGCTGCGATCGCCGTTTGGCTTCTCTTGCTGCGCTTCCGTCTCCGGGTGCCTTCAAGACGTTCAACCAGCCCGATTGCCTCGCGCCCCGCGCTGTTGCGGGGCGGCATAGACGGAGAGTGAGAGAGAGATGGCTACCGGTACTGTCAAATGGTTCAATGCCACCAAGGGCTTCGGTTTCATCGTGCCGCAGGATGGCGGCAAGGATGTCTTCGTGCATATCACCGCGGTTCAGGCGGCTGGTCTGCGCGGCCTGAACGAAGGCCAGAAAGTGACCTATGAGGTCGTGATGGAGCGCGGCAAGGCCGCGGCCACCAACCTCCGCGTCGCCTGAAGCGATTTTCGTTCGCGGTCAAGCCTGTCCTTGTCTTGTCCTCGAAAAGGCAGCAATCCAGGCGTGGCGGGTCGAACCTGTCGCGCCTGGAGCGTTTTCGTCTCGTGCGCCGGCCGGGTACACGGCCAGACACGCGACATCACCGAGCGAAAGTGGCCCGTGATACCCGCCGGCTCAGAGCGTGGGCTTTCGTTCAGTGATGTCAAAGATTGAAGGGAGCGCGTGGATGCCAACCGGTACGGTGAAATGGTTCAATGCCACCAAGGGTTATGGGTTCATCATGCCCCAGGATGGCGGCAAGGATGTTTTCGTGCACATCACCGCGGTGCATGAGGCCGGCCTGCAAGGCCTGAATGACGGCCAGAAACTGTCCTTCGAGATCACCATGGAACGCGGCAAATCCGCGGCGACCCAGCTCAAACTGATCTGAGCGCCGACCCGTTTCTCCACCCGGGCGGCCGGCTCGGCGCCGGCCCGCCATGTCTATCCGCCTGAGCCGATTCTTCTGACCGTAAGGTGAAGAGCGCGCGGATGGACATATCCTGACCGATCTGGCAAAGCTTTTTGCGCGGATCTGTGGGCGTGGTCGAAGTCGTGTGCGCGCCCATACGGGGAAGGAAGAGTTTCACCGATGCCGGATGTCGTCAGGAAACCAGCCGTGCCCCCTCTCATCGTCGTCTGTCAGGGCTGCGCGTTCTGGTTTTCTTTTGGCAAGGAGGCCGGAAGCTGCCGCCGCTTTGCCCCGCCGCCGAGCCAGCATGCCGATGATACCGGCTTCTGGCCAGAAACGCTGGCGACCAATTCCTGCGGCGAGGGGGTCGCCAAAACCGATCCCGACGCGCCGGCGGCCGTGCCCTGCGGGGACTGCGCCTACTGGCATCGATACAACCCCGACCAGGGGGTCATCCCGCTCCGGCGCGCCGATCTCCCGGCGGATTGGTGGCAATCGGCGGGATTTTGCATCCGTCGTGCGCCGCGCGCGGAATATCAATGGCAATGGCGCACCGTCACCCGAGCCCATTGGCGCGTGACCCACGTCACCGATCATTGCGGTGAGGGCGCGCGGCGCGTAGCATCCCGGCCCGAGAAAGAGAACGACCCCGGCTGACCGAGGTATCACACCATGTCCCCCGCCATGTCTCTCATCACGTGCCGGGCCTGCGTGTTCTGGAAGTCATTTGGTAGCACGGCGCCGCTGAATGGCACCTGCCATCGCCACGCCCCGGCGCCCGGCCAGCATGTCGACGATACGAGTTATTGGCCGGAAACCTCCGCCGGCGATGCCTGCGCCGAGGGGATCGCCGCGGCCCAAAATCCCGAGCGCGCCGCCATCATCGCCTGCCTCGGCTGTGTTTTCTGGTTCCGGCGTGACGGCCAGCAGGGCCTAGTCCCCGAGCGCCGCAGCGACTTGCCGCGCATCTGGTGGCGCGATGCCGCGTTTTGCGCCCGCAACGCGCCAGCGCCGGCAAGCAGCGTGACCCGCGCCCGCTGGCGCGCGACCCACGCAAGCGACGGTTGCGGCGATGGCCGGGCGGCCATATAAGGCCAAGGAATCCCAACGCCCAGCGTTCATATTCCCGACAATGGCGGGAGGTCTGCTTGACATCGTGATGTATCGGATCATCATAACCGACATGACGGCTGGGGATTTGCCCGATGAGCAACCTTGACGCGGTTTTCCTCGCGCGGCTGCAATTTGCCTTCACCCTCGGTTTCCACATCATCTTTCCGGCGTTTTCGATCGGGCTCGCGAGCTATCTCGCGGTGCTGGAAGGGCTTTGGCTGCGCACCGGGCGGCAGGTGTTCCTCGACCTGTTCCATTACTGGATCAAGATTTTCGCCATCGGCTTCGCCATGGGCGTGGTTTCCGGGGTGGTGATGTCGTACCAGTTCGGCACCAACTGGGGCAGTTTTTCCGACAAGGCCGGGCCGGTGATCGGGCCGCTGATGGGCTATGAGGTGCTGACCGCGTTCTTTCTCGAATCCGGCTTTCTCGGCGTCATGCTGTTCGGCATGAACCGGGTCGGGCGCGGCCTGCATTTCCTCGCGACCTGCCTCGTCGCCATCGGCACCTTGATCAGCGCGTTCTGGATCCTCGCGGTCAATTCCTGGATGCAGACCCCCGCCGGCTTCACGATGACGCCGGATGGCCGCTTCCTGCCGGCGGATTGGCTGGCGATCATCTTCAACCCGTCCTTCCCCTACCGCTTCATCCATATGGTGCTCGCGACCTATCTCAGCGTCGCCTTCCTGGTCGGCGCGGTCGGGGCGTGGCACCTGCTGCGTGATCGCACCAATGAAGGGGCACGGGTGATGTTCTCGATGGCCCTCTGGATGGCGCTTTTCGTCGCGCCGATCCAGATTTTCGCCGGCGACGCGCATGGGCTCAATACGTTGCTCCATCAGCCGGTGAAGGTCGCGGCGATGGAAGGAGACTGGGTCGATCCGACCGGCGACGAGGGTGATTCCCTGGTGCTGTTCGCCTGGCCGGATCAAGAGGCGGCGGCCAACCGCGCCGAAATCGCCATCCCGCATCTCGGCTCGCTGATCCTGACCCATAGCTGGTCGGGCGCGATCAAGGGCCTGCGTGACTGGACGCCGGCCGAGCGGCCGCCGGTCGCGGTGGTGTTTTATGCCTTCCGCATCATGGTGGCACTCGGCTTTCTGATGGCCGGGGCCGGCCTGCTCGGCGCTTTCCTGCGCTGGCGCGGCCGGCTCTATGACGCGCCCTGGCTGCATCGGATCATGGTCGTGATGGCGCCGTCGGGCTTTCTCGCCCTGCTCGCCGGCTGGACGGTGACCGAGGTCGGGCGCCAGCCCTATACCGTCTATGGCCTGCTCCGCACCACCGATAGCGCCTCGCCGATCGCGGCGCCGGGGGTCGCGGCTTCGCTGCTCGCCTTCGTCGTCGTCTATTTTCTCGTCTATGGTGCCGGCATCGCCTTTCTGCTCCGCCAGATGGCGCGCCCGCCGCTGCCCGGCGAGGGCGGCGTGCCGAAATCGCCGACCCACGCCGCCGGGCTGATGCCGGGCCCGGCCGGCGCGATCGAGGATATCCCGCCCACCGCTGCGGAGTGAACCCCATGGCCGACGCCCTGCCACTGATCTGGGCCGGATTGCTGGCCTTCGCCATTCTCGCCTATGTCGTGCTCGATGGTTTCGACCTCGGTGTCGGCATCCTGTTTCTCGTCGAGCATGACGAGGCCGATCGTGACGTGATGATGAACACCGTCGCGCCGGTCTGGGACGGCAACGAGACCTGGCTCGTCCTCGGTGGCGGCGGGTTGTTCGCGGTTTTCCCGCTCGCCTACGCGGTGGTGATGCCGGCGCTCTACGCCGCGATCATCGGCATGTTGCTCGCGCTCGTCCTGCGCGGCGTCGCCTTCGAATTCCGTTTCAAGACCCGCACCCGTCTCGGGCGGCGGCTGTGGAACATCGCCTTCACCGTCGGCTCGCTGGTCGCCGCGCTCTGTCAGGGCCTCGCCCTCGGCGGGCTGGTGCAGGGCGTCCACATCGCGCGGCGCGCCTATGCCGGCGGGTGGTGGGACTGGGTGACCGGGTTCACCATTCTCTGCGGCCTCGCGGTCGCGGCCGGCTATGCGCTGCTCGGCGCGACCTGGCTGATCTGGCGCACCGAAGGGGAATTACAGGCGCGCTGCCGCCGCCATGCCCGCGCGCTTGGCGTCGCCGTGCTGGCGCTGATCGTCGTCGTCAGCCTGTGGACGCCGATGCTCAATCCGCGTTTCATGGCACGCTGGTTCGCCTGGCCGGAGATCGCGCTGACCAGCCCGGTGCCGATCCTCGTCGCGCTACTCGCCTGGGCGTTCTGGCACGGCCTCTCGCGCCGCCATGACGCAACGCCGTTCCTCGCCGTCCTCGGCTGGTTCGTGCTCTGTTATGTCGGGCTCGGGATCAGCCTGTTCCCCTATATCGTGCCGCCCGATCTCACCATCTGGCAGGCCGCGGCACCACCGGCGAGCCAGGGGTTTCTGCTCGTCGGCGCGGTGGTCCTGGTGCCGATCATCCTCGCCTATACCGCCTATGCCTATTGGGTGTTCCGCGGCAAGGTGCGGCCGGGGATGCATTACCATTGATGCATTACCATTGAGGTGGCGTCCGTGCCGCGCCGTCTGATCTGGTTCGTCCTGCTCTGGGCGCTGGGGGCCGGGGTGAGCCTTGCGGTTGCCTTCGCCCTCCGCTGGGCGCTGCTCGGGCAGGGGCTATGACGAAACAAAAAAACACCCGGAGGAAACCATGTCCACAACCACCGCGATCGATGCCGCGCTGAGCAAGGCCGTCGCCGCCGGGGATGTCCCCGGCGTCGTTGCCTTGGCCGCCGATGACCAGGGCGTGGTCTATCAGGGCGCTTATGGCCGGCGCGTGCTCGGCGATGACACGGCGATGACGTTGGATAGCGTGTTCTGGATCGCCTCGATGACCAAGGCGGTGACCACGGTTGCTGCGCTGCAGCTCGTCGAGAGCGGCAAGCTCGCGCTCGACGCGCCGATCGCGCCGGTCCTGCCCGAACTCGCCGATCGCCCGGTGCTGGAGGGGTTCGACGCCGAGGGAAAGCCGCGTCTCCGCCCGGCGAAGCGGCCGGTGACGCTCCGCCATCTCCTCACCCACACCGCCGGCTTCGCCTATGACATGTGGAACGCCGATATCAAGCGTCTCATGGAGCGCGACAACGTCCCCGGGATCATTTCCTGCCGCCAGGCGGCGTTGCGAACCCCGCTCACCTTCGATCCCGGCGAGAAATGGCATTACGGCATCAATATCGACTTCGTCGGCCGCGCCGTGGAAGCGGTCTCCGGCCGCTCGCTGCAAGATTATTTCCGCGTCCATATCCTCGACCCCCTCGGCATGGCCGATACCGGCTTCACGCTCGACCCCGGCCAGCGCGCCCGCCGGGTCGGGATGCATGCGCGTCTCCCCGATGGCGGCCTCGCGCCGATCGATTTCGAGGTGCCGCAGCAGCCGGAATTTTTCATGGGTGGCGGCGGGCTCTATGGCACCGGCGTCGATTATCTCCGCTTTCTCCGCATGCTGCTCGCTGGCGGCAGCCTCGATGGCGCGCGCATCCTGAAACCCGAGACCGTCGCGATGATGGCCGAAAACCAGATCGGCGATCTCGAAGCCGGCGTTTTGCGAACCGTGCTGCCGGCATCTTCCAACGATGTCGATTTCTTTCCCGGCATGAGCCAGAAATGGGGGCTCGGCTTCCTCATCAACACCGAGGACAGCCGCCATGGCCGCAAGGCTGGCAGCCTCGCCTGGGCCGGGCTCGGCAACACCTATTTCTGGATCGACCGCGATTCCGGCCTCGCCGGGGTCATCCTGATGCAAATCCTGCCGTTCGCCGACCAGAAGGCAGTCGCCCTCTATGGTGCCTTCGAGCAGGCGCTCTATCAGGGGCGCGGGCAGGGGCGCGGGCAGGGGCGCGGGGCGTGAGCGCCGGTATCGCGGCGCTGCTGCGCCAGGCGACGGCGGGCGGCGTCCCCGGCGCCGTCTTTCTGCTCGGCAATGCCGAAGGGGTGATCACCGAACTCGCCGCCGGGCAGCGCGCCCAGGGCGGGGCCGCGGCGATGACCCCGGATACCGTGTTCTGGCTCGCCTCGATGACCAAGCCGATCGTCTCGGTCGCCGCGATGCAGCTCGTCGAGAGCGGCAAGCTCACGCTCGACGCGCCGATCGCGCCGGTTCTGCCGGCGCTGGCCGCGCCGGAGGTGCTGGAGGGGTTCGACGCCGCGGGAAGGCCGCGTCTCCGCCCGGCGGCGCGGCCGATCACCCTTCGCCATCTCCTCACCCACACTTCCGGCTTCGCCTATGATTTCGGCAATGCCGATATTTTGCGCTACATCCGCGACAAAAACCTGCCGCGCGTCGCCAGCGGCCAGCGCGCCGCGCTCGACCTGCCGCTGGTCTTCGACCCCGGCGAGCGCTGGGAATACGGCATCAGCACCGACTGGCTCGGCCGCGCGGTGGAGGCGGCGAGCGGCGAGCGGCTCGATGCCTATATCGCCAAGAATATCACCGGCCCGCTGGGGATGGCCGATACCGGCTTCGGCCTCGATGCCGGCCGCGCCGCGCGGGTGGCGGCGATGCATATGCGCGGCCCCGATGGCGCGCTCGGGGTGATCCCCTTCGCGCCGCCGCCGGCGCCGGAATTCCACGCCGGCGGGCATGGCCTCTATGCGACGCCACGCGATTATCTGCGTTTCACCCGCGCCTTACTGCGCGGCGGCGAACTCGATGGCGTGCGTATCCTGAAGGCCGAGACGGTGGCACGGATGGGGGAAAACCAGATCGGCGATCTCCGGGCCGGCATCGTGCGGAGCGTGATCCCGGAAATGGCGCTCGACATCCTGCCGCCGCCGGGGATCGATTTCGGCTGGGGGTTCGGTTTTCTCATCAACCGCCAGCCCCTGCCGACCGGGCGCGGCGCCGGCAGCCTGTCCTGGTCCGGGGTCGCCAATACCTATTTCTGGATCGATCCGGGGCAAGACCTCACCGGCGTCATGATGACCCAGATCATGCCGTTCGGCGATCCGGCGGCCTTCAACCTCGCCCTCGGCTGCGAGATCGCCGCCTATCAGGGGGGCGCGGCGCGGGCATGACCGGCGGGCGGTTTCCCTACCAGCGCAGCGCCGGGATGGCGGCGATCGGCGCGACCCCTTCGCCGGCGGCGGCCTCCTCGATCGCCGGCGGATTGCCGAGCAGCGCGTTATGGATGCCACCGATCACCCAGCAGCTCGCAAGCCCCGCCGCCTTCGCCCCGGCGATGTCGGTGCGGAGCGCGTCCCCAACCGCGAGCACGGTTTCCGGCGGGCAGCCGAGACGCGCCAGCGTCGGCTGATAGATGGTCGGGTCGGGCTTGCCGATCCAGCGCGCTTTGCCGCCGAGCGCCTCGTAGCGCTGGGCGAGCGCGCCGGCGCAGAGCATGACCGCCCCTTCGCGGATCACCTCGAGATCGGGGTTGGCGCACACCATCGGCAGATCGCGGGCGCGGGCGGCGCGCAGAATCTCCTCATAGGCGGGGAGATCGACCAGGCCGGCGGTCTCGTCGGGCCCGGTATTGAGCACGAAATCCGCCTCCTCGGGCGTCGCGACCGGGGTATAGTCGAGCCCGGCGAAAACGTTCCCGTCACGCGCCGGGCCGAGATGATAGAGTTTGCGCCCGAGCGCGGCGAAGAACGGGTCGGCGCGGCGCGTGAGCAGGTCGCGTGTCGCCTCACCGCTGGTGACGATGCCGTTATAGAGGTCATCGCCGATCCCCATCGCGCGCATCGCCGCTTGCGCGACGGCCGCGATGCGCGGCGCGTTGGAGAGCAGCACCACCCGCTTGCCTGCACGCTGCAAGCGCGCAAGACAATCGACGGCGCCGGGATAGGGGCTGGTTCCGTCATGCACCACCCCCCAGAGATCGACGATGAACCCGTCAAAGCGCGGGGCGAGGGGGGCGAGGCCGGTCAAATGTTCCATGATGTCTCCGCGAGAGAGGCGATATCGACGCCGCGCGCCGCTTCGAGGTTCGTCAATCCCCCGGCCTCCAGCGCCTGCACGAGTTCGCGCCGGAGCCGCGGGATCAGCGCCGCCCCTTGATAGACGAAGGCGGTGTAGAGTTGAACCAGATGCGCGCCGGCGCGAATCATCGCAAGCGCCTCGGCGCCCGAACCGATGCCGCCGCAGCCGACCAGGATCAGGCGGCCGGCGGCAAGACGGGCGGCGCGGGCGAGCATCACATGTGCGCGCGCGAATAGCGGCGGGCCGGAGAGGCCGCCTTTCTCGCCGGCCTGCGGCGAGCGGAGTCCTTCCGGGCGGGCGATGGTGGTATTGGCGATGATCATCCCCGCCGCCCCCCCGGCCAGCGCCGTCTCAACCACCGCCGCGAGGGCGTCCTCGCCGAGATCGGGGGCGATTTTGACGAACAACGGCGGCGCCTCCGGCAAAGCCCGCGCGACCGCGGCGAGAATGGCGGCAAGCGGCCCGCTCGCCTGCAAATCGCGGAGCCCCGGCGTGTTCGGGGAGGAAATATTGAGCGTGAGGTAATCGACATGCGGCGCCAGTGCCGCGGCCAGGGCGGGATAATCGCGCTCGGCGACGGCGCCCTGCTTATTGAGCCCGATATTGGCGCCGAGCGGCACCGGACGCTGCCCGAGTGCTGCGAGCCGCGGCAGAATTCGCGCCAAACCTTCGCCGGGAAAGCCGAGGCGGTTGATCAGAGCGCGATCGGCTTCGAGACGAAACAGGCGCGGCGGCGGATTGCCCGGCTGCGCGAGCGGGGTCACGGTGCCGATCTCGACGAAGCCGAAGCCGAGCGCCATCAGCGGGCGGACGGCGATCGCATTCTTGTCGAAGCCGGCGGCGAGCCCGATCGGGTTCGGAAAACGCCGGCCGAGCAGGGTCTGGGCGAGGCGCGGATCGGCGGGCGCGCGATCACACCCGGCAAGGCCGAGGCGAAGGCCGCGCAAGGCGACGGCATGAGCGGTCTCGGGCCCGAGGCGACGCAGCACCGGGAGAGCAAGGGCGGGAAACAGGTGGGTCATCGCCGCCATCATCGCGGCAAAAACGCTGGACGGCAAAACCCCGCCCTTGTCATTCCCCGATCGCGCGGCAAAGTCGCGGCGATGTGGTCCGAACCCTATCTCGAGAGCTGCTGCCGCGCCGCCCTGCACCGGCTGTTCCTGAGCGGCGCCACCGGCCGCCCAGCGGAAGGCGACGCCATGACGAAAGACACGCCCTGCCTCGCGCGGCTTGAGAGGCGAGCGCTGGTTACGCGGCGCGGCGGGCGGTTTTTTCTCACCCCGGCAGGGGTGGCGCGTCATGCCACCGAAATTCTGCACGAGCGGAGGGACGAGCGGGGCTGATATCGGCCGTTGAGGGTTTGATTGTGGCGACAGGCATGCCACATGGCGCGTATGATCGCTCGCCGCACCGCTCTCGCCCTCCTCGCCCTCGCCCCGCTCATGGCCGCGCGCCGCGCCCACGCCATCAGCGCCATGACCCTGACCGATCAGGACCGCGCCGATGTCCAGCGCATCGAGGCCTATCTCAACGCCATCCACACCCTGAAGGCGCGTTTCGAGCAGATCGCCCCCGATGGCAGCGACAGCCACGGCACCGCCTGGCTCAACCGGCCGGGGAAACTCCGCTTCGAATACGACCCGCCAGTGCCCTATCTCCTGGTCGCCAATCACGGCGATGTCTATTTCCATGACTCGCAGCTCGGCCAGACCAGCGAAGTCGCGCTCGGCGACACCCCGCTTTCCATCATCCTCGCCCCCGAGATCAAACTTTCCGGCAATGTCCTGCTCACCGACATCACCCGTGTCCCCGGCCTGATCCAGGTGACGGTGCTGCGCGCCGAGCGCTGGTGGCAAGGCTCGCTCAGCCTCGCCTTCGACACCGATCCCTTCCTGCTCCGGCAATGGATCGTGCTCGATGAACAGCGGCGCGAAACCCGCGTCAGCCTCAGCGATATCGAAGTCGGTGGCCATTTCCCGGACGCCCTGTTCGACTTCAAGGTGACCCCGACCCCACCCACCGGCCCCAAGCGATAGGCGACACCGCGCCGCAATGACGCCATAATCGCGGACGATTCCTTGGGCCTTACGTCATGAAACCCCTGATCGGCATTTCCTGCTGCATGAAAACCTTCGGCATCTACGGGATGCCGAACCACGCTGCGTCCGATACCTATGTCCGGGCGGTGGATCAAGTGGTCGGCGGCGTGCCGCTCCTGATCCCGGCCAATGGCGCCGAGGCCGATATCGCCGCCCTGCTCGCCCGGCTCGACGGGCTGCTTTTTACCGGCAGCCGCTCCAACGTCGCGCCGGCGAATTACGGCGGCCCGCCGCAGCCCGAAGGCGCGCCCGAGGATCCGGCGCGTGACGCAACCACCCTGCCGCTGCTCCGCGCCGCGATCGCCGCCGGTGTCCCGGTGCTCGCGATCTGCCGCGGGTTGCAGGAGCTGAACGTCGCCCTCGGCGGCACGCTGCATCAGCGGCTTCAGGATCTCCCCGGCCGGATCGACCATTCGACGCCGCTCCAGCCCTACGCGCCGGTGCGCACCGGCCGCGCCCATCTGGTGCGCGCGACCCCGGGCGGCTGGCTCCATCGCCTCGCCGGGACGATCGAGATCGCGGTCAATTCGCTCCATAATCAAGGGATCGACCGGCTCGCGCCGGGATTGGCGGTGGAAGCCGTCGCGGTGGACGGCACCATCGAGGCAGTGCAGGTGGTGACGCGGCCGGATGGCCGGGAAGCCGGCTATGCCATCGGCGTGCAATGGCACCCGGAATATGATTTCGCGACCAATCCGCTATCGGCCCGTATCTTCGCCGATTTCGCCGCCGCCATCACCCCCGCGCACCGCCGCAAAACCGCGGCGGCGTGATTTCACTCTTTCGTGTCGTCATGTTCCGGCATGGTTGCCATGCGCCGCCTCCCTGGACAAATCGACTGCAAATGCGTTTCTGTCGCAATCAGACGCCCTCGCCTTGGCCCCAGCGGCGCAAGCATCAGACGCCGCAACGACCAGATGTCACAACGACCAGATGTCACAACGACCAGATGTCACAACGACCAGAGGTCACAACGACCAGACGTCACAACGAAAGGAAACGCCCGGATGCCCAACCTCCCCGTCTCGCGCCGCGGCCTACTCTCGGGTGTGGCCAGCGCCGGCCTGCCAGCCGCCGGCCTGATCCTCGCCGCGAGCCAGGCGAACGCCGCCGAGGCCGAGGCGCCGCCGCCCGAGCCGCCGGTCGCGCCGCGGCTTCCGACCGATCACGGCGATCTGCCCAGCTTCAAATATCATTTCGCCAACAGCCATAAGAAGGAGAATGCCGGCGGCTGGGCGATGGAGGCGACGGTCGCCGAGTTTCCCGCCTCCAAAGCCCTGGCGGCGGTGAATATGCGCCTCTATGCCGGCGCCTATCGCGAATTGCACTGGCATGCGCTCGCCGCCGAATGGGCCTTCATGCTCAGCGGCCATGCCCGCACGACGGTGATCGACCCCGACGGCAACGCCGAAACCAATGAATTCGGCCCCGGCGATGTCTGGTATTTCCCGCGCGGCTACGGCCATTCCATCCAGGGCCTGGGGCCGGATGGCTGCGAGTTCATGCTGGTCTTCGATGACGGCGCGTTCTCCGAGTTCGGCACCTTCAGCGTGACCGACTGGCTGGCGCACACGCCGCCCGAGGTGCTGGCGAAAAATCTCGGCGTGCCCGCCGCCGCCTTCGCGAAAATCCCCGATCACGAGCTTTACATCATGCCCGGCACGGTGCCGCCGCCGCTGCCGCTCGAGCCGCCGGTCGGAAGCCTGGTCTCGGCGCCACAAACCCATCGCTATCCGCTGCTCGCGCAGCGCCCGATCGAGGCCCCGGGCGGCACCGTCCGCATCGTCTCCTCGAAGGAGTTTCCGGTCTCGACGACGATGACCGGGGTCATCGAGGACATCAATCCCGGCGCGGTGCGTGAGCTGCACTGGCATCCGCATGCCGATGAGTGGCAATATTACGTCTCCGGCCAGGGGCGGATGACGGTATTCGGCTCCACGGCGCGGGCGCAGACCTGGGATTACCGCACCGGCGATGTCGGCTATGTGCCGCGCGGCTATGGCCATTACATCGAGAATACCGGCACCGAGCCCCTTCGCGTGCTGGTGGTGCTGAACAGCGGTGTCTATGGCGATATCTCGATCAGTGACTGGCTGGCGCGCAACCCGGCGCGGCTGGTCGCCGAGCATTTCAACCTGCCGCTTGACGTGGTGGCGCGTTTCCCCAAACGTAAGGTGATCATCGCCTGACCCCGCCGCCCGATCCCCTGCTGCCTTATCGCTCAAGGAGCCTGACCCATGGCCGATTTCGTCATCCCGCCGCCGCCGCAAGCGGCGGTGCCGGTCGCCGGCGGCGGGCTGTTCCCGGTTCGCCGTATTTTCTGCGTCGGGCGCAACTACGCCGCCCATTCGCGCGAGATGGGCGGCGATCCGGAACGCGAGGCGCCGTTTTTCTTCACCAAGCCGGCGGATGCGGTGGTGATCGGCGGGGCAGACTGCCCCTATCCGCCGGCGACCCATGATCTCCATCATGAAATGGAGCTGGTGGTCGCGATCGCCACCGGCGGCGCCGATATCGCGGCACGGGACGCACTTGCGCATGTCTTCGGCTATGCCGCCGGGATCGATCTGACCCGGCGCGATCTGCAGGCGGAGGCGAAGAAGACCGGCCGGCCCTGGGACATGGCCAAGGGCTTCGACGCCAGCGCCCCGATCGGCGCCATCGCCCCGGCGGCGAGGATCGGCCATCCGGCGCGGGGGCGCATCGCGCTCGCTGTCAACGGCGCGCCGCGCCAGGCCGCCGATCTCGCCGACATGATCTGGAGTGTGCCCGAGATCATCGCTGCACTCTCCGGCCTCGTGCGCCTCGCCCCCGGCGATCTGATCTTCACCGGCACCCCGGAGGGCGTCGCCGCCATCGCGCGCGGCGATACGCTGGCGGGCGAGATCGCCGGCGTCGGCACGGTCACGACCAGGATCGTCGCGTGAGTCTGCGCATCGCCACCTGGAACATCAATTCGCTCCGCCTCCGCCTCCCGCGTCTTTCGGATCTCATCGCGGCGCTTGCGCCGGACGTGCTCTGCCTCCAGGAGACCAAGGTCGAGGACGCCTTGTTCCCGGCCGATGCGTTGCGCGCGCTCGGCTTCGCCCATATCGCCCATCGCGGTATGAAGGGCTATAACGGTGTCGCCATTCTCTCGCGCCGGCCGATCACCGTGCTGGACGGGTTTCCCGACTGGTGCGGCAAGGGGGATTGCCGGCATCTCGCCGTCCGCCTCGCGGCCGAGGGCGGGCCGGTCGATCTCCATGATTTCTATGTCCCGGCCGGCGGCGATGTCGCGGACCCGGCGGCCAACCCGAAATTCGCCCACAAGCTCGCCTTCATCGCCGAAGCGCGGGCGTTTTTCGCCGCCCAGCCCAAGCGCTCACGCACCATCCTGGTCGGCGATCTCAACATCGCGCCCTTGGAGAACGATGTCTGGAGCCATCGCCAGTTGCGTGATGTCGTGAGCCACACGCCACCCGAAACCGAGGGGCTGACGGCGTGGATGGAGACCGGCTTCATCGACGCGGTCCGCCATTTCGTGCCGGCGACGGAGAAGCATTTCACCTGGTGGTCCTATCGCAACCGCGACTGGCGGGCCTCCGATCGCGGCCGGCGGCTCGATCACGTCTGGGCGACGCCCGATCTTCTGCCCGCCCTCCGCGACCAGATCACCCTCAAGGACGCCCGCGACTGGCCGCAGGCATCCGACCACGTGCCGGTCGCGGTGACGGTCGCGGTTTAAAACAAGACTTCTTCTTTTTCTGAAGAAAAAGAAGCAAAAAGACTTTCTTCCCGTTTTCTCGGAGCGGCAGCGCCGCAGACATTGCCCAGCGGGGGAAAATTCAACAAAGCGGCCCGTCTCCTCCGAACACCTCCACGAATGCCGCCGCGAGCGCCGCATCGGCGGCCGCCATGTTGGCCGCGATCCCGAGGGCGGCGAGGCTGGTGACGCCGTGCTCGGCGATCCCGCAGGGCACGATGCCAGAGAAATGGCCGAGATCGGGGGCGACATTGAGGGCGACGCCGTGCCAGCTCACGAAGCGCGTCACCCGAACGCCGAGGGCGGCGATCTTGGCCTCGCCCCCGGCCGGGTCGAGAACCCAGATGCCGATCCGCCCCTCCCGCCGCTCGCCCTTGACGCCGAGCCGGGCCAGCGCCCGGATCAGCCATTCCTCCAACCCATGGACGAAGGCGCGGATGTCGCGCGGCGGCACGGTTCCATGCCGGCGGGTGAGGTCGAGCAGGACATAGGCGATCCGCTGCCCCGGCCCGTGATAGGTCCATTGCCCGCCGCGCCCGGCGGCATAGGTCGGAAACCGCGCCGCATCGCGGAGATCGGCGGCCCGCGCCGAGGTGCCGGCGGTATAGAGCGGCGGATGTTCGAGAAGCCAGACCTGCTCGGGCGCCGCCCCGGCGCGGATGGCGGCGATGCGCGCCGTCATCGCCGCGAGCGCCGCGGGATAGGGGGTGAGGCCCGGTGTGTGCGTCCAGTCGATCTCCGGCATCGTCTTCTCCCGGATTGAACCCAAAGCGATCATCGGCTATACCCCGCCCGCGAGCGGTGCTGACGCGCCGCGCGGGGTGCGGTCGTGGCGGAATGGTAGACGCGCAAGCTTGAGGTGCTTGTGGGGGAAACCTCGTGGAAGTTCGAGTCTTCTCGACCGCATAATGCCCCTCTCGGAAGACGCCTTTCTTCTTGAAGCCGTTCCGGCCACCATCATGGCCCTGCGATCTGAAGGAGGAAACGGCGATGGACGAGGATATTCGCAAGGCGGCGCTGGATTATCACCGCCTGCCGCAACCTGGAAAGCTCGCCATCGTCGCGACCAAGCGCATGGCGACGCAGCGCGACCTGGCATTGGCCTATTCGCCCGGGGTCGCCGCCGCCTGCGAGGCAATCGTCGCCGATCCCGATGCCGCCTATGACTTCACCGCGCGCGGCAATCTCGTCGCCGTCATCTCCAACGGCACCGCGGTCCTCGGCCTCGGCAATATCGGGGCGCTCGCCGGCAAGCCGGTGATGGAGGGCAAGGCGGTTCTGTTCAAGAAATTCGCCGGCATCGATGTTTTCGATATCGAGGTCGACGCCGCCGATCCCGAGCGCTTCTGCGCCGTCGTCGCGGCGCTGGAGCCGACTTTCGGGGCGATCAATCTCGAGGACATCAAGGCCCCGGAATGCTTCGAGATCGAGGCCCGGCTCCGCGCGGAGATGCAGATCCCGGTGTTCCATGACGACCAGCACGGCACCGCGATCACGGTTGCCGCGGCGGTCCGGAACGGGCTTCTCGTGCAGGGCAAATCCCTCGCCGAGGTCAGGCTGGTGACCTCCGGGGCGGGGGCGGCGGCGCTCGCCTGCGTCGATCTCCTGGTCGAGATGGGGCTCCGGGTCGAAAACGTGACGCTCACCGACAAGGACGGCGTGGTCCATGCCGGGCGGGAGGGCATGCTCCCCAACATGGCGCGTTACGCCCATCCGACCGATGCGCGCCGGCTCCCCGACGTGCTGCCCGGCGCGGATATTTTTCTCGGCCTCTCCGCGCCGCGCGTCCTGCGCCCGGAATGGCTCGGCTTGCTCGCGCCGAAGCCGCTGATCCTGGCGCTCGCCAATCCCGAGCCGGAAATCGCCCCCGACGCGGTGCGCGCCGCCCGCCCGGATGCCGTGATCGCCACCGGACGCAGCGATTATCCCAACCAGGTCAATAACGTACTCTGCTTTCCGTTCATTTTTCGCGGCGCCCTCGATGTCGGGGCGAGCACGATCAACGAGGCGATGAAGCTCGCCGCAGCGGAAGCGATGGCCGAGCTGGCCCGGATCGAGGCGAGCGAGGTGGTCGCGGCGGCCTATGGTGGGGCGGCGCCGGTTTTCGGGCCCGACTACATCATCCCCAAGCCCTTCGATCCGCGCCTGATCCTGCAAATCGCCCCGGCGGTGGCGCGGGCGGCGATGGCGAGCGGCGTCGCGCGCCGGCCGATCGCCGATTTCGATGCCTATCGCCGCGATCTCGAGCGCTTCGTGTTCCGCTCCGGCCAGCTCATGCGCCCGGTCTTCGAGGCGGCGCGCAAGGCGCCGAAGCGTATCGTCTATGCCGAGGGCGAGGATGAGCGGGTGCTGCGCGCGGCGCAGATGATGCTCGATGAGGGGATCGCGCGGCCGGTGCTGCTCGGCCGGCGCGACGTCATCGCGGCGCGGGTGCGCGAGATGGGGCTCAGGATGGATCTCACCGGCGCGGTGCGGGTGATCGATCCCGAGCAGGACAGCGAGACGATTTCGCCGCTGATCGCGCCCTATCAATGCCTGGTCGGGCGGCGTGGCGTGCCGCCGGCGGCGGCGGCGCGCCGGATGCGCAACCGCACCAGCGTCGTCGCCGCCATGCTGCTCGCGACCGGGGCGGTCGAGGCCGCGATCGTCGGCGGTTCGGGCGATTGGTGGCAGCACATGAAATATGTCCTGCCCATCATTCCCGCCCGCGCCGAGGTTTCCCGGGTCTATGCGCTCTCCTGCATCATTCTTCCGACCGGCGTGCTGTTCCTCTGCGACACCCACCTCAATACCGACCCGAATGCCGAGCAGATCGCCGAGATGACGGTGCTCGCCGCGCGCGCGGTATCGGGGTTCGGCCTCACCCCGAAGGCGGCGCTGCTGTCGCATTCCAGCTTCGGCGCCTCGAACACACCATCGGCGCGCAAGATGCGGGCGGCGCTCGCGCTGATCCGGGCCCGGGATCCGGCGCTCGAGATCGATGGCGAAATGCACGCCGATGCCGCCCTCAGCGCCGCCATCCGCGAGCGCGCGGTGCCCGACAGCCAGCTTTCCGGCACCGCCAATCTCCTGGTGATGCCCAATCTCGATGCCGCCAATATCGCCTTCAACCTGCTCAAGGCGGCGGCCGACGGGCTCGTCGTCGGCCCGCTCTTGCTCGGCATGAGCAAGCCTGTGCATGTTCTGGTGCCGAACGTCACCGCGCGCGGCATCGTCAATATCAGCGCCGCCGTCGCCGCCGAGGTCGAGGAGGCGGCCATCATTCCGCCGAAATGATCGGGGACAACCCCCGCTCACCGAGGGAAGGAAACCGTGATTTGAAACCATTACGCAAAGCCGTCCTCCCGGTCGCCGGGCTTGGCACCCGCTTCCTGCCGGCAACCAAGGCGACCGCCAAGGAAATGCTGCCGGTGGTGGACAAGCCCCTGATCCAATACGCGATCGAGGAGGCGCGCGCCGCCGGGATCGAGCAATTCTGCCTGATCACCGGGCGCGGCAAGACCGCAATCGTCGAGCATTTCGATATCGCCTTCGAACTCGAGGCGGTGTTGCGCGAACGCGGCAAGACCGAGGCGCTGGCCCTCCTCGAAGGCACTCAGCTCGAACCCGGCGCCATCGTCACCGTCCGCCAGCAGGAGCCGCTCGGCCTCGGCCACGCGATCTGGTGCGCGCGCGCCTTCATCGGCGAGGATCCGTTCGCCATTCTTCTCCCCGATGATCTCATCCTCGGCGAGACCCCGTGCGTCGCCCAGCTCGCCGCCGTCTATCGCGAGACCGGCGGCAATGTCGTCGCGGTGCAGGACGTGCCGCGCGAGCAGACCAGCCGCTATGGCATCCTCGCGATCGGCGCCGATGACGGGCGTCTCGCCGAGGTCCGCGGCCTGGTCGAGAAACCGGCCCCCGCGGCCGCGCCTTCGACGCTCTCGATCATCGGCCGCTACGTGCTGCGCGCCGAGGTCATCGCCCATCTCTCGCGTTTCGAGCGCGGCGCCGGCGGCGAGGTGCAGCTCACCGACGCGATGGCCAAGATGATCGGCCATCTGCCCTTCCATGGCCTGCGCTTCGAGGGCAGACGCTTCGATTGTGGCGACAAGGCCGGGTTTCTCGAGGCCCAGATCGCCTTCGCCTTGAAACACCCCGATCTCGCGCCGAAAGTGCGCGAGTTCCTCCGCCATTATCGCGACGCCTGACCGGAACGAGGACCGCTTCATGAGTTTTTCTCATCGCTTCGATCCCTCCATCCTCCGCGAATACGACATTCGCGGCATCGTCGGCGAAACGCTGCATGACGCGGATGCCTTCGCGATCGGGCGGGCGTTCGGCAGTATCGTCGCGCGCGCCGGCGGCACCCGCGTCGCCGTCGGCTATGACGGGCGGCTGTCCTCGCCGGCGCTGGAAGCCGCGCTCGTCAAGGGGCTGATGGCCAGCGGGATCGCGGTTTTGCGCATCGGGCTCGGCCCGACGCCGATGCTCTATTTCGCCGCGGCCACGCTCGCGACCGACGGCGCGGTAATGGTCACCGGCAGCCACAACCCGCCGGATTACAACGGCTTCAAGATGATGCTCGGCAAAAAACCGTTTTTCGGGCGCGCGATCACCGATCTCGGCGAGATGGCGGCGCGCGGCGACGTGGTCGCCGAAGCCACCGGGCGCGAGACGCGGGAGGATGTCCGCGCCGCCTACATCGCCCGCCTGCTCGCCGATTATGATGGCGGCGCGCGCCCCCTGACCGTGGTCTGGGATCCCGGCAATGGCGCCGCCGGCGCCGTGCTCGGCCAGTTCGTCGCCGGGCTGCCGGGGACGCATACGGTGATCAATGGCGACGTGGATGGCCATTTCCCTGCCCACCATCCGGACCCGACGGTGCCCGCCAATCTCCGCCAGCTCATCGCCGCGGTGCGCGACCAGAAAGCCGATCTCGGCATCGCCTTCGACGGCGACGCCGATCGCGTCGGGGTGGTCGATGACCAGGGCGAAATCCTGTTCGGCGACCAGATCATGGTGCTGCTCGCCCGCGACGTGCTCGCCGCCCGGCCGGGCGCGACCATCATCGCCGATGTCAAGGCGAGCCAGGTGCTGTTCGACGAGATCGCCAAGGCCGGCGGCGCGCCCTTGATGTGGAAGACCGGGCATAGCCTGATCAAGGCCAAGATGGCGGAAACCGGCGCCCCGCTGGCCGGCGAGATGTCCGGGCATATTTTCTTCGCCGATCGCTGGTACGGGTTCGATGACGCGCTTTATGCCGCTTTGCGTCTGCTCGGCATCGTCGCGCGCATGACCAGCCGGCTTTCGGAGGTTCGCGCCGCGCTTCCGGCGCTCGCCGCGACGCCGGAACTGCGCTTCGACTGCGCCGAGAGGCGCAAATTCGCGATCGTCGCCGAGGTCGCCGCGCGTCTCCGCGAAGCCGGCGCCAAGGTGAACGATACCGATGGCGTGCGAGTACAAACCGAGGATGGCTGGTGGCTGCTCCGCGCCTCCAACACCCAGGCGGTGCTGGTCGCGCGCGCCGAGGCGAAGGATCAGGACGGGCTCGATCGGCTGAAAGCGGCGATCGCCGACCAGCTCGCCCACTCCGGCCTTGCCGCACCCGATTTCTCGGGAAGCCACGCCGGGCACTGAGAAAAGCAGGTTCTTTTTTGTAAAAAAGAACCAAAAAACTTTTATTCCCAGGGCAGTGCCTGCGGCACTGCCCAAAAGGAAGAAAGTCTTTTTGCTTCTTTTTCTTCAGAAAAAGAAGACTCTTCCCTTATCTTCCCATCCCCCGCCGCCGCCCGGCATCGGTTTACGATGAAACGTCACCGCCGGGGCATCGCGATGGGATCCCCAACCGGGCGCGACCAGCGCGGCAATGTTCTAAATGGCTTGATTTTTATCCCTGTACGAAATATTTTTTTAAAGTTGAGTTAGGGCGTGTCGTCAATTTAGCCAAATCTCTGCGGCGACAAGGTGAACAGCGGCGAGGAAGTTCCTGGCGGTTTTGTCATAACGGGTGGCGATAGCCCTGAACTGTTTGATTTTAGAGAAGAA
>JAJZBM010000028.1 GCA_021798915.1 Pseudomonadota bacterium
AGCGGCAGCACGCCGCCGCCATCGATGAGCGCCGAGAATTTCTGCGACAGAGTGGCACAAGCAGGATCGGCGAGGCGTTGGGCGAAGGCGCGGGCGAGCGCCAGCGGATCGCCGGCGATCGTCGGGTTGTTGATTTGCGGCCGCCTTTGACCCGAAAAGGCCCGATTGTTTCATTGGGGTTGGCCCCACCTCTTGGCTCGAACAGTCTTGCTCCCGCAGGGGAGATTGCTCGGTCGCGTGGATCATTATCCGATGAAAATTGAGGGTCAATTTCCAATGGAAATCAACAAACACCATCCATTACGCCATGCCGGCGCGCAATTCGGTGCCGTCAGCGTAGCCCTTGATAGAAATGTCCTCGTATTTCAGCGACCGCCAGAGGCGTTCGATGAACACATTGTCCATCCACCGGTCCTTGCCGTCCATCACGATCCCCATCAGTCGCTGCACCCGCTTGCGGTTGACCCGGATGCCCTCATCCCGCGCCCTGACGTTTCACGACGAAGTCGGGTTCGAAATCGGCGGCC
The DNA here is from genome assembly GCA_021798915.1 of Pseudomonadota bacterium. Lineage (GTDB taxonomy): Bacteria > Pseudomonadota > Alphaproteobacteria > Acetobacterales > Acetobacteraceae > Acidibrevibacterium. Next base: position 528 of record JAJZBM010000028.1, read on the forward strand.
CGCATCGTGCCCTGACGCTCCGGCATGAAGGGCGGCGTGCCGGCGGTATAGAGGATGCCGGTCGTGAAGCCGTCGTCGCTGGCGGCGCGCGCCATGGCGGTTGCTGGATCAGTCGCCGGCGCGTCGGCGGCGGCGTGAACCACCTGTTTCCAGGCCCGCTGTTCGGCGCGGAAGGTGACGCAGGGGCTGAGCACGTGGATCACCGCGAACCCGGGATGGGCGATGCCGGCGGTGATCAGCCGCGCCAGTTCGTTGGGATTGCCGGCGAAGCCACGGGCAAAGAAACCCACCCCGGCAGCGAGCGCGAGCGGCAGCGGCGCGACCGGCGCGATACCGGTGCCGGCCGGCGTCAACTTGCTTTCGCACCAATCGGGCGCGGTGGTCGGCGAGGCCTGGCCTTTGGTCATGCCATAGACCTGATTATCCATCAGGATATAGGTCATATCGACATTGCGCCGGCAGGCATGGAGGAAATGATTACCGCCGATCGACAGGCCATCGCCATCCCCGCCAGCGGCGATCACCGTGAGATCGGGCCGCGCGAGCTTGACGCCAGTGGCGAGCGCCAGCGCTCGGCCATGCACGCCGTGGAAACCATAGACGCTGGTATAGGCCGGAAGGCGCGAGGAACAGCCGATGCCGGAAATCAGCGCGATGCTCTCGCGCGGGCGGCCGAGTTCGGCGCAGGCCTTGGTGAGCGCGGTCAGCACCGCATAATCACCGCAGCCCGGGCACCAGATCGGCTTGATGTCCGATTTGAAGTCTTGTGCGGCCAAAGCGGGCACGGCCGAAACCGGGATGTCGGGCATGAACGTCACTCCCACGTGGTGAGACGGGCGAGGATGTCGGCGGGGCGGATGGGCAGCGGGCCCGGGCGGCTGAGCACCGCGACCTCGGCGGGAAGGTCGTAATTGGCGCGTAAGAATTTGTGGAATTGCCGGCCATGGCTCTGCTCGACGACGAGCACCCGCCGCACTCCGGCGAGCGCCGCCGCGAACTGCGCCGGCCGGGCTGGGAGCAGGAGGCGGAGCGAGATCAGCCGCACCGCGAGGCCCGCATCCCGCGCCCGTCGCGCCGCCTCGCGCGCCGGGCCGGTCGCCGAACCCCAGGTGAGGAGGGCGATCTCCCCCTCGCCCTCGCGATCCGCCCAGGACGCGCCGTAATCGAAACCGTCCAGCTTGCGCGCCCGCTTGTCGAGCTGGGCGTGATGATCGCCGGCCTGCGCCGAGGGCGCGCCGCGCGCATTGTGTTCCAGTCCGTCGGCGACATAGGGCGCGCCGGACGTGCCTTGGATCGTCCCAGGGATAGCCATCGGCGAGACCCCGCTCGCGGTCACGGTATAGCGTTGATAGCCCGCCGCCGCCGTCGCGATCAGCCGGCCGGGGAGAGAGGGTGGTGGCGGTGGCGGCGCGATGACAGCGCGGGACTGGCCGAGCGCCTGATCCGAGAGCACGATCGCCGGGGTCTGCAAGGTCTCCGCCAGGGCCACCGCCCATTGCGTCGTCGTCAGGCAGTCGCCGATGCTGTTGGGCGCCAGCACGAGATGCGGCGCATCGCCGTGCAGGCCATGCACCGCGATGTCGAGATCGCTCTGCTCGGATTTGGTCGGGATGCCGGTGGAGGGCCCGCCGCGCATGACATCGACGACGACCAGCGGCGTCTCGGAGGCGACGGCGAGGCCGAGCGCTTCGGTCATCAGCGCGAGCCCCGGGCCGGAGGTCGCGGTCAGCGCCGGCGCGCCGGCGAAGGACGCGCCGATCACCATATTGATGGCGGCGAGTTCGTCCTCCGCCTGGACCAGCATCCCCTCGGTTTTGGCCAGCGCCGGTGCCATCCATTCCAGAACCTCGGTCGCCGGGGTAATCGGGTAGGCGGCGACGAAGCGGACGCCGCCCTTGAGCGCGCCGAGCCCGGTCGCCTGGTTGCCGCTGATGTTCCAGCGGGTTTCCGCGCAAGCCGGCGGGGCAGCGAAGCGGCGGCACGGCGGCAGAGCGGCGGCCGCCTCCACCCCCCGCGCCACGGCGCCGGCGCTCGCCTGCAACACCGTCTCGCCCTTGCGGCCGAACTGGCGCGCCAGCCCCTCGGCGACCAGCGCCGCCGGCAGGCCGATCAGGGCGGCGGCGGCGCCGAGTGCGACCATGTTCACCCGCCCGCCCGGCACCGCGCGGGCGAGCGCCTTCATCGCCAGCCCCGCGACCCGCGACCCGCTCTCGCCGATCGCCGCCGGCACCGCGCCCTCGTCCGGATCGGCGAGCACGAGGCTGGTCGCGGCAAGCGGCAATTCGGCGGCGAAACGGCTGAAATTGGCCCAGTCCAGGGCGATCAGGAGATCGAAATGATCATCCAGCGAGGAGACCGGCGCGGTCGCGATGCGGAGTAGCGCCGCCGCCTCGCCGCCCCGGATCTGCGCCCCCATGGTGCGGGTCATCAGCCCGAAGAAACCCGCTTGCGCCGCGACATCGAGCAGGATCTCCCCGGCCCGCATCGCCCCCGCGCCGCCCGAGCCGATGATCGCGAGCGAAACCGTCCCGGCATCGCCAGGTGCGGCGGGAGGGGCCGGGCAGCGGCCAACCGCCGGCAGAATCGCGGCGCCGGCCCGCTCTTCGATGCACTCAGTTGTCACGGCACATCTCCTCCATTCCGCCCCGATTCGCTGCGGCGCGTCAGGCGTGAAGTTCCTGGTATTTGGCGAGCAAGGCGGCTCGGCTTTCGCGAAAATCCGGGTGGTCCTCGATGCAGTCGGCCGGGCAGACCAGCCGGCATTGCGGCTCGTCCTCGGCGCCGACGCATTCGGTGCAGCGCAGCGGATCGATGATGTAGACCGGTGCCGCGGCAGCGATCGCCTCGTTCGGGCAAACCGGCCGACAGGCATCGCAACTCGTGCAGTTCTCGGTGATCAGCAAGGCCATGACATCCTCCCTCGCGCCGCCGGGTCAGGCGGCCTTCCCCCAGGCGTCGTCACGCGCGAGCTTCGCGTGGCGGAACGCGCCCCAGAGCGCAGCCCCAATCGCCCCGGCGTAGATCGAATCCGGATGATTGCGCACCGGCCACTGCACTTTCTCGTTCTGCATGGCCGCCTGCATCGCGGCGACCAGTCCTTCATCATGGGCCAGCCCGCCGGTCATCAGCACCACCCCATCGACACTGCCGATGGTCTTGATCAGCTTCGCCAGGCGATCGGCCATCGAGGAATGGATGCCGCGCAGAATATTGGCGGCGGTGATGCCGCGCGAGACCATGTTGATCACGTCGGTCTCGGCGAGTACTGCGCAAATGCCGCTAACTTTCTCGGGGCTGTCGCCCTGTTTGGAGAGCGCGCCGATCTCGTCCTGGGCGATGCCGAGATAGCGTGATATGTTTTCCAAAAACTGCCCGGAGCCGGAGGCGCATTGGCTGGTCATCTTGTAGCTCAGCACCTTGCCGCGCCCGTCAATGCGGATCGCGCGTCCGTGCAGCGCGCCGACATCGAGCGCGCCGCGCGCCTCCGGGTCGAGAAAAATCGCCCCCCGGCCATGGGTGGTCATCGAGTAGAAATGCCCGGTATGAAAATCGAGCGATTCACCCTCGCCGGTGGTCGCGACATAATCGAGATCGCCATGGCGCATCCCGACTTCCTCGAGGGCGCTGTGATACGCGTCGCGTGCAAGCTGAAACGGATCGCGCTGGCGCACCCGGTCGACACGCCGGGCGCGCCAACGTGTCTCCGTGCCGTCGGTTTCGAGAATGACGGTTTTGATCGCGCCCGTGCCGACATCGATGCCTGCGGTCATGGTCATGGTTTCACTCCGTCACGCATTGAGGGCGCGGCGCGCAAAGGCGGCGGCGCCGAGGGCCCCGGTATAGATCGAATCTGGGTTGATATTGATCGCGACATCGCCATAGTTCTCGACAATGAGATTGCGTAACTCTGCAACCGCTGCTTCGTTCTTGGCGACGCCTCCGGTAAAGGTGAATTGATCGCGCACCCCGCCGGAGCGCGAGATGATCGACATCGCGCGAAGGATGATGGCGCGGTGGAGGCCGGCGATGATGTCCTCGCGCCGCTCGCCAAGCGCCAGCCGGTCGCGAAGCTCGGCGCCGGCGAACACCGTGCAGGTGGAATTGATGCGCACGCTCCGTGTCGCCTGCATCGCCAGCGGCCCGAGTTCATGCACGCCCATGTTCATCTCGTCGGCGATGTAGCCGAGATAGCGCCCGCATCCCGCCGCACAGCGGTCGTTCATCTGGAAATTCTCGACGATGCCCTGATTATCGACCTGAATGGCCTTGGTGTCCTGGCCGCCGATATCGAGCACGGTCCGGGTCTCCGGATACATCATGTGCGCGCCGAGGCCGTGGCAGAGAATTTCCGAGCGGATGTTCTCCTTCGCAAACGGCAGCGTCACCCGGCCATAGCCAGTTCCGACGACCGATGCCTCCTCGATCTCGGTCGCGAGCGCGGCCGCGACCGGGGCGGAGACCGCATCCATCAGATCGGCGAGTTCGGGCGACATCGCGACCAGCCGCGCGAAAGCCAGCCGCAGCTTCTCGGTGACATCGCCCTCGGGGGGGCGGTTTTCTACATCGATGATCGCCTTGTCATAGATGTTCAACAGCCAGTCATAGAGGATATTGGCTCTTTTCGCGGTCTCCTGCCCGACCGCCATGAAGCGCGAGCCCGCGAGATCGCGGAAGAAATCCGATTTGCGGCGGGCGTCGCGCGCGAACAGCGCCGGCGCATCGGCGCGTAAGGTGACGAAAATCTCCCGGATGGCCTCGGTGATGGCGCCCTCGCGGCCCGCGAAGCGGCGCGCTCGGACTTTTGCGAGGCAGGTGGTTTCGAGATCGGCGAGTTGTTCGAGGAATTGGCCAAGCCGGAAACTGCGCTCCAGCGAGCCGAGAAAATCCTCGAGCCGCGCCTCCGCCGCGGTGACGCGGGCCAGCCCGCGCTGCAACAGCATGAACCGCGCCGACAGCAGCGCCTCGTATTTCGCAACTTTGCAGGCGGTTTCGTAATTGGCTCGGGAGTTGGTGATCCCGCGTCCGAGCACGTCCATGTTCTCATCGAGCACCACCGCCTTGGTGGTGGTCGAGCCGAGATCTATGCCGATGAAAGCGCGCATGTCAGCCCCTCCCGTTACGCCGCGCGGGCGGCGGATTTGGAACCGGCGCGCCGCTGATCGACCATCTGGAAATAGCTCTCCAGCCGGTTCTTGATGTTGGCCGGCGAGAAATAGCGCGGATCGACGAGATCGCTCTCGATGAACGCGGCCGGCTTGCCGGTGCGCCGCTCGATCTCGCGCAACACCAGCAATTGGCCAGCAGAAAAGCTGTTGCAACTCTTGATCGAGTTGATCAGCAAACCATCCGCCTGGTACTCCTCCATGTATTGCGCAATGAGATCGATGCGCGCCGGAAGATTGCGGTTGGTGTAACAGCCGAGACAGTATTCGGCGAGGCTTTCCAACGGGCGATCGGGATCATGGCGGAAGCCGAGGTCATAGAGGCCGCCGACCTTGCTGTAGGTGCTGGCGACGACGACCGCGCCCTCGTCATAAAACATCTTCCAGAACTCACGGAAGCTGGTCCAGTTGGGCGGCCCCTCCACGACCAGCCGATAGCGTTCGTCCGGCATGTCTCCGGCCGGCGTCACCGGCCCTTGCCCGCGCGCCAGACGTTCGCCAATTTCGGCGCGCAGCAGACGATAATACTCGACCGCGTCCTCGGTGCCACGAAAGGCGGTGAAGATCGGGCCGATATAATAGACGCCGCCGAAATAGGCATCGATCGGCGATGGCCTAGCTTTCGCTGATTCGAGCACCCAGACCAGATCTTCCTCGGCGCGCGCCGAGCGAGCGAGATTTTCGCGCAGACGATCGATGTCGAATGCGACGCCGCTGACCCGTTCCAGTTTCGGGATCACCTCCTCCTTGAGCTGCTTGACGACGTAGGAAACCATGGTCTTGGTGATCTTCCCATCGCCCTGATAGGGCACGTGCAGCATCGCGGTCTCGCATTTGTACTGCGCACGAAGGAGTTCGAACCATTTCATGAAGGTGAAGCAGCCGGTGTAGGAGAGCAGCAACAGATCGGGATCGGGCAGCTTCTGACCATCCGGCCCGATATTGCCCTTGGCGATCATGCCGAGATCGGCCTTGACATAGGTGCAGACATCCTCCGAATGGCCACGCTTCTCGGCCTCCATGATGTAGCCGCCGGTTTTCTTGCGCATGCCGTTCTGGATCGCATTGATTTCCGGGAGATTGTTGAGCATGTCGAAACACATGATCAGTTCGTTGAGATTGCCGGGAACGAAGGTCGCGGCGACCTTGCGGCCGTCGGCGGCGGCGGTCTCCAGCTTGCCGTAATTGCCGGCGATCATCGCCTTCTGCTTGAGCATCGAGCTGTCCTTGATCGCCGGGCTTGGGTTCGGGTTGGTCATGGGTTGCTCCACAGCTTGATGGAATCGGCGAAGGTGCCGGCTTGTTCGCGGATCGGCTGCATCTGTCCGGAATTTTCTGCGTATTTGAATGCGATGAAGGGGATGTCGTGGGCGGCGAGCACCTGTTGCAGCATCGGCCGCTCGAGCAAAGCCGGATCGCAGAAGCTGGGGGATGCGAAGATCACCCCCTCGGCCCGCGTACGCTTGACCGCCTCCACCAGATAAAGACCCTTTTTTGCCTGGTCCGGCTCATACTTCGCCGACGTGTCACCGGAATTATGCAGATAGGCATCGGCGAGATTGGCGAGCGGGTCGCCCGCTTCGGCCACGTCCGAGCGCTCCCAGCGGTTGACCAGCATGAAATCGTCATCGACGATGTAGCAGCCGGAGAGTTCGATCGATTTGATCAGATTGAGCGGCGGCTGCTCACAGAACGCACCGGTGACGACGACGCGCGAATTATCCCGCCGCGGCCGGTTTTCCGCCGCCGCCGCCGCGAGATACTCACGCAGCATGCGGCTATGTTCCTCGACCGCGACGATCATGCCGGCGCGCATCAGGAGATAGACTTCCGCCGATGGCGCCTGCCAGGGCTGGCGGGCGCGGAACGCATAGACCTCACGCACCAAAGCGCGGTTTTCATTGTATAGCGCAATCGAGGCGCGGAGCGCGTCATCACCGACCGGCTGGCCACTCGCCTCGGCCAGCAGGTCGCGCAGCTCGGCCAACTCATGAATGTAGAATTCACCACCGACATCGTCGCGATAATTCTGCGGCACGTCGAAATAGCGGCTCCTGACCTTCGGGAACATGATTTTCCACATCCCCGAAAGGTTGCGGATCACGTCGCAGATCGAGGGAAACAGCATTACATCGACGAAATCGAGCCGGTTGGTGACCCCGAGTTCGATCGTCGAGCGCGGGATACGGCAGATATAGCTCTGGTAATAGGCGTCGCCCTGAATGACTTCGAGCTGTTCGCCGCCGCCGAGCACGCCGAGCGGCAGGCCGCCGGCGGCGTGGATCAGTTCGCGCGGCACGTAGAACGGCATGTAGCCGACGACGATGCGCCCCGGCCGCGCGGCTTTCCATTCGCGCGCGTAGGTGAAATTGAGGTCGTCGAACAGCGCCTGGCAACGGGCGATGATTTCAGTCGTGGTGGGGATCATGTCTAGCGGTGCTCCCAATGCGGCGTGCGCTTGGTGAGAAACGCCTGCAGGCCCGTCAGCGCGTCCCGGGTCCGCATCAGATCATTGAGGTAGAGGGCTTCGAGTTCGGCGAGACGTGCCCGCGTCCGTGCGATGAGCGCGCCGCGCGAAGCCGCCATCGCATGGCCCAAAGCGGCGGCGCTCTTGTCGGCGAGGTGGGCGCTGAACCATTCTTCCGCTACCCGCGCGGGGTCCTCGGCAACCGTCTCGATCAGTCCGATCATCCGCGCTTCCTCGGCGCCGAGGCTGCGGCCGGAAAGCAGCATGTCCTCCGCCGCGGCGCGGCCGATGCGTTCGGGAAGGAGAGCGGACGCCGCCGGCGCGAACACGCCGAGCCTGATCTCCGGCTGGCCGAACGTCGCGCCGGGGGCGGCGAAAATGCGGCTCGCGGTGAGCACGAGTTCGAGCCCGCCGCCGAGACATTGGCCGCGCACCGCGCATAAAACCGGCGCCGGCAAAGCGAGAAGGCGCAGCAGCAGCGCATGAAACCCGACCAGCATGGCGGCGCTTTGCGCCGGCAGATGCTCCTCGACACTGGCGCCGAAGCTGAAATGCGGCCCTTCCGCATCGATCAGGACCGCGAGTGTCGGGCCAGACGCCCAACCAGCGCTCAGCGCGGCATCAAGGGCGGCGATCATCTCGGCATCGAGGATATTGGCCTTCGGGCGCGCGAGGCGAAGACGCAGCAAGGCCCCGCTTGCGTCCCGCCAAAGCCGCACCGGCCCGGGTTCCATCCTCAGCCTCCGGCGCGCGGGATCAGGCTCTCGACCAGATCCTCGCACCAGGGCGCGCCTTGCGCCAGCGCCAGACGGAGGGCGACGAAATCGATTTCGCGGCGCGCGCGCGGGCCTTCATGGAACGCGCGGAAACCGGTGCGTCCCTCGGCCAGCATGTTTAGGGCGAGCCAGGCGCGTGAATTCTCCTTGTTGCGGTTCCAGGCTTCGAGTTTCGGCTTGCGCAGTTCCTCTAGACTCTTGGTCAGGCATTCAGGAAAGGTCAGTAACAGTTTGCTGCACAGCGCCTCCACTTTCTCATCGAGGAGCGAAAGATCGATGGTGCCGCGGGAGAGCAGGTGCTTGGCCTCGGCCAGTGCGGCGCCGGTTTTCGGCTCGCCGAGCGCGAAGCGCCCCCATTCGTCCAAAACCCGGTCGGTGATCACAAGAGGATTGGGAACGAAGCGGCCATCGACCTTGAGCGCCGGCGCGATGTCATGCAGCATGCCGAGGCGATAGGCCTTGTGCGCCGACCAGTGTTCGCAGAGAGTGCCGGATTCGAGCGCCCTCTCCATGCCAATCATCAGCGGCAGGAAATCGGTCGCGCCGCCGATCGCCGCCGAACCGTGCTTGGGGCCGGCCTGACCGAGGCGGGCGAGATCCTGAGCGATCGAGAAATCGCAGGCCATGCCGATCTCCTGGCCGCCGCCGATGCGCATGCCGTTGATGCGGCAGATGACCGGCTTGTCGCAGCCCAGAATAGCCGAGACCATATCGTTGAAAAGCCGCATATACTGGCGATATTCCTGCGGATTGCCAGCATAATATTCGGCATATTCGGCGGTGTTGCCGCCGGTGCAGAAGGCGCGATCGCCGCTGCCGGTGAATACCACAGCAACCACGTCGCGCGCCGCGGAGGCGGCGCGGAAGGCGAGGATCACGCCCTTGACCATTGCTGTGGTATAGGAATTGAGCTGCTCGGGATTGTCGAGAATGATCCAAATGTTATGGAGCCCCTCGGCCATGGCTCCATCGGGGAGACGCGCCGGGCGCCGCTCCACCCGCAATCCGGGGCAGGGCGAGGCTTCGGCTAGGGTATGGGAAACCAGGGATTTCGGTTTGGTGCGGGCGGCAACCGCGGACGTGGCTTCGGGCATGGGCTGGTCTCCTCCTCCGTCGTGTCGTCAATAGAAGCAATGGCGTGCGGCAATACCACAATTCAGCAGGTTCTCCTCTGCTCCCGCCGATCGCGCCGCGCGTTGATCTAGATCAATGTCGGACGTTTTTCGGCGCGCATAGTAGCGTCCGATCGCGTCATCAAAAACAAGTAAAAAGGTACGGGTTTATATGAAATGGCGACGCCACCGTTGGTTCGAAAATTCGGCCATCGGAAACGCATCGCCGTAAGGTCCGAGAAAGAGGAGAAACGTCGATGAAGGCAACCCTGCGTCCCGGTCTGGTGCGTGCCGAAACCCGGATCGTCGATCGGTCGCGCACGATCGATTTCATGGGCGAGGCGCTGCGCATCTACGGCACCCCGGAATTGCTGCGCGATATCGAGTTCACCTGCCGCAATCTGCTGCTCGAACAGTGTGACGCGGGCGAGGATTCAGTCGGCGTCAGCGTCGCGTTCGACCATAGTGCTGCGACCCCGCTCAGCATGGAAGTACGCATCACCGCGACCATCACCGCCGTCGAGGGGCGCCGCGTCGTGCTCGATATCGTCGCTTTCGATGCGGTCGAGGAAATCGCCCGCGGCCAGCATACCCGCTTCATCGTCGATATGGCGAAATCGAAACAGCGCCTGGCCGCGAAAATCGCCAAAGCGCAAGCGGCCGCAGCGGCGGGTTGATCCGGGGTGCGCGGGGCCGGCCCGGAGGGAGGCGTCGATGTATGAAATCCGTATCCACGGGCGCGGTGGCCAGGGCGCGGTTCTGGCCTCCGCTATCCTCGCCCAGGCTTTCGTCGATGACGGACAATTCGCCGTCGCCATCCCAAGCTTCGGCTTCGAGCGCCGTGGGGCGCCGGTTTCTGCCTGCCTTCGCGTCGATCGTCGTGAAATCCGCGCTCTCACCAATATTTATCACCCTGACTGCGTGATTTGCATCGACCCGAGCTTGCCGCGAATGGTCGACATCTTCGCCGGAATCAAGCCCGGCGGTACCCTGATCCAAGCGAGTGCCCGACGCCCCGAAGCGATCGCCCATCCCGCCGACCTCGCAACCCTCGGCCTTTGCGATGCGGTGGCGATCGCACTGGCCATTTTCGGCCGGCCGATCACCAACGCGGTCATGCTCGGCGCCTTCGCGCGCGCAACCGGCCTGGTATCGCTCGACGCCTTGAGCGGCGCGCTAGGCAAAGCCGAATTCCGCGATGCCGATCTGGCGCAAAACCAGATCGCCTTGCGGCGCGGCCATGCCGAGACGGCGGTGATCGCGTTGACGCCGGAGTTCGCGTCATGAGCCGGCAGCGCCCCGATATGTCGGCGATCCCCGACGATCTCTGCCCGGTCGCGACGGTTTTGAGCCCGATGCTCGCCGGCGATTGGCGGGCGATGCGCCCGGTGGTCGTGCGCGAGCGATGCGTGAAATGTGCAATCTGCTGGCTCTCCTGCCCGGTGCAATGCGTCGTCGAGCGGGCGAACTGGTTCGATATCAACCTCGCCGCCTGCAAAGGTTGTGGCATCTGCGCCGCGGAATGTCCTCACCGGGCAATCCGCATGGTCGAGGAGGCCGGCGCATGAACACTATGTCGCGTGCGGTCGTCTGCGATGGCAACGAGGCCGCCGCCTGGGCGGTGAAACTCGCACGTCCCGATGTCGTCGCGGTCTACCCCATCACCCCGCAATCCTCGCTGGTCGAAAACCTCGCCCAATTCATCGCCACGGGCGAACTCGACGCCGAATTAATGACCGTCGAGGGCGAGCACAGCGTGCTTTCGGCGCTGCAAGGCGCCTGTCTCGCCGGCGCGCGGACCTATACCGCGACCTCGGGGCCGGGGCTCGCCTTCATGTTCGAGCCCTATGTCCGCACCCCTGGCCTGCGCTTGCCGATGGTCGCGTCCCTGGTCAATCGCGACATGCTCAGCCCGCAATGCGTCTGGGGTGGGCAGCAGGATGTGATGACCGTGCGCGATGCCGGCTGGATCCAGATATTCTGTGAATCGGCACAGGAAGTTCTCGACACCGTGATCATGGCCTACCGCATCGCCGAGCACCGGTCGGTGATGCTGCCGGTCAATGTCAATCACGACGGAAATTATCTTTCCTATGGCGTGAGCCGGGTCGAAATCCCGGATCAGCAAAGGGTGGATGCGTTTCTCGGCGCCAAAAACGTCAACTGGCATGCCGCCCTCGATCCAGCGCGGCCGATGGCCGTCGATCCGCTGACCGGCGGCGCCGATGCCGCGGGGGCGGCGCGGTTCGTCGCCTATCGCCAGAGCCTCTGTCGAGGCATGCACAATGCCCTGGAAGTGATCACCGACGTCCACGCCGCCTGGGCCGATGCCTTCGGCCGCGACTACGCGCCGCTGGTCGAGGAATACCGCCTCGATGATGCCGAGATCGCGCTGGTGACGATCGGCAGCATGAGCGGCGCGGCCAAGGACGCGGCGGACGCGGCACGCATCACCGGGAGCCGCGTCGGGGTGATCCGAGTCAAGACCTTCCGCCCGTTTCCCGTGGCGGCGCTGGCACGCGCGGCAGCGAAGGTCCAGGCGCTCGGCGTCGTCGATCGCGCGGTTTCCTATGGCTGGAATTGCGGCCCGGTCTTCCAGGAAGTGCTGAGCGCGCTCTACCCCTCGGGCCGGCGGATCCCGGTATTGTCGTTCATTGGCGGGCTTGCCGGGGCCGATCTGACCGAGGCGCATTTCGCCCGCGTGATCGAACGCACCCATCAAGCGCTCGCCGCACCGGCGGCGCCGTTTCTTGTGCCGCCGGTGTGGATCAACGCAAGCGAGGAAGGAACGCCAGGATGACGGTCAGCGATCATCTGATCATCGGCAGCTCGCATGCCGCGTTGGCGGCGATCGCCGCGATCCGCGCCCAGGACGAAGCGGCGACGGTGACAATGCTGACCCGCGATCGCCATCTGCCCTACTCGCCGACGCTGCTGCCCTATGTCGTCTCCGGGCGGGCGCGGCCGGAGAACGTGATTTTGCATGATGCGGCGTTTTTCTCGAGTTTGCGCGTTCGTATCGAAACCGCCGCCGGAATCACCGCGGTGCGGCCGCTTGCGCATGAGGTCATGCTGGAGGACGGCGGTATTTGGCATTACGGCAAGCTCCTGCTGGCAACTGGCGCAGCGCCGACGGTGCCGGCGATCGCCGGGCTCGCGGAGGTTCGGTTTCACCGCCTGCGCAGCCTAGATGACGCCCTGGCGCTGCGTGCCGCCTTGGCGGAGGGGCGCCGCGCGGTGGTGCTCGGCGCCGGATTGGTCGGCATGCACGCGGCGGAAAATCTTGCCACCGCCGGCATGGCCGTCACCGTCATCGAGCCCCGCGACCAGGTTTTGCCGAGCTATCTCGACGCCGAGACGGCGGCGCGGCTCGCGGCTCGCTTCGCGGCCAACGGGGTCGATATCCGCACTGGCCGCGCCGTCGTCGCTGTCGCGCCGACCGGCTCCGGGGAGGGCGCGGGCTGCCGGCTGACGCTCGATGACGGCGCGGGCCTCGACGCCGATCTCTTGCTGGTTGCGACCGGGGTGCGGGCCGCGTGTGACTATCTCGCCGGCTCCGGCATCGCAACCGCTCGCGGCATCCTGGTCGATGCCGGGATGCGAACCAGCGCGCCGGCGGTCTGGGCGGCTGGCGACGTCGCCGAGGCGCCGAGCTTTCCCGGGCCCAGCCGGGCGGTCGCCGGCATCCTGCCGGAAGCGGTCGCCCAGGGGAGGATCGCCGGGATGGCGATGGTTGGCGATGCGATGGCGCAACCCTATCGCGGCAGCATCGCGCGCAATACCTATCGCTTTTTCGGCGAAACGGTGATCTCGGTCGGCACCGGAATCGCCGGGACGGTCCCGGCCGATGCCGAAATTTTCACCGGGCATGACCCGGACACCGGCGCTTATTGGCGGATCGCGCTCAGGGGGGAATGTCTGCTCGGGATCGCTTGCGTCAATCTTTCGCTCGATACCGGCACAGTCTGCGAATTGATCCGCCGCGAGATCGCGCTCACACCGCTCAAGGCGCGCTTCATCGCTGCACCACGTGAGACCGCGCAGAGGCTGATGTCGCGGATCTGGCGCTAGGGAGGGACGGTCGATGGGCTCCGCCTACAACACCATTGCCTTTCGCGGCGAGCTTTGTGATGGCTGCGGCGATTGCATGATCGCCTGCGCCGAGGTGAAATCGGGGACGCGGGATCTCGCGCAGGCGCGGCTGCGCATTCTGCCCAACGTCGATGCGGCGCCCGATCTCGCGCTCTGCCGCCAATGCGCGACACCCGATTGCGCGACCCATTGCCCGGCCGGAGCCCTTGCGAAAAACCCGGCAAACGGCGTTATCGAATGGGACGCCACGCGCTGCGTCAACTGCCTGCTATGCACCGTCGGCTGCGCTTACGGCGGCATCGCCTATGAGGCAACGATTGGCCATGTCAGCAAATGTGACACCTGCGCGGGCGATCCCGCTTGCGTCCGCGCCTGCCATAGCGGGGCGCTCGCCTGGCGTCAGGCCGCCAAACTCTACAACAGCCACGGCGCGCGCGAGGATCTGTTCGTGCCGGGGCTTTCGGCCTGCCAAGGATGCCATTCGGAATTGTTGATCCGCCATACGCTCCGCAAAGTGGGGAGCAACGTGGTGGTGGCGGCGCCGCCCGGCTGCATCCCCGGGATGGGTACGGTCGGCTATAATGGGCGCACCGGCGCCAAGGTGCCGATTTTCCATCCTCTGCTTACCAATACCGCCGCCATGCTCGCCGGCATCGAGCGGCAACTCCGCCGCCAGGGGCGCGAGGCGACCATGCTCGCGCTCGCCGGCGATGGTGGCACCGCCGATGCCGGGTTCCAGTCGCTCTCCGGCTCAGCGGCGCGCAATGATCCGATCCTGTTCATCTGCGCCGATAACGAAGGCTACATGAACACCGGCATGCAGGCCTCCGGCAGCACGCCGCAGGGCTCGTGGACCTCGACGACGCCGGTCGGCGCGGCACTGCAGGGCAAACCTGAGGAGGCGAAAAACCTGCCGCTGGTGATGGTGATGCATGACTGTGCCTATGTCGCGACCGCCTCCACCGCGTTCCTAGAAGATTATTACGCCAAGCTGGAGCAAGCGATCGCGATCTCGCGCCACGGCTTCGCCTATCTGCACGTCTACACACCCTGCCCGTCCGGTTGGCGTTTCCCCTCGGCGAAGACCGCCGAAATCGCCCGCCTCGGCGTCGAGACGAATTTTCACCCACTCTGGGAGTTCACGCCCGCGCGCGGCGTCCACTTTACCCGCGCCGTCGATCGGCCGCGCCCGGTGGCGGATTATCTCGCCAGTATCGGCAAATACCGCCATCTCACCGCGCACGAGATCGCAGCGATCGAGGCCAAGGTGGCCGAGCGCCTGGCTGCCCTCGTGCGCTTCGCCGCGGCCGCCCCACCTCACGCCCCACCCCACGCTGGGCCCAGCGCCGCGCCTGCGGCGCCGCACGTCCTCAAGCCGCGTGAAACCTATCGCTTCCAGCCGGCGATCGAGACCATGTCGCGCGACGCACTGGCCACCTTGCAACTAACGCGGCTGCGCGCGGTGCTGTGCAGGGCCTATGAGCGGGTCGCGCCGTATCGTGCCAAATGCGATGCCATCGGCGTGCGGCCGGAGGATCTCCGCGGGCTCGACGATCTCGCCCGCTTCCCGTTCAGCCTAAAAACCGATCTCCGCGACGCGTATCCTTTCGGCTTGTTCGCCGTGCCCCAGAGCGAGATCATCCGGCTGCACGCCTCCTCGGGCACCACCGGGCGGCCGACCGTGGTCGGCTATACGCGCGGCGATCTCGATCTCTGGGCCGAGCTGGTGGCCCGTTCCCTCGCTACTGGCGGGGCGCGACCTGGCGATGTGATCCATAATGCCTACGGCTATGGGCTTTTTACCGGTGGCCTCGGGTTTCACGGCGGCGCCGAGCGCCTGGGCGCGACGGTGGTGCCGGCCTCCGGCGGCGGCACCGAGCGGCAAGTAACCCTGCTCCGCGATTTCGCTGCCAACGTGCTGTGCGCGACCCCGTCCTATGCGCTCAATCTCGCCGAAGTTGCCGAGCGCGAGGGTATCGATCTCCGCACCGGGGCGCTCCGGCTTGGTCTGTTCGGCGCCGAGCCGTGGTCGGAGGGAATGCGCGCCGAACTCTCCGCGCGGCTCGGGATCGCTGCACGCGATGTCTATGGTTTGTCGGAAGTGCTGGGGCCTGGGGTCGCCGTGGAGTGCGAAGCGGGCGCTGGGTTGCATGGCTGGGAAGATCATTTCCTGTTCGAGACGGTAGACCCCGCAACCGGTGCCTCCTTGCCGCCGGGGACGCCAGGGGAGTTGGTGATCACCACGCTCACCAAGGAGGCGCTGCCGATGATCCGCTATCGCACGCGCGACATCTCGCGCCTTGATCTCGCGCCGTGCGCCTGCGGGCGGACCCATGCGCGGATCATGCGCATCACCGGGCGCAGCGACGACATGCTTATCATCCGCGGCGTCAATATCTATCCGACCCAGGTCGAGGCGGCGCTGGTCGGCGTCGCCGGCGCCAGCCCGCATTACCAACTGATCGTCGCTCACCAGGGCGCGATGGATACGCTGCGCGTGGAGGTGGAAGCCGACCCGGCGCTTGATCCCGCCGCCCACCAAGCTCTCGCGCGCGAGATCGCGCATCGGATCAAGTCGTTGATCGGCATCAGCGCCGGGATTGCGGTGCGGGCGCCGGGCACACTCGCGCGCTCGGAAGGCAAGGCGGCGCGGGTACGCGATCTCAGGCAAAAGCTGTAAGGGAGCAAAGACGATGTCGATTGCTGCAAAAAAAGACATCCGTTCCGTTCCGAGCTATTGCTACAACTGTGTCGCCGGCCCCGATCTGATGAGCGTGCGCGTCGAAAGCGGTGTCGCGACACGCATCGAGCCCTGCCATCAGGCGGCGGCGATCCATCCCGGCCTCGGTCGGGTCTGCGTCAAGGCGTTTGGCCTAGTGCAGAAGACCTATAACCCGCACCGCGTGCTGACGCCGATGAAGCGCACCAATCCGCGCAAGGGCCGCGACGAGGATCCCGGTTTCGTTCCCATTTCCTGGGATGAGGCGCTCGATACCA
The DNA here is from genome assembly GCA_021798915.1 of Pseudomonadota bacterium. GTDB lineage: Bacteria > Pseudomonadota > Alphaproteobacteria > Acetobacterales > Acetobacteraceae > Acidibrevibacterium. The sequence goes on from JAJZBM010000028.1 coordinate 17,134, forward strand.
TCGCCGCCCGGCTCCGCGACATTCGCGCCCGCGGCCTGCTCAACGCGGCCGGTCTGCCGCGTGTCGCCGCGACCTTCGGCCATGGCGGCACGCCACAGAGCTACATGGGCACGTTCCCCGCCTTTCTCTCCGCCTGGGGCGCGATCGATTACAGTTTCGGTTCCGGCCAGGGCGTCAAATGCGTCCATTCCGAGCATCTCTACGGCGAGTTCTGGCATCGCGGCTTCACCGTTGCCGCCGATACCGTGCATACCCGTTACATCATTTCCTGCGGCGCCAATGTCGAGGTTTCGGGTGGTGTCTGCGCGGTGCGGCGCCATGCCGATGCACGCATCCGGGGCGTCAAGCGGGTGCAGGTCGAGCCGCATCTTTCACCGACCGCCGCCTGCTCGGCGGAATGGGTGCCGATCAAGCCGAAAACTGATGCCGCCTTCCTGTTCGCCGTCATCCACGAGATTCTGTTCGCCCATCCGCGTCACCGGCTCGATCTCGCCTTTCTCCGCGATCGCACCGCATCCCCCTATCTGGTCGGCGAAGATGGCTATTATCTGCGCGATCCGCTTAGCCTCAAGCCGTTGCTCTGGGATGAGATCAGCGCGCAAGCGGTGCCGTTCGACACCGAAGGCGCGCATCCCGCTCTGGAAGGGCATTTCACCGTCTCCGACGCCGTGACATGCGGCCCCGACGGCGAACGCCGCCCGCAGCGGGGCGTTGCCGCGCGCACCGCTTTTGCCGTCATGGCCGAGACCATGGCGCCCTACACGCCCGAATGGGCCGCCGGCATTTGCGACATCCCGGCCGCGACCATACGCCGCATCGCGGCCGAGTTCCTGGACCATGCCTGCATCGGCGAGACCATCGAGATCGATGGCGAGACGCTGCCGTTCCGCCCGGTTGCGGTGACGCTCGGCAAGACCGTCAATAACGGCTGGGGTGCTTATGAATGCTGCTGGGCGCGCACCATGCTCGCGGTGCTGGTCGGCGCGCTGGAAGTGCCGGGCGGGACGCTCGGGACGACGGTGCGGCTCAATCGGCCGCATGAGAACCGGCTGAAAAGCGTTGTGCCCGGCGAAGACGGTTTCATGGCGGCGCATTTCAACCCGACCGGGCGGCGCGACTGGCAGGCGACGCCGACCGGGCGCAACGCCCATCGCACGCTGGTGCCGATCGTCGGCAATTCGCCCTGGGCGCAGGCGCTCGGCCCGACCCATCTCGCCTGGATGTTCTCACGCGAGCCCCCGAAAGAATGGCCAGAACCGGAATTGCCGGAGATCTGGTTCGCCTTCCGTACCAATCCCGCCATTTCGTTCTGGGATACGGCGGAGATCGGGCGGGCGATGGCGCGCATGCCGTTCATCGTCGCCTTCGCCTATACGTTCGATGAAACCAACCACATGGCCGATATTCTGCTGCCCGAGGCCGGCGATCTCGAAAGCACCCAGGTGATCCGGATCGGCGGCACCAAGTTTGTCGAGCAGCACTGGGCCCATCATGGCGTCGCGCTGCGTGCCCCGGCGGTCGCGCCACGCGGCGAGGCGCGTGATTTCACCTGGATCGCGACCGAGCTTGCCTATCGCTGCGGGCTCATCGAACGCTATAACGCCGCCCTCAATCGCGGCGCCGCCGGTATTCCACTGGCGGGCGAAGGTTACGATTTCCGTCTGCCGGCCGAGCGCGCCCATAATGTCGATACGATCTGGGACGCGGTCTGCAAGGCCGCCACCGCCGAACTCAGCCACGGCGCCGAAATCCGCGATCTTGACTGGTTCCGCGCCCATGGCCATTACGTCGTGCCGTTCAAGCGCGAGGACTGGTATCTCTATCCGACCATGGCGCGGCTCGGGCTGCGGTTCGAGCTGCCCTATCAGGAACGTCTGCTGCGCGTCGGCGAGGAGCTTGGCCGGCGGCTCCACGAACAGAACATCCATTGGTGGGACAGCCAACTCGACGAATACCTCGCCGTGCCGCAATGGCATGACGTGCCGGGCCGCTGGGTGCGGGCGATCCGCGCCCAGGGCGGCGATCCGGCCGATTATCCGCTCTGGGGGATCACCACCAAGGTGATGGCCTACACCACCGGCAATAATGTCGGCATTCCGCTGATGCACGAGGTCAGCGCCAATCTCCGTGGCCATGGCGCGGTGATCCTCAACGCGGCGACCGCGCAACGTCTCGGCATCGCCGATCACGACTGGGTCGAGGTCCGCTCACCGACCGGCGCAACCACTGGCCGCGCCAGCCTGGTGCAGGGATGCCGGCCGGATACGGTGGTCATTCCCGGCCAATTCGCGCATTGGAAAACCCCGTTCGCCAAGGATCTCGCCTTTCCCTCGCTCAATCGGATCATACCGCTGTCGCTGGCATTGACCGACGCCACCGGCTCGGGCGCCGATGTGGTGCGGGTCGCGGTGCGCAAGATCGCGCCGCAGGCCGGGGTAGGTGCGACATGACCCGCTATGTGATGGTCGCCGATCTCCGGCGCTGCGTCGGCTGTCAGACCTGCACCGCCGCCTGCAAGGAAGGCAACGGAACACCGCCCGGGGTGCAGTGGCGGCGCGTGCTCGATCTGGAGGCCGGCACCTATCCCGATGTGAGCCGGGTGTTCGTCCCGACCGGCTGCCAGCATTGCGCCAATCCGCCCTGCCTTGAGGTATGTCCGTCCACCGCGACCCGGCAGCGGGAGGACGGCATCATCACCATCGCCGACGATCTCTGCATCGGGTGCAGCTATTGCATCATGGCCTGCCCGTATGACGCGCGCAGTCTTGTCGACCAGCCGCGCTATGCGTTCGGCGCGACCCCGACTGAGGCCGAAGCGGCGCGCCCTGGTGCTGGCGCGGTCGGGATCGCCAGCAAATGCACCTTCTGCGCCGGCCGCATCGACGCCGGTACCGCGCGCGGCCTGGTGCCGGGGCGGGATCCGGACGCGACACCGCTTTGCGTCAACGCGTGCATCTCCGGCGCGCTCAGCTTCGGCGACATCGAGGACGAGAGCGGGCCGGTCGCGACACTGCTCGCCGAAAACCGCTGGTTCCGTCTTCAGGAACGCGAAGGCACCGAGCCCGGATTTTACTACATCTGGGACAAGGAGGCGCTATGAGCGAGCCGATTGCAACCGGCCGGCGTCGCGCCGGCACCAGCACAACTTCCCAGCGCCAGCGCTATTGGGATCTGCGCGCGGCGGGAAATTTCATCGGCGGTGGCACCGGGACAGGGCTGATCGCCGCCGCCGCCGTGGCCGCGGCCAGCGGCGCGCCCTATCACGCGGCGCTGATGCTCGGCGTCGCGCTGATCGCGACCGGGCTCGCGCTGGTCTGGCTCGAGATCGGCAAACCCTGGCGCGCGCTCCATGTTTTTTTTCACCCGCGCACCTCGTGGATGACGCGGGAAGGGATCGTCGCCGGCGCGGTGATCCCGCTCGGCGTGGTCGCGGCCGTGGTTTCGCGTCCCGCGCCGGTGGTGATCACGGCGGGGCTCGCGGTCGGATTTCTCTATTGCCAGGCCCGCATCCTGCGCGCCGCACGCGGAATTCCGGCGTGGCGACGGAGGGAGATCGTGGCGCTGATCCTCGCCGCCGGCCTCGCCGAGGGGGGTGGGCTCGCGCTCCTCGTCGAGCCGGCGAGCGGGGGTGCGCTCGGTTTCGCCCTGGCCGCCGGGCTGGCGCGCGAGGCGGCATGGCGCGTCTATCACGCTGGCCTCGCGCGGGAGGCGGGGACGGGGACGAGTCTTGCGGTGTTCGCGTCACCCGTGGCGCGCCGTCTCCGCGCGCTGCACCGCGCCGGGCTCGCCCTGATCGCCGCCACCCTGATCGCCGCCACCCTGGTCACGCCGATCCTGGTCGTGCCGATTTCCCTCGATCCGGCGGTGATCGTTCCGGTCCTGGCCATGGTTGGTGGCGCGCTGGTCGTGGCTTCGAGCTGGGGGATGAAAATCTTGCTGATTACCCGTGCCGCCTTCACCCGCGCGCTCTCGCTCCCGGTGGTGCCGATAAGGGGCGCCAAGAAAAGCCATGCGCACTAACCCGCAGGGCGAAGAGGCAAGGATTGCGGACGCCTCAGGGGCCGCGCCTTGCGGCGCGCGTCGGCCGCGCCGGTCTGGCCGCGGCGAGGCTCTCCCAGGGGCGACGCGCGACCAGTTTCAGCATGGTGGAGAGGCTGATCGAGCGCAGGGTCGCCCCGGTCTGCGCATCAAGTTCAGCGAGCACGTAGCGCAGACCGGATGCGATGTCCTGGCCCTCGCCGGGCGTCGGCGCATCCGCCTCGGCGCTGGTTCCCTCGAACAGGCCGATCACGTCCATCAGAGTCAAACGCTTGGCATTGCCGACGAAGCGATACCCGCCGCCCACCCCGCGCACCGCCTCCACCAAGCCGGCGCGGCCGAGATCGCGCAGCACCTTGGCGAGATGATGGGCGGAGATGCCGTATTTATCGGCGATCTCCACCGCGGTGCGCTGGCGCCCCGGCTCGGCGGCGAGTTCGAGCACCGCATACAGCGCGAAGGCGGTGGCTTTCTGCAGTTTCATGCCGGCGTGACCCGTCGCATGGGCGAAAACGACGCGGGCGAAACCGGCGGGCGCTCAGTCAAGACGCATCTCCAATTCGATGAACGGGCCGGCCATCATGCCCTGGCTGCGGAAGAAGGCGTGGATTACCGCGTTGTCGCGCGCGACCATGGTGCGGACACGGGCGACGCCAGCGGTGCGAAACCGCGCGCAGACCGCAGCGAACAGGCGCGCGCCGAGACCCCGCACGCGCAGCCGCGGGCGCACCTGCACGGCGAACACCCAGCCGCTCGGCGGGGAGCCGAATTCCCAGGCGCGCACTTCGCCGATGATGAACCCATCGAGATGCCCGGGCGCGCCGGCGACCAGAAAAAAACGCTGGTCGCGCCGGCGGGCGCCGAAACGCTCGAACATGTCCTGCCAATACGCCGCCTTGCGCAGACCGGTGACCTCCTCATCGAGCCCGATCACCCCGGCGACATCGGCGAGGGTTGCCGGGCGGATGGTCGGATCCTCGCCGGACGCTTGCGGCGGCAGCGTCGTGCTCCGTCGTGCCATGTCAACTCCCGGGATCGCGATCGAGATGCCAGTCAATTGCAACATTGGAGCACGATTTTGCGAAAGTGCCAAACCGGGACGCCAAACCGGGGCACCAGCAGAGGAGAGAAAGATGCAGGATCATAGCGTTCTCGCGATTCCCGGGCTGGGCGCGAGCCGGCTTCACTTCGCGCCCCGTTTCAACGCCGCCGTCGCGTTCATCGACCGGCCTCTCGCCGAAGGTCACGGCGCGGCGATCGCCATCCGCACCGAGGGCGAGGATATCACCTACGAGGGGCTCGCCGAGCGCGTCGCCCAAGCCGGGAATGCGCTGCTCGCGCTCGGGGTGCGGCGCGGCGCAAGACTGCTGATGGTGGTGCTCGACGAGCCGGCGTTTTTCTATCTATTCTGGGGCGCGATCCGCGCCGGGATCGTGCCGGTCCCGGTCAACACTCTGCTGCGCGCCGCTGATTACGCCTGGATGATCGACGATTCGGCGGCCGATGCGCTGGCCTATTCGCCCGAACTCGCCGCCGAGATCACCCCCGCCCTGCGCGCCGCCCGGCATCAGCCGGCGGTGGTGCTGCCGACCAGGGGGGAGGACGCGGCCCTGCCGGCGCTGATGGCGGCGGCGCCCGCAACCCTCGCTCCCGCCGACCGCGGCCCCGAGGATGAGTGCTACTGGCTTTATTCCTCCGGCTCGACCGGTCGGCCGAAGGGCGCGATCCACGCCCAGCGCGATCTCGCGGTCGCCTGTCAATATTACGGCATAGAAACACTCGGACTCCGCGCCGGCGACGTGTTTTTCTCGGCGGCGAAACTGTTCTTTTCCTACGGCCTGAGCAACGCGATGGCGTTTCCACTCTGGGTCGGCGGCACTGCGATCCTGATGCCCGGGCGGCCGACGCCGGAGGCCACGTTCGCGGTGATTGCGCGTTTCCGCCCGACCATCTTTTTCGGCGTGCCGACCTTGTTCGCCCGCCAGATCGCCGAATTTTCCCGCATCAAACCCGATCTCTCGTCACTGCGCTTCTGCGTCTCGGCCGGCGAAGCGCTGCCCGCGCATTTGTTCGCGGCCTGGCGCGAGCTGACCGGCACCGAAATCATCGACGGCATCGGTTCGACCGAGATGACGCATATGTACATCTCCAACCGGCCAGGCGCGGTGCGGCCGGGCAGCACCGGTTGGGCGGTGCCGGGCTATGATCTGAAAATCGTCGACGACGAGGGGCGTACGGTGCCGGCCGGCACGCCGGGGCGGCTGCTGGTGCGCGGCCTCTCGATCGCCAAAGCCTATTGGCACAACCCAAGGCCGACCACGGTCGGTGGCTGGTTCGACACCGGCGATACCTATTGCGCCAATCCCGACGGCAGCTACACCTATGCCGGCCGCAGCGACGACATGCTGAAGGTGGGCGGCATCTGGTGCTCGCCGGCCGAGATCGAGGCGGTGCTGATCGAACATCCGGAGGTTTTGGAAGCGGCGGTGGTCGGGCGCGCCGATGCCGATACGCTGATCAAGCCGGAGGCCTGGATCGTGCTCAAGACCCAGGACGGGCCGCCACCTTCCGGGATCGAGGCGGCACTGGTACGCCACTGCAAAACTCGGCTCGCACCTTACAAATATCCGCGCTGGTTTCATTTCGTCGCCGATCTGCCGAAAACCGCGACCGGCAAGATCCAGCGCTTCAAGCTCCGCGCGCGCGATCTTCCGGCGCCACCGACGGCGGCGCGCGCGGAGGGCGGCGCGGCTGGGGAAGGGGCGCGGGCGTTCATTTGATCTCGATCAAACCGCGGCCCATGCCGTGGTGCTAAATACATAATAAGGTACCGGTTTATGACGTTCGTGCGACGAGGAGAGAGAGATGGAGCGAGACCAGCGATCACCGAGGGCCAAAATCCGCGCCTTTCGTCTCAATGGCCGGGCACGGGAAATTCTCGTCGCCGATTCGCGGCTGCTCATCGATACACTTCGCGAAACGCTCGGCCTCACCGGTACCAAACATGGCTGCGATGGCGGCGAATGTGGCGCCTGCACGGTGCTGATCGACGGCAGACCGCGGCTCGCCTGCCTCACCCGCACCGAGGAATGCGAGGGGCACGATGTCGAGACCATCGAGGGGTTCGCTGAACAAGGCCGCATGAGCCGGCTGCAGCGGGCGTTTCATGAACGCCTCGGTACCCAATGCGGCTATTGCACGCCGGGCATGATCCTCGCCGCCGAGGGCCTGCTGCGCCGCGACCCGGCGCCCGATGCGGCGGCGATCCGCGCCGCTCTCGCCGGCAATCTCTGTCGCTGCACCGGCTATGTCAAAATCATCGAGGCGGTCGCGGACGCGGCGCGGGGGGTGCCATGATCGCGCCGCGCAACACCCGCGCCATCGTCGGCCAGCCGACACCGCTGATCGATGGCATCGAAAAAGTCATGGGTACGGCGAAATATACCGCCGATCTGCCCGCCGCCGACGCGCTGGTCGGGCGGATTCTGCGGAGCCCGGTGAGCCATGCCCGCATCCGCGCCATCAAAACCGAAGCGGCGCGCGCCCTCCCAGGAGTGCGCGCGGTGATCACCGGCGCCGATTGCGCCGCGACTTACGGCGTTCTGCCGATCGCGATGAACGAATACCCGCTGGCGCGCGACACCGTGCGCTATCGTGGCGAGCCTTTGGCGGCAGTCGCGGCGATGGACGCCGAAACCGCCGACGCGGCGCTCAAACTGATCCGCTGCGAATTCGACACCCTCCCCGCCTATTACACGGCCGATGCGGCGCGCGCCCCGGATGCTGTCGCGCTGCACGCGGACAAGCCGGGCAATATCGAACGCGCCGTGCATCATCGTTTCGGCGATGTTGAGGCCGGCTTCGCGCAGGCCGATCTGGTGCGCGAACATGTCTATACCTGCGCCGAGGTCGCGCACGCGCAGATGGAGCGGAACGCCGCCCTGGTTGAATACGATCCAGCGCGCGATCACCTGACGATCTGGAGCACGACGCAGGTGCCCTATTACGTGCATCTGATGCTGGCGCGCTGCCTGGAGATGGAGGCAAGCCGCATCCGCGTCGTCAAACCCTTCGTCGGCGGCGGTTTCGGCGCCCGGGTGGAGACGCTCAATTTCGAAATCATCGCCGCCCTCCTCGCCCGCGCCGCCGGCGGTAAGGTTTTCCTGTCCTTGTCGCGCGAAGAAACCTTCCTCACCCATCGCGGCCGGCCGGAGACCAAAATCCACATCAAGCTCGGCATGACCCGCGACGGCCGGCTCACCGCCTGCGCCGCCGAAGTGGTGCAGCGCGGCGGCGCCTATGCCGGCTACGGGATCATCACTATCCTCTATGCCGGCGCGCTGTTGCAGGGGCTCTATGACCTGCCGGCGATCGCTTATGACGGTGTGCGGGTTTACGCCAATCTGCCGCCCTGCGGGGCGATGCGCGGGCATGGCTCGGTCGATGTCCGTTTTGCGTTCGAATCATTGCTCGACGGCATGGCGCGCGAACTCGGGCTCGATCCGTTCGCGGTACGGCGGGCCAACCTCCTCGCCGCCCCGACCGAAACCCTGAACGGCTTGCGTATCGAGAGCTACGGCCTCGGGGAATGTCTCGACTGGGTCGAACGGGCGAGCCTTTGGCGCGACCGGCGCGGCCGCCTTGGGCCGGGGCGCGGCCTTGGCATGGCGTGCTCGCATTATGTGAGTGGTGCCGCGAAACCCATCCACTGGACCGGCGAGCCGCATGCTGTCGTCCATCTGCGGCTGGATTTCGATGGCGGCGTCACGCTGCTCACCGGCGCCGCCGATATCGGGCAGGGGTCGAGCACGGTGATGGCCCAGGCCGCCGCCGAAACGCTCGGCATTCACCTCGACCGGGTGCGGGTGGTGGCGGCCGACAGCATGCTCACCCCGAAGGATAACGGCTCCTATTCCTCACGCGTGACCTTCATGGTCGGCAACGCGACCATCGACGCCGCACGCGCCCTCCGCGCCCATCTCGTCGCGGCGGCGGCTGAGCGTCTTGGTGTTGTCGAGACGGAAATCGAGCACGAGAACGAGACTTTCTTCGCCGCCGGTGGCGATGGCCCAGCGCTTTCATTCGCCGCAGTCGCACAAGCGGCGCTGGCGCGGGAAGGAGGGGCGATCACCACCAAAGGCAGCTTCACCTGCCCGGTTGAATTCCAGGGCGGCAAGCACAAGGGCGGCGCGGTCGGCGCCACCATGGGCTTCAGCTACGCCGCCCAGGTGGTGGAGGTCGCGGTCGATCACGAGACCGGCTTGGTTGCGGTGGAAAAAGTCTGGGTTGCGCAGGATTGCGGCTTCGCGATCAACCCGCTCGCCGTCGAAGGGCAGATCCAGGGGGCGGTGTGGATGGGCATGGGACAGGCGATCGGCGAGGAAACCCGCTACGAACAGGGGCTCGCCGTTCATGGCAGTTTCCTCGATTATCGGGTGCCGACGATCATCGAATCGCCGCCGATCGCGCTGCACATCGTCGAAAGCCTCGACCCCAATGGCCCGTTCGGCGCGAAGGAGGCGAGCGAGGGCGCGCTCGCCGGTTTCCTGCCGGCGCTCACCAACGCCATCGCCGACGCGCTCGGCTTGGAGATCGACACACTCCCGGTCACGCCGGACCGGATCCTCGAAGCCCTCGCCCAGCGCCAGCGTGCCGAGCGTCTCGCCAAGATCCGGGAGGAGGTCGCGTGATGGAAATCCTGCCGCGATTCGACGTCCTGCGCCCCGCCTCGCTCGCGGCGGCGATCGAGGCGCGCCGGCGCTGCGCGGCCAGCCGCTTCATCGCCGGCGGCACCGATCTCATGGTCAATCTGCGCCACGGTCTCGGCGCGCCGGAGACGCTGATCGATCTCCGCCATATCGCCGAATTGCGCCTGCTCTCAAAAGAAAATGGCGGGATCACGATCGGTGCCGCGGTGACACTTGCCGAACTCGCGGCGAACCCAGCGATTGGGTGCGACTATCCGGCCATCGCCGCCGCCGCGCGCGCGGTCGGCGCCCCGGCGCATCGCGAGGCGGCAACACTCGGCGGCAATCTCTGCCTCGATACGCGCTGCCTGTTCTATAACCGCAGCGCCTGGTGGCGGGAGGCGAACGGTTTCTGCCTCAAACATCAAGGCGAGACCTGCCATGTCGCGCCGACCGGAAAACGCTGTCACGCCGCGTACAGCGGCGATCTCGCGCCCGCGCTGCTGGTTTATGACGCCACGATCGAGATCGCCGGGAGGGCGGGGACGCGCCGCATTCCGCTCGCCGATCTCTATGCCGAGGACGGCGCCGCACATCTCCGTCTCGCGCCCGACGAAGTCCTTGTCCGCATCCACCTGCCCGCCGCTCCCTGGCCGGCGGCCTATGCCAAGGCGCGGGCGCGCGGAGCGATCGATTTTCCGCAGGCCGGCGTCGCCGTGGCGCTGCGCGCCGAGGCGGGCTGGATCACCGGGCTCCGCGTTGCGTTCACCGGCACCAATGCGCGCCCCTTCCTGCTCGCCGGCGTTGCGGCCCTGGAAAACACCCGCATCGATGCCGCCTGGCGCGACCGGTTGACGAAACTGGTGCAAAAACAGGTCTCGCCGATGCGAACGACTTTGCTGGCCGCGCAGTATCGCCGCCGCGTCGCGAGCGCGCTCGCGCAGCGGCTGGCCGCCGCGCTCGCCGGCATGGGGGCGGAAAACCATGGCTCCGTCTGAGAGTTTCAGGGACGGCGCGCGAATTTCCAGGAGGTTGCCGATGGAAACCCATATCACCAGAACGCTCCACGACGATCACATGGCGGCGCTGGCGCTGATCGAGCGGCTCGACGCCCTGCTCGGCCATCATGGGCCCGATTACCTGCCCGCCGCCGCGACGCCGGCGGTCGCGGCGCTGCTCCGCGACTGCGACCGCGCCCTCGCGCTCGAAATCGGCCCGCATTTCGACTTCGAGGAAGCCGAATTGTTCCCGCGCCTCGACGCCGCCGGCGCCGGCGCGATGGTCGCCGTGCTGGCCGCAGAACACGAGCAGATCCGGCCTCTCGCGCAGACCCTGACCAGCCTCGCGCGGCAGGGCCAGGCGCATGGCTTCACCGCTGCGCTTTGGCAGGAATTCCACGCCGCCGGCGCCGGTTTTTCCGGCCAGATGGCTACGCATATCGCGAAGGAGGAGATGGGCATGCTGCCGGCGCTCGATGATCTCCTCGATACCGAAACCGATGCGGCGCTGGCGCTGGTCTTCGCGAGCCAGCGCTGATCGCGCGACCAGCCGGTTCGCGCCGCACGCAGCGCCGGAGGCTAGGTGATGTTTGCCTGCGAGGTTGCCGATAGGGTCGCGACCGTGACCATGAACGCGCCGCCGGTCAACGCGATGAGCGATGCCTGGGTGGCCGGGTTCGCCCGCCTGCTCGATGGGTTGGAGGCGCGCGCCGACTGGTCGGTTCTGCATCTGCGGAGCGCCTTGGCGGTCTTCGCGGCCGGGGCCGATCTCAAGGAGATGCGGGGCCGCTTCCTGGCCATGGACGGGGTCGAGGCGCAGCTTGCGGCGGTCCGCGGCTACCAAGCGCTGTTTGCGCGGATCGAGGCGCTGGCGCGGGTGACAGTGGCGGAAATCGGCGGCGCGGCGCTCGGTGGCGGGCTGGAGCTTGCGCTCGCCTGCGACCTGCGGGTGGCGGCGCGGGCGGCGACGCTCGGCCTGCCGGAGCTGCGGCTGGGTCTGCTGCCGGGCGCTGGCGGCACGCAGCGCCTGACCCGGCTCTGCGGCCGTGCCGTCGCGCTGCGGCTGATCCTCGGCGCCGAAATCCTCGATGGCGCGGCGGCGGCGCGGCTCGGGCTGGTGCAGTGGAGTGAGCCCGCATCCGAATTGCCCGCCGCGGCGGCCGCGATCGCCCGGCGCTACGCCGCCCTGCCGGCGCACGCCGCCGCCGCCGCGAAATCATGCATCACCGCCGCCGCCGATCCGGGCGTGGACGGCTTCCGGCAGGAGATCGCGCAAACGCGCGCTCTGTTGCAAAACGATGAGACGCGCGCCCTCGTGCGCGGATTTCTCGATCGCTCTCCCCCGCAAAGAGACGGAAAAGAGGTTCTGAGATGGAAATGAAGGATTGTCGTGTCGCCCTCACCGGCGGCGCATCCGGCATCGGCAAAGCGACGGCGCTGCTGCTCGCCCGGGAAGGCGCGCAGGTCTTCATCGGCGACGTGAACGAGGCCGGAGGCCGCACGCTGGAAGAGGTGGCGCACGCGCAGGGCCTGTCCATCACCTGGCTGCCGCTGGAGCTGACCGATCCGGCTTCGATCGCCGGCTTCGCCGCGGCGGTCGGGCGGCAGACCGACCGCGTGGACGGCCTCGTCAATGCCGCCGGGTGGGACATCATCCAGCCATTCCTGCAAAATACGCCGGAGTTCTGGGACCGGGTGATCGGCATCAACCTGATGGGGTCCATCCGCTTGACCCGCCTGATCCTGGAGACGATGGTTGCGCGCGGCCGCGGCAAGATCGTCAACGTGGCGAGCGATGCCGGCCGCGTCGGCAGCATGGGCGAGACGGTGTATGCCGCGGCCAAGGGCGGGTTGATCGCCTTCACCAAGTCGCTGGCGCGCGAGATGGCGCGCAACCGGATCAACGTGAACTGCGTCTGCCCCGGCCCGACCGACACGCCGCTGTTTCATGCGCAGCCGGAAAAGATGCGCGAGGCCCTGATCCACGCCATTCCGCTCCGGCGCGTGGCTCAGCCGGAGGAGATCGCGGAGGCGGTAATGTTCTTCCTCGGGCGCCGATCGGATTACATCACCGGCCAGGTGCTGAGCGTGAGCGGCGGCCTCACGATGGCGGATTGAACGGCGCGGGAGGTTTCCCTTGGTGGATTGTCAGCCCGGCGAGCCACCAATCCAGCTGTTCAGTCCCGGCATTTCCTGGATGGGATCGAGGAGGAATCTTTCGGGCTCCATTGTTCAGCGTTTGCAAATGAACTCATAAGGCATGAGGCCGCCGAGCGTCTTCAGTCGCCGGCCGAAGTTATAGGCATCGATGAAATCGGAGCGATGTTGGCGCAGCTGGACGCCTCGAAGAACCGTGAGTTTTCTGCTGTTCGAGGGCGGTGTGGAGCGGATTGCCGCGCAGCGGCTGGTGGTGGCGCTGATTTCGGCGGTATCGGGGGATGATTTCCGGTCTGGCGGAGCGGATGTCCGCCCCGGCCGAGGCGATTTCGTTCACGCGGGCGCAGTTCGCCTGTCGAGCCAGACCAGGCGCTGCATGTTGTAGGCGAGATTGGCGAGGCCGATCTTGGTGGTCGCCCGGGCGATGCCGATGGTGCGGACGAACAATCCCATCGGCCCCTTCTGCCGGGCGAAGACAGGCTCGATCGCCGAGCGGACCCGCGACTTCGCCGCGTTGGCGAGAGCCGCCCGGCGCGACATCGGCCGGCCCTGCGGCTTCCGGCGATGGATGCACGAGCGCATGCCGTTGTCGGCGAGCCACGCCTCGTTCTTCTTCGACCGGTATGCGGTATCGGCCCAGACGCCGGCGGCCGTGTTGCTCTTGTCGATGAGCCCGATGAGGTGCGCCCCGTCATGGCGCGCGGCATCGGTCACCGCCCAAGTCCGGATCAGGCCATGCCGGCGGTCGATCGCGATGTGGTTCTTGTAGCCGAAGGCCGGGATCGCGAGGTCGACCGGCGGCATCGATCCGTCCGGCTTCGTCTTTGCCTTGGTGAACTTCACCGTCCAGCGCGCGTCACGATCCTTCTGCCGCAGCTTGGCCGGCGTGTCCTGCCAGCCCTCGGGGATCTCGCCGGCCTTGATCGCCGCCTTCTCTGCCTCGGTGTTGCGCTGCCGCGGCGCCGCCACCAGGCTCGCGTCGATGATCTGGCCCGACATGGCGAGGTAGCCGCTCTCCTTCAGCCGCGCATCGAACACCGCGAACAGCTTCGCGATCGCCCCGGCTTGGGTGAGCAACTCGCGGAACAGCCAGATCGTCTTCGCGTCCGGCGCCTTGTCCGACAGCGCCATGTCGAGGAAGCGCATGAACGACAGCCGGTCGCCGATCTGGAACTCCGCCTGGTCGTCGGAGAGATTGTAGAGCGCCTGCAGCACCAGGACCTTGAACATCAGCACGCAATCGTAAGGCGGACGCCCGCCGCGAGCCCGGTCGCTCCGGTTCAACGCCTTCTCCAGTCGGTGGCGGAACGCCTCGAACGGCACGATCTCCTTCAGCCGAACCAGCGGGTCACCCGCTTTCGACAACGCCGCATACCGATCGTCGAGATCAAAGAACCCGGGTTGCGACACCATCTCCCCCTCCACCGCTTCACCAACCGCAGCGAATCATCAATCCGAGTTGCGCGCCAGGGGTTCTTCGAGGTGTCCAGCTTGCTCCAGCAGGGGATATTGCCCCGTTGCGTGGATCATTATCCAATGAAAATTGAGGGTCAATTTCCAATGGAACTCAGCAGGATGGCGGCTTCAGGATCGATATCATTGAAAACATGCTTGCATTTCTAGCAACGCGTCCGAAATCCGACCGCCTCCCGCCCAAATTGACTTCGCCGGCGCGCGCGGCTAGCTTGTGAGCCAAGGATTCTCGGCGCTCGCGGCGCTCAACCGCTCGTCCACGCCGCATCCGCTCCATTGGTTTTTCATATTTATCAGGCCGTTGCGGCCAGGAGGTTAGTCATGTCTTCGCTCAAGAACAGCAAAACCGTGGAAAACCTGAAATACGCTTTCGCCGGCGAAAGCCAGGCCAATCGGCGCTATCTCTATTTCGCCCAGAAAGCCGATGTCGAGGGCTATAACGATGTTGCCGCGGTGTTCCGCTCCACCGCCGAGGGCGAGACAGGGCATGCCCATGGCCATCTCGAATATCTGGAGGCGGTCGGCGACCCGGCGACCGGCAAGCCGATCGGCAAGACCCACGACAATCTGCTCTCCGCCATCGCCGGCGAAACCCATGAATACACCGATATGTATCCCGGCATGGCGCGCACCGCCCGTGAGGAAGGGTTCGAGGAGATCGCCGAGTGGTTCGAGACCCTAGCCAAGGCCGAGCGCTCGCATGCCGGGCGTTTCCAGCGCGCCTTCGACGAACTGAAATAAGCCGCCGTCATTGCACGCAAGAGCCGGGTGCCCGGGGCACGGTAGCGGGGTGCCCGGCTCCGCGGTCTTTATCGCCAAAGGAAATAGCTGATGCGCGAAGGCGGGCTGGAGGCGCCGAAACGTCACCCGATCGCGTGGCGGGATGACGAATTTTATGACCCGGCGAAACTCGACGCGGAATTGCGCCGGGTGTTCGATATCTGTCATGGCTGCCGGCGCTGCTTCAATCTTTGTGATTCCTTCCCGCGCCTGTTCGACCTCATCGACGCCTCGCCGAGCGGTGAACTCGACGGCGTCGCGAGCGCCGATTTCGCCCCAGTCGCGCAAGCCTGCACGCTCTGCGACATGTGCTTCATGACCAAATGCCCATATGTGCCGCCGCATCCCTTCGCGCTCGATTTTCCCCATCTGATGCTCCGCCAGCGCGCCGTAGCGGCGCGCGCCGGAGCGGTCGAATGGGCCGATCGCGAACTCGCTAAGACCGACCGCAACGGCAAGCTCGCCAGCCTCGCCGCCCCGCTCGCCAACTGGGCGACGAAAACCGAAAACCGTGCAGCACGCGCGGTTCTGGAAAAGACCGCCAGCCTCCATCGCGAGGCGGCATTGCCGAAATATGCGAGCCATACGCTGACCATCGCCGCCGCCGCCAATCCGCCCGAACTGAACCGCGAGGCGCCGGGTTTCGGCCGCAAGGCGGTGCTCTATGCCACCTGTTTCGGCAATTACAACGATACCAGCGTCGGGCTCGCGACACGCGCTGTGCTGGCCCGAAACGGCGTCGAGACGGAAGTGATCTATCCGCGTTGCTGCGGCATGCCGCTTCTGGAACAGGGGTTGCTCGGCGAGGTCGCTTCCCATGCCGAGGATGTGGCCGGCGAACTCGGCGCCTGGATCGCGCGCGGCTATGATGTCATCGCGCTGGTCCCCTCCTGCGCCTTGATGCTGAAATTCGAGTGGCCGCTTTTGCTGGCCGAGAACGCGGCGGTGCGCGAGCTTGCTGATGCGACCTATGATATCAGTGAATACATCGTAGATATCGCGCGCCGGAACGGTCTCGCCCCGGGCATGCGGCCGGTGCCGGGCGGCGTCACCCTGCACATGGCCTGTCATGCGCGGGCGCAGAACATGGGGCAAAAAGCCGCCGAAATGCTGCGTTTGATTCCGGAGATGGCGGTTTCGGTGGTGGAGCGTTGCTCCGGCCATGGCGGCGCCTGGGGCTTCAAGCGCGAAAACTTTCCGGTCGCGCTCAAAATCGGCCGCCCGGCGGCGCGCGCGGTGAAAAACGGTGGCCAGCGCTTCATGACTTCGGAATGCCCGCTCGCCGGCGTCCATCTGCGCCAGACCATGGCCCGAGAGGCGGCGGCCGAGGACGCACCGTTGGAGCTTCTTGCCCATCCGATCAGCCTGCTCGCGCGGAGCTATGGCCTCGATCCCGAAACCGCGTGATCAGCAAACCCGGAGATGGCGATGCCCGACAAATACGAGATCACCGAGGCGGATATTCTGCCCCCCGAACGCTACGCCGCCGAGCGGGCCCTGCGCCGGCGCGCCATCGTCGCCCTCAAACGACAGCGCCGCGTCGCGGTCGGCCCGTTCGTCACTTTCTATTTCGAGAATTACGAAACCATGTGGTTTCAGATCCACGAAATGCTGCACATCGAAAAAGGTGGCGGCGAGCAGATCGCCGATGAACTCGCGGCTTATAACCCGCTGGTGCCGAACGGACGCGAACTCGTCGCCACGTTCATGATCGAGATCGACGATCCCGAGCGCCGTAAGAACGTGCTTTCTCGTCTCGGCGGGATTGAGGAGACGGCATTCCTGCAATTTGCCGGGGAAACCGTCCCGGGCCGACCGGAGGCCGATCAGGACCGCACCACCGCCGAGGGCAAGGCATCCTCGGTGCAGTTCGTGCATTTCCCGTGTACGGCAGCGCAAATTGGCAAATTCAAAACGGCGGACGAGATCATTCTCGGCTTTCGCCACCCCGCCTACCGGCACATGACCGCCCTTACGCCGGCGACGCGCGCCGCCCTCGCCGATGATTTCGCCTGAAAATTGGGCCGGGATTACGCGGGCGCGATCGCGGTGGTGATATCGTTCCCGCCATCGACCACCCGCTCCCAGAATAGCGCGTCGCCTATAAATTACTCACCAGTCGGTAATATAGGCGACACTCGGCGCTCTGAAGAATGACCGGATAAGCTGGGGCGTAGACTTGAGACGGGCCAACTGCGCCTCGATCTTTTCCTGCAACCGCTCATCCTTGCGCAGCGGCGTCCTGGCCACGCCAGTGCGCTTCATATGGCTCCATACCAGCTCGTCTGGGTTCAACTCCGGCGCGTATCCTGGCAGGAAGTGCAGCGTCAGCCGCCCCTCGGTCGATTGCAC
>JAJZBM010000007.1 GCA_021798915.1 Pseudomonadota bacterium
TCTTTCTCGGCGTGCGATAGAAGGGACAGGTCGGGAAGCTCGGTCACGCCTCCGTCGAATCGCATCCGCCGTGGCCACGTCAATTCACAATCGATTCAACAGGTCGCCCACGGGGATGAGCAGCTACTTAAATTTTTATCAAATATCTGGTTTTTTTTGTGTTATTGGCATATCTTTATTTATAGTTTGCGCCTGGAAAGGCTGTAAAATACATAAATATTTTGCTATAATTTCTGGTTGTTCGTTTTCAATTGTAATATTTACTGCATATTCATTTGCGCCATCCGTAATTATTTTAACTATAAGTGGATTTATGTCATTAATTAATGAAAATAAAAAATCATCTATATTTTATTTTATCACGGGAGCTATGTCTGGGAGTATTTTTATTGTAATATGGCTGTTAATATATGGAAATTTAATAAATTATTTCGTATTCCATGTCATATTTAATCAAATTTCATATGCAAAATTTATAAATTTCAGTTTTAGTAGTTTTTTTCATAGTTTAGAGTTTTCTTTTTCTCAATCCAGGGAAATACAAACATTTTCTGTCCTATTTTGTTTTTTATCTTGTTTGTTGTTCGTGCTGACGGAGCTAGGCGCGCGGGAGCGCCCTAGGCAGATATTGCCCATCTTGGTTGGATACGCGGGCATTTTGTTACTAAACGCCCGCGGCTCGCTCATTTTCCAAGACGCGACGTTCCTGGTGACCTCAATCGGGACTCTGTCGCTCGCCGTGGCAGGAGCCGCGCGAAGATTCTACCCTATGGAACGCCCGGTGTTTGCCGTATTTGGAACGTTGGTGATAGCTACGTGCATCGCGGGCACCGAGTTCGCAGGCCGTCAGGCTCTGAGCACCCCAGCGCCGCTCACTCGATCAGAGATCGTAAGCGAGCCAGAGAGCGCCGCTTACCGCCCCATGAACTCCCCATTGTACGCAAAGGTGCGCTCCATTGTTCGCCCCAATGAGAAAGTTTTGGCGCTTCCCTACGCTCCGGAATTCTATTGGTATGCAGATCGGCTACCTATGGATGGCTACTACGAGTACCTTCCATGGGACGCTGCCTATGCAAAGCATCCTTGGTTCGGTAGGGCACGCGATATTTGTGATTCTCTTAAAAAATCGCCGCCACGTTTGATTTATTTCGATAACTGGAAGGTTTGGGGCATGTATGCTCCGGAAGATTATATGCCTTGCGTCTTGAACATACTAGCAACGAAGTATGTAAGGCTGGACGCGTACCCGACCCTTTACGTTCGACGAGATGTGGAAATTGCGCGCTAGATTAGGCGGGGTTCCACTCCCAAAACCGCGGAATTTCTGGAGCCAGTTTACTCAGCGGGTTAGACTGGTTTTCCGCAAACGGCCGGTTTTTTTCAGCCCTTCCAGAACCATTTGAAGCGATCCGTGGCAAGCCGAATCGAACTGTCATAGAGTTAAGTATCAACCGGAGCCCACCCATGACGCTCGCAATCGGCTTTCTGCTGTTCCCGAAGGTCCAGCAACTCGATCTCACCGGCCCCTATGAAGTGTTCGCCTCCCTCCCGGATGCGCAGGTTCATCTGGTGGCGGCCACACCGGAAACCGTCATCGCCTCCACCGGCCTCAGGCTCACCCCGACCGCGACCTTCGCCGATTGTCCGCCCCTCGATGTCTTCTGCATTCCCGGCGGGGCAGGGGTGAATGCGGTGTTGACCGATGCGCGCACCCTCGGCTTCGTGCGCCAGGCGGCGGCCTCGGCGCGCTATCTCACCTCGGTCTGCACCGGCGCCCTCGTGCTCGGCGCGGCCGGGCTGCTCCGCGGCAAGCGGGCGACCACGCATTGGAACGCGCATGATCTGCTCGCGTTCTACGGCGCCATTCCGGTTGCGGCGCGCGTGGTGCGGGATGGCAATCTCCTCACCGGCGGCGGCGTCACCGCCGGGATCGATTTCGCGCTCACCCTGGTTGCCGAACTCGCAGGACAAGCGGCGGCGGAGGCGATTGCGCTTTCCCTCGAATATGCCCCGGCGCCGCCCTTCGATGCCGGCACGCCCGACCGCGCCGACCCCGCCATCCTCGCCGCCGTGCGCGCCCGGACCGCATCCGTGCGGCAGGAGCGGGAAAGCCTCGCCGCTGCCTGGGCGGCGCGGTCTGGCGTTGGAGACTGAACGAGACCCGCACAGCTTTCCCCCTGGCGCCGCGCTAGCATGGCGGCACCAGTGACGCGGCGCTATCCTCGCCGTCCCGAAAGACAGGACGGAGCATCGTCATGACCCACCCCCTCTATCCGCAGGCAACCCGCGAACTGGCCGAGCGCCGGCGGGCACTGGCGCCGGCGCAACTCGCGGCGTTCGAGGCGTTCAGCAAGGCTGCCTTCGCCGAGGGCGCGCTTTCGGCGAAGATGAAACAGATCATCGCCGGCGCCGTCGCCCATGTCACTCAATGCCCCTATTGCATCAAGGGCCACACCAAGGCCGCGCTCCGCGCCGGGGCGACCGAGGCGGAATTGATGGAGGCGATCTGGGTCGCGGCCGAAATGCGCGCCGGCGGTGCCTTCGCCCACTCCGCCCTCATGCTCGACGCCGCCACCCCCGCGCCGCCGCCCGGGGCGTGAAATCCCGCCGCCGCGCCCGGCAGGAGAGCGGTAAGAAAGGTGTTCTTTTTTAAAAAAAAGAACCAAAAAATTTTTATTCGTTTGCAGGCGAGCGAGCTGAGCCGCCCGCTCGCCTGGCGTCAAGATCCGACGGCGGGCGTGGCTTAGCGGCGCCACCAGCCGCGCTTGCGCGGCGCTTCCGGGGCAGCCTCGGCGATAACGATGACAGGTGGCACCACCGGGGCCGGAGCGGCAACGGGTTCCGGCTCGGGGGCGGCGGGCGCGGGCGCGGCGAGGGCGGGCAGATCAGGCTGTGGCGCGCCGGGCAAAGCGAGTTCCGAGAGCGTCCCGTCCTCGGCCGTGGTCTTGCGGCGCCGCGTCGTCGGCGTGCGGCGGGGGGCGCGGGCGCGGCGTTTCGGCGCCTCTTCGCCGGGCGGCGTGGCTTCGGCTTCGGCGACCGGCTCCGGCGCGGCCGCGTGGATTGGCACGTCCTGGATTGGCACGTCCTGGATTGGCGCATCATGGACCGGCGCATCAAGAACCGGCACTTCGGGGGCCGCGAAGGTCAGCGCCTCGGCGGTGTCTTCCGCGTCCTCCGCCACGGCTTCGTTCACCGCGGCTTCGTTCACCGCAGCCTCGTCCCCCGCAGCCTCGTCCCCCATGGTCTCGCTCACCGGCGCCGCGTCCTCGCGCCGCTTGCTTCCGCCCCGGCGGCGGCGGCGGCGGCGGCGGCGGCGCTCCTCGCTCTCGCCGGGCTTGCCCTCGGCCGGCGCGCCCGCTGCCGGAGCCTCCGAGCCGGGTTCACCTGGGGCGGCGGCGGCCAGGGCCGGCGCCTCCGCCGCCACGCGCGCCGGGCGGCGCGACGCCGCTTGGTCGGCCTCGGCCGGGGGCTGGGCCTCGGCTGGGGCCTCGGCATGGGTCTGGGCGCGGAGACGCTCGATCCGGAGCTGCTGGCCGGTCAGGGTGGGGTCGATCTGGAACGCGACACGCATCCCGAACCGGGTCTCGATCTCGGCAAGCAGGGTCCGCTTGTTGTTGAGGACGTAAAGCACCACCGGCGCCGCCGCGTGCACGGCGATTTCGGCGGCGCGGCGCTTCGCCCCCTCCTCCTCGACCGCGCGGAGGACATGGATCGCCGCACTCTCGGTGCTGCGGACATGGCCGAGCCCGCCGCAATGCGGGCAGGTGACGAGGCTGGTTTCGGTGAGCGAGGGGCGGAGCCGCTGGCGGCTCATTTCCAAAAGGCCGAAATGGCTGATGCTGCCAACCTGGATGCGGGCGCGATCCTGGTGCAGCGCCTCCTTCAGCCGCCGCTCCACCTGGAGATTGTGGCGGCGCTGTTCCATGTCGATGAAATCGATGACGATCAGCCCGGCGAGATCGCGCAGCCGCAATTGCCGCGCCGCTTCCTCGGCGGCTTCGAGATTGGTGCGGAGCGCCGTGTCCTCGATATCGCGCTCGCGCGTCGAGCGGCCGGAATTGACGTCGATCGCGACCAGCGCCTCGGTCTGGTTGATCACCAGATAGCCGCCGGAGCGTAGCTGCACCGTCGGGCTCAGCACCGCTTCGAGCTGGGATTCGATCTGGTGATGGGCGAAAAGCGGCGTGCCGCCATCCTTCCAGGCGATCACCTTCCGCGCGTGGCTCGGCATCAGGAGGCGCATCAGCTCATGCGCGCTCTGCCAGCCCGCTTCGCCATCGACGATCACCTCGTCGATGTCGCGCGAATAGACGTCCCGGATCGCGCGTTTGATCAGCGAGGCATCCTCATAGATCAGCGCCGGGGCGATCGAGGCGAGGGTGGTTTCGCGGATATCGTCCCAGAGTCGCAACAGATATTCGCAGTCGCGCTTGATTTCCGGCTTCGGGCGGTTGGCGCCGGCGGTGCGGACGATCATGCTCATCCCGTCCGGGATGCCGAGTTCGGCGATCACCTCCTTGAGGCGGCGGCGATCGGCG
This sequence comes from Pseudomonadota bacterium, assembly GCA_021798915.1. Classification (GTDB taxonomy): domain Bacteria; phylum Pseudomonadota; class Alphaproteobacteria; order Acetobacterales; family Acetobacteraceae; genus Acidibrevibacterium. Next base: position 4,539 of record JAJZBM010000007.1, read on the forward strand.
ACCGCGGTGATCTTGCGCGAAACCCCGCCGGCGCGCGGCGAATTCGGCATCAGGACGCAGAACCGGCCGGGGAGCGAGATATAGGTGGTGAGGGCGGCGCCTTTGCTGCCGCGCTCCTCCTTGACCACCTGGACCAGCATGATCTGGCGGCGGTGGATGACTTCCTGGATTTTGTACTGGCGCAGAAAACGCGGCAGCAGACGCGGCTCGCGCCCCTCCTCGCCGCTCTCGCCCTCGCCGCCGCCGAAAGTCTCGGGCGGCGCGCTCGGTTGCTCGCTCCCTGCCTGGTCGCTTTCCGTGGGCTCGGGCGCGATCGCGCTGGCGTCGGCGGCCGGTTGTTCGAAGGCCGGTTGTTCGGAAATGGGCGGTTCGAGGGTAGGCGGTTCGGGCGCCGTTTGGGCGGCGGGCGGTTCGTCCTCGGCGTCCTCGTCGTCACGCGCCGCTTCGGCCTGCATGGCGAGCAGCTTCTGGCGGTCGGCGACCGGGATCTGATAGTAATCGGGATGGATTTCGCTGAACGCGAGAAAACCGTGGCGATTGCCGCCATATTCGACGAAAGCCGCTTGCAGGCTGGGCTCGACCCGCACCACCTTGGCGAGGTAGATATTGCCCTTGATCTGCTTGCGGGCGGCGGTTTCGACGTCGAAATCCTCGATACGGTTACCGTCGAGAACGACCACGCGGGTTTCTTCCGCGTGGGAGGCGTCGATGAGCAGGCGCTTGGTCATGGAAACGAAAACTCCGGAGCGGCGCCGGGAGCGCTGCGTGAGGCAAGCTCCACCGGCGACGGGAAAAGCGGGGAAGAGACGCGCGGCGACCATTCTCGAACCGATCGAGCACAGCGTCCGCGGCCCCGAGGGGGGCGCGGCCGGTATCGGCGGTTCGGGCGGGCTGAAACATCACGGTCGGGCGAACGATCTCAGGGTTACGTGCGGCGCGGCCGAATTATTGGCGGACACCACGAAATAGCGGCGAAAGCCGGCGCTATCCGGCGCGCGGCCCCCGGCGGGCGCTTGGGGTCGGGTCATGAAACCCTCCGGCCCGCCCGCCGAGTTGCCTGATACCATGGCGCAAACCCGGCCCGGCCGCAAGGCACCGTGTTGATTTCCGCGACAGGACCGATCGGGAGCGCGGGCGTGTTTTGGGGTCAATGATGCGAAGAGGCGTGCGGGCGGGCGGCGGGGAGGGGGGTCATCGCGGTGGCGCGGGCGGTAAAGCCGCTTCGCGTCGCGATCGCGCTCCGCGCCGCCATGGCGCGCGCGAAGCCCGGCCGGATGCGGGTCATCACCCGGTCGGCATCGACGTGGATTTCATCGACGACCTCGGCGCCGCCCCTGACGCCTTCGGTCGCGTCCGGCCTCGCGCCAGCGCCGATCAGCGCCGCTGAACCCGATTCGGCCCGCGCCGCGAGCCTCGCCGGGTCGGGGGGCGCCGGGTGGTCGGGATCGGCGGTGGCCAGCCGGTTGATCGCGCGCCGATAGGCGCGGCTGGTCGGATAGGGCGGGAGATAGAATTCCCCCGGCCAAAGCGGCGTCCAGGCGAGCCCGCCGAACGGGTAGAGCGAGGGCATGCCGAGTGCGAGGCCAAAGCCGCTCCCCATCCCGACCCCGGCATTTTGCCCGACGAAGGCGACCAGCGCCGGGGCATAGACCGGCTCGGCGTTGAGCGGCGCGTTCGCCAGCGTCGGCGCCCACGCCCAGGAGCCCTCGACCGGCACCCAGCGCCCATAATGGAACGGCGCGAAGCCCCAGCTCGTGCTATCGACCCAGGTCCAGCCCCAGGGCGGCACATAGGTCCAGATGCCGGTGCTATAGGGCGTATAGCCGCTGCTTTCGGGCGGGAACCAGAGCGGGCCGAGGGTGGCGCTGTTGCGCCAGGTGCCGGCGGCGAGCAGGTTTTCGCCCCCGGTCATCCGCGCGACCTGCGGCGGCAGCCCGAAGACCGGCGGCGAGGACGCATATTCCGCCGGATCATGGGCGCCCATCACCAGGGTGAAATCATCGACCTGCAAATCCCCGATGGCGCCGCGATAGGGGCTTTCGGCGCCGATGAAAACCGCGCTCCGCTCGACCTCGAGGCGCAACCGCCGGGCGCCGCTCATGATCTCCGCCGGCGCATCGAGCGCCGAAATCCGCGTCGCGCGCTCGCCCGCGCCCCCACCCCCGCCGGCCTCGATGACGAAGCGGCCGGTGCGCGTGGCAAGCAGGGTCGCGCGCCGGGTCAGGACATACCAGGCGTCACCGGGATCGGGGTCGCGGAGATCGAGGAACAGCGCGCCGGCGTCGAGCCGGCCGATGACGCGGCGGTCATCGAGGCGGATGATGGCAAGCCGCGCATTCTCGCCGAGCCACAGCCGCGACGGGCCGATTTCGAGCTTGACCTCGGCGCCGTGGCCGGTGATCAGCGCGCTCGCGCTGGTCAGCGGATCGTTGCGTCGCGCTGCCTGCCACCCGCCCGGCGCATCGCCCTGGCGCAGCGCGACCGCCCCGCGCAGCGCCGCGACCCGCCCGACCCGCGCCGGCGGCGAAAGCGTGGCGCCAAGGGCTGGATCGGCCGCCGGATCGGCCGCCGGTTGGGCGCCAACCGGCCCGCCGATGACGGCGAGAGCCAGAAGAAGCGGCAGGAGACCTCGCCGGCGCGCGCGCATGGCAAAAAAATGCGCCGCCGCGCGGGCGATGAAAAGGGCGGGGGAAACCCGCGGCCGCGATCACATTCGGTTGAGCCCTGCCACGCCGATCGGCATTTGCCTGTCCTTGCCTTGGACGCGCCAAAATTGACGCCGAAATGATCGCGGAGCGCCGTTCCTCCCGCGGCCGGGCCTTGCCATGTATGATGCGACGTATGATGCGAACGCCCCGGTATTCCGCGCCCGGTATTCCGCGCGGGGCAGAAGGAGATCGTCCCGTGATGTGCGCAAGGCGAAGCCCGCGCCAGTTGTTCGCCGCCCTCGGCCTCGTCGCCCTGCTCGGCGGCTGCGGCGGTGGCGAGGCGAGCTATTACACCGCCGGCTATGGCGACGATTATGCCGGCTATGGCGGCTATGGGGATTACGGCGGCGGCGCTTATGGCGGTGATCCGTATTACGGCTATGGCGGTTACGGCGGCTATGGCTATGGCTATGGCTACGGGATCGATCCGTATTGGGGCTGGGGGCTCGGCTTTCTCGGCTTCGGCGCCCTCGCCTTTGGCGGCTATGGCGGGTTTTACCGCGACGGCGGCTATTTCAACCATGGCGGTTTCGGCCATGGCTATGGCGGTGGCTTCCATGGCAACTGGGCCCATGCCTATGGCGGGCCGGGCGGCCATCTGGGCGGCTTCGCCGGCGCGCATTCCGGTTTCGGCGGTTTTCACGGCGGCGGTTTCGGCGGCTTCCATGGTGGCGGCGGCGGCTTCGGTGGTCATCACTGAGGGGGTCATCACTGAGGGGGCCATCACCGAGACGAGATGAGCGACGGTTCCTTCCCGTGGCCGAGCCCGGCGAGGGACGCGGCGATCGCCTCCGGCGCCGGTGGGCAGCCGCGCAGGATCAGACTCGGGGCGAAGGCGGAAACCCCGTCGAGGCAGGCATAGCTGCCCGCGAACACCCCGCCATCGACCGCGCAATCGCCGAGGGCGACGAGATGTTTCGGCGCCGCCATCGCCTCCCAGGCGGCGCTGAGCGCGTGTTCCATGGCGCGGGTGAGCGGGCCGGCGACCAGCAGGATGCGCGCCGCCATCGGCGTGGACACCAGATCGAGGCCGGCCCGGGCGAGCGCTGCCCGCGCCAGGCGCAGCTCCAGCGCGCAGCCGCCGCAGCCGCCGGTATCGAGAAAAAACACCCCCCGCGCGTCACGCAACCGCTTTCCTCCTCATGCCCACTCATGCCCCCGCGCCCGATTGCGCCCGGGCCAGAGGAACGGGCATAGTGCGGCGCCATGCGGAGCGAATCGCACGTCATCCCGTCATTGTGAAGAGAAAAGCGCCGCCGGCCCCTGGCGGTTTGATCGCGCCCGCGTATCAAACCCCGCGTATTGCGCATCGGATCGCATCCCGGGGGGAGGAAGATTATCCTATGAATCGCATTGGAGGCAGCGAATTTCGCCGTGGTGGTTCCGAACTCTGGCCGAATTTCTTCATCGTCGGCGCCGCCAAGGCCGGCACCACCTCGCTTTACGCCTATCTGCGCCAGCATCCGGACATTTTCATGCCCGAGGACGTCAAGGAGCCGCATTATTTCGCCGAGGTGCGCCCCTCCCGCGCCCAGCGCTACGCCTCGCCGGTCTATATTTCCGACCGCGACGCCTATCTTCGCCTGTTTCGGGCCGGGAAGACCCATCGCGCGATCGGCGAGGCCAGCCCCTCCTATCTCTGGAGCGAAGCGGCGCCGGCGCGCATCCACGCGGTGGCGCCGGAGGCCCGGATCATCATCATCTTGCGTGACCCGATCGAGCGCGCTTATTCACATTACCTGATGGATTTCCGCGAGGGCGCGCAGCATCTGCCGTTTTTCGAGGCGCTGCAGGCGGATTGGCACAGCCCCGAAAAAGGCTGGGCGGTCTCCAATCTCTATGTCGAGCTGGGGTTTTACGCCCGCCAGATCGAGCGTTATCTGCGTCTGTTCGGCGAGGAGCGTGTGCACATCCTGTTTCATGACGATCTCCGCCGCCTCGCCCAGGGGGACCGCGAAGGGCTCGCCGCCATTCTGCGGTTTCTCGATGTCGATGTCGGGCCGCTGGCGCGGATCGACACGTCGCGGGTCGAAAACGGCTTCGCGGCACCGCGCGCCGAATGGGCGCGGCGGATCGCCGGCGCGCATTGGGCGCGCTGGATCGGCAATACCTTCGTGCCGCATCGCCTCGGCGCCTTCATTTTCAACCGTTTCTTCGTCAAAGCGAGCCCGCCGCCGCCGATGGACCCGCGGGCGCGGGATTGGCTCGCTGCGATGTTCGAGCCGGAAATCCGGGCGGTGGAAACCCTGCTCGCCCGCCACCTGCCGCAGCTCCGCCACGCCGGCGCCGGCGCCGGCGCCACGGCGCCGATGGCGGCCGCGGTGACCATGCCGGCTGCGGCCATCGCGGAAGGACGATAGGGCGCCGGTGCGATTGCTGCCGTGGATCCGGTTGGTCTGGCCGCCGCGCGGTCAATCCGGCAACGGGATGCGCCCGCGGATGCGCCCTTGGCACCGGCTCGCGGCGGTGTTGCTGCTCGCCGGCTGCACCGGCGTGAGCCCGGCGCAGCGCGCCGCCGAGCCGCTCTTCCTTCCCGAATACGGGCTCGACGCGCATGGCCGCAAATCCTGGTTCGATCGCGTCGCCGAGACCAATCCCGGCCATATCGACATGCAGATCCTGCCCGCCTTCCGGCTTGCGCCGCCGCGGCGGATCGCGGTGCTGCCCTTCGTCGATCGCGGCAGCGGCAATTACGTGCTCGACAAGGTCGCGCTCACCCAGCGCAACGAAAAAAGCCTCGCCGACTGGCGCTGGACCGACGCCAACCGCCTGCGGCGGGTGGTGGACGGGTTTTTGAGCGCCCGCGAATTCAAGACCATCCCGGTCTCCGACGTCGATGCCGTGCTCGCCCGCCACGGGATCGACGATGACGCCAAGCTCGCCCGTGTGGCGCCACAGGATCTCGCGCGCTGGCTCGGCGTCGATGCCGTTGTCTATGGCGAGGTCGAGCATTACGAGGTCTATTACCTGTTTCTCCTCGCCGGCTGGGAGGTCACGCTCAAGATCGCCATGGCCGCCGGCGCCGACGGCGAGACCATGCTCCATGGCGAGGGGACGGAATACAAGATGGAGGTGCGCCCGGCGGTCGCGGGGCGCGATATCGGCATCGACTCGCTCCTCGATCTCACCGATCTCCGCGACGTCGATCTGCGCCGTGACGAGGAAGAAGTCAGCCGGGAGCTGATTTTGCGCATCCCGCGCCTCCCCGATACGCTGCAGATCGCCCTCACCGCGAGCCGTGAATCCCCGGCCCAGCCGCCGGCGCCTGAGACCCCGCCGCCCTCGCTCGCCACCCCCACCCCGATCTCCCGCGAGACCGGCTATAGCCGCGACAACGCGCCGATCGAGACGTTTTTCCTGCCCGAGCACGATCTCGCCGAGCATGGGCGCAAAAGCGTCTTCGACCGCCTGCTGGAGACCGATCCCGAAAGCTTCACCCCGCACATCGCCGCCGATTACTGCACCAAGGCGCCGCGCCGCATCGCCGTGCTGCCCTTCGCCTATGACGGCAGCGGCAATCTCATCCTCAATGGCTTGCCGGTGACGCTGCGCAGCGCGGAGACGCGGGCGCGCTGGCGCTGGACCTACGCCAACCGGGTGCGCGCGACCTTCACCGCCTTTCTCGCCCAGCGCGAATTCACCATCGTCCCGCTGCCCGAGATCGACGCGGCGCTGATCCAGCATGGCATCACCACGATCGGCGCCCTGGAAGCGGTCTCGCCGGCGCAGCTCGGCGCCTGGCTCGGCGCCGATACCCTGATCCGCGCCGATGTCACCGCTTATCAGGGGATCTACGCCTTTCTCGTCGCCGGCTGGCGGGTCGGGCTGCGGATGAGCATGCTGCGGGCGACCGACAATGACAACGCGCTGATGGACATCTCCGGCGGGCGCTACGCGGTGGCCGTGCAGCTCGCCCTGGTGCCGATCGATCTCTATATCGATTCCGGGCTCAGCGCCCTCAAGCTCCGCGATGTCCGCCTCCGCCGCGCGGAGGAGGAGGTGGCGCGCGAATTCGTCCTCCGTATTCCGCGCTGCGCCGGCGCCAGCGCCAGCGCCGCCGATCCGTAACCCGCGCCCCGCGTTCATCGTCCGGTAAGGCGGGGCCGGTATCATCGCCCCATGCGCAGTGATTTTCTCGCCTCTCTCGGCCAGATCAACGAAATGCTCGCGACACTCCCGGTGGCGACGGTGGCCGGCCAGGTGCGCGGCGTGTCCGGGCTTGCGGTCGAGATCGCCGGGCTCTCCCATCACGCCGCCATCGGCCAGCGGGTCACCATCCACGGTGCCGGCGAGCGCGCCATTCCGGCCGAAATCCTGGGCTTTTCGGATACCAGCCAGAAGGCGATGACGCTCGGCCATACCGAGCGCATTCGCGCCGGCATGGAAGCGCGGATCGAGGCCAGCGCGCGCGCGCTCGCCGCCGGCGAGCCCGAACCCTTCGCCGATCGCGGCGGGCTGTTGGTCTCCGATGGCTGGCTCGGGCGGGTGATCGATCCGTTCGGCGCGCCGCTCGATGGCAAGGGCTATCTTCCCGCCGGCCCGTGCCGCCGCCTGCTCCGCGCCCCGCCGCCGCCGGCGACCGCGCGGGCGCGGCTCGGCGGGCGGCTCGATCTCGGGGTGCGGGTCCTCAACACCTTCGCGACCGCCTCCCTCGGCCAGCGCCTCGGCCTGTTCGCGGCGAGCGGCGTCGGCAAATCGACGCTGCTTTCGATGATCGCCCGCCACACCGAATGCGATGTCGTCGTGCTGGCGCTGATCGGCGAGCGCGGGCGGGAGGTGCGCGAATTCATCGAGGAGCATCTCGGCGCCGAGAAAATGCGCCAAAGCGTCGTCGTCGTCGCGACTTCGGACGCGCCGCCGCTGGCGCGCCGCGAATCCGCCCATGCCGCGATGGCGATCGCCGAGCATTTCCGCGATGCCGGGCGCTCGGTGCTGCTGGTGATGGACAGCGTCACCCGCTATTGCCAGTCCTTGCGCGAAATCGCCCTCTCCTCGGGGGAGTTTCCGGCGGCGCGCGGCTATCCGGCGAGCGTCTTCACCGAGCTGCCGCGCCTGCTCGAACGCGCCGGGCCGGGCGCCGAGGACGCGGCGGGGCTGGCCGGGTTCATCACCGGGATCTTCACCGTCCTCGTCGATGGCGACGATCACGACGAGCCGATCGCCGATGCGGTGCGCGGCATTCTCGATGGCCATATCGTGCTCGATCGGCGGATCGCCGAGGGCGGGCGCTATCCGCCGGTCGATGTCGCGCGCTCGCTGTCACGCACCATGGCGCAGGTGACGCCGCCCGAGGAGATGGCGCTCGCCCAGCGCGCCCGCGCCATCCTCGCGCGCCATGCCGAGCTGACCCGGCTTCTGGAAATGGGCGTCTATGAGGCCGGGCGCAACGGCGAGTTCGACCGCATCCTGGCGCAAGGCCGCGCGATCGAGACCCTTCTCGCCCAGACGCGTGAGGAGCGGGTGACGATCGAGGACGGGTTCCGCGATCTCGCCGCGATCCTCACGGCGTAACCGCGTCGCCCCCAATCTTGCCAGTGGGCATCTTGTCTGCGGGCATCTCGTCGGTGGGCGCCTCTTCGGCGGTGGCCCCGTCATCTTGGGCCGCGTGCCGGCCGAGCTGGCGGAGCAGGGTGCCGAGCAGTTCCAGCTCGCAGGACGAAAGCCCGGCCATGGCGCGGGCGATATCTTCGGCATGGCGCGGGAACACCGCCGCGATGAGATCGCGCCCGCATCCCGTGAGTTCGACCCGCACATGCCGCCGATCGGCGAGGTCGCGCACCCGCCGCACCAGGCCGCGCGCCGAAAGCTTGTCGACGACATCGGTCATGTTGCCGGCGCTGGTCAGCACTTTGCGGCCGAGCTCACCCTGGGTCAGCGGCCCCTGGTGCCAGATCACCTCGAGAACGCCGAGCTGGGTCGCGGTCAGGCCATGCGCCGCGAGGCCCGGCTCGATGCGGGCGAGAACGGCGCGGCTCGCGCGAAACAGCTTGACATAGGCGCGAAGCGCGGCGGCTCCTTGCGGAGGGGGGGTGGTGTCCATGGCCCCGATCAACGGTTCATCATCAACGGTTCATCATCAACGGTTCATCATCAACGGTTCATCATCAACGGGTCATCATCAGCGGTTCATCATGACGGGCAATTCGGCATGCTCCAGGACATGGCGGGTGACGCCGCCGAGGATGAGCTGGCGGAGGCGCGAATGCGAATAGGCCCCCATCACCAGGAGATCGGCGGCAAAGGCGCGGCAGGCGGCGAGGATGCCGGCGCCGACATCGCGCTCGACCGGCTGGAAGGTCGCGAGATCGGTTTTGACATCGTGAAGCGCGAGATACTCGGCGAGATCGGAGGCGGCCGGCCCGCGCCGCTGATATTCCTGCGCCGAGAGAATCCGCACCGCCGCGGCGCGTTGCAGCCAGGGTAGCGCCGCATGGGCGGCGGCGGCGCTTTCCGCGGTGCCGTTCCAGGCGACGCAAATCCGCTGCCCGATCGCAGCCGGCGCGGTCTGCGGCGCGATCAGCACCGGCCGGCCGCTATCGAACAGCACCGCATGCAGCGCGTCCGACGATGACGCATCGCCATTCGGGCGCGGCGACGGCACCACCGTGAGATCGGCGAGCCGCGCCTGCTGCGCCACCAGATCCTCCTCGCGCCCGGTGATCGCGGCGAAATGCGCCGTCGCCATCTCCGCCCCGGCGCGCGCCTCGGCCACGGTCACGCCGTGCTCGGCGACGAAGCGGTCGAACATGGCGTGGATTTTGCGCGCCCGCTCGGTCGCCTCGCGCTCGGTCGCCGACATCATCTCCTCGATCATCGCGCCCGAGAGCCCTTCCCCGGCGAGCGGCGCGACATCGCGGCTATCGACCCGGACATGCAGCACCAGAACATGCGCCCGCCATATCTGCGCGGCGAGGAGCGCTGTGGCGAGTGCTGCCTCGCCCGCGCCGGAATCAGTACCGGTCAAGGGCAGCAGAATCTTACGAATGGCCATCGCCGGCAATCTCCCCATTCTCTGTGCCGCGTCCCTGCCTCGCGGCCGTGCGCGCATGATATCATCTGTCGCGCCGGATGGGAAAAAAACGCCGCCCAGGGATGAATCCGGGGGCGGGTCAGGGGTAGATCAGGCCGACCGCCCAGCCCGCGCCGTCCCGCCTATAGACATCGCGCCGGTGCAGCCGGCCCGGCATGTCCTGCCAGAATTCATAGTAATCGGGCACCAGCCGCCAGCCCGACCAATGCGCCGGGCGCGGGATCGCGGTCTCATCCGGGAAACGCGCCTTCGCTGCCGCAAGACGCGCCTCCAGAACGGCGCGATCGGCGAGCGGGCGCGACTGGTCGGACGCCCAGGCGCCGAGCCGCGACAATACCGGCCGGGTCGCGAAATAGGCATCCGCCTCCGCCGCCGATACCGGGGCGAGCGCGCCTTCGATCCGCACCTGCCGGCGCAGGCTCTTCCAGTGAAAGAGCAGCGCGGCCCAGGGGTTTTCCTGAATTTCCAGGCTCTTTCGGCTTTCGAGGTTGGTATAGAACACGAACCCGCGCTGATCCGCGCCCTTGAGCAGCACCATCCGCGCCGCCGGCCGCCCGGTTTTGGCCGCCGTCGCCAGGGTCATCGCATTGGGGTCGTTCGGTTCCTGCGCCTGCGCCTCGGCAAGCCAGGCCTCGAAGCGGCGCAGCGGATCGGCGGGGGACTCTGCCATGGCGAGACTCCTTTGCCTCCTTCTGCCGCATCCCGCCCTGCCCGCCAAGCCGCCCGCGCGCGGGCCGGCCTTGCGCCGAGGCTCTTGCCGAAGGCGGCCCGGCTGTGTCACGAAAGAAGGTCAGGCCCGCAACCGAGAAGGGATAGATCCTCGATGTCCCATTCCACCGAACCAACCGCATCCTTTCCCGACCCCGCCGCCGCGACGCCCGCCACCGGAACCCTGCTCGCCGGCAAGCGCGGCCTGGTCATGGGGGTTGCCAATGACCGCTCGCTCGCCTGGGGGATCGCCAATGCCTGCGCCGCGCAAGGCGCCGAACTCGCGTTCACTTATCAGGGCGAGGCGCTGGAGCGCCGGGTGCGGCCGCTCGCCGCCGGTATCGGCTCCGACCTCGTCTTCCCCTGCGACGTCGCCGACGAGGCCAGCATCGATGCCGCCTTCACCGCCCTCGCCGGGCGCTGGGGGCGGCTCGATTTCCTCGTCCACGCCATTGGCTGGGCCGATAAATCCTATCTCCGCGGCCGCTATCTCGACACCCCGCGCGAGGCCTTCCTGCAAGCCCTCGATATTTCGTGTTACAGCTTCGTCGCCGTCTCGCGGCGCGCGGTGCCGATGATGGCGCCGGGCGGTGCGCTGCTCACGCTTTCTTACCTCGGTGCCGAGAAGGTGATCCCGCATTACAACGTCATGGGGGTCGCCAAGGCAGCGTTGGAAGCCTCGGTGCGCTATCTCGCCGCCGATCTCGGCGGGGCCGGCATCCGCGTCAACGCGATCAGCGCCGGGCCGATCAAGACGCTGGCCGCCAACGGCATCGGCGATTTCCGCTATATCCTGCGCTGGAATCAGCTCAACTCGCCGCTCGAACGCAACACCACCATCGAGGATGTCGGCGGCGCCGGGCTCTATCTGCTCTCCGACCTCGCCTCGGGGGTCACCGGTGAGGTCCATCACGTCGATTCGGGCTATCACATCGTCGGCATGAAGAACCCGGCGGCGCCCGATATCGCCGCGACTAGCGAGTGAAGGCAAAAAAAGAAGTGTTCTTTTTTGAAAAAAAGAACCAAAAAACTTCTATCCCGTTGCCTCGATGCGGGCAGTGCCTGCGGCACTGCCCAACGGATCACTGCCTAACGGATAAAAGTCTTTTTGCTTCTTTTTCTTCAGAAAAAGAAGATCTCGACTGAAATGTCCCATAACAGCTTCGGCCATCTCTTCCGCGTCACCACCTGGGGTGAGAGTCATGGCCCGGCGATCGGCTGCGTCATCGATGGCTGTCCGCCGCGGCTCGCGCTTTCGGAAGCCGATATCCAGCCCTTCCTCGATCGCCGCCGCCCCGGCCAGTCGCGCTTCACGACGCAGCGCCAGGAAGCCGACCAGGTGCGCATCCTCTCCGGCGTCTTGGACGGGCTGACCACCGGCACGCCGATCGCGCTCGAGATCACCAACACCGATGCCCGCTCCAAGGATTACGACGCGATCGCCGCCAGCTTCCGCCCCGGCCATGCCGATCTCACCTACGAGCTGAAATACGGCATCCGTGACCCGCGCGGCGGCGGGCGTTCCTCGGCGCGCGAGACGGCGATGCGGGTCGCCGCCGGGGCGGTGGCGCGGAAGGTGCTCGGCGCCGATCTCCGCATCCGGGGGGCGCTGGTGCAGATCGGCGAAAAGCGGATCGCGCGCGGCAACTGGGACTGGGCGGAGGTGGAACGCAACCCGTTTTTCTGCCCCGATCCGGCCAGCGTCGAGGTTTTTACGCGCTATCTCGACGAGATCCGCAAATCCGGCTCCTCGGTCGGCGCGGTGGTCGAGATCGTCGCCGAGGGCGTGCCGCCGGGGCTCGGGGCGCCGATCTACGCCAAGCTCGACGCCGATCTCGCGAGCGCGCTGATGGGGATCAACGCCGTCAAGGGGGTGGAAATCGGCGATGGCTTCGCCGCCGCCAGCCTGCGCGGCGAGGACAATGCCGATGAGATGCGCATGCGGGATGGCGCTGTGGTGTTCGCGAGCAACCACGCCGGCGGCATTCTCGGCGGTATTTCGACCGGCCAGCCGATCATCGCCCGCTTCGCGATCAAGCCGACCAGCTCGATCCTCACCCCGCGCCGCGCGGTCGATCGCGCCGGCCACGAGGTCGACGTGATGACCCGCGGCCGCCATGACCCCTGCGTCGGCATCCGCGCGGTGCCGGTGGGCGAGGCGATGATGGCCCTCGTCCTCGCCGATCATCTGCTGCGCAACCGCGCCCAGAACCCGGACAGCCCCGAACGCCCGCGCCTGCCGCGCAATTGACGCGCTCAGCCGAGCAGGCTGCCGATGACGCGCGCGGTATAATCGACGACCGGAATGATGCGGGCGTAATTGATCCGCGCCGGGCCGATGACGCCGATCGCGCCGACGATGCGGTCGGCAGTGTTGCGCGCCGGGGCGACGATCATCGAGAGGCCGGAGGCGTCGAACAACCCGTTCTCGGCGCCGATGAAAATCCGCACGCCTTCGGAAACCTCGACCAGTTCCAGCAGTTTGAGCATGGTTTCCTGGGTTTCCAGCCGCTCGAACAAAGCCTGGATGGTCGCCAGCCGTTCGATCTCGGTGACATCGGCGAGGAGCCGCGCCTGGCCGCGCACGATCAGGCTGCCGCCGCGCCCCTCGCCGGTCCAGGTGGCGAGCCCGGTCGCGACGATCTGCGCCGCAAGCAGGTCGAGTTCGGTGCGGTCGGCGGCGATTTCCTCGCTCACCACCCGGCGCACTTCCTCGACCGAGCGGCCGGCGAGGCGGGCATTGAGATAATTGCTCGCCTGCTGCAACGCCGAGGGCGGCAGGCCGGCGGGGATGTCGATGACCCGGTTTTCGACCTGGCCATCGGCATTGACGATGACGACGAGGGCGCGGCCGGTGCCGAGCGGGACGAACTCGATATGCCTGAGCGGCCCCTCGGTTTTGGGCGCGAGCACCAGGCCGGCGGCGGCGGAGAGGCCGGAGAGCAGGCTTCCGGCCTCGGCCAGCGTGGTCTCCAGGCTGCGCCCGGAGGCGTGCAGTGCGGCGCCGATCGTCTCCCGCTCCTCCTCCGAGAGATCGCCGAACTGAAGCAGCCCATCGACGAAGAGACGGAGCCCGCGATCGGTCGGCAGACGGCCGGCGGAGGTGTGCGGCGCGTAAAGCAGGCCCTGATCGGTGAGATCGGCCATGACGTTGCGGATGGTCGCCGGCGAAAGGGCGAGCGGCAGGCGGCGCGACAGCGTGCGGCTGCCGACCGGCTCGCCAGTCGCGACATATTGTTCGACGATTTCGCGCAGAATCGCCGCCGAGCGCGCATCGATGCTGGGCGGCAAGGCGCCGGAACGGGGCGGGGTCAAAGGGGAAGCCGATTTCTGATCCATCACGCGGACCACGTTGTGAGGATCACAGTTAGAGGCTCGCCCGACCCCGGTCAATGGACGCCAGACCCGGAGCGCGATCGGGAAGGAAGCAAGGCCAGGGGCGCTGCCCCTGGACCCCGCTAAGGGCACGCCCTTAGAACCCCATATGGGTTTGGGAGGGCAAGGAGGGCCAACGATGAATTTGCAAGGTCACAGTCGGCCCTCCTTGCCCTCCCAAACAATGGAAGGTTTCCAAAGGCGAGCCTTTGGTGGGGGTCCAGGGGGCAAAGCCCCCTGGCCTTCTTTCCCTTCCTGATCACGCCCCGGGTCTGGTTTCAGGGCACCGTTTCGCCGATCGGGGTCTCGGCGTCGTTGGCGCCGAAGCGGCGATAGACGAAATCCGCCGGGGTTTCGCCGCGCTCGGCGACCGCAAGCTGCATGAGCGCGTGATCGGGGGCGAGGTCGCAGGCGGGATCGGTGCGCGCGGCATCGCCGGTGAGGGCGAAGGCCTGGCAGCGGCAGCCGCCCCAGTCGATTTCGCGCCGGTCGCAGGATTGGCAGGGCTCGGGCATCCAGTCGGTGCCGCGGAAGCGGAGAAATGCCGGATCGCTCTGCCAGATGGCGGCGAGCGAGGTGTCACGCACCGAGGGGAAGACGAAGCCGGGGAGCGTCTCGGCGGCGTGGCATGGCATCGCCTTGCCCGAGGGGGAGATGTTGATGAACCGCCGCGCCCAGCCACCCATGCAGGATTTCGGCCGCCGGGCGTAGTAATCGGGGATGACGTAATCGATCACCATCCGCCCCTTGAGGCGGGCGCGCGCCGCTTCCACCGTCGCCGTCGTCTGGTCGAGTTCGGCGCGGCTGGGGAGCAGGGCGGCGCGGTTTTTGAATCCCCAGCCGTAATACTGCACCTGCGCGATTTCCGTCCGCGCCGCGCCGAGCCCCTCGGCGAGGGCGATCATGCGCGGCACATTCGCGATGTTCTGGCGATGGACGACGAAATTGACGGTGAGCGGCAATCCGGCGCTGCGAATCCGCGCCGCGGCGGCGAGTTTGCGCGCATGGGCGCCGCGATAGCCGGCGATGCGGTCGGCATTGTCGGGATCGACATCCTGGAAGCTCAACTGGATATGATCGATCCCGGCATCCATCAGCGCCGCCATCAGGCGGTCATCGAGCTGCACGCCGGAGGTGATGATATTGGTATAAAGCCCGACCCCGGCGGCGTGGCGGACGAGATCGGGGAGATCGCGCCGCGCGGTCGGCTCGCCGCCGGTGAAATGGAGCTGCAGCACCCCGATTTTGGCGGCTTCGCTGAACACGCTCTGCCATTCCGCGGTGGTCAGCTCGCCGCCGGCGCGTTCCAAGGCGAGCGGGTTCGAGCAATACGGGCATTGCAGCGGGCAGCGATGGGTGAGTTCGACGATGAGGCCCATCGGTGGCTCGAATGCGGTCATAGCGCGAGCGCTCCTTTTTCGGCGAGATCGCCGAGCATGGCGGCGACGTCGGCGGCGATGACGTCTCGCGGGGCGGCGAAGCGCGCCGCGAGATCGTCGGCGATGGCGCCGAGCGAGCGCGCACCATCGACCAGCTTCAGGATCTCGACCGCCTGGTCATCGGGCAGAAACAGCCGCTCCGGCGCCAGCACCACCCAGGCGGCGCGCACCGCATCGAAGCGGAATTTCACCCCCGGGGGGAAACGCGGCACCGTGTCATCGCGAAGGGTCATGGTCATCGCCAACGGTCATGCGGGCGCCGGCACGAACGCCCCGGGGGGCACGAGGCCGGGCGCGACATAGGCGAAATAGAGGGCATCGAGCTGCGTCCAAAGGACATCGCATTTGAAGCGGAGCGCGGCCAGCACCGCTTGCTGTTTCTCGACGCTGTCGGCGTGTTCCTTGACATAGGCGAGGGCGAATTCGACGTCGCGCGGCGCCTGGGTCAGGCGCGGCGTGAAATAGGCGAGGGTCGCCTCGGTGATGAAGGCATAATTGCGCAGCATGCCCGAGACGCGCTCGGCGATGATGGTCGGCGAGAACATCTCGGTGAGCGAGGAGGCGATGCCTTCGAGGATCGGCCGGTCGCGGACGAAATTGACATAGGCATCGACCGCGAATCGCGTCGCCGGCAGCAGGCCGCGCGTCGAGACGACGTAATCGGGATCGAGCCCGACCCCCTCGGCGAGCTTCATCCAGCGCGCGATACCGCCGGTTCCCGGCCCGTCACCGTCATGATCGATGATGCGCGAGCGCCAGGCGCGGCGGAGTTCCGGGGTCGGCAGGCGGGCGAGCAGGAAGGCGTCCTTGGCCGGGATGCGGGACTGGTAATAGAAGCGGTTGAGCGCCCAGGCCTGCACCTGGCCACGGGTGAGCTTGCCGCCATGCAGCAGCTGATGGAAGGGGTGGAGGTTGTGATAGCGCTCGGCGCCGATCGCGCGGAGTTCTGCCTCCAGTTCCGCCGGGGTGAGGGGGGTGGGGGCGGGCATCGCGGTCATAGGGTGATCTCCATCCCGTCTTCGCCGACCCGCCAGCCGGCGGCCAGAACCGCGGCGTGTTCGGGGCTGTCGGCGAGCAGGATCGGGTTGGAATTATTGATATGGACCAGGATGCGCTGCGGGATCGGGCAGTCGCGGAAGGCGGCGAGGGTGCCGTCCTCGCCACCGACGCTGAGATGGCCCATGCGGAGCCCGGTCTTGGCGCCGATCCCGGCGCGGATCATCTCGTCGTCGCGCCAGAGCGTGCCGTCGAAGAAAAGCGCGTCGGCGCCGTCGAGGCGGGCGCGGAGGGCGGGGGTGACGCGGGCGCAGCCGGGGATGAAAAAGAGACGCCGCGCGCCATCGCTGATCATCGCGCCGACCGTCTCCTCGCCTTCGATGATCGCCGGCGCCTCGCCGGGGCGTTCGAGATAGAGCGGCACCTTGCCCGGCACCGCAAACAGGGTGAGCGCAAGCCCGCTCGGCGCGCCGTCGGCAAGCCGGAGCGGGTGCGAGACATCGAGCCCGACCGCCTCGCGGGTCACGACATCGCGCGCCAGAACCTCGAAAACCGGGTTTTCGTCGAGCACGCCGAGGACGCTCGCGGTGGCATGGATGGTGAAGGCCTCACGCTCGCGGAGCGTGAGGAGGCCGGCGATGGCATCGACATTGCCGTCGGTGAGAATGACGCCGGCGATCGGCGTCGAGCGGAGTCCGTGGCGCGGGTGCAGGAATGGCGCCCGTTGGATCTGGGCGCCGAGATCCGGGGTCGCGTTGAGGAGGAACCAATGATCGCCGTCGGCGGAGACGGCGAGGGACGCCTGAAGGCGGGGTTTCGCCGCCGGATCGCCCGATCGCGCCCGTCTGCACGCCGCGGCGTTGGAGTTCCATTGCGGGAATCCGCCACCAGCCGCGGCCCCGAGGATAACGGCCCGGATCATGTCTCGGCTGCTTCGTCAAATAAAAACGCCGCCGGAGGCGAGACCTCGCGGCGGCGTTTTCGCGAAATTACTTCGCTTCGGCGCAGGCGTAGCTGTTGATTTCCGCGCCGAGCGCGATTTCAACGATCTTCGGGGATTTCCAGGCCATGGTGTTGCCTCCTAATGACAAAGAATCTTCTGAGTTCCATTGCATGGCGGCCAGTATTCCGTTCGGCAACGCGATCGGGCTTCACTTCGCAACTGAACCACCGGATCGGGAAGCGGCTCGGATACGAAACCCACCCGCCGATCTATGATCGTATCTAGACGACTTGCCGGCGCCCCGCAAACGGATTTTCTCGATCACGGTCATCGAAACCCTGATCGAACCGCGCCCGGGATGGTCGTAATCGGCCACGCGCCGGCTGCGGAGTGCTGTGTTTTCGAATATATCGCGTCCGGTCACGGCTTGCCATGATCGGGGCCGGCGTCTAAGTGGCGGTGGGTAAGGATTCTGTCCCGTGATCGAAAAACTGGAATATCTTCTGGCCCTGGCGCGCGAGCGGCATTTCGGCCACGCCGCCGAGATCTGTGGCGTGACGCAGCCGACTCTGTCGGCCGGAATCAAGCAGTTGGAGGAAACGCTCGGCGTGCTTTTGGTCCAGCGCGGCTCGCGTTTTCTCGGCTTCACGCCGGAGGGCGAGCGCACGCTCGACTGGGCGCGCCGCATCGTCGCCGATACCCGCGCCATGCGTCAGGAAATCCGGGCGCTCAAACAGGGACTCGCCGGCAATCTCAAAATCGCCGTGATCCCGACCGCGCTCGCCATGGTGGCGCAACTCACCACCCCCTATCGCGAGCGCCATCCCGGCGTCACCTTCTCCATCCTTTCCTCGACCTCGATCGCGACGCTGGCTCTGCTCGAAAATCTCGAAGTCGATGCCGGCATCACCTATCTCGACAACGAGCCGCTCGGGCGGGTGCGCACCGTGCCGCTCTATCACGAGCGCTATTGCCTGATCACCGCGCCGCAGGCGCCGCTCGGCGATCGCGCGAAAGTGTCGTGGGAGGATGTGGCGCAGATTCCGCTCTGCCTCCTGACGCCGGACATGCAGAACCGGCGCATTCTCGACCGCATGCTGCGCCTGACCGGGCGGCCGGCGGTGCCGACGCTGGAATCGAACTCGATGGTGGTGCTGTGGTCGCATGTCCGCACCGGCCATTGGGCGAGCGTGATGCCGATCAAACTCGCCGCCATGCTCGGGCTGAGCGACGCGGTGCGGGCGATCCCGATCGAGGGCGGGCCACCGAGCCCGATGGTCGGCCTCGTCGTGCCCTATCGCGAGCCGATGACGCCCTTGACCGCAGCCCTCGTGACGCAAGCGCAGATCATCGCCCCCAGCCTCGAGAATTGAACCAGCCTCGAGAATTGAACCAGCCTCGAGAATTAAATCCGCCACGAGACGTAAACCGGCGAGACGTAAACCGGCGAGCGCCGGCGGCGATCATCGGCACATCGAAACTTATTTTTAATCGTGATGTTCTATTGCGTCACGGTATGCCTGCCTTGATCCCGCCGCGCCTTATGCGCATCTGATCCTCATGCGATCGCCGACGATCCAAGGACAACGAGAGTCATGGATATTGCGATGACCGACGAGCATTCACGCCATGCGCCACCCCCGCCCGATTGGGACGCGGCCCGGGCCGGCGCCCTGATCGCCGCCGAATCTGGCCGCGAAGGGGGGCTTCTCCCGGCGCTCCACGCGGTGCAGGCGGCGTTCGGTTGCGTGCCCGAGGCGGCGGAGCCGCTGCTCGCCAGCGCCTTCAATTTGTCGCGCGCCGAGGTCAAGGGCGTGATCGGTTTCTATCACGATTTCCGGCGCGCCCCGGCCGGGCGGCATGTGTTGAAGCTCTGCCGCGCCGAAGCGTGTCAGTCGATGAACGGCGCCGCACTCGCCGCCGACCTTCTGGCGCGGCTCGGCCTGGATTGGGGCGGGACCACGGCGGATGGCGCGCTCACCATCGAGGCGGTCTATTGCCTCGGTCTTTGCGCGATGCCGCCGGCGGCGTTGTTCGATGGCGCCCCGGTCGGCCGGCTGGAGGCCGGGCGGCTCGCCGCTCTGGTCGCCGAGGCGCGTCAGACGGGGCCATCGGCATGAGCGCGCGGATCTATCTGCCGCGGGATGCGGGGGCGCTGGCGCTCGGTGCCGACGCGGTGGCGGCGGCGCTGGCGCGCGAGGCGCGGGCACGCGGGATCGGGCTCGACATCGTGCGCACCGGCGCGCGTGGGCTCTACTGGCTGGAGCCGATGCTCGAAGTCGCGACCCCGTCCGGCCGCATCGCCTATGGCCCGATCGCGCCCGAGGAGGTCGGATCGCTGTTCGCCGCCGATTTTCTCGCCGGCGGCGCGCATCCGAAACAGCTCGGCCGGCCCGAGGAGATTCCCTTTCTCAA
The DNA here is from genome assembly GCA_021798915.1 of Pseudomonadota bacterium. Classification (GTDB taxonomy): domain Bacteria; phylum Pseudomonadota; class Alphaproteobacteria; order Acetobacterales; family Acetobacteraceae; genus Acidibrevibacterium. The sequence goes on from JAJZBM010000007.1 coordinate 24,153, forward strand.
GCGCCAGACGCGGCTCACTTTCGCGCGCTGCGGCATCGTCGATCCCGCTTCCGCCGCCGATTACGCGGCGCATGGCGGCTGGCTCGGGCTCGCGCGGGCCTTGGCGCTCGGCCCGGCGGCAACAGTCGAGGAAGTGGTCGCCTCGGGCCTGCGCGGGCGTGGCGGCGCCGGTTTCCCGACCGGGATCAAATGGCGCACCGCCGCGGGCGCCAAAGCGGCGCGCAAATACATCGTCTGCAACGCCGATGAAGGCGATTCCGGCACTTTCGCCGACCGTATGATCATGGAGGGCGATCCCTTCGTGCTGATCGAGGGGATGCTGATCGCCGGCTACGCGGTCGGGGCGAGCAAGGGCTATCTCTACACCCGCTCGGAATATCCGCACGCGATCGCCGCCATGAATGCGGCGATCCTGGCGGCGCGCAGCGGCGGATTTCTCGGCGAAAACATCCAGGATTCGGGATTTTCCTTCGATCTCGAGGTCCGGGTCGGCGCCGGCGCCTATGTCTGCGGCGAGGAGACGGCGCTCCTCGACAGTCTCGAGGGCAAGCGCGGCGTGGTGCGCGCCAAGCCGCCGCTGCCCGCGCTTCAGGGCCTGTTCGGCCAGCCGACGGTGATCAACAACGTGATCTCCCTCGCCTCGGTTCCGATCATTCTCGCCGAGGGCGCGAAAGCCTATCAGGATCTCGGCTATGGCCGCTCGCGTGGCACCATGCCGATCCAATTGGCCGGCAATATCCGCAATCCCGGGCTGTTCGAGGCGGCGTTCGGCGTCACCCTCGGCGAATTGGTCGAAGAGATCGGCGGCGGCACGGCGAGCGGGCGCCCGGTGCGGGCGGTGCAGGTCGGCGGCCCGCTCGGCGCCTATTTCCCGCGCGCCCTGTTCGACACGCCCTTCGATTACGAAGCCTTCGCCGCGCGTGACGGGTTGATCGGCCATGGTGGTGTGGTGGTGTTCGACGACAGCGTCGACATGGCGGCGCAGGCGCGATTCGCGATGGAATTCTGCGCGATCGAATCCTGCGGCAAATGCACCCCCTGCCGCCTCGGCTCGACCCGCGGCGTCGAGGTGATGGACCGCATCCGCGCCGGCCGGGACGTGGAGAAAAACCTGGCCCTGATCACCGATCTTTGCGAGACCATGAAATTCGGCTCGCTCTGCGCGCTCGGCGGTTTCACGCCCTATCCGGTGATGAGCGCGCTCACCCATTTCCGGGACGATTTCACCCGCGCCGCCGCCCAAGCCGCTGCATAGGAGGTCGCCATGACCCTGATCAAGGAAACCGATTACGGCACGCCGGAAGCGATCAACGAAAAGACCGTTTCGCTCACCATCGATGGCCATGAGGTCACGGTGGCGGAAGGCACCTCGATCATGCGCGCGGCGATGGAAGCCGGCATCGCGGTGCCGAAACTCTGCGCGACCGACAGTCTCGGCGCTTTCGGCTCGTGCCGGCTCTGTCTCGTCGAAATCGAAGGCCGCGCCGGCACCCCGGCCTCCTGCACGACGCCGGTTGCGGCCGGCATGGTGGTTGCGACGCAGACCGGGCGGCTTGCGAAACTCCGCCGCGGGGTCATGGAACTCTACATCTCCGACCATCCGCTGGATTGTCTCACCTGTGCGGCCAACGGCGATTGCGAATTGCAGGACATGGCCGGCGCGGTCGGCCTGCGCGAAGTTCGTTACGGCTATGACGGCGCCAATCATTTCGCCGCGGCGCAAGACACCTCCAATCCCTATTTCGCCTTCGATCCCGCCAAATGCATCGTCTGCTCGCGCTGCGTGCGCGCCTGCGAGGAGGTGCAGGGCACGTTTGCGCTGACCATCGCCGGGCGCGGCTTCGCCTCCAAGGTCGCGACCGGGAGCGATGATTTCCTGTCCTCCGAATGCGTCTCCTGCGGCGCCTGCGTGCAGGCCTGCCCGACCGCGACGCTGATCGAGAAATCGGTGGTCGAGATCGGCCAGCCCGAACATTCCGTCGTCACCACCTGCGCTTATTGCGGCGTCGGCTGCAATTTCAAGGCCGAGATGCGCGGCGAGCAGGTGGTGCGCATGGTGCCGTACAAAGACGGCAAGGCCAATCACGGCCATTCCTGCGTCAAGGGCCGCTTCGCCTTCGGCTATGCGACCCATCGCGAGCGCATTCTGACGCCGATGATACGCGACAACATCACCGACCCCTGGCGCAAAGTGAGCTGGGAGGAGGCGATCGCCCATACCGCCGCGGCGTTCAAGCGGATTCAGGCGACCTACGGCAAGGACGCGGTCGGCGGCATCACCTCCTCGCGCTGCACCAATGAGGAGACCTATCTCGTCCAGCAATTGGTGCGCGCCGGTTTCGGCAACAACAATGTCGATACCTGCGCCCGCGTCTGCCATTCGCCGACCGGCTACGGCCTGAAATCGACCTTCGGCACCTCCGCCGGGACGCAAGATTTCGATTCCGTCGATGAAAGCGACGTCATCCTGGTGATCGGCGCCAATCCGACCGACGCGCATCCGGTGTTCGCCTCGCGCATGAAGCGGCGGCTCCGCGCCGGCGCCAAGCTGATCGTCATCGATCCGCGCCGCATCGATCTCGTCCGCTCGCCGCATATCGAGGCGAGCCATCATCTGCCGATCCGTCCTGGCACCAACGTCGCGATGGTCAATGCGCTCGCCCATGTCATCGTCACCGAGGGGTTGGTGAACGAGGCCTTCGTGCGCGACTATTGCGAGTGGGATGCGTTCCAGGACTGGGCGGAGTTCATCGCCCGCCCCGAAAACAGCCCCGAGACGGTGGCGGCGGTTGCCGGTGTCCCCGCCGAGGAGATCCGGAAAGCGGCGCGCCTTTATGCAACCGGCGGCAATGCCGCGATCTATTACGGGCTCGGCGTCACCGAGCACAGCCAGGGCACGACGACGGTGATCGCGATCGCCAATCTCGCCATGGCGACCGGAAATATCGGCCGCCGCGGTGTCGGCGTGAACCCGCTGCGCGGCCAGAACAACGTCCAGGGCTCGTGCGACATGGGCAGCTTCCCGCACGAACTGCCCGGCTATCGTCATATCTCCGAGCCCGCGACCCGCGCGATCTATGAGAAAATCTGGGGGGTCGCGCTCGATGCCGAGCCTGGCTTGCGCATTCCCAACATGATCGACGCGGCGGTGGATGGCTCCTTCAAGGGGCTCTACATCCAGGGCGAGGACATCGTGCAATCCGACCCCGACACCCAGCACATGATCGCCGGGCTTTCGGCGATGGAATGCGTCGTGGTGCAGGATCTGTTCCTCAACGAGACCGCGAATTACGCCCATGTCTTCCTGCCGGGATCGAGCTTCCTCGAAAAAGACGGCACCTTCACCAATGCCGAGCGGCGGATCAATCGCGTCCGCCGGGTGATGCGCCCGAAAAACGGCTATGCCGACTGGGAAATCACCCAGATGCTGTCGAACGCGCTCGGCTATCCGATGCACTATCCCGATCCCGCCGCGATCATGGACGAGATCGCCCGCACCACGCCGAGCTTCGCCGGCGTTTCCTTCGCCCTCCTCGATCGCGTCGGCTCGGTGCAATGGCCGTGCAACGAGGCGGCGCCGGAGGGCACGCCGACCATGCATATCGGCGGTTTCGTGCGCGGGCAGGGGCATTTCATGATCACCGAATACGTCGCGACCGAGGAGCGGAGCGGGCCGCGCTTCCCGCTGCTCCTCACCACCGGGCGCATCCTCTCGCAATACAATGTCGGCGCCCAGACGCGGCGCACCGATAACAGCGTCTGGCATGAGGAGGATCGGCTGGAAATCCATCCCCATGACGCCGAGCAGCGCGGCATCCGCGATGGCGACTGGGTGAAGCTCGAAAGCCGCGCCGGGGCGACGGCGCTCCGCGCCCTCATCACCGACCGCGTCGCCCCTGGCGTGGTCTACACCACCTTCCACCACCCCGACACGCAAGCCAATGTCGTCACCACGGAGTTTTCCGACTGGGCGACCAACTGCCCGGAATACAAGGTGACGGCGGTGCAGGTCGCGCGCGCCAACGGGCCGACCGAGTGGCAGGAGAGCTATCGTCAGCACGCCGAACGGAGCCGGCGTATCCTGGCCGCGGAATGACCCTCCCGGCGCCGATCCTCGCGAGTGCGCCGCTGGTCTGGCGGGAGGCGGGCGCGGCGCGCGGCCTCCGCCACATCCCGGAGGAAACCGCGGTCGCGCTCACCTATGGCCGCGCGACATATGCGGTGATGATGGCGACCCCGGCCGATCTCGATGATTTCGCCTGGGGGTTCACGCGCAATGAGGGGCTGATCGACGCCGCCCGCGACATCATCGCCTGCGAGACCATCCCCCGCGACATCGCGGGCGAGGCCGCGATCGAGCTCCGCCTCGATCTCGCGCCGGAGCGCGAAGATGCGCTCTGGTCGCGTAAGCGTCGCCTTCTCGGTGCGACTGGCTGCGGGCTTTGCGGTATGGAAAGCCTGGAAGCGGCGCTCGCGCCCTCGCCGGCGATCGCAAGCGACCTCCGGCTCGACGCGGCGGCGCTGGCCGCGGCGATGGCCGGTCTCGGCGCCCGCCAGGATCTGAACCGGCAGAGCCACGCCCTGCACGCCGCCGCCTTCTACCAGCCCGGGCGCGGCATCGTCGCGGTGCGGGAAGATGTCGGGCGGCACAACGCGCTCGACAAGCTCGCCGGCGCCCTGCTCCGCGCCGGCATCGCGCCGGCGTCTGGCGCCGTCCTGCTGACTTCGCGGGTTTCGGTCGAAATGGTGCAGAAAGTGGCGCGGATGGGCTGCGCGATCCTCCTCGCCGTTTCCGCCCCGACCGGTCTCGCCCTGCGCCGCGCCGAGCGCAGCGGCATCACCCTCGCCGCCATCGCCCGCGCCGACGGGTTCGAGATCTTCACCCATCGCCCGCGCATCGTTATGGAAAGCACGGTCCATGCCGCCTGAAAAACTGACCATGATGGCAAACCAGATCGGCCGCTTCTTCGCCCATCTCGGCCCCGCGCGCGCGCCCGAGGAGATTGCCGATCATCTGCTGAAATTCTGGGATCCGCGCATGCGCCGCGAAATCATCGCCCATGTCGCGTCCGGCGGCGGCGGTCTCGATCCGCTCGCCGCCGCGGCGGTCGCGCTGCTGGCGAAGGAGGTCAAGGTTTCTTGATCTTTCGCATCGTCACCGGCATCGTGTAATATCGTGTCGTGATATCGTATCGATTCGTCCAAGCGAACATCGTCCAGGAAAACGGCTGAGGGAAGAAAGAAAACCATGTCGCGAGCAGACATCGTGTCCACGGGGACAATGCCGGCACCGGCCGGTTTTCTCGATCGTGAGCGCAGCATCGCCGGGCCCAATTTCAACCGCTGGCTGGTCCCGCCAGCCGCGCTCGCCATCCATCTCTGTATCGGCATGGCCTATGGATTTTCGGTGTTCTGGCTGCCGATGTCGCGGCTGATCCCGAACGCCGATGCCAAAGCCTGCGCGATGCAGGGTTTCGGCGCGGAATTATTCACGACGACCTGTAATTGGAGCGTGCCCTCCGTCACCCATGTCTTCGAGATTTTCATCGCCGTTCTCGGCATCTCGGCGGCGATCTGGGGGGGGTGGCTGGAACATGCCGGGCCACGCAAGGCGGGCTTCATTTCCGCTTTGTGCTGGGGCGGCGGCCTCATCCTGCTCGGCGGCGCGGTCTCGGTCCACCAGCTTTGGCTGGTCTATATCATCGCGGTGATTTGCGGCATCGGCCAGGGACTCGGCTATATCACCCCGGTTTCGACCCTGATCAAATGGTTCCCCGACCGGCGCGGGCTCGCGACCGGCTTCGCGATCATGGGCTACGGGGGCGGGGCGATGGTCGGCGCGCCACTCGCGGTCTGGATGATGGGGCATTTTGCGACCAGCGGCATTCAGGGCGTGAGCGGGGCGCTGATCGGCCTCGGCGTCATCTATTTTCTGTTCATGAGCGCCGGCGCCTTCGGTTTTCGCGTCGCGCCTACGGGTTGGTATCCGGTCGGTTTCACGCCCGGGGCGGACGGCCGGAAGCGGGAGATGATCACCCGCAATCACGTGCATTTGTCGCAATCGATCCGCACCCCGCAATTCTGGCTGATCTGGGGCGTTTTGTGCCTCAACGTCACCGCCGGCATCGGCGTGATTTCGATGGCGAGCCCGATGTTGCAGGACGTGTTCGGCGCCAAGCTGATCGGCGGGGGAGAGGCCTCGGCCGCCGCACAGCGCGCCGCGGTCGCCGCCGCGGCGGCGGGGCTGGTCGGGCTGATCAGCCTGTTCAATGCCCTCGGGCGCATCTTCTGGGCGTCGCTCTCCGACAAGATCGGCCGCAAGAATATGTATTACACGATCTTCGTGATCGGCATCGTGTTGTACTGTCTGCTGCCGACCTGGGGCAGCCTCGGCCTGCCATCTCTGTTCGTGCTGTCGGTCTGCATCATTCTCAGCATGTATGGCGGTGGCTTCGCAACCGTGCCGGCCTATCTCGCCGATATTTTCGGCTCGCAAATGGTCGGCGCGATCCATGGCCGGCTGATCACCGCCTGGTCGGTCGCGGGCGTCGCCGGACCGGCGCTGATCGCCGGCCTCCGCCAGTTCGAAATCGCCCAGGGCGTCGCCCATAACCAAGTCTATGATATTACGCTCTATATCATGGCCGGGCTGCTCCTCGGCGGGTTGATCTGCAATTTCTTCGTCAAGCCGGTGCATGAGAAATACCACATGACCGACGAGGAACTGGCCCGCGAGCGCGCCCTGGTGCGGGAAGACAAAGTTTCCGCCAATGCCGAGACGGCGGCGCGCGGTGGGTTTGGGATCGGGGGTGCGCTGGCCTGGCTCGCGGTCGGCGTGCCCTTCCTGATCGGCCTCTATATCGCCCTCGCCAAAGCGGTGGCTTTGTTCTGAAGCGTGGGGTGGGGGAAGGGATAAGGGGAAGAAAGCGGTTCTTTTTTGAAAAAAAGAACCAAAAAACTTTTTCAGCTCCGGTAGCTGCCGTTGATGTCGATATAGCCGTGGGTGAGGTCACAGGTCCATAAAGTGGCCTTGCCCCGGCCGAGGCCGAGATCGACGGCGATCGCGATCTCGCGCCCGCGCATATGCGCGATGACCGGGGCTTCGTCATAACCGGGGACGACGGCGCCATCCCGCGCCATCCATACGCCGCCGATCGCGATCGCGAGGCGGTCCCGGTCCGCCGGCTCCCCGGCTTTGCCGACCGCCATCACGATCCGGCCCCAATTCGCATCCTCCCCGGCGATTGCGGTCTTGACCAGGGGCGAATCGGCGATCGCGCGGGCGATGCGTCTGGCTGAACGCGAAGATACCGCGCCATGGACATCGATGCGGATGAGCTTCTGCGCCCCCTCGCCATCCCGCACCACCTGAAGGGCGAGATCGTGCAAAACCTCGGCCAGTGCCGCCGAGAAGGCGCGCAACACCGCCCCGCCGGCGGCCGGAACCGGCGCGTGGCGGGCCTGGCCGGTTGCGAACAAAAGTACGGTGTCAGAGGTCGACGTGTCGGAATCGACGGTGATCGCGTTGAAACTGCCGCCGATCCCGCCATTCAGACAGGTTTGCAGGGCAAAGGCGGGGATCTTGGCGTCGGTGAACACGAAACAGAGCATCGTCGCCATGTCCGGGGCGATCATGCCGCTCCCCTTGGCGATGCCGGTGATCCGCACCTCCTCACCGCCGATCCGGGCGGTGCGCGTCGCCGCCTTGGGGAACGTGTCGGTGGTCATGATGGCGCGCGCCGCCTCCGCCAGCCGGTCGGCGCCAAGATCGGCATGGATCGCGGGCAGCGCCGCGGTCAGGCGCGCAACCGGCAGCACCTCCCCGATCACCCCGGTGGAGGCCAGGAAAACCTCCTGCGCCGGGCAGCCGATCAGCCTCCCCGCCGCCTCGGCGGTCGCGCGGACGGCGTCGCTCCCGGCGCGGCCGGTGAAGACATTGGCGTTGCCGGCATTGACGACGAGGCCGCGCGCCCGGCCCTCCGGCAAAATGGCGCGGCACCATTCGACCGGCGCGCCGGGGCAGCGATTACGGGTGAACACGCCGGCGACCGTCGTCCCCGGCGCGAATTCGGCGACCAAAACATCGGTGCGGCCCTGATAGCGGATGCCCGCCGCCGCAACGCCGAGCCGGACCCCGGCCAGCGGCGGCAGCGCCGGCAACGGCAGAGCGAGCGGCGAAACCGCGGCGGGGGCGGCCATCCGCGCGCCGGTTACGGCGTTTTGCCGCCCGGGGGCGGCGGTTCGGCACCCGGCATGCCCGGCGGCTCCGCCTGATCGGTCGGGCGCACCGGCGAGCCGTCGAGATTGAAACGCTCGATCTGGGCGCCTTTGCGGGCTTCCTCGATCTCCTTCTGCACCGCGTCCTGGATCGCCTTCTGGCGCAACTGGTCGCGCGCCTCGGCGAAGGTCTGCGGCGGCGCGGTGCGGCGCTCGACCACCTGGATCACATGCCAGCCATAGCGGGTATGCACCGGCTTGGTGGTGAACTGGCCGGGTTTGAGGGCGAAGGCGGCATCGCTGAATTCGGGCAGCATGTCGCCCTTTTTGAACCAGCCGAGATCGCCGCCATTGGCGCCGGCGGGGTCGGTGCTGTCCTTCTTGGCGAGCGTCGCGAAATCGGCGCCGCCCTGCAGCTCCTTGATCACGTTATCGGCCGCCGCCTCGGTCGGAACCAGGATGTGGCGCGCATGCACCTCCTCCTCGCCCGGCTTGCCGGCGATCTCCTTCTGATAGGCCGCCTGTAGCGCCTGTTCGGTGATCGCGGGGGCGACGGCGCGGTTGATCAGCGCGTTCTGGAGCGCCATGTCGGCGGCGTCCTCCATCTCGTGCTTGACCGCCGGGTCTTTTTGCAGATTTTCCTTGCGCGCCCGCTGCACCAGGAGATCGCGGTCGATGATCTGATCGATCAGGATCGGATACAGCATGTTGGGCGGCATGTTGCGCAACTGCTCGGGGAGATTCTGGGCGAGGTTTTCGAGATCGCTCAGATGCTCGTCACGCCCGTTGACCCGCGCCACCACCGGGTCGGGCTTGGCGGCGGGCACATTCGCCCCCTGGGGTAATGCCCCTTGGGGAGGAGTTCCGGCGGCGGGCGCGTTCGCCCCGGGCGCCGGCGTGCTTTGGGCGAAGGCGAAAGCGAGCGGCGCGGCGGCGCCAAGGGCGCTGCCGAGCATCAGGGTGGAAAGCCGCAAAATCCGCATGGAAGTTCCCGCTACGAGGCGCCGGGTGTTGCCCACCCGGCGCATGTTGTTCAGCCCAGGGCCGCCTGGACCTTCCGCACGATCTCGGCGAAGGCCGGCGCGTCGTCATAGGCGATCGCCGCCAGCACCTTGCGATCCATCTCGATGCCGGCGCGCTTCAGCCCGGCGATGAATTTCGAATAGGTGAGGCCGTGTTCGCGCACCGCGGCGTTGATGCGCTGGATCCAGAGGGCGCGGAAATCGCGCTTCTTGACCCGGCGGTCACGATAGGCATAGCGCAGCGCCTTTTCGAGGCGCTCCAGCGCGATGCGGTAATTGGTGGACGAGCGGCCGACATAGCCCTTCGCCTGGTCGAGAACTTTTTTGTGCCGGGCGTGAGAGGTCACGCCGCGTTTGACGCGTGCCATTGCTTTATCTCCTCAGCCGAGCCCGTACGGCGCCCATTGCTTGACGGTGAGCCCGTCCGCATGGGTGAGCACCTGGGTGCGACGATTGCTGCGCTTGGCCTTCTGGCTGCGCGCCGAAAGATTGTGCCGCTTCTTGCCGGGGCCGGCGAGAACCTTGCCCGTCGCGGTGATCTTGAATCGCTTCTTGACCGAGGATTTGGTCTTCATCTTGGGCATTTCGCTCTCCTTTCCGAAAGGGGCGCGCCGAGAAGGCACGCGATCGCGGCCGGGCATGCCCTCTTCGCCCGGGCGCGCGAGATCAAGGGCGGCTCTCTAGCAGCCCGGCTCCGCCCTGACAAGGCGGTGCCGCACCATCGGGGCGGCGAAGGAAGGATCTTCTTTTTCTGAAGAAAAAGAAGCAAAAAGACTTTCATTCCGTTTTCTTGGCGCGGCAGTGTCGAAGGCAGCAATGCAACCCCCGGGTGCGGCGGGCCAATCAATGTCGAGGATGTCCCGAGATCTGTTGAAACGCGGCTCCGGCTTTCGTCACAGTATGTTACGTCGTTGACATTGGGGGGTAATAATGAAAGCCTCGATTGGCGACGTATCTACTGGCCCGCGCAAACGCCGCGAGCCGGTATGGTGACGGTCCATGAGATGTCGTTACGATGTCATCGCCCCTGGCGGAGGCGCCTTATCGTGATAAAAATCGGTCTCATTCGTCGTCGCAATGCCTGTCCGATGCGGGATAGAAGACGAAATCTTCGCCTCTCCGCCTATCTCCTTGCCAGCGTGATGGGCGCGTTGTCGCCCGTGGCCGTGCCCCCGGCGATGGCCGCCGATCAGGCGCCGGTGAAACCCGCTTTGCCGCCCGGCTATGGCGAGGTGCAGGTGGTGGTGCTCGGGGTCACGGCGCCGTTTTTCACCTTCGGCCTCGTCAAGCGGTTCGAGCAGATTCCCGGTGTCGAACATGCGTCGTTCAACCTCAAGCGCGGCACCGCCGATGTCATCGTGAAACCCGGCGCCACCGTCACCGACGATGATCTGCGCCATGCGGTGCGTAACGCCTCGTTTTCCATCGGGTCGATCCACTGGATCGCGCATCCATCCGCCAAAGCCGTGGAAAATTGAGACGATGCGCCTGATTTTTCGTGAAATTCGTGCCCTGCCGACGCTTTTCGCCGGCGCGCTCGCGGTGTTGCTCGCGCTTTCTCTCATCGCACCGGCGCGGGCGCAGATCACCTTTCCCTCTGCCTCACCGATCTCGGCCGGCAACGTCATCGTCCGCACCCAACCCACGGTCACCGAATATTCCGGCGGTCTGCAAAGCTTCTACGACGAAAACATCGTGCTTTACGGCGCCTCGCCCGATCTTGCCTTCATTCTCGAAAACAAGTCGATCGTCACGAATTCCGGCAATATCGTCAGCAACGGCAAGACGGCGGCCTTCACCGCCACCGGCTTCGGCGATACCGTGCTCGATACCCGCTATAATCTCTATGAGACGGACGGCGTCGGCTCGACCTTCCGCATCGCCCCCTATATCGGGATCGATATCCCGACCGGGATGGACAACGTCAACAATGCGGTGCCGCGGACACTTCAGCCGGCTTCCGGCGAGTGGGGCACGCGCGAGGCGCTGACCTCATCCTGGCAGACGCTGTTCTGGAACGCCCAGGCGCTCATCGGTTATCAGAACTACGCCGGCTCGGACGGGTTTCAGACCGGCTCGTCGCTGCTCGCCGATGCCGCTTTCCATTACCTGATCTGGCCCTCCGATCTCGATCGCGAGGTGCCGACAGAGATTTTCGCCTCGCTCGAGACCAATTATTCCCTCTCCGCCGTCGATCGCATGAACGGCATGGCGATCTCGGGGACTGGCGGGCAGCTCTGGACGGTCGATCCCGGGATCATCTACAGCACTCCGAAATTCGCCGTTGATTTCACTGCGCTTTTGCCCATCTTGCAGCAATATCGCGGGCCGGGGGCGTCACGCTATGATTATGGATTCGAAATGATGTTCCGCTATAGTTTCTTCACCTATCACCATTGGTGACGGGGTTGATCGCATCGGGGTTGATCGCATCGTTAGAGAACAGCCTTGCTTTCTCCCTCGCCCAAAATCCAGACCTGCCGCGCGGTCGCGGCGCGGGCGGCGTGGAGGATGGCGCGGGTCGTTGCGATCGCCTCGGCGAGGGTTTCGTTGACGACGCAATACTCGAACTCCCGGGCATGGGCGATTTCGGCTTCGGCCGCCGCCATGCGGCGCGCGATTTCCGCCGGCGCATCGCCGCGGGCGCGGAGCCGGGTCTCGAGATCGCCGCGGCTGGGCGGCAGGATGAAGACGCCGACGACATCGGAGGGGAGGGCGGCCTGCAACTGCCGGTGGCCCTGCCAATCGATATCGAACATCACGTCCTCGCCACGCGACAGCGCCGCCGCGACCGGGGCGCGGGGGGTGCCATAGCGCTGGCCGAACACCTCCGCCCATTCCAGCAACTCGCCGCCGGCGATCATGGCGTCGAACGCCGCCGGGTCGCGAAAGAAATAATGCACGCCGTCCACTTCCCCGGCGCGCGGGGCGCGGGTGGTTGCGCTGATCGAGAGGTGAAGCCCGGGCTCGGCGGCGAGGAGGGCGCGGCTGATCGAGGTTTTTCCGGCCCCCGAGGGCGCGGCGAGCACGAGGCAGAGGCCGCGGCGGGGAAAGCGCGCGCTCATTCGATGTTCTGCACCTGCTCGCGGATCTGCTCGATCGCCGCCTTGAGCCGGAGGCCGCAGGCCGAGAGCGCGGCGGTGGCCGCCTTGCTGCACAGCGTATTGGCCTCGCGCTGGAATTCCTGCACCAGGAAATCAAAACGCCGCCCGACCGCGCCGGCGTCTGCGAGCAAAGCACGCGCGGCGGCGAGATGGCTCGCCAGACGGTCGAGTTCTTCCCGGATATCGGCGCGGGTGGCGAGCAGCGCCACTTCCTGCGCCAGCCGCTCGGCGGGGACGGGGATGGTCTCGCGGCCGCGGAGGAGGGTGTCGAGCTGGTCGGAAAGCCGCGCCCTGAGCGCTTCCGGCTGCGCTTGCGCGAGCGCCGCCGCTTCTTCATGGAGGGCGGCGATCTCGGCGAGGATGGCGCTGAGCAGGGTTTGGAGCCGCGCCCCCTCGGCCTGGCGCATCGCGACGAGATCGGCGAGGGCGGTCGTGAAGCCGGCGTTGACCGCCCGCGCCTCGGCCTCGCTCGGCGCCTCGCGCTCATTCGCCCCGCGCAGCACGCCGGGGAGCGCGAGCAGCGCCTCGGCGCGTGGCGGCGCGCCGCCGGGGATGCGGCGGGCGAGGTCGAGGGCGAGGGCGAGGACATGCGCGAGCATCGCCGGATCCGGCTCCGGCCGCGCGGCGCGCTCGCGCCGGATGGTGAGGGTCGCGGTGACATTGCCACGCCGCAAAACCTTCCCCGCCGCCTCGCGCAAACCTGGCTCCAGCGCATCGAAACCGGGGGGGAGGCGAAAGCGGAGATCGAGCCCGCGTCCGTTCACCGAGCGCAATTCCCAGAGAAAGCCGAAACCGTCGCGCTCACCCTCGCTCTGGGCAAAGCCGGTCATCGAGGCAAGGGGGCTGGTCATCGGCCGATCATGTCTCCCATCCTGGCGCCGCCGCTTCTTACTCTTTTCGCGGCGCCCGTGAAAGGCGGGCGGAGATTGCCTTGGCGTGGCGGAGCGGGGATGCTCGCCCGGCGATGGAAGACGGGTCGAAATGATGGAAGACGGGGCGAAATAGCGCGATGGCGGGGTTTCGGCGGGTGCTCATCACCGGTGCGTCCTCGGGGATCGGTGCGGCGTTGGCGCGCCTGCTCGCGCGGCCGGGGGTGGTTTTGCATCTCGGAGGGCGCGATGGCGGGCGGCTCGCGGCGATCGCCGAGGCCTGCCGCGCCGCCGGGGCAGAGGTTGCGCCGGCGGCGATCGATGTCCGCGACGCGCCAGCGATGGCGGGCTGGATCGCCGGCACCGGGCGGCTCGATCTCGTGCTCGCCAATGCCGGCATCTCGGCCGGGACCGGCGCCGCCGGCTGGGAGAGTGCGGCACAGGTGCGGGCGATTTTCGCGACCAACCTCACCGGCATGCTGAACACCGTGCTGCCGGCGCTGGCGCTGATGGCGGCGCAGGCGCCGGATGCGAAGGGGGTGCGCGGGCGGATCGGCGTCGTCGCCTCGCTCGCCGCCTTCGCCCCGCCGCTCGGCGCGCCGAGCTATTGCGCCGCCAAGGCCGCCGCCGACGCCTGGACGGTCGGCACCGCGCCGGCGGCATGGCGCCAGGGGGTGCGCCTGACCAGCCTCTGCCCGGGATTCGTTGCAACCCCGATGACCGCGGTCAATGCCTTCCCGATGCCGGGGATGATGAGCGCCGAGCGCGCCGCCGCGATCATGCTGCGCGGCATCGCGCGCGGCCGGCGCCGGGTTCTGTTTCCGCGCTCGACCCGGCTGCTCACCGCGGCGAGCCGGCTGGTGCCGCTCGGCGTCGCCGCGGCATTGATGGCGCGGCTCGGCGTCAAGGTCGCGGCGGAAGGGGCGTTCGGCGAGGAGGGAGGTTGACCGGCAAACCCCGTCTCCCGCAGACTGGTGCCGCTCCATGACACCCCGAGGATACGAGGAAACCCCCATGCCCCTTTCGCTTCACACCGCGCAGATCGCCGGCGTGCATCATTTCCGGGTCGGCGATTTCGTCGTCAGCGCCATCAATGACGGGATTTTCGAGGTCACGCTCGACGTCATGGCGAATATCGAGCCGGCGGAAGCGGAAAAACTGCAAGCCGCGTCGTTCCGGCGCATGCCGCCGCGCATCACCATCAACGCTTTCCTGATCAATGACGGCAAGTCGCTCACCCTGATCGATAGCGGCTGCGGCACCATCGCCGGGCCGGCGGCGGGGGCTTTCGGGCGCCATCTCGCCGCCCTCGGGGTCGCGCCGAGCGCGATCGGGCGGGTGCTGGTCACGCATATGCATATCGACCACGTCTCCGGCCTGGTCGATGGCGAGGGCAAGCCGGTGTTCCCCGAGGCCGAGATCGTGGTCCATGAGCAGGAGGCGAAATTCTGGCTCGGCGCGGTGCCGGCCGGCGCCCCGGACGGGTTGCGGGACGCGTTCGCCATCGCCCAGCGCGGCATCGGCCCCTATCGCCAGCGTCTGCGCACGGTTTCCGGCGGCGAGGTCGCGCCCGGCATCACCATGATCCCGGCGCCCGGCCACACCCCCGGCCATTGCGGTTACCTGCTTCAATCCGGCGGCGAGCCTCTGCTGATCTGGGGTGATATCGTGCATATGCCGGGGGTGCAGTTCGCCAATCCCGCGGCGGGGATGGTGTTCGATATCGACCCGGCACAGGCGCAAGCGACGCGGCGGCGGATTTTGGACATGGCGGCGAGCGAGCGCACGCGGGTTGCCGGCATGCATCTCGACTTCCCGACCTTCGGCCATGTGACGCGGGCCGGCGGCGCCTATGCCTTCGTCCCCGAGGTCTGGTATCCGGATGTTTGAACTGACGCTTTCGCCGTGAAGAGGCATTGCTGGCTCGTGCTCGCGGCGCTTTCTCTCACCCGATGCGC
This sequence comes from Pseudomonadota bacterium, assembly GCA_021798915.1. Classification (GTDB taxonomy): domain Bacteria; phylum Pseudomonadota; class Alphaproteobacteria; order Acetobacterales; family Acetobacteraceae; genus Acidibrevibacterium. The sequence goes on from JAJZBM010000007.1 coordinate 39,323, forward strand.
GCCGGTCGACCCCATCCAGCAGAAATGCCTCTATCAGGCGGAAGCGGCGGTTCTCCCCGACATGAACGCCGACAACCCGGAGATGATTTCCCAGATCACCGATCTCCGCGCCGCGTGTGAGCAGATAAACGGCGAATGACGGCCCGCCTTTAGAATGGGCTGAGCCACGCGGCGAGGGGCGGGACGATAAGGGCTGTGATCACGCCATTGAGCCCGATCGCCAGCCCGCCGAAGGCGCCGGCGGTTTCGGATTGGAGCAGGAGTTGCGCGGTGGCGAGGCCGTGGCCGGCGGTGCCTGCGGCAAGACCGAGCGCCCGCCAATCCCTGACCCCCACGCGGCGCAGCAGCGGCAGGGCGAGAATGCTGGCCAAAAGCCCGGTCAGCAGCACGAACACGGCGGCGAGCGAGGGCTGGCCGCCGATCTGCTCGGCGATGCCCATGGCGATCGGCGTGGTCACGCTCTTCGGTGCCAGCGACAGCACCACCAGGCGTGGCGCGCCGAGAAGGCGCGCGATCAGGATCGCGCTCATCGCCGAGGCCAGGGAGCCGGCGAGGATCGCCGGCAGGATCGCGCGGGCGGCGGCGTGGATGCGGCGAAGATTGGCATACATCGGCACCGCGAGCGCGACCGTCGCCGGACCGAGCAGGAAATGGACGTATTGCGCGCCCTGGAAATAGACCGAATACGGCACCCGCCCCGCCGCCAGGAGCAGTGCGAGCAGGGCGATCGCGACCAGAACCGGGTTGGCCAGCGGATGAAAGCGGAGTCGCCGGGCGAGCCCGACCGCGACCGTGTAGACCGCAAGCGTCGCGGTGAGGCCGAGCAGCGGCGAGGTTTCGAGATAGACCCAGAGATGGAAAAGATGGTGCATCTCACATTTCCGGCTTGGCCAGGCGCTGCATCACGACGCCGGTGACGAGAAGCCCGGCGATGGTCGAGCCGAGCAAGGCGGCGGCGACGGCGATCCAGTTGCCGGCGAGCACGTCGATTTCGGTGATGACGCCGACCCCGGCCGGGACGAAGAGAAGACCGAGATGCGAAAGCAATCCCTCCGCCGCCTGCTTCACCCCCGGCGCGGTTTTCCCCTGCCGCCCGCGTATGGCGAGCCCGGTGAGGAGAAGCAGCATGCCAAGTACCGGCCCCGGCACTGGCAGAAACAGCCCGCGCGCCAGAATCTCCCCCGCGAATTGGCAGATCAGCAGCATGGTCAGGCCCTGGAGCACGGTTCCTCCTCGCGGTGGCGCTCGCCGGCGGCGCGGCGACAACGAATAAAAGTTTTTTGGTTCTTTTTTACAAAAAAGAACGCTCTTCCTACCCCCTACAACGCCCCCCCGCGCCGTCCCGCCGCCGCGCCGAGGCGCAGACGCAGCGCATTGAGCTTGATGAAGCCCTGCGCGTCGGCCTGGTTATAGGCGCCCTGGTCGTCCTCGAAGGTGACGACGCGCATGGAATAGAGGCTGTTTGCGCTCTCACGGCCGATCACCGTCGCGTTGCCCTTATAGAGCTTGAGCCGCACCCGCCCGCTGACCGATTTCTGGCTCTCATCGATCAGCGCCTGCAGCATGCGCCGCTCCGGGCTGAACCAGAAGCCGTTATAGATCAGCTCGGCATAGCGCGGCATCAGACTGTCTTTGAGATGCGCCGCCTCGCGGTCCAGCGTCAGGCTTTCGATGCCGCGATGGGCGGCGAGCAGGATGGTGCCGCCGGGGGTTTCATAGACGCCGCGTGATTTCATGCCGACGAAGCGGTTTTCGACGAGATCGAGCCGGCCGATGCCGTTGGCGCGGCCGAGTTCGTTGAGCCGGGTGAGCAGGGATGCCGGCGACAGCGCAACGCCATCGATCGCGACCGGGTCGCCGGCGGTGAAATCGATGCTGATGATGGTCGGCTGATCGGGCGCGTCCTCGGGGCGGATGGTGCGCTGATAGACGATCTCGTCCGGCTCTTGCGCCGGGTCTTCGAGGATTTTCCCCTCCGAGGAGGAATGCAGAAGATTGGCATCGACCGAGAATGGCGCCTCGCCGCGCTTGTCCCGGGCGATCGGGATCTGATGCGCCTCGGCGAATTCGAGCAGCTTGGCGCGCGAGGTGAGCGACCATTCGCGCCAGGGCGCGATCACCGTGACATCGGGTTTGAGCGCATAATAGGCGAGTTCGAAGCGCACCTGGTCGTTGCCCTTGCCGGTCGCGCCGTGGGCGACGGCGTCCGCCCCCACCGCCTCGGCGATTTCGATCTGGCGGGCGGCGATCAGCGGGCGGGCGATCGAGGTGCCGAGGAGATATTGCCCCTCATAGAGGGCATTGGCGCGGAACATCGGAAAGACGTAGTCGCGGACGAAGGTTTCGCGCAGATCCTCGACGAAGATTTCCTTGACGCCGAACATCTCCGCCTTGCGCCGAGCCGGCGCCAGTTCCTCGCCCTGGCCGAGATCGGCGGTGAAGGTCACGACCTCGCAGCCATAGGTTTCCTGGAGCCAGCGCAGGATGACGCTGGTATCGAGCCCGCCGGAATAGGCGAGCACCACTTTTTTCACGCTCTTTGCCACCATCTTCGTCTCCTTGCGATCCACGTCGCGGCCTCTTAGCAGGGATGAGCGTTCTTTTTTGAAAAAAAGAACCAAAAAACTTTTATTCGTTGGGCAGTGCCTGCGGCACTGCCCGCTCTGAGGAGATTTGCCACGCCGAGAAAACGGGAAGAAAGTCTTTTTGCTTCTTTTTCTTCAGAAAAAGAAGGCTCTTTCACGCGCTTTTAGTCTTACCCCCGCTGATAAAGCCCCGCCGCCTCGGCGCGCAGCCGCACCAGCGTCGTCAAGAGATCGAGCACCGGGGTTTGGACACCGGCGAGGCGGGCGAGTGCGAGCGGTGTCGTCAGCAGGGCGTCGATCTCCATCGCCCGGCCGAGTTCGAGATCCTGGAGGATGCTCGGCTTGTGGCTCATGCCGAGATACTGGCGCACCTGCGCCTCGGCATCGATCTCGACCGCGCAGCCGAGCGCCGCCGCGATCGCCTGACCCTCGGCGAGGATGGCGCGCCCGGTCGCGGTGATCACCGCGTCGGTGTAGAGATCGCGGGGCGGAAGGCCGGTGAGCACGCTGAACGGGCCGGAGGTGAGGTTGAGGAGGAGCTTCGACCAGATCGCGTCCCGAATGCGCGCGCTCACCTCGACCGCCATGCCGGGCGACGTGAGGCACGCGGCGAGGGCTTCGACGCGCGGGGTGATGGCGCCGTCGGGCTCGCCGAGGATGAGGCGGCTCTGGCGGTTCTCGACCGCGACCACCCCGGGGCGGAGCACGGTGCAGGCGGAATAGATGACGCCGCCGATCGCCCGCTCGGGCGCGATCGCGCCTGCGATGGCGCCGCCGGGATCGACGCCGGGAAGCGCCTGCCCGGCCAGTGGCCCCGCAACCCCGCGCAGGAAATACCACCACGGAATGCCGTTCATGGCGAAGACGACGGCGGTTTGCGGCCCAAGAAGCGGCGCGATTTCGGCCGCCGCGGCGGGGAGAGAGGGCGCTTTCACCGCCATCACCACGACATCCTGCGGCCCGAGGGCGGCGGGGTCGCGCTCGGCGCGGATGGGGACCGTGAACGTGCCGTCCTTGGCCTCCAGCGTCAGGCCATCGGCGCGAAGCGCGGCGAGGGTCGCGCCACGCGCAACGACGCTGGTCTCCGCCCCGGCCCGCACCAGCCGCACCGCGAGATGGCCACCGATCGCGCCCGCCCCGAACACACAGATTTTCATGTCATCCCTCCGTCACCGTTTTCCACCGCCGCGACCAGGGTGTGCGCCTCGGCGAGCCGTTCCAGCCGGCGCAGCACGCTGTCGCCGGCGAAGGTTCCCCCCGCCCGCGCCAGCCGCAGCACCAGCCGCTTGCCCTCGATGGCGAGCGCGGTCGCGGCGAGCAGATCGGGCGTGCCGGCCGACAGCGTATAGGCGAGGCGGAGCGCAAGCCCCAGCCGTTCCGCCCGCGCCGCCGCCGCCGCCGTCAGCAATTGCCGCGCCGGCAGCAGAAACGGCGCCGCGCCATCGGCCTCGTAGCGGATGGCGATGACCAGGGCGAGATAGGCGCGGGCGTGATGGTCGATGCTGACACCGGGCTGGCGGAGAATGCGCAAAAACGCCTGTTCGGGGCGGTATTCGGGATGGTCGTGGCTGCCGATATCGGACACCCAGCAGGCGGCGGCACGAAGCAGGCGCTCGGGCGGCGTGTCGTCGGTGAAGAGCGGCGCGGTCCAGGCGAAGAGCGCCGGCGGCAGGCCAGGGTCGCGCCCGAGGCGCCGGCCCTGTTCGCGCGCCGCGGCGAGCAATGGCTCCTCGGCGCGAATTTCGGGTGGCATTTGCGACAGATACCAACCCTCGCGCAGGCCATTGGCGCTGAACACGACGCGCGCCGCGCCGCTCGCGCGGAGCAGCCGGCGCAGCACCACGGCGGCGAAGGGCAGATCGTCGATCCGCCGGCGCGGAACGCCGGGCAGGCGCTCCAGCACCCGCCGCGCCGCGCCGCCGATCAGGGCGGCGAGATCGCGCGCCTCCTCGCGCCCGATGGCGTAGTGGTGGACGATGTTGAGCGGATAGCCGGTCTGGGCGATGTGGATGCGCGCCAGGGCCCGAAACGCCCCGCCGACCAGGTAGAGATCGCGCCCGGCGTTCTTGGCAAGGTCGGGGAGGGTGGCGAGGTCGGCCTCGACGATGGCCCGCGCCCGCGCCGGCTCGCCGCCGGCGCGCTCGGCGAGGCGAATGATCCCGAGTTTCAGCGTCCAGGCCGACCCGACCACGCCGGCCCGCAGGGAGACCAGTTCCAGCGAGCCGCCACCGATATCGGCGAGCAATCCATCGGCGGTCGGGATGCCGCAAAGAACGCCGGCGGCGGAGAGCGCCGCCTCCTCGGCGCCGGCGAGCACGCGGACCGGAACGGCGGGCAGGCGGGCGTGGATTTCCTCCACGAACGCACCGCCATTGCTCGCATCCCGCACCGCCGCGGTGGCGAGAATCTCGAACGGCTCGGCGCCCATGGCGCGGGCGATGGCGTGATAGCGGCGCAGCACGACCAGCGCCTGCGCCACGCCCTCCGGGTGCAGAACCCCGCTCGCCTGCATCCCGCGGCCGAGGCGGAGCACGGCTTTTTCGTTGAAGATGGCGAGCGGGTTGCGCGACCTGCCTTCGAACACCACGAGGCGGACCGAATTCGAGCCGAGATCGACCACCGCGAGGCGCGGCACATCGGCGGGCGGGGAAAACGGCATGGATCGCGTCTCAATCCTCGGTCAGGCGGGGGGCGCGGCGGAGCGGCGCCATCGCCGCGCCATGCAGCGCCGAGCCGCGGCCGGAAAGCGAGGGGTTGGTGGTGAAATACTCATGCGCCGAGACCGGCTTGCGCCCCGCCGCCACCCGCCGCCAGACGCCATCGGCGGCGAGTTCCCAGGATTGCAGCGAGTCTTTGAGATTGACCACCATGATCTGGTCGAGCACCTGGGCATGAACCGTCGGGTTATGGATCGGAACCAGGGTCTCGACCCGCCAATCCATGTTACGCTCCATCCAATCGGCGCTGCTGATATAGACGCGGGCCGCCGGGCTCGGCAGTTTATGGCCGTTGCCGAAGACGCAGATGCGGCTGTGCTCGAGAAACCGCCCGACGATCGATTTCACCCGGATATGCTCGGAAAGCCCGGCAACGCCGGGGCGCAGGCAACAGATGCCGCGCACCACCGCCATCACCTTCACCCCCGAGGCCGAGGCCGCATAAAGCGTATCGATCAGGCGCTGATCGACGAGGGCGTTCATCTTGAGCCAAATCGCCGCCGGCCGGCCGGCGCGCGCGAAGCTGATCTCGCGGTCGATCAGTTCGAGGAGGACCGGGCGCAGCGTCAGCGGGCTGAAGGCCAGCGCCTCCATCCGCGCCGGGCGGGCATAGCCGGTGAGATAGTTGAAGAGCCGCGCCGCGTCGCGGGTCAGCGGCGGATCGCAGGTGAAGAAGGAGAGATCGGTGTAAACGCGCGCCGTGATCGGATGATAATTGCCGGTGCCGAAATGGGCGTAAGAGCGCATCAGGCTCCCCTCGCGGCGCACCACGAGCGAGAGCTTGGCATGGGTTTTCAGCTCGACGAAGCCATAGACCACCTGCACCCCGGCCGCTTCCAGGGTGCGCGCGAGGCGGATATTCGCCTCCTCGTCGAAGCGGGCGCGGAGTTCGACCAGGGCGGTGACCGATTTTCCGCCCTCCGCCGCCTCGATCAGCGCTTTCACGATCGGGCTGTCGCGCGAGGTGCGATAGAGCGTCTGTTTGATCGCGACGACATGCGGATCGAGCGCCGCCTGGCGGAGAAACTGCACCACGACGTCGAAACTCTCGAACGGGTGGTGGACGATGATGTCTTTGGCGCGGATGGCGGCGAAGCAATCGCCGCCGAAATCGCGGATGCGCTCGGGAAAGCGCGGTGTCACGGCGGGAAACAGGAGATCGGGGCGATCCTCGGCGATGAGCTGGCGGAGATCGGCGAGACCGAGCAGCCCGTCCTGCACCACCACCTCCTCGGCCGGCACACCCAGCTCGTCGCTGACCAGGGCGCGGAGATCCTCCGGCATCCCGGCATTGACCGCGAGATGGATCGCAATCCCGCGCCGGCGGCGCTTCAACGCGGTCTCGTAGGAGCGCACCAGATCCTCGGCTTCCTCCTCGAACTCGACGTCGGTGTCGCGAATGACCCGGAAAAACCCGAGCCCTTCGACGCGATAGCCGGGAAACAGCCGGTCCATGAACAATAGCGCGACATCGTCGAGCATGACGAAGCGGATCGCCTCATGGGGCGCGTTTTGCGGCAGGCGGATGAAACGCTCGATTTGCGCCGGCAGCGGAATGAGGGCGCGCATGCCATGCCCGTCCGCCTCGCGCACCAGACGGAGCGCCATGACCAAGCCCATATTGGGGATGAACGGAAACGGATGCGCAGGGTCGATCGCGAGCGGCGAAAGCACCGGAAAAATCCGCTCCATGAACCAGATATCGAGCCAGCGCCGGTCCTCGACGCTGAGCGCATGCGCGAGCCACTCGGGATCGCGGAGGAGTTCGAGCCCGACATCGCCGAGGGCGGCGCGGAGATCGTGCCAGACGCGCAGCTGCTCGGCCATCACGCGGGCGGCCAGCGCCCGGATTTCCGCCAATTGCTGCGCCGGGGTGCGGCCATCGGGGGAGAGGGTGACGATCCCGGCGCGCGCCTGCCCGATCAGCCCGGCGACGCGGACGGAATAGAATTCATCGAGATTGGAGGCGCTGATGGAGAGAAACCGCACCCGCTCCAGCAGCGGATGATGGGGGTTCTCCGCCTCCTCGACGACGCGGAGATTGAAATCGAGCCAGGATAATTCCCGGTTGAGAAACCGCTCGGGCCCGGCCAGTGCAGCCGGGCGCGCCGGCGGCGCGTCTCCTGGTGTTTCGGCGGTCGCAAGATCGGCGTCAGTGAGGGGCGCGGGCATTCTTCCATCCTAGAACGTGATCGCCAGCCGCGAAAGCGCCGCCGCCCGGCGTCACCTCTCATCCGCCTCGGTGGGGTCGGCGAGTTCGGCGACCACGCTAGCGGCGAGGGGGCGCGAGATGCGGCCGCCGAGTGCCAGCGCCCGCCGGTCGAGCCGCGCCACCGCCTCGCGCAGCGCCGCCGGTGTGCGCGGCAGGTGGGTCAGCAGGAAATCCTGCACCAACGCGCTCACGTTCAATTGCCGCTCGGCGAACAGGCGGGCGAGCAGGGCGGCGAGCAGGTCATCCTCGGCGGCGCCAATCACGACGGTGGTCACGGCGCGCAGCCGGCTCGCGAGATCGGGAAGCCGCACCGGCCAGCGCGCCGGCGGCGTGCGCCCGGCGAGGAGGAGACGGATGCCGGTTTCGCGGGCGTGGTTGAGGAGATGGAGGAGGGCTGCCTCGTCGGGGTGGGAATCGGCGTCGTCGAGGGCGAGGCGTGGGCCGGAAAACGCCGGCAGGCCGCGTAGAAACGGCCCCTCCCAAACCGCATCGGCGCCGCCGGCCCAGAGAGAGAGGAGATGGGTCTTGCCGCAGCCGGTATCGCCGGCCAGGGCGAGCCGTCCGTCCGGCCAGTCTTCGGCGCGCGCGAGCCAGGCGCGGGCCTCGGCGTTGGAGGCGGCTGCGATGAAATCGGCGCCGCGATACTCGGGGCGGCGGACGAACGGCAAGGCGAGCTGGCGCATCGGCGGGTCAGTGTTCGGGGTGCGGCGGCGGGTCGCGATAGAGCGGGCTCACCAGATAGCGCTTGAGCCAGAACCGCGCGAGCACGCCGATCGTCGCCGTCACCGGCACGGCGAGCAGGACGCCGAGAAAGCCGAACGCGGCGCCGCCGGCGAAGAGGGCGAAAATCACCCAGACCGCCGGCAATTCCACCCGGTCGCCGAGAAACCGGGGATAGATCACATAACCCTCCAGCGTCTGGCCGAGCACAAACACCACCGCGATCTTGGCGACGCCGAACCAGGTCGGGAACTGCGCGAGCGCGAGGCCGAGCGCGGTCAAAAGGCCGACGATCGAGCCGACATAGGGGATGAACGACAGAATCCCCGAGGCAAGGCCGACGATCAGCCCGAGATCGAGCCCGGCGACGGTCAGCGTCACGGCGTAATAAAGCGCGAGCACGAGACAGCAGAGCGCCTGGCCGCGCACCCAGGCCGAGAGGATGCGGTTGACCTCGCGCGCCTGGGCGCGGATCAGCGCCTCGTAACGGCGCGGCAGCCAATCATCGAGCTTCGCGACCACCCGCGGCCAGTCACGCAGCAGGTAGAACGACACCACCGGCGTCACGACCAGGAGCGAGAGCGCGTTGAAAATCGCGAATCCGCCGCCGACCAGGCGGGACGCGGCCGAGGCGAGGAAGGAGAGCATGTTGCCGGCCTGGCTTCCGACCAGTTCGCGCAGACGCGCATCGACGAAATCCGCCCCGAGACGGGCCTGCAGATTGGCCATCACCTGCATCGCCGATTCGCGCGCCATCCCGGCATAGGCCGGAAGACGGGTGATCAGAAGGCCGATCTGCGCCAGAATCAGCGGATAAAGCAGCAACAGGAACAAGAGGATCGCGGCGAGCAGCAGCAAGACGAGAAGAAACGCCGCAAGGCCGCGCGGCATCCCGGCGCGAACCAGCCGCGACGCCGGGGGGTCGAGGAAATAGGCGACGCCGGCGGCGGCGACGAAGGGGAGCAGGATGGTCGCGAAAAGCTGCAAGGCGAGCCACGCGACGACGATGACGGCGGCGAGCAGAATGAGCCGCTGGCGGCGTATCGCCGTCGCTCCAGCACGCGCGGCGTCAAGCTCTGGCAATTCGGGCAGCGCTGTCATGGCGGGGAGTGTCGCCGATCGCGGCGTTGCGCGCCACTGCCGCGTGTGGTTCTCTCCGCCCGCCAACCCGACCCCCTTCTGTCACACTGAGCGGAGACCCTGATGGCCAGCCTGACCTATCGTGCCGCCGGCGTCGATATCGCGGCCGGCGAGGCGCTGGTGGACGCGATCAAGCCGGCGGCGGCGGCGACACGGCGCGCCGGCGTGCTCGGCGGCCTCGGCGGTTTCGGCGCGCTGTTCGACCTCAAGGCGGCGGGCTATGTCGATCCCATCCTGGTCGCCAGCACCGACGGCGTCGGCACCAAGCTCAAACTCGCGATCGAGACCGGCCAGCAGGACGGGATCGGCATCGATCTCGTCGCCATGTGCGTCAACGATCTCGTCGTCCAGGGCGCTGAGCCGCTGTTTTTTCTGGATTATTTCGCAACCAGCCGGCTGGAGACGAAGGCCGCGGCGCGAATCGTCGCCGGCATCGCGCAAGGCTGCGCGGCAAGCGGCTGCGCTCTCGTCGGCGGCGAGACGGCGGAGATGCCGGGGCTTTACGCGCCCGGTGATTACGATCTCGCCGGCTTCGCGGTCGGCGCCGCCGAGCGCGGCCGGCTGCTTCCGGCCGGTGTCGCGCCGGGGGATAGCATCATCGGACTTGCGGCGAGCGGCGTGCATGCCAACGGATTTTCCCTGGTGCGGCGGATCATCGCCGAAAGCGGCGCCCGGCTCGATGCGCCGGCGCCCTTCGATGCCGCGGGCGCGACCCTCGGCGCGGCGCTGCTCACCCCGACCCGGCTTTACGTGCAACCGCTTCTGGCGCTCCATCGCGCCGGGTTGTTGAAGGGGGCCGCGCATATCACCGGCGGCGGCCTGCCCGGCAATCTGCCGCGCGCGCTTCCCCCCGGCACCATCGCCGCCCTCGATGCCGGGGCGTGGACGGTGCCCCCGGTATTCCGCTGGCTCGCCGCCGCCGACGCGGTTGCGGTCGATGAGATGCTGCGGGTGTTCAATTGCGGCATCGGCATGGCGGTCATCGTCGCCGATGCCGAGGCGGCGCTCGCCGCCCTCGCGCGAGCCGGTGAGGACGCGAGGGTGATCGGCCGGATCGAGGCGGCGCCGGATGCAACCCTGCCGGCCGCGCTCACCATCGACCCGCCGCCCGGCTGGCTCGCATGACCGAGGCCGGGCGGCGCCGGGTTGGGGTGCTGATCAGCGGTCGCGGCTCCAACATGATGGCGTTGCTTTCGGCGGCGCGGGCGCCGGATTATCCCGCCGCCATCGCCGTCGTGCTCGCCAACCGCGAAGACGCCGCCGGGCTGGCTCTGGCCCGCGCCGAGGGGGTGCCGGCGATCGCGGTGCCGGGGCGCGCCTTCGGGCCGGATCGCCGCGCCCATGAGGGGGCGCTGGCCGCCGAACTCGACCGCCACGGGGTCGAAATCGTCTGTCTCGCCGGCTATCTCCGCCTGCTCACCCCCTGGTTCGTCGGCCGCTATGGCGGGCGGATGCTGAACATCCATCCGAGTCTGCTGCCCGCCTTTCCGGGGCTCGAGACCCATGCTCGGGCACTCGCCGCCGGTGTCAGGCTGCATGGATGCAGCGTCCATCTGGTGACGGAGGGAATGGATGAGGGGCCGATTTTGGCCCAAGGCGCGGTGCCGGTGCTGCCCGATGACGACGAGGCGAGGCTCGCCGCGCGGGTGCTCGCGCTCGAGCACCGCCTCTACCCGGCGGCCCTCCGCGCCTTTCTCGGCGGCGAGGTTTTCCTGCCGGCGGCCGGCGCGATGTTCTGCAACCCCTTGCCGCAGCCCCCGCTCGCGCCGTAAAAACTGCGCCAAACCACGTCACATACGAGGCGCTCGCATGGCCAATCCCGCTTCCCCCACGCATTCCCTCACCGAAAGCGAATTCCTCGCCGACCGGGAGCGTTTCTGGACCGGCTTCACCCATTTCACCGTCGCCGCCGCGAGCGGGGTCGCCCTGCTGCTCATTCTGATGGCGATTTTCCTGCTCTGATCTTCCGCCTCAGGCGCCGAAGGCCTCGGCGAGCAGGGTGTAGGAAAGCCGGCGGGCGGCGGGATCGGCGATGGTGGTGAGGATCACGATCTCCTCAACCATGTGCCTTTCCGCCATGGCGCGGATTTGCGCCGCGGTCTCATCCTTGGTGCCGTAGATCGACCGCGCCTTGAGCCGCGCGATATGGGCGCGCTCGGCCTCGCTATAGGGGTAGGCGAGGGCTTCCTCGACGGTGGGTAGCGGCGCGAAAATGCCGCGATCGCGCCCGAGCCGCCAGAGCGCGCGCGAGGCGAAGCCGGCCTCGGCGGCCTCGGTGGTCTCGGCGGCGAAGGCCCAGAGGCAGAGCGCGGCCTGCGGCGCCGGGTGGCGCGCGCTCGGGCGATAGCCCTCGCGGTAGAGCGCCAGCGCCGTCTCGGTGCCGGCGCCGTCGGTGATGAAATGGGCGAAGCAGAAGGGGAGCCCGAAATAGGCGGCGACCTCGGCGCCGTAATTGGAACTCCCGAGCACCCAGACCTCCGGCGCGCCGGGGCCTGAGGGCTGCGCCGTCACGGTCCGGAAGGGATGGTTTTCGAGCAGGTCTTCGCCCCGCACCCAGGCGAGGAGATCGCGGAGCTGCGCCGGGAAATGCTCGGCGGCGGTCTCGGCGAGGGGATTGAGGGCGAACGCCGTCCGCCCGTCCGAGCCCGGCGCGCGGCCCACCCCGAGATCGATCCGCCCGGGCGCGATCGCCTCCAGGACCCGGAACTGCTCGGCGACCTTGAGCGCCGAATAATGCGGCAGCATCACCCCGGCGCTGCCGACCCGGATCTGGCGCGTGGTCGCGGCGATGGCGGCGATCAGCACTTCCGGCGCGGTGCCGGCCTGGCTCGCGGAATTGTGATGTTCGGCGAGCCAATAGCGGCCATAGCCGAGCGCCTCGCAATGCCGGGCGAGTGCCAGGCTCTCCTGGATGGCGGCGGCGGGGGCGCGCCCGGACACCACCGTCGATTGGTCGAGTACGGATAATTTTATCATATCATCAATGACTTCCGAACAAATTGTTGATCACCAGATGAAGCGCGCCGCCGGCCAGGAACCCGACCAGGGTGCCATTGATGCGGATATATTGCAGATCCTTGCCGATGCGGAGTTCGAGCCGCGTGGTCAGCGTCGCGCTGTCCCAGCCGCCGACCACCTCAGCGATGAAGCGCGCGAGTTCGATGCGTGCCGAAGGCAGCAGCGCCGCCACCGCCCGCTCGGCGGCGCGGCTGACCGCGGCGCGGCTTTTCGGATCGGCGGCGAGCCGGGCGCCGAGGGCGCCGAGCTGCTCGGCGAGGAAGTTCACGGTGCGGCCAGCGGGGTTGGCGGCGTCGGCTTCGAGGGCAAGGCGGAGCCGTGCCCAGATGTCCCAGAGCCAGGCCTGCACGGTCGCATGGGTGAGGACGCGGCGGAAGGTCGCGGCGATCTCCTCGGCGCGCGCCGGGTCGTCCTCCAGGCGCTCGATCTCGCGGCGGATCCATTCATCGAAGGCGAGGCGGAGTTCCGAGCCGTCGGGCCCCATCTTGTCGAGTTCGGCATTCATCGCCGAGAGCACCCGGCGCGCGATCGAGGCGCCGAGCGCCCAGCCGATCAGGCGCCCGCCCTGCTCGCGCACCCGCTCTTCGATCGCCTGGCGAAGCTGTTCCTCCTTGGCGTTGATGGTTTCCTTGAATTGCGCGAGCACGAAGCCGAACACCTCCTGATGCCGTCCGCCCTCGACCAGGGCGCGCAGCACGCGGGCGAGCAGCCCCGGCCCGCTGCCGGCGAGGAGCCGCGGGGCGAGGCGGGCGAGCAGGCGCCGGGCGCGGCCATCCTCGATGGTCGCGAGCAGGCGCGGCAGCATCGCCGCCACCCCCCGCGCCGCCGGCCGCGCCGCCTCGGGATCGGCGAGGAAACGGGCGATGATGCCGGGAAGATCGAGGCGGCCGAGGGTGCGCGCCACCTCCGTCTCGGTGAACACGTGATTGGCGACGAAATTGCCGAGCGCCTGGCCGAGCCGCGCCTTTTCGGTCGGCAGGATCGCGGTGTGCGGGATGGGCAGGCCGAGCGGGCGGCGAAACAGCGCCGTCACCGCGAACCAGTCCGCGAGCCCGCCGACGAGCCCGGCGCTCGCCGCCGCCTGCAAAAGCCGGCTCGCCGCCATGTCGGGCAGCAAGCGGCTGGCCAGCACGAGCGCCGCCATGAGCGCGAGGAGAGAACTGGCGGCGGCGCGGTGGCGGGACAGCACGCGCCGGGCCTTGGCATCGGGGTCCGGGGTCATGAAGGGGCGACCGATTAGCACGGGCGCGCCGGCTTGGCACGCAACGCCGGCGCCGCGGCGTAGTAATTTGTTCACCAATCCTCTCGATACTGGCGCGACAACCGCATCGCTTAAGAAACCCGGAAGGCGCGCCGCATGCCCCTGTTTTCTCCGCAAACCGCATTGAAATATTGAAAATGTTGGATTCTTTCTCCAAGCCGGCAAAGCGGACGCCGTCCCTGGCCGGCACTGTGCGAAAAGAGCGGGGACAAAAGGAGAGAGGACGAAAAGAACCAGCGGCCAAGGAGGGGGAGGACGCGGTGCTGCGCGCCGCCCTGCTCGGCCTTGCCGATGGGGTGATCCTGTTCGACCCCGGTCTTCGCCTGATCCTCTGCAACGCCGCGGCGCGGCACCGGCTCGGCTGGGTCGGCGCGCCGCCGCGGCGTGGCCTCACCCTCGCCTCCTGGCTCGACCATGCCGGCGGGCTCGATCCCGCCGAGCGGTCGGTGATCCGCGAGCACTGCGCCGCCTTGCTCGCCGGGGACGCGGCGCCGGCGCCCGGGCGGGACAGTGCGGCGGCGGAAAAAGACCTCGCCTTCGGTGATTTCACGCTGCGGCTCCGCCGGCTGGACGGGCAGGGGATCATGATTTCCCTCGCGACCGGCGGCGATGACGGGGAGGCGGCGCTCCGCGATCCACTGACCGGGCTCGGCAATCGCCGCGCTTTCCAGGCGGCGCTGGCGGCGGCGCTGGCGCGGGCGGAATCCGAAGCGGCGCTGCTTCTCCTCGATCTCGACAGGTTCAAGCATGTCAACGACTCGCTCGGCCATCCGGTGGGCGATGCGCTGCTCCGCCTGGTCGCGCAGCGGCTACGCGCCAGCCTCCGCGCCGGCGATACGCTGGTGCGCCTCGGCGGCGACGAATTCGCGATCCTGCTGCCGCGCGCCGAGGGGGCGGAGCCGCTGGCCGAGCGGCTGGTCGATCTCCTGAGCCGCCCCTATCTGGTGGAGGGGCATCTCGCCAATATCGGGGTCAGCATCGGCATCGCGCGCGCGCCGGCGGATGCCACCGAGGGGGGCATGCTGCTCCGCCGCGCCGATCTCGCGCTCTATGCCGCCAAGGCGGCGGGACGGCGGCAATTCTGCCGCTTCCGGCCGGAGATGGATGCCCGCGCCCAGGCCCGCCAGGCGCTGGAGACCGATCTTCGCCGCGCCGTCGCGCTCGGCCAGTTTCATTTGTATTATCAACCGCTTTTGGAGGTTGCCTCGGGCGCGGTGATCGGGTTCGAGGCGCTGCTCCGCTGGGCGCATCCGACGCGCGGGATGGTCTCGCCGACGGAGTTCATTCCGCTGGCCGAGGAGGTCGGGCTGATCGTTCCGATCGGAGAGTGGGTTCTGCGCCAGGCCTGCCGCGCCGCCGCGAGCTGGCCGGAGACGGTTCTGGTCGCGGTCAATGTCTCGCCGGTGCAGTTCGCCGATGGCGCCCGGCTGCTGCGCGCCGTCGATGAGGCGCTGGCGGGCGCGGGTCTCTCCGGCATGCGGCTCGAAATCGAGATCACCGAGAGCGTTCTGCTTCACGACGCGGCCGAGACGCTCGCCATCCTGCATGATCTGCGCGGCCGCGGCGTGCGCATCGCGATGGATGATTTCGGCACCGGCTATTCCTCGCTCAGCCAGTTGCGGAGCTTCCCCTTCGACAAGATCAAGATCGACCGCTCCTTCGTCAGCGAGATCGAGGGGCAGAGCGGCGGCAAGGCGGTGGTGCGCGCCATCGCGGCACTCGGCGCCAGTCTCGGCATGACCGTCACCGTCGAGGGAGTGGAAACCGAGGCGCAGGCGCATTTCGTTGCAAGCAGCGGCGGACATCAGATGCAAGGCTACCTGATCAGCCGCCCGGTGCCCGCCGATGACGTGGCGGCCCTGCTCGCCCGCCTGCCGGCGCGAACCGCACGCCTTTCGCATGAAACCCGAGACGGAATCTAAGCCACGGAGCCTAAGCCACGATGAAACAGGAACTCTACCGCGTCGTCTATTGCAGCCGCGTGCGGCTTTCCGGCCCGCCGGCCGGCATCGTCGGGCACTTGCGGCATATTCTCGCGACTTCGCGCCGCAACAACGTGCGCGCCGATATCAGCGGGGCGCTGCTTTTCGCCAATAACTGTTTCGCCCAGACGCTGGAGGGCCCGCGTGTCGAGGTCGAACGCTGTTTCGAGCGGATCCAGAACGATCCCCGCCATTCCGATGTCACGGTGCTCGAATTCGGCCCGGCTTCGGCGCGCGAATTCCCGAAATGGTCGATGGGCTTCGCCGGCGAGCCGGGGGCGGCGCATGATCCCTTGGCCTTCGTCGTGTTCGAGGGCGCTTTTGCCGGTGAGCGGCCGGAATCGGGCTCGGCGGTGCTCGGCCTGCTGCATGGGCTGGTGCGCCGGGAGGAGGCCTGGGCGCTGGCCTGACGCGACGTTTCTCCGAGCGGCGGGGCCTGCGGCCCTGCCGCAACGGAGAAAAGTTTTTTGGTTCTTTTTTACAAAAAAGAACCGCTTTCTTACTGCGCTGCCTCCTCATAATCGGCAACCGGCGCGCAAGTACAGACGAGATTGCGGTCACCATAGGCGTTATCGACCCGCGCGACCGGCGGCCAGTATTTGGCCTCGGTGACGAAGGGCAGCGGGAAGGCAGCCTGCCCCCGGGAATAGGGGTGGGGCCAGTGATCCGCCGTCACCATCGCCGCCGTGTGCGGGGCGTTTTTCAGCGGATTATCGGCGCGATCCAGGGTGCCCGCGGCGATCGCCGCGATTTCGCCGCGTATCGCGATCATCGCGGCGCAGAAGCGGTCGATCTCTTCCTTCGGTTCGCTCTCCGTCGGCTCGACCATCAGCGTGCCGGCGACCGGCCAGGACATGGTCGGGGCGTGAAAGCCGAAATCCTGGAGACGTTTGGCGATATCCTCGACCGTTATGCCGGCCTCGGCCTGAAAGGCGCGGCAATCGAGGATGCATTCATGCGCGACCCTGCCCGCATCCCCGCTATAGAGGATCGGGTAATGGGGGCCGAGGCGTGCTGCGATGTAATTGGCATTGAGGATCGCGCTCTCGCTCGCCCGCTTGAGGCCGGCGGCGCCCATCATGCGGATATAGGCGTAGGCGATGGTGAGGATGAGGGCGCTGCCGAACGGGGCGGCGGCGACCGGGCCGTAGCCGCTGGCCGGGCCGGCATCGATCGTCTGCGGGTGGTTCGGGAGATGGGGCGCGAGGTGGGCGGCGACCGCGATCGGCCCCACCCCCGGCCCGCCGCCGCCATGCGGGATGGTGAAGGTTTTGTGGAGATTGAGATGGCAGACATCGGCGCCGATCGCGCCGGGGCTGGTCAGGCCGAGTTGGGCGTTGAGATTGGCGCCGTCCATGTAGACCTGCCCCCCGGCCGCATGGACACGGGCGCAGATCTCGCGGATGCCGGCTTCGAACACGCCGTGGGTGCTGGGGTAGGTGACCATCAGCGCGGCGAGATTGCGGCCATGTGCCGCGATCTTGGCGTCGAGATCGGCGGGATCGATATTGCCGCGCGCATCGCAGCCGACGACGACGACGCGATAGCCGGCCATCGTCGCGCTCGCCGGATTGGTGCCGTGGGCGCTGGCCGGGATCAGGCAGATATCGCGCCCGCCCTCGCCGCGCGCCGCGTGATAGGCGCGGATCGCGAGCAGGCCGGCGAATTCACCCTGGGCGCCGGAATTGGGCTGTAGCGAGACCGCTTCCATGCCGGTCAGCCGCGCGAGCCAGGTGGCGAGGCGGCGGATCAGGATGAGATAGCCGACGCTCTGATCCTCGGGCTGGAAGGGGTGGATCGCGGCGAAACCGGGCCAGGAGAGCGCCATCATCGCGGCGGTGGGGTTGAGTTTCATGGTGCAGGAGCCGAGCGGGATCATGCCGCGATCGAGCGCGATGTCCTGATCGGCGAGGCGGCGGAGATAGCGCAGCATCGCGTGCTCGCTCCGGTGGCGGTGGAACACCGGATGGGTGAGGATCGGCGAGCGGGGCGGGAATGGGGCTGCGGGCGCGGCCGCGGGGGCGAGCCTCGCTTCGAACGCGCCGGCGAGGCGGGCGAGTTCGGCCTCCGTCACCGTCTCGTCGAGGGCGATCGCAACGCCATCGGGGAGCGGGCGGAGATCGAACCCGGCCTCCCGCCCGCGCGCGAGCAAAGCCCGGGCATCACCCTGGATCACGATGGTATCGAAAAAAGCCTGATGGCGGGGGGGAAAGCCGGCCCCGGTCAGGGCGTCGGCGAGGCGGCGCGCCATAGCGTGGACGCTTGCCGCGATCCGGCGCAACCCCTCCGGCCCGTGCCAGATCGCGTAGAAGGCGGCGATATTGGCGAGCAGAACCTGCGCCGTGCAGATATTGGAGGTCGCTTTCTCGCGCCGGATGTGCTGCTCGCGGGTTTGGAGCGCGAGGCGGAGCGCGGGACGCCCCGCGGCGTCGATCGAGACCCCGACCAGGCGGCCCGGCATGTGGCGGCGGAATTCGGCGCGGGTCGCGAAAAATCCGGCATGGGGACCGCCGAACCCCATCGGGACGCCGAAACGCTGCGCCGAGCCGACGACGACATCCGCCCCCATCTCGCCGGGCGGGGTGAGCAGCACCAGCGCCAGCGGATCGGCGGCGACGATGGCGAGCGCGCCGGCGGCGTGGGCGGCGACGATCTCGGGGGCGAGGTCGCGGAGCGCCCCGGTGGTGCCGGGATATTGCAGCAAAACCGCGAAGGGCCGCGCGCTGGCGATCGCCTCGCGGTCGCCGGGCGCGAATTCGACCAGCGTCCAGCCATGCGGCGCGGCGCGTGTCGCGAGAACGGCGCGGGTCTGGGGATGGAGATCGGCGGCGATGGCGATGGTGGTCGCGCCCTTGGCCGGTGCCACCGCATGGGCCATGGCAACCGCTTCCGCCGCCGCCGTCGCCTCATCGAGCAGCGAGGCATTGGCGATCTCGAGCCCGGCGAGATCGCCGATCATCGTCTGAAAGGCGAGCAACGCGGTGAGCCGGCCTTGCGAAATCTCCGGCTGATAGGGGGTATAGGCGGTGTACCAGGCCGGGTTCTCGAGCACGTTGCGCTGGATCACCGGGGGCAGGTGGGTTCCGTGATAGCCTTGGCCGATCAGCGGCTTGCGCCCGCCGTTGCGGGATGCGAGGGCGGCGAGTTCGGCGAGCACCGCGGCCTCGCCGAGCGGCGCCGGGAGACCTTGGCCGCTCTCTGCGCGAATATCGCCGGGAATGGTCGCGGCGATCAGATCATCGAGGGTCGCGACGCCGATTTCGGCCAGCATCGCCGCCTGATCGGTCGTCGTCGTCGCGATGTGGCGGCCAGCAAAGCCGGGATCGGAAGCGGGGTCGGGCATCGGATCCTCCGTCGTCACAGGCTCGCGACCAGGGCGCGATAGGCGGCCTCGTCGAGCAGGGCCGCGAAATCGTCGGGGTTGGCTTGGGTGAGGCGGAAGAACCAGCCCTCCCCCTCGGGGGCGCGGTTGACCAGGGCCGGATCCTCGACGATGGCGCCGTTCACCGCAGCGATGGTGCCGGCGAGCGGGGCATAGACGTCGGAGGCGGCTTTGACGCTCTCGACGACGGCGCAGGCTTCACCCGCTTCGACCGCGCGGCCAGGCTCGGGCAATTCGATGAAGACCAGATCGCCGAGCGCGGTTTGCGCGTGGTCGGTGATGCCGATGGTGAGCGCATCGCCGTCGCGACGCACCCATTCATGGTCCTTGGTATAGCGGGTTTCGGCCATGGTTTCCTCAACTGGCGTAGTGATGGGGGATGAAGGGAAGGGGGGTGACGCGGGCCGGCAGGGCGCGCTCGCGCACCACGATGGCGAGCGCCGTGCCGGGTTGGGCGAACGCGGCCGCGACATAACCCATGGCGATCGGGGCGGCGAGCGTCGGGCTGAAACCGC
This sequence comes from Pseudomonadota bacterium, assembly GCA_021798915.1. GTDB lineage: Bacteria > Pseudomonadota > Alphaproteobacteria > Acetobacterales > Acetobacteraceae > Acidibrevibacterium. The sequence continues at coordinate 58,855 of JAJZBM010000007.1, forward strand.
CGGAGGTGACGCGCCCGACCTCGCGCCCCTCGGCGAGGATCACGGCCCCGGCGCGCGCCGGCGCCCGGCCTTCGAGGCGGAGGCCGACGCGGCGCTGCGCCGGGCCGGCAGCCAGCTCGTCGCGAATCGCCGCACCACCCGGGAAATCCCAATTTTCGCGCCGCCGCTTGCCGATCGTCCAGGCGAGGCCGGCGGCGACCGGCGTCGTCGTCTCATCGATGTCCTGGCCGTAAAGGCAGAGCCCGGCTTCGAGCCGCAGCACGTCGCGCGCGCCGAGCCCGGCCGGCAGAACCCCGGGCAGCGCGAGCAGGGTCCGCGCCAGATCTTCCGCCGAAGCCGCCGGCAGCGAGATCTCGACCCCGTCCTCCCCGGTATAGCCGGAGCGCGAGACGAGACACGGGATGCCGGCGATCGCGCATTCGCCGACCGCCATGAAGGGCAAGCTGGCGAGCGCCGGCGCGAGCGGGGTGAGAAGCGCCAGCGCCTTCGGCCCCTGGAAGGCGAGCAGCGCCCGCCCGGGCTGTTCGGCGAGGGTGACAGCGGGGGGCAAATTGGCGCTGATATGCGCGAAATCCGCCGCCTTGCACGCCGCATTGACGATCAGGAACAGCCGGTCCTCGGCGAGCCGCGCGACCATCAGATCATCGCGAATGCCGCCCGAAGCATTGGTGAGCAGCGTATAGCGCTGCCGCCCCGGCCGCAGACCGAGGATGTCGCCCGGCACCAGCCGCGTGAGGGCCGGCGCCGCATCCGGGCCGCGCAATTCCGCCTGGCCCATATGCGAGACATCGAACAGCGCGGCGCCCTCGCGGCAGGCGCGGTGTTCGGCGAGGATGCCGGCCGGGTAGGAGACCGGCATGGCATAGCCGGCGAACCCGACCATGCGCGCGCCGAGGGCACGATGCAGGGCATCGAGCGGGGTTACGCGCAAATCGGCGATCGATTCGGTCATCTCGGGCTCCGCTCGCGGTCGCGCCGGCGCGCTGCCGGCCTTTCGACCCCCCTCTGTCGCGGAACCTGAGAGATTGGGCCGCCCGAGATCGCGCGGCCTTACCCCGTCGGTGCGGCGGGAAGACCCCGCCGGCTTTCCAGAGGTCCGAATTTCCGCGCGGCCCTTTTGCCTGAGCGTTTCCGGGGGCCGGTTGCGCCTTCGGCGGCGAGACCAACCTTTCAGCGAAGGGTGGCCCCACTCTCTCCCGCGCGGATGCTGCGGACGGCACAGCATGGCCGAGTGAACGCCAAAGAGCAATCGGCAAATCGAAATCGGCTATCACGAACGCGCGGCCTTGCCTTGGTTTCCCCAATGCCGGCAGAGTGCGGCGTGAACGAGGGCGAGGGGTTTTTCTACTAAATGGCGGTCTATACCGAGGTTTCCGACGAGGCGCTGGCGGCGTTTCTCGGCGAATACGCGATCGGCGGGCTGGTCGCCTTCCGTGGCATCGCCGAGGGGGTGGAGAACAGCAATTACGCGCTCCGCACCGAGGCCGGGGATTTCATTCTCACGCTTTATGAAAAACGCGTCGAGCGGGCCGATCTGCCGTGGTTTCTCGGCCTTATGGCGCATCTCGCCGGCGCTGGCATTCCGTGTCCGCTGCCGGTGCATGGGCGGGACGGCGTGGCGTTGCGCGAACTCTGCGGGCGGCCGGCGGCGATCACCACGTTTCTCCCCGGCGTCTGGCCGCGCCGGGTCGATGTCGCCCATTGCGGCCCGCTCGGGACGGCGCTGGCGCGGCTTCATCGCGCCGGCGAAGGGTATGCGCCGCGCCGCGACAACGCGCTGGGTCCGGCAAGCTGGGCCGGGCTTTTCGCGCGTGCCGCCGATCACGCCGATGATGTCCGCCCCGGCTTGCGCGCCGAGCTGGCGGCGGCGCTCGCCGCCATTCTCGGCGCCTGGCCGCAGGGGCTGCCGGTCGGGCATATCCATGCCGATCTCTTTCCCGATAACGTGTTTTTTCTGGATCGCCACATCTCCGGCCTGATCGATTTCTATTTCGCGGCGACCGACCTCCTCGCCTATGATCTCGCGGTCTGTCTCAATGCCTGGTGTTTCGAGGCCGATTACAGCTTCAACGTCACCAAGGCGCGGGCGCTGCTCGCGGCGTACGGCGCGGTGCGGCCGCTCGGCGCCGCCGAGACCGAGTCACTTCCCGTATTGTGTCAGGGGGCGGCGCTCCGCTTTGCGCTGACCCGGCTTTATGACTGGATCAACACCCCGGCCGGCGCGCTGGTGACGCGCAAGGATCCGCTCGATTATGTTCGCCGCCTTCGCTTCAACCTCGCAGCCAAGGACGCCAGCGCCTATGGACTCTGAGGCAAAGACGGTCGAAATCTGGACCGATGGTGGCTGCAAGCCCAATCCCGGGCCGGGCGGATGGGCGGCGATTTTGCGCCTCGGCGGGCATGAGCGCGTGCTCTCCGGCGCCGAGATCGCGACCACCAATAACCGCATGGAACTGACCGCGGCGGCGGCGGCGTTGGAGGCGTTGTCACGCCCGTGCCGGGTTGCCCTTTATACCGACAGCGAATACCTGAAAAACGGCATCACCCGCTGGAAGGATGGCTGGGTGCGGCGCAACTGGCGCAACGCTGCCGGCGATCCGGTGGCCAATATGGATCTCTGGCGCCGGGTGCTGGAGGTTGCCGCCCGCCACGAGATCACCTGGCATTGGGTGCGCGGCCATGCCGGGCATGCGCTGAACGAACGCGCCGACCAACTCGCGACCGAGGCGCGTGAGCGGCTGGTCGGCGGCGAGATGAGCTAAGACTCTTCTTTTGACTTCCGAAAAAGCAGCAAAAAGGACTTTTATCCCGGTTTCCTGTCCCGGTTTCTTGTCCCGGTTTCTCGTCCCGGTTTCTCGGGGCGGCAGGGCCGCAGGCACTGCCGCAACGGATAAAAGTTTTTTGGTTCTTTTTTTCAAAAAAGAACCGCTTTACCCTCTCTTTTCTTCCCGCTGGCGGCGGAGGCGCGTGAGGGCGAGCGCGCCGGTGGCGAGCAAGGCGAGGGCGGACGGTTCCGGGACGTCTGCCGTCGTGGTCGGGATACCGCTGAGATCGCCGAGCGGCAAAGCGAGGTTGTGGACCTCCCCGCCCTGATCGAGGGATTCGCCGATCACCGCGCCGGTGAGATCGCCGGAGGGGTTGCTGATCGTCGCGCCCGGGGCGAGGATCTGCCCGGCCCAGCCGCCGGCGAAATTCAGCGTCGTTGTGTCGACGAAATCCCAGATCACGCTGGCGTCGCCGGTGAAGGTGTTGAGATTGGGCAGCGGCGTGGCCGAATTCCCGGTGACCACGACGATGACGGCGTCGAGCCCGTTGGTATTGACGCCGGCGAAATTCTGATAGGTGGCGAGATCGTTCATCGTCGTCGTGATGAACCCATAAGTCTCGCCGCCGCCGAAATTGCCGCTCGCCTGGGTTGCGGTGAACGCGGTCGGGCCGTTCTGGACATAGGGGCCGACGGCCACTGCCCCGCTCGTGGTCGCGAGGGTCGCGAGCGAGGTGCTGAGATCGGTGAGTGCGGCCTGGAACGGCATGGTTGCGGCGAAGGGGAACACCGTGCTTGCGGCGAGCCCGGTTTTGATCGTGCCGGCGCTGGCGTTTTGGGTTACCCCGGCGGTGGCGGCGGCGGTGTTGATGAAAGTCGGGTTGCTGATCTGGCCGGCGTTCTGCCCGACGATATTGACCCCGCCGGCGTGCTGGAGCGAGAGATTGCTGCCCGAAGCATTGCTGCCCTGGATGTCGGCGTCGCCAGCGATCAGGGTCGCGCCGCCGGAGACGTTGCCCCAGACATCGAGCGCGCCATAGGTCGCGCCGAGGGCGGCGTTGGTGGTGTCTCCGGTGCAGCCATTGAAGCAAATATTATGGCCCGAGCCGGTGAAATTGCCGCCGACCGCGACCCGCCCCTCGGTTTCGTTGGCGGCGTTATCATTGCCGAAGGTGACGACGTTGAACTGGTTGAGCACGGCATCGGCGAGCGAGAGTTCGGCGGCGGTGAGCCCGCCGGCGCGGGCCGGGGAGGGCGCGGCGGCGAGGAGAGAAAGCCCGGCGAGGATGGCGACGGGGAACGAGAGAGACGTGATCTTCAAGACCGACTCCGCATGGGCGAGAGTGAAATTTGCACTAAAATATCGTTAAAAAATGGATTTAGCAACGCGAATGAAATACCCGCCGCTCGCTTTGATCGGTCGGGCGTGATCAGTCCGGAACGCGCCGCCGGCGGCGGCGAAACAGGATGAACATCAAGGAGGCGGTGGCCAGCAGGAGGAGCGACGCGGGTTCGGGAACCGCGTCAGCGGCGCCGACGGCCGGGCTGGCCCCCGATACGCTGACGCCGCTCGGGATCGGGATCGGCTGCCAGGCGCCGCCGCCATCGAGGGAGCCGCCGGGGGGATTGGGGGGCGTGCCGGCATTGTCTCCAAGGCCGGGGTAATTCGCTGGGCCGCCGCCCGAGGAACGTCCGCCCCCCGATTGTCCATCATGCGATTCGCCGCCGGGCGCGCCGGCGAAGGGATTGGAGGGCATGAACGGAAAAAGCCCGGAGGGCATGGCGCCGGGCGACCAGGAGCCGGCACCGGCGCCGTCATGGTCGTTTCCCCCGTTGCCGCGGTTGCGCCCATCATCGGCATTGCCGAAGGGGAGGGGATTGGGGGGCGGGCCGCCACCGATCAGATCCGGGCGGAATTTATTGCCGCGATCACCGCGATCATTGCCGCACTCTCCGCCCCCGGCACAATTCTCATAGAAAACGTCATGCGCGACGAGGAGGGAGAGATCGCCCTCGCCGCCCGCCCCGGCGCGGGAAGGCGCGCCCTGCCGCGCCTCGGCGTGGGTTTGATCGTCCGCGACATGGCTGGCCTGGTCGCGATCGGCCGGGGATGCCGGCAGGATCATGGTGAGGGATCCCATGGCATTGGCGAGCGCGAACAGTGAGAGGAGACGGAGTTTTGTGACCATGACGACTTCCGGATAGTCGAGTCTCAGAAAAATAGATTAATTTTTGATGAATATCCTGCCGCCGATCCCTGCGCCCGCCGCATGTCAGGTCAGGGGCTCGCCCGTCGCCGCGTTTTCGCGCGCCCCCGGTTGACGCAAACCCGCCCACGGGGCTACATCGCCGCCCCACCGGAACAATGCCCAGGTGGCGGAATTGGTAGACGCGCAGGTTTCAGGTACCTGTGGCCGCAAGGTCGTGGAAGTTCGAGTCTTCTCCTGGGCACCAGGCGCCAGCGGCGCAATTTTCTGAGCGGGGTATCGGGTTCATGGCCAACGGCAACGTGCATTTCCATCGCCATGACCTGCCCGAGGGCCTCGATCTCGGCCCGGTGGTCGCCGTCGATACCGAGACCATGGGGCTCGATCCGCGCCGCGACCGGCTCTGCCTCGTGCAGCTCTCCGCCGGCGACGGTCATGCCCATCTGGTGCAGATCGTGCCGCCGAGCCGCGGCGGCCGCGGCGCCGATTGCCCGCGTCTCAAGGCGCTGCTCGCCGATCCGGCGCGGGTCAAGCTCATGCATTTCGCGCGCTTCGATGTCGCGACGCTGTATCAGGCGCTCGGCGTCACGGTGGCGCCGGTGAAATGCACGAAAATCGCGGCGAAGCTCACCCGCACCTTCACCGACCGCCATGGTCTGCGCGATCTCTGCCGCGAATTGCTCGGGGTCGAGATTTCCAAGGAGCAGCAGACCTCCGATTGGGGGGCTGACGAGCTTTCGCCGCAGCAACTCGCCTATGCCGCCGCCGATGTCCTCCATCTGCACGCGCTCTGGGCGCGGCTCGCCGCCCTGCTGGCGCGCGAGGGGCGCGAATCGCTCGCCGAGGCCTGTTTCGCGTTTCTACCGGCCCGCGCCCGGCTCGATCTCCTTGGCTATGAGACGCCGGATATTTTTGCCCATTGAGCCGCGGCGGGGCTGAAAATTTGTTCGTGAGCGCCATAATTCTGGCATGAAATTTGTCTAAGGGCGGTTTCATGCTTATGTCCGCCGCAAGCGCGCAGGATCGCCGCGCCGAGCCGAGACCGCGAAAAGAGCGAGCATGTCCGTCACACTGACCGAGACCGAGGATGCCCTGACCACCGCGCGCGCCGTGCTGGCGAGCGAGGTGGACGGGATCGAGGCGCTGGCGGCGGCGCTGGATGGCGGCTTTCGTCGCGCCGTGGAGACGCTTGCCGCGGTTTCCGGCCGCGTCGTCGTCTCCGGGATGGGGAAATCCGGCCATATCGGGCGCAAGATCGCCGCAACCCTGGCCTCCACCGGCACGCCTTCGCTCTTCGTTCACCCCGCCGAGGCCTCGCATGGCGATCTCGGCATGATTTTGCCCGGGGACGCGGTGCTCGCGCTCTCCAATTCCGGCGAGACGCCCGAACTCGCCGATCTCGTCGGCCATAGCCGCCGCTTCGGTCTGCCGCTGATCGCCATCACCCGCGAACCCGGCTCGGCGCTGGCGCAGCAGGCGGATATCGTGCTGGTTTTGCCGAAAGTCCCGGAAGCCTGCCCGATGGGCCTCGCGCCGACCACCAGCACCACCATGCAGCTCGCCCTCGGCGATGCGCTGGCGGTCGCCCTCCTCACCCGGCGCGGCTTCACCGCCGCCGATTTCCGCCAGTTCCATCCCGGCGGCAAGCTCGGGGCGCGGCTCAAGCGGGTGCGCGAGCTGATGCATGACGGGGCGGCGCTGCCGCTGGTCACGCCGGAGACGCGGATGGACGCGGCGCTCCTGGTGATGACCGAGAAGCGTTTCGGCTGTCTCGGCGTGGTCGATGACGCGGGCAGGCTGATCGGGGTCATCACCGATGGTGATCTGCGCCGCGCGATGGGGCCGGCGCTGCTGGCGCGGCCGGCCGGCGAGATCATGACCGCAGCGCCGCGCAGCATCGCCCCCGACGCGCTCGCCGCCGAGGCGCTCCATCAGATGACCGATTCGGAACGCCCGATCACCGCCCTCTTCGTCGTCGCGCCGATGGCTGACGGGGCGGCCGAGGGGGTGGGCGAGGGGGTGCCGATCGGCATTCTCCACATCCATGATCTGTTGCGCGCCGGGGTGGCGTGAGCGGGGCGGCATGAGCACGGGCAATCCCCGCCTTCGCGTCGCCGCCGAGGAGAGCCGGCTCGCCATCGCCGCCGCCCGCAGCCAGCGCGCGCCGACGCCAGCGCACATCGCCCGGCGGCGACTTCTGATCTCCTGGTCGAAGCGGCTGCTGCCGGCCTTCGCTCTGGCGTTGCTCGCCTCGATCGCGCTGTGGCCGGAGATCGCGCGCCAGACCGCGGCCGGGCGCGCGGCGATGCGCGGCTGGAGCGCCAGCATCACCGCCAGCGGCCAGATGATCAACGCCCGCTATCACGGGGTCGACGAGAAAAACCGCCCCTACACCCTGACCGCGAGCACCGCGACGCAGGTGACGCCCGAGCGCGTCAACCTCGCCGATCCCAAGGGCGATGTCCTGATGGAGAGCGGCAACTGGCTGATGCTGAAAGCCGAGCGCGGGGTCTATATGCAGCATCTGAGCCAGCTCGATCTCGAAGGCGATGTCACCCTCTATCGCGACGATGGCACCACCCTCCATTCCGCCACCGCCGTCCTCGATCTCCGCGCCGGCGCCGGGGCAAGCAACGATATCACCAATGCCGAGGGGCCGTTCGGCACGCTCGATGCCATGGGCTTCGCCCTGGTCGACAAGGGGGCGGTGATCCAGTTCGTCGGCCCGGCCCGGCTCGTCCTCAACAACGACCACGCCGAGAGCCATGACCAGCCTTAGCCGCCGGGTGCCGATGCGCCTATTCATCGGGGCGGCCTTCGGCCTCGCCGCCCTGGTCGTGCGGGCGGGTTCTCTGCACGCGCAGCCGATCGACATGTCGCATGGCGGGCCGATCACGGTGACGGCGCGCGACGGCATGGATTGGCGCCAGAACGACCAGGAGGTGGTGGCGCGGGGCGATGCGGTCGCTATTCGGGACAACGTCACCGTCACCGCCGATGTCCTGATCGCGCATTACCGCAAGAAGGCCAGCGCAACCCCCGGCGGCGGGCAGAGCGGCGCTGGTGCGGCGGCGGGCGCGAAGCCGGCGGGCGCGAAACCGGTGGCCGCGAAGCCGGTGGCCGTGAAGACAGGCGAGGCCAAGCCGCCCGCTGGTAATCCGCCCGCGACCAGCCCGCCGGCCCCAGGGACGGCGGACGACAGCGGTGGTAACGAGATTTATCGTCTGGACGCGGTCGGGCATGTGCATATCTTCACCGCGACCGATCAGGCCTGGGGTGACAAGGGCGTCTATGACATGGACCAGGCGGTGCTGATCCTGACCGGCCACGCCCTCCGCCTGACCACGCCGCAGGATGTGGTGACGGCGCGCGACAGCATGGAATATTACTCGCAAACGCGCATCTCGATCGCTCGCGGCAACGCCGTCGTCGTCACCAGCGACGGCCGGCGGATCGCCGCCGACACGCTGGTCTCCTATTCCGAGCCCCCTGATCAGCCGGCGAGCGGCACGCCGGCGGCGCCGAAACCGCCACCACCGGCGGACAAACCCGGCCAGAAGCCGGATGAGCTGCAAGCCGCCTCGGGCAAGCTCAAGCGCGTCGAGGCCTATGGCAATGTCGATCTCCGCACCGCGACCGAAATCGTCTATGGTGATCGCGGCGTCTATGTGCCCGATACCGGCAAGGCTCGCGTCATCGGCAATGTGCGGGTGACGCGGGGGGATAATCAGGTCAATGGCGTGGCGGCCGATGTCGATATGAAAACCGGGGTGTCCACCATGCTTTCCAGCACCGATCAGCGCGTCCACGGGCTGATCATGCCGACCCAGAACGAGAACGGCACCGCCAAGACCGATGGCGACAAGAAAGCTGCGGCCAAGAAGGACGCCAAGGCGGGCGAGAAGACGGGTGAGAAGGTGGGCGACAAGGCGGCCACCGCCCAACCGGCCGTGCCGCCGGCAACGGCGCCAGCAGCGGCGCCGGCGCCATGACCGAGCTTCGCGTCGTCCAAGGCCAGATCGGCCTCACCGCGAGCGGTCTCGGCAAGACCTACAAGAAGCGCCCGGTGGTGCGGAACGTCTCGATCTCGGTCCGGCGCGGCGAGGCGGTCGGCCTGCTCGGGCCGAACGGGGCGGGCAAGACGACGACGTTCTACATGATCGTCGGCCTGGTGCAGCCCGATACCGGCGCCATCCGGCTCGACGGCAACGAGATCACCGGCTTGCCGATGTATCGCCGGGCGCGCCTCGGTATCGGCTATCTGCCGCAGGAGGCGAGCATTTTCCGCGGCCTCAATGTCGAGCAGAACATCATGTCGGCGCTCGAGGTGGTCGAGTCGCGGAAGGACCGGCGCGATCAGATGCTCGACGAATTGCTCGCCGAATTCGGGATCGGCCATCTCCGCCGCACGCCCTCGCTTGCGCTCTCGGGCGGCGAGCGGCGGCGGCTCGAGATCGCCCGCGCGCTCGCGACCCAGCCGAGCTATATTCTGCTCGATGAGCCGCTGGCCGGCATCGATCCCATCGCGGTCGGGGAAATCCGTGATCTCGTCTCGCATCTCAAGGATCGCGGCATCGGCGTCTTGATCACCGACCATAACGTCCGCGAGACGCTGGAGGTGATCGACCGCGCCTATATCATGCATGACGGACAGGTGTTGATGGAAGGCCAGCCGCATGAGGTGGTGGCGCATGAGGATGTGCGGCGCGTATACCTCGGCGAAAGGTTTAGTCTCTAGGATCCGGGCGCATGGGGATCGGCCCGCGTCTCGATCTGCGGCAATCGCAATCGCTGGTGATGACGCCGCAATTGCGGCAGGCGATCAAGCTTTTGCAATTTTCCAATCTCGAAGTGAGTGCTTTCGTCGCCGAGGAATTGGAGCACAACCCGCTGCTCGAGCGCGATGACGGCGGCGAGGCGCGGATCGGCGAGCGTCCGGCGCCGGATCAGGTGGTGGCGGCCGGCGGGGATGACACTGCCGATGTCGCGCGTCTCGCCGAGGCGATCAACGCCAGCGGTTCGCTGCCGAGCGAGGCGGCGGCGCCGCTCGATGCCGAGGCGGCGGAGTGGTTCGATCGCGGCGGGCCGGCCGATGGTTATGGCGATGGTTATGGCGGTGGCTATGATAAGACCGGGGCCGGCGGGCGCGGCGGCGCGCTCGATTTTTCCGAGGACGAGCGCGGCATCGACAGCCTCGCCGCCGGGCCGCAGAGCTTGCGCGAGCATCTCGGCGAGCAATTGCGGCTCTCCTTCCACGATCCGGCGGAACGGCTGATCGGGGCGCATCTGATCGCCCTTCTCGACCCCGCCGGGCGGCTCTCGGCGCCGCCGGAAGCGGTCGCCGCGGCGCTCGGGGTTGCGCTCGCGCGGGTCGAGCATGTCCGCGCGCGTATGCAGCGCTTCGACCCGACCGGGCTTTTTTGCGTCTCCCTCGCCGAATGCCTCGCCGTGCAATTGGCCGAACGCAACCGGCTCGACCCGGCGATGGCGGCGCTCCTCGAGCATCTGGACCTGCTCGCGCGGCGCGAGACGCGGCGGCTGATGGAGATTTGCGGGGTGGATTCGGAGGATCTCGCCGACATGATCGCCGAGATCCGCGCCCTCGACCCCAAGCCCGGCGCCGGGTTCGATGACGCGCCGGCAACCCCCATCCTGCCCGATATCCTGATGCGCCCGGCGCCGGATGGGGAGTGGCTGATCGAACTCAACCCCGACACCATGCCGCGCGTCCTCGTCAATCAGGGGTTGCACGCGCGGATCATCGCCCGCACCAAACGCGGCGAGGAGGCGCGCGGTTTTCTCGCCGAGAAGCTGCAAACCGCGAACTGGCTGGTCAAATCCCTGCACCAGCGCGCCCAGACCATCCTCAAGGTCGCGGCCGAGATCGTGCGCCAGCAGGATGGCTTCTTCCGCCACGGCATCGCCCATCTCCGGCCGCTGATCCTGCGCGATATCGCGACCGCGGTGGAACTGCACGAAAGCACGGTGAGCCGCGTCACCGCCAATAAATACATGGCGACGCCGCGCGGGATGTTCGAACTGAAATATTTTTTCACGACGGCGATCGCCGGCACCACGGGCGAAAGCCACAGCGCCGAGGCGATCCGCCACCGCATCCGGGCGCTGGTCGATGCCGAGGCGCCGGGTGCCATTCTCTCCGATGACGCGCTGGTGGCGGCGCTGCGGCGCGAAGGCGTGGACATCGCCCGCCGAACCGTGGCCAAATACCGCGAGGCGCTGCGCATCCCGGGATCCGTGCAGCGCCGGCGCGAGAAGGCCGAGATGGTATAGGTCGAGATGGTGTAGATATAGGTAAATTTTCGGATTTCTTTGGCGAACTCTGATCTTATCCTGGGGCAATAACCTGGTGAAAGGGTGAAGTCGATGCAGATCACGGTTTCGGGCAAACAGGTCGAGTTGTCGGATGCGCTGCGTCTGCGGGTCTCGGAGCAACTCGGCACCATCGCCGGGAAGTATTTCGACCGCGCGCTCGAAGCGCAGGTGACCTTCGGCCGGGCGCGGAGTTTCTTCACCTGCGATATCAATGTTCACGCCGGGCGCGGCCTGCTGTTGCGGGCCGAGGGCGAGGCGGCGGACGCGCATGCGGCGTTCGACGATGCCGCCGAGCATATCGCCAAACGGCTCCGCCGCTATCGCCGGCGGGTCAACGAACATGCCCGCGATCTCGCCAACCGCGCCCGCCCGGAAGCGGCGCGGCGCTATGTGCTGCGCGAGGAAGAGGAGGGCGAGGGTAATGGCGCCGCCGGCGACGCCGTGAGCGGCGCCTATGCGACGGTGATTGCCGAGACGCCGGCGGAAATCAATCTGCTCTCGGTCGGTGAGGCGGTGATGCGCATGGATCTCGAGGATCAGCCGGTCCTGATGTTCCGCAACAGCGCGAGCGGCGAACTCAATGTCGTCTACCGCCGCGAGGACGGGCATGTCGGCTGGATCGACCCGACTGCGGCGCCGCGCTAGGCGGGGAGGGGCTCGCGCTGCGCGGCTTTCGGCGCCCGATTGAACGGCGCCGGTATTTATGAATAATAACCATCGCGCGGCGCCGCCCGGTGCCGCCGGGGGGAAGAAAAATGAATAAAACGAGGAACGTGCCGCTTTTTCGCCGCGCCTTTGGCCTGGCCGCGGCGATGATGCTGGGGGCGCTTGCCATCCCTGGTCTCGCCCGGGCCGAGGATCAGAAGGTCGAGCTGAAGCTCGCGCACTGGCTGCCGCCGGCGCACCCGCTGCAAAAATCGGTGGAGGAATGGGCGGCGTCGCTCAAGGCCGATTCGCAGGGCTCGCTGACCTCGGTGATCTTTCCCGCCGAACAGCTCGGCAAGGCGTTCGACCATTACGATCTGGCACGCGATGGCATCGCGGATGCGAGTTTCGTCAACCCCGGCTATCAGCCCGGGCGGTTTCCGATCATCGCGCTGAGTGACCTGCCGTTTCAGTATCACGACGCGAAAACCGGCACCGCCGCCCTCGATGACTGGTATCGCGCCTATGCGGCGCGCGAGATGAAGGACGTGCATTATTGCTTCGCCTTCATGCATGATCCGGGAACCCTGCACACCCGGCGGCAGGTCATCATGCCGGCCGATCTGCGTGGTCTCAAGCTGCGGCCGGCGGATGCGACGATCGGCAATTTCGTCACCCTGCTCGGTGGCACCAACGTCCAGGCCTCGGCGCCGGCGGCGCGTGATCTGCTCGAACGCCGCGTCGCCGACGGGATTTTCTTCCCCTGGGGCTCGCTGGTGCTGTTTGGCATCGACAAGGTGGTGAAATACCATATCGATGCGAATTTCTACGTCACCACCTTCGTCTGGGTGCTCAACAAGGCGCGTTATGACGGGCTGGCGGCGGACCAGAAGGCGGTGATCGACGCCCATTGCAACGCCGCATGGGCGGTGCGGTTCGCGAGCCCCTGGGCGGATTTCGAGGCCGCCGGCCGCGCCAAGGTCGCCGCCGAGCCGGGGCAGACCATCCTTTCGCTCAGCCCCGCGCAGCTCCAGACGTGGCGCGATGCAGCGGCGCCGCTGCATCAGGACTGGGCAGCCGCGGTCAAGCGCGCCGGCGGCGATCCGGACGCCATCGCCAAGACCTTCGCCGCCAGCCTCGCCGATCATCACGCGCAATATTGAGGCCGCGGTGGGAGAATTCCGCCTGATCGGCGCGATCGAGCGGGCGGCCGGCGGGCTGCTCGCCCTGGTCACCGCGCTCACCTTCGTTTCGGTGGTGCTGCGCTACGTCTTCGACTGGTCGATCCCCGACAGCTACGATCTCGGGCGCAATCTGCTCGGCATCCTGATCTTCTGGGGGATCGCCGTCACCGGCTATCGCGGCGAGCACATCACCGTCGATCTCCTCTGGAACGCCGCGCCGGCGCCGGCGCGACGGGCGCTGGCGCGATTCGATGACGCGGTTCTGGCGCTGGCGATGGCGGCGCTCGCGGTGACCATGGCGATGAAAACCCTCGATACCAAGGCGAGTGGCGAGGCGAGCTATGACCTCAACCTGCCGCTCTGGCCGTTTCAGGCCCTGGCCTGGCTCGGCTTCGCGAGCGGCTTCCTGCTCGCGCTGCTGCGCCTGTTCCGCCCGGCGTGGCGGGACCAGGCATGATGTTCTTTTTTGTAAAAAAGAACCAAAAAACTTTTATCCGTTGCGGCAGTGCCTCCGGCACCGCCGCCAAAATGGACCGGAACAAAAGTCTTTTTGCTTCTTTTTCTTCAGAAAAAGAAGATTTTTACTTGTTTTTTTCTTTCCAAGGCACATAACGATGGACCCGATTCTGATCGCGATCCTTGGGTTCGTGGTTCTGTTCGCCTTGATGCTGCTCCGCGTGCCGGTCGGGATCGCGATGGGCATGGTCGGGGTGGGCGGGTTTGGGTGCATCGCCGGTTTCGAGCCGGCGATGAAGCTGCTCGCGCAATCGCCGATCCGGACGGCGACCGATGCCGGTTTCGCCGTCATCCCGATGTTTCTACTGATGGGGGCGATCGCCTCCGAATCCGGCATGAGCACCGAATTATTCAAGGCGGCGCACAGTTTTCTCGGCCATCGCCGGGGCGGTCTCGGTATGGCGACGATCGCCGCCTGCGCCGGGTTCGCGGCGATTTCCGGCTCCTCGGTCGCGACGGCGGCGACGTTTTCCGCCGTCGCCTATCCCGAAATGCGGCGTTTTCACTATCCGCAGAGCTTCGCCGCCGGGGTCATCGCCGCCGGCGGCACGCTCGGCGCCATTCTGCCGCCCTCGATCGTGCTCGCGGTCTACAGCCTGATCACCCAGCAGGATGTCGGCAAGCTCTATATCGCCGGCGTTCTGCCCGGGCTGCTCGCGATCGCGATGTATCTGGTGACGATTTTCCTGATCGGTGCATTCCGGCCCGGATTTTTACCGACCACGCCGCGCGCGACCTGGGGCGAACGGCTGGCGGCGCTGCGCGGTGTCTGGGCGATCGGGCTGCTGTTTCTGTTCGTCGTCGGCGGGCTCTATGGCGGGATGTTCACCGCGACCGAGGCGGCGAGCATGGGCGCCGGCGGTGCCTTCGTCATCGCGACCTTCCGCCGCCGGCTCTCGGCGTCGCAACTGATGGCGTGCCTGGTGCGCGCGCTTCGCACCAGTGCCGCGATCTTCACGATTCTCATCGGCGCGCTGTTGTTCGGCTATTTCCTCACCGTCACGCAAACCCCGCAGCATCTGACGGCGGCGCTGGCCGGGCTCGGGCTCGGGCGCTACGGCATTCTCGCGCTGATCATGCTGATGTATCTCGGCCTCGGCTGCGTGATGGACGCGATGGCGATGGTCATTCTCACCATCCCGATCGTGTTTCCGCTGATCACCGCGCTCGGTTTCGATCCGATCTGGTTCGGTATCATCATCGTCATGACGGTGGAACTCGGCCTCATCCATCCGCCGGTCGGGATGAACGTGTTCGTGATCAAAAGCGTGATCGGCGAGGTCGGCATCGCGACGATTTTCGCCGGTGTCATCCCGTTCGTGATCACCGATATCACCCGGCTCTGCATTCTGATCGTGTTTCCGGCGATCTCCACCTGGCTTCCGGGACAGATGTAGCCGCGCGGCTCAGAAGCCGAGGCGGGCGCGAATTTCGGCCGGGGTGAGGCCGAGGGTGCGCAAGCCGGCGGCGCCGGTGCGTTTGGCGAGCCGCGCGCCGCCGGCATCGGTGATCAGGCGGTGATGCGCGTATTGCGGCGCCTTCCAGCCCATCAGCGCCTGCAACAGACGATGGAGATCGGTTGCCGGGCGCAGATCCTCGCCGCGCGTCACCAAGGTCACACCCTGGATGGCGTCGTCATGGGTCACCGCGAGATGATAGCTCGCCGGGCAATCCTTGCGCCCGAGCACGACATCGCCGAAGCGCTCGGGATGGCAGGGGATTTGGCCGCGGCCGGCTTCGTGATGGCTGAGCGGGCCGGGACAGGCGGCGAGCGCCGCCGCCATGTCGAGGCGGAAGGCGTGCGGGGTGCCGGCGGCAAGCAGCGCCGCGCGGCGCTCGGCGGGAAGCGCGCGGCAGGTGCCGGGATAGAGCGGCGCCCCGTCCGGGGTCCGGGCCCGGCTCGCGCGGGCGATATCGGCGCGGGTGCAAAAACAGGGATAGAGCAGCCCGCGCGCGGCGAGTTGGTCGAGCACGCCCCGATAGTCGCCGAAATGCGCCGACTGCACCCGCACCGGCGTCTCGAAGACGAGGCCGAGCCAGGCGAGATCGGCGAAAATCGCCGCCGTGAATTCCGGCCGGCAGCGGGTCTCGTCGATATCCTCGATGCGGAGCAGAAACCGCCCGCCCGCTTCCCGTGCGCGGCGTTCGGCGAAGAGCGCGGCATAGGCGTGGCCGAGATGGAGCGGGCCGGTGGGCGAGGGGGCGAAGCGCGTCGTGATCATCGGATGATCGTTCGATGACAGGCGGGCCGGCGGGGTTGCGGCGCCGCGCCGGCTCTGCGATAACGGGGGAGAACCTTCGCGGTGCACAATATCTGGCGGCCCGAGCGGCGACGCTTCTCCAGACATTGCGCACCGCCCGAGCAGGAGCGGAATTTGCCCCGAGACGGATGGGATCTCTCGCCGGTTTCGAACGCCCTCGCGCGGCGAAGGGCACGGCTGTTGTTCAAACGAAGGCCCTCGGGGCGAAGGCCGTCCCGAGGAGTCCAGCCGGGGCGGTGATGAACGATCTGCAAACCCTGGTCCTGAACGCCGATTTCCGACCGCTGTCGCGGTTCCCGCTTTCTTCCTGGCATTGGAAAGACGCCGTCAGCGCCCTGGTTCTGCAACGGGTCAATCTGGTCGCCGAATATGAGCATGTCATCCGCTCGCCGAGCCGCGCGATGCGGGTGCCGAGCGTCGTCGCCCTCAAGCGCTATCTCCGTCTCGACGGCTATCCGGCCTTCACCCGCTTCAACATCTATTGCCGCGATCGCTGGCGCTGCCAATACTGTGCCGAGGAATTCTCCTCCAGCGAACTCACCTTCGACCATGTCGTGCCGCGTTCGCGCGGCGGGCGGACGACGTGGGAAAATGTCGTCACCGCCTGCTCGCGCTGCAATCTCAGCAAGGCCAACCGCACCCCGCGCGAGGCCGGGATGCATCTGCTGCGCCGCCCCTATCGGCCGAGCCGGCGCGAACTCGCCCATGCCGCCGCCCCGCTCGCGCGGGAGCAGGTGCATCATAGCTGGGTCGATTTCCTCTACTGGGATTCGGAACTGGAAGCGTAGCGCGCTCACTCGTCCGGCCGGCGCGCCAGGACCTCCCGCTTGCCGACATGGTTCGCCGCGCTGACGATGCCCTCTTTCTCCATCTGTTCGATCAGCTTGGCGGCGCGGTTATAGCCGATCTGGAGATGGCGCTGGATGAAGGAGGTCGAGGCCTTCCCCTCCCGCGCGACGAGATCGACCGCCTGGTCGAACAGGCTGGTTTCGCCGTCGCCGCCGCTACCGCCCCCGAATCCGCCGCCGCCGATGCCGGAATCACCGTCCTCGGCCTCGGTCACTTCTTCGAGATAGGCCGGCTCACCCTGGCTCCTGAGGAAGGCGACGACATCCTCGACCTCGCGATCGGTGACGAAGGGACCGTGGGTGCGGGTGATGCGCCCGCCGCCCATCATGTAGAGCATATCGCCCTGGCCGAGCAGTTGCTCCGCGCCCTGCTCGCCGAGAATGGTGCGGCTGTCGAATTTGCTGATCACCTGGAAGCTGATCCGGGTCGGGAAATTGGCCTTGATGGTGCCGGTGATGACATCGACCGAGGGCCGCTGCGTCGCCATGATGACATGGATGCCGGCGGCGCGCGCCATCTGGGCGAGGCGTTGCACCGCTGCCTCGATCTCCTTGCCGGCGACCATCATGAGATCCGCCATCTCGTCGATGACGACGACGATGAAGGGGAGCGGCTCCAGCGCCAGCGGCTGATCCTCATGGACGGCGCGGCCGGTCTCGGCGTCGAACCCGGTCTGCACCCGGCGGGTCACCACCTCGCCCCGCGCCCGCGCTTCCGCGACGCGCTCGTTATAGCCGCCGATATTGCGCACCCCGAGCTGGCTCATGGCGCGATAGCGGCGCTCCATCTCGCGCACCGTCCATTTCAGCGCCGTCACCGCCTTGGCCGGCTCGGTCACCACCGGCGCCATCAGATGCGGAATGCCCTGATAGACCGAAAGCTCCAGCATCTTGGGATCGATCATGATCAGCCGGCATTGATCGGGCGAGAGGCGATAGAGCAGGCTCAGGATCATCGCGTTGACGCCGACCGATTTGCCCGACCCGGTGGTGCCGGCGATCAGCAGATGCGGCATGCGCGCGAGATCGGCGATCACCGGCGCGCCGCTGATATCCTTGCCGAGCGCGAGCGCGAGCCGCCCGGGCTGGCGGTGCCAGGCCTCGCTTTCCAGAAGCTCGCTGAGATAGACCGTCTCGCGCAGGGCGTTCGGCACTTCGATGCCGATGACGTTGCGCCCCGGCACGGTCGCGATGCGCACCGCGATCACCGAGAGGCTGCGCGCGATATCGTCGGCAAGGCCGATGACGCGGGCGCTGCGGATGCCGGGCGCCGGTTCCAGCTCATAAAGCGTCACCACCGGCCCTGGGCGGATATCGCGGATCGCGCCCTGGACGCCGTAATCGGCGAGCACGCTCTCCAAAAGCCGGGCATTGGCTTCGAGCGCATCGGCGCCGGGGCCGATGGCGGCGCGCGCCGGCGCTGGCTTGAGCAGGGTGAGCGAGGGGAATTGCCAGCCGGATTCGGCGAGCGGCAATGATTCCTGGCGCGCCGGCGGCGCCGGCCGCCGCGGCGCGATGACGCGGGCACGCGGGGTGGCGGGCGTCGCCGCGGCGGGGGGTGAAGGGGGAGCCGGCGGGCGGGGGGCAGCAGCAGCGGCGAAACCCTCCGGGGGTGTGGGGAGCAGATCGCGCCCGAGAATCGGCGCGAGCCGCGCCTTGGCCCGCCGCCAGAATCGGGCGAGCCTTCCGGCCCCGTCGCGGCCCTGGCGGACGCCGCCGCCGGCGATCCGAACCAGGCCGCCGCCGGCCGCCCGCCATTCCGCGAAGGAGAGGCCGAAGCCGAGCAGCGTGAGGCTCCCCGCCAGCGCCGCGCCGAGTGCGACCACGATGGTGACGCCGAGCGTGCCGAGTAGGCCGCGCCCGGCGGCAAGCGCGATCGTGGCGACGCCATCGCCGATCGCGCCGCCGAGGCCGGCCGGACTGGGCCAGGCGGCCGGCAGCGGGAGAGCGGCAAGAAGCCCGGCGAGAACCGGCAGCGCCGCGATCAGCGCGCCAAGCCGGAGCGGCGCCGCGCCGAGCCCGCGATGCGCGGCCAGCCGCCACGCCCAGGCGAGCAAAGCGAGTGCTGGCAACACCCCGGCGAGCCCGAAGAATTGCAGTAGCAGATCGGCAATGATCGCCCCGAGCGGCCCGGCGAGATTGTGGACCCCCGTTCGCGCCGCGGTGTCGAGTGAAGGATCGGCCGGAGAATAGGAGGCGAGCGCGACCAGCAGCGTCACGCCAGCGAGCGCGAGCACCAAACCGCCGAGTTCGCCGAGCCGCCGGCCGATCAGACCCTGGAGCCGCGGCGAGGCAAGCTGGTGGCCGGTATCACGCCCGTTGATATCACGCCCGGTGAGTTCACGCCGCGAAGCGGACGCGGCCATGTCTGTCATTCCTTGCGACCATTGGCCTTGCGGCCATTGGTCAATAATACAGCATAAGCGCCTGGAAGAAACCCGCTTCCTCGCGGGCGGCAGGGGCGCGCCGGACATGCGTGCCATTGTCGCCCATTGTCGCGCGCGGGTAAGGTGGATGGCGCAAAGGGGAAAGAAAAAGGAGGTTCTTTTTTGTAAAAAAGAACCAAAAAACTTTTATCCGTTGCGGCAGTGCCTACGGCACCGCCGCTCCGAGAAACCAGAATAAAAGTCTTTTTGCTTCTTTTTCTTCAGAAAAAGAAGATTTATTTTTAAAATTTCCCCGCGCCGAGACCTGGCCGCGCCGATTCCGGAAGGTGATTTTTTCCTTGCGTGTTTGCTGCGCCGCAACTAGAAGCGGTGCCGGGTCACGCCCCCCCACCGGGGCGCTTCTCTTCTGCAAGGGAGAGCCAGAGATGGCACGTCACGCAGCCAAGCCGGAATTGCGCCCGGCCAACCCCCATTTTTCCTCCGGCCCCTGCGCCAAGCGCCCCGGCTATTCGCTCGCCGCCCTTGAGCAGGCGATGCCAGGGGGCGCGGTGCCAGGGGGCGCAGTGCCAGGGGGCGCAGTGCTCGGGCGGAGCCATCGCGCGAAATTGCCGAAAGCGCGTTTGGCCGAGGTCATCACCCGCTCGCGGGCGCTCCTTGGCATGCCCGAAGATTGGCGGCTCGGCATCGTCCCCGCTTCCGATACCGGCGCCGTGGAATTGGCGCTCTGGTCGCTGCTCGGCGAGCGCCCGGTCGATGTCCTCGCGTTCGAGAGTTTTTCGGAAGGCTGGGCGAACGATATCGTAAAGCAGCTCAAGCTCCGCGATGCCCGCGTGCTCAGCGCCGCCTATGGCGAATTGCCCGATCTCGCCACCGTCGATCCCGCCCATGACGTCGTCTTCACCTGGAACGGCACCACCTCCGGCGTTCGTGTCCCGGATGCCGCGTGGATCGCCGCCGACCGCGCGGGGCTTGCGATCTGTGATGCGACCTCGGCGGCGTTCGCGATGGCGCTTCCCTGGGACAAGCTCGATGTCGTCACCTGGTCGTGGCAGAAAGTGCTCGGCGGCGAAGGCGCGCATGGCATGCTGGCGCTCTCGCCGCGCGCCGTGGCGCGGCTCGAGACGTATCAGCCGTCCTGGCCGCTGCCGAAGATTTTCCGCCTCACCAAGGGGGGGAAACTGATCGAGGGGGTGTTTCAGGGTGAGACCATCAACACCCCGAGCATGCTCGCCGTTGAGGATGCGCTCGACGGGTTGCGCTGGGCCGAGCGGATCGGCGGCCTTCCCGCCTTGATCGCCCGCGCCGAGGCCAGCCTCGCCAATATCACCGCCTGGGTCGAACGCAGCGCATGGGCGGCGTTCCTCGCCCGCGACCCGCGCACCCGCTCATGCACGTCGATCTGTCTCGCGATCAAGGCGCCCTGGTTTCAGGCGCTGGCGCCGGCGGGCCGGGCCGAGGCGGCGAAGAAGATCGCGGGTCTCCTCGAAGCCGAGGGGGTTGCTTTCGATATCGCGAGCTATCGCGACGCGCCGCCGGGGCTGCGCATCTGGGCCGGGGCGACGGTGGAGCCGGGCGACATCGCAGCCCTTCTGCCTTGGCTCGACTGGGCCGAGGCCGAGATCAGCGCCCAATATACGCACGCCGCCGCGGAGTGACCGAGATGCCGAAAATCCTGATCAGCGACAAGCTTTCCCCCGCCGCCGTCGATATCTTTCGCGCCCGCGGCTTCGAGGTCGATCTTCGCCCGGGCCTCACCCCGAGCGAGCTTCGTGCCATCATCGCGCCCTATGACGGGCTCGCCATCCGCTCGGCGACCAAGGTCACCAAGGAATTGCTGGAGGCCGCGGTCAATCTGAAAGTCGTCGGCCGGGCCGGGATCGGCGTCGATAATGTCGACGTCAAGGCGGCGACGGCGCGCGGCGTTGTCGTGATGAACACCCCGAACGGCAACGCCATCACCACCGCCGAGCACGCGATCGCGCTGATGTTCGCGCTCGCCCGCCAGATCCCCGAGGCGACGCAATCGACCAAGGCCGGGAAGTGGGAAAAGAACCGCTTCATGGGCGTTGAACTATTCGCGAAAACTCTCGGCCTGATCGGCTGCGGCAATATCGGCTCGATCGTCGCCGACCGCGCCCTCGGCCTCAAGATGAAGGTGGTCGCCTATGATCCCTTCCTCAGCGAGGAGCGGGCGCTGGCGCTCGGGGTCGAGAAGGTCACGCTCGCCGATCTGCTCGCGCGCGCCGATTTCATCACCCTCCATACCCCGCTCACCGACGAGACCCGCGACATTCTCTCGCGCGCCGCGCTGGCCAAAACCAAACGCGGGGTTCGCATCATCAATTGCGCGCGCGGCGGCCTCGTCGATGAGGCGGCGCTCCATGACGCGCTCCGCGCCGGGCATGTCGCGGGTGCGGCGCTCGATGTCTTCGCGACCGAGCCGGCGACCGAAAACCCGCTGTTTGCGCTCGACAATGTCGTCTGCACGCCGCATCTCGGCGCCGCGACCTCGGAGGCGCAGGAGAACGTGGCCTTGCAGGTCGCGGAACAGATGAGCGATTTCCTGCTCACCGGCGCGGTCACCAACGCGATCAACATGCCGTCGGTCTCGGCCGAGGACGCGCCGCGCCTCAAACCCTATATGGAACTCTGCCGCCAGCTCGGCGCCTTTGCCGGGCAATTGACGCGGGCGCGGGAAGGGGTCTTGCGCCGCGTCACCATCGAATACGAGGGGCAGGCGGCGGGGCTCAATCACAAACCTTTGACCGCGGCGGCGCTGGCCGGGCTGATGTCGCCGATGTTCGCCGGCGTCAACATGGTCAACGCGCCGGTTCTGGCGCGCGAGCGCGGCCTCGATATCGCCGAGACGGTGCTCGACCGGCCGAGCGAATACCAGACCCTGGTGCGGGTTTCGGTTGCGACCGACGAGCATGAGCGGAGCGTTGCCGGGACATTGTTCGCGGGCGCCAAGCCGCGTCTGGTCGAAATCAAGGGCATTCAGGTGGAGGCTGATTTCTCCCCCCATATGCTCTATGTGACGAACGAGGATCGGCCCGGTTTCATCGGCCGCTTCGGCGCCCTGCTCGCCGAGGCCGGGATCAACATCGCGACCTTCCATCTCGGCCGCGCCAGTGCCGGCGGCGATGCGATCTGCCTGGTTTCGGTCGATGAGGGCGTGTCAGAGGCGGTTCTGGAGGCGGTGCGGCGCTTGCCGCTGGTGCGTCAGGCGGCAACGCTCGCTTTCTGAGCGCCGGTGGCGGGGGCGTTTTGCGTGCCGGCTTATGATATGGCACGCTGGCAATCTCTATGATCGCCGGGATACGCGAATGACCGCTCTCCGCTCCCGCCCTCGGCGCTGGCGCGCCGCCGTTCTCGCCGGGGTCGGTATCACCGTTCTTGGACTCGGCGCCAGCCTGGTTCTGCGTGAGCCGCCGGCCAGCGCGGCACCGCCGCCCGCCGCCTTCGCGGTGCCGGTGGTGACCGCGCAAGCGGCGGTTGCCGACGTGCCGCGGGAATTGGTCGGGATCGGCAATGTGCAGGCGCTCTATGCCGTCACCGTGCGCGCGGAGGTCACCGGCTATCTCCAGAGTGTCAACGTCGCCGAGGGGCAGATCGTCAAGGCGGGCGATCTGATCGCGGTCATCGACCCGCGGCCGTTTCAGGCGGCGCTCGATATGGCGCGCGCCACAAAAGCCCGCGACGAGGCCAATCTCGTCGCCGCCGAGCGTGATTTCGAGCGCTACAAGGCGCTCGCCAAGCATGAATTCCAGTCCTGGCAGAACGTCGATGACCAGCAGGGGACGGTCGGCGCGCTGCGTGCCTCGATCCAGGCCGACGAGGCGGCGATCGAGCAGGCGGCGCTCAACCTCTCCTTCGCCCATATCACCTCGCCGATCTCCGGCCGCGTCGGCTTGCGCCAGATCGATCCCGGCAATCTGATCACCGCGAACCAGAGCGGCGGGCTGATCAGCGTGACCGAGGTGCAGCCGATCACCGCGGTTTTCACCTTGCCCGAGGATAATCTGCCGCAGGTGATGGATGCGCTCGCGCGGGCGGCGGCGAAGGGTGGCACGGTCGCGGTGCGTGCCTATACGTCCGACAATCGCACCCTCCTATCCGAGGGGGTTCTGCTCACCCCCGACAACCAGATCGATACGACGACCGGGACGATCAGGCTCAAGGCCCAGTTCGCCAATGCCGACAATCACCTCTGGCCCGGCCAATATATCGAGGCGCGGGTCGAAATCGGGATTCTGGCGCAGGCGGTGACGGTGCCGGAGGTGGCCGTCGAGCGCGGCGCGAACGGGCTCTTCGTCTTCGTCGTCAAGCCCGATCAGACCGTCGCGCTGCGTCCGGTCGCGGAGACGCTGGAGCGGGACGGGGTCGCGGTGATCGCCAAGGGGCTGGCGCCGGGGGAGACGGTGGTGGTGAACGGGCAGTCGCGGCTCGCCGAGGGCATGGCGGTCGCGGTGCATGCGGCAAAGGCCGAGGCCGCAACCGGGCACGAGGGCGGCTGACGGGATGAGCATTTCGACACCCTTCATCCGCCGCCCGATCGGCACTTCGCTGCTGATGGCGGCCTTGTTGCTGGTCGGTATCGCCGCCTATCCGTTCCTGCCGGTCGCACCGCTCCCCAACATCGATTTCCCGACCATCGCCGTCACCGCCCAATTTCCCGGCGCCAGCCCCGAGACCATGGCGGCGACCGTCGCGACGCCGCTCGAACAGCAATTCGCGACCATCCCCGGGGTCAGCCAGATGACCTCGCTCAGCGTGCTCGGCTATACGCAAATCATTCTGCAATTCGATCTCAACCGGAACATCGACGGTGCCGCCGGTGACGTGCAGGCGGCGATCAACGCCGCCTCCGGCCAATTGCCCAAAAACCTGCCGAGCCCGCCCTCCTATTACAAGGTCAATCCCTCGGATTCGCCGGTCCTTCTGCTCGCGATGCAGTCCGATACCCTGCCGATCACGGTGGTCGACGATTACGCCGAAAACGTCGTCTCACAGCAACTATCGCAGATTTCCGGCGTCGCGCAGGTGCTGGTCGCCGGCCAGCAGAAACCGGCGGTGCGGGTGCGCATCGATCCCGCCAAGCTCGCCGCGATGGGCATGACGCTCGAGGATGTGCGCTCGGCGCTGACCCAGACCACGGTTGACAACCCCAAAGGCAGCATCGACGGGCCGAAGCGTTCCTTCACCCTCTATGACAATGACCAGCTCACCAAAGCCGCCGAATATCAGAAGGTGATCGTCACCTATCGCAACGGCGCGCCGGTCCGGGTGCGTGATATCGGGCATGCGATCGACGGCGCGCAGAACCGCGAATTGGCGGCCTGGCAGGATGGCAAGCGCGGCATCCTGCTGGTCATTTTCAAGCAGCCTGGCGCCAACGTGATCGACACCGTCGAGCGGGTGAAGGCCAAGCTGCCACAATTGGAGCGTGCGTTTCCGCCCTCGATCCATCTCTACACCCTGGTCGATCGCACCCAGACCATCCGCGCCTCGATCGATGACGTCGAATTCACCCTGATGCTCGCCGTGGCCCTGGTGGTGCTGGTGGTGTTTCTGTTTCTTCGTACGCTTTGGGCGACGATCATCCCGAGTGTCGCGATTCCGCTCGCCCTGATCTGCACCTTCGCCGGCATGTATGCGCTCGGCTACAGCCTCGACAATCTTTCGTTGATGGCGATGACCATCGCGGTCGGCTTCGTCGTCGATGATGCGATCGTGATGCTGGAAAACATCTTCCGCCATATCGAAGACGGCATGCGGCCGATGGAGGCGGCGCTGCGCGGCGCCGGCGAGATCGGCTTTACCATCGTCTCGATCAGCCTCTCGCTGGTCGCGGTTTTCATCCCGCTTTTGTTCATGAGCGGGATCATCGGCCGCCTGTTCCGCGAATTCGCCGTCACTCTGTCATTGGCGGTGCTGATCTCGGGCGTCGTGTCGCTCACGCTGACGCCGATGATGTGCTCGCGGTTTCTGCGCCATGAAACCCGGCACGGCGCCTTCTATAATGTCATCGAGCGGGCTTTCGACGGTATGGTCGCGTTCTATGCGCACACCCTGGCGATTGCGCTCCGCTTTCGACTACTGACGCTGCTCACCTTCATCGTCACCGTCGCCGTCACCGCTTATCTCTATATCGTCATTCCGAAAGGGTTTTTCCCGCAGCAGGACATCGGTCTCATCATCGGCATGGCGGATGCGGCGCAGGATGTTTCCTTCGATGAGATGTATCAGCGCCAGGAAGCGATCAACGACGTCGTGATGCATGATCCCAACGTCCAGTCCTTCACCGCTTATGTCGGGGCCGGGGCGGGGGGGCAGACCGGCAATTCCAGCCGCGCCTTTATCAACCTCAAACCCTGGGGCGAACGCAAGCTCACGGCGCAGCAGGTGATCGAGGAATTGCGGCCCAAGCTCGCCGCGGTGCCCGGCGTGCGGCTCTATCTGCAGGCGGCGCAGGATATTCGGATCGGCGGGCGGCTGTCGCGGACGATGTATGAATACACGCTGCAAGACCCCGATCTCGGCGAGCTTTACGCCTGGGCGCCACAGGTGCTCGCGCGCCTGAAAAAAATTCCGCAATTGCGCGATGTCGCGACCGATCAGCAAATGGCCGGCACCACCGCGACCCTGGTCATCGACCGTGACAAAGCGGCGATGTACGGCATCGAGCCGCAGCAGATCGACGATATTCTCTATGACGCCTTCGGCCAGCGCGAGGTGACGCAGTATTTCACCCAGCTCAACTATTATTACGTCATTCTCGAAGTGCCGCCGAAGCTCGAAGGCCAGCCGGACACGCTCAACCTGCTCTATGCCAAGGGCAGCAATGGCCAGGTGGTGCCGCTTTCCACCTTCGTGCATTTCGACACCGTGAAGGTGGCGCCGCTATCGGTCAGCCATCAGAGTCTTTTTCCCTCGGTGACCATCTCCTTCAACCTCGCGCCGGGCGCCGCGCTCGGCGATGCCGTCACCGCGATCGCCGCCGCCGAGGCCGAGCTCGGCATGCCGGCGACCGTGCAGGGCAGTTTCCAGGGCACCGCGCAGGCGTTTCAATCCTCGCTTTCGAGCCAGCCCTATCTGATCGCCGCCGCGCTGATCGCGGTCTATATCATTCTCGGCGTGCTTTATGAGAGCTATATCCTGCCGCTGACGATTCTCTCGACACTGCCCTCGGCCGGGGTCGGCGCGCTGGTCGCCCTGATGCTGACGCATAACGATCTTTCGGTGATCGCCATCATCGGCATCATCCTCCTGATCGGCATCGTCAAGAAGAACGGCATCATGATGGTCGATTTCGCGATCCATGCCGAGCGCGAGGAGGGGCTCGCGCCCTTGGAGGCGATCCGGCAGGCCTGTCTCCTGCGGTTTCGCCCGATCCTGATGACGACGATGGCGGCACTCCTCGGCGGTCTGCCGCTGATGCTGGAAAATGGCGCCGGCGCCGAGCTTCGCCGCCCGCTCGGCATCACCATGGTCGGCGGGCTGCTGCTGAGCCAGGTGCTGACCCTTTATACGACGCCGGTGGTCTATCTCTATCTCGATCGCCTGCAACACTGGCTCGCCCCCGCGCGGCAGCGCAAACCCTCGCGCCTCGCCGAAAAGCTCGGCTCCTCGGCGGATTGACCCCCGGGATCAGGGGATCGCGGCTGGCCTTGGGCCGCGTCGTCTAAAAAACTCATTTTTCCTTAATTAATGCTTGACGGCGCGCGGCTTGTCGCGGCAATGTGTGTTTGTTAATTATTCGTCAACTTCTCTTCGACCGCTGCATGGCCAGCACACAAACACACGGGAAACAGCACATGCGCCGCCTTTCTTCCGGGATGATGATCGCGAGTGTCTTGGGATGCCTTGCCATGGCGGGGGGCGCGCAGGCCTCGACGCTGACCGGCAGTATCAATTTGAATGACGGGACCGACTCGCTCCAGATCGGCGACGCGATGGTGTCGACCATCTCGTGTTCCTTCAAAGGCAGCAGTTGCTCTAGCAATATTGGCGAAATGCTCGCCGTGACCTCCTCACCCGGCGGCTATGCCGGCGTCGAGATCGTGGGCGCGAATGGCGGCACGCTGCTGACCAATACTTCCAACGCCGTCGAGGATTTGACCCTGAGCTTCGAGGTGCAGAGCGCGCCCGGCAATATCTCCGGCATCGGCCTTGCGGTCGGCGGCGGCACCGGAACCGCGACGGTTAGCGAGACGGTGATTGACTACAACTCAGGATCTGCCCTCGCCAACATCTCGGGCCAGGGTCTCAATAGCGCGACCACGCTGACGCTGAATTCGGCCGATAATAACATCTACATCACCAAGGATATTGCCGTCAGCCCAGGCTCCAGCCTGCTTTCGGTGACGCAGTATTTCTACGATGTCCCCGGCCCCACCAATACGGTGCCCGAGCCGGCGACGATCGGCCTGTTCTGCCTTGGCCTCGGGGCGCTTTTCATCGCCCGCCGTACCCGCGCCGCGTGAAGCGCGGCTGATGTGACGCCGCGGGGCAAGCCGGGCGGCTTGCCCCTCTTTCAATCGTTCGGATCAGCCGTCTTTTCGATAGACGAGAAGGCGGAGGGGGGCATTCATGTCCAGTTCGCAGACATTTCCTAATGCGTCGGGCTTCAACCTCGCCTTCACCACTATCGCGGTCAGCGAGACCGATAGCGGCTCGGTGACGCCGTTCATCGGCCAGATCTCCACCGTCACTCTTCTCCCTGTCGCCGGCGGCGAGATCGAGTGGGCCGGGTTCCATACCGGCGTGATCGCCCCTGGCGGCAGCGAGACGCTCGATTTCAGCTACGACGTTTCCTCCACCAATGCCGCTGATGCGATCACCAATCTCGGTCTGTCGATGGTTCCCGATTCGTCGGTCGCGGCGGGTGTCTCGCTGACCGCGGTCGAGACGGTTTACGATCCGACCACCAATGCCGAGCTTGGCCAGATCACCGTCAATCTCGCCAACCCGACCGCGCCGCCCTATACCGCCGGCGATATTCCGCTCTCGATCGGCGAGACCAGCCTCAAGGTCGATGTCCAGGTCATCGCCTCGGTCTCCTCCACCGCCGCGAGCAGCGCGCAGGCGACCTTCAGCGAGATCGATCAGACCTTCGGACAAACCCCGCTGACCTCGCTCGCCTCGATCGGCGACAATGTGTTTCTGGACACGGCCGATACCGGCATCCAGAGCGGGGTGAATGCTGGGCCGGGTGTGGCGGGGGTGACGGTCGATCTCGAGAACAGCGCCGGGACGGTGTTGGAGACGACGACGACCAACAGCCAGGGGCTCTATGACTTCACCAATCTGACGCCGGGGACGTATCAGGTTCAGTTCGTGGCGCCGAGCGGCTACACGCTGTCGCCGCAGACCTCGATTGCGAACGATCTCGGCAGCGCGCCGAACCAGGCGACCGGGATCACCGCGCCGATCACGCTGACTTCGGGCGAGACGCTGACCAATATCGATGCCGGCCTGGTGCCGCTGGGCTCGATCGGCGACAACGTCTTCCTCTCGCCGAATGCGAGCGGCATCCAGAGCGGGGTGAATGCCGGGCCGGGTGTGGCGGGGGTGACGGTCGATCTCGAGAACAGCGCCGGGACGGTGTTGGAGACGACGACGACCAACAGCCAGGGGCTCTATGATTTCACCAATCTGACGCCGGGGACGTATCAGGTTCAGTTCGTGGCGCCGGCCGGCTATGACCTGACGCCGCAGACCTCGATCGCCAATGATCTCGGCAGCGCGCCGAACCAGGCGACCGGGATCACCGCGCCGATCACGCTGACGGCGGGGGAGACCATCACCAATATCGATGCCGGGCTCTATCAGCCGGCCTCGATCGGCGACAATGTGTTTCTGGACACGGCCGATACCGGCATCCAAAGCGGGGTGAATGCTGGGCCGGGTGTGGCGGGGGTGACGGTCGATCTCGAGAACAGCGCCGGGACGGTGTTGGAGACGACGACGACCAACAGCCAGGGGCTCTATGATTTCACCAATCTGCCGCCGGGGACGTATCAGGTTCAGTTCGTGGCGCCGGCCGGCTATGACCTGACGCCGCAGACCTCGATCGCCAATGATCTCGGCAGCGCGCCGAACCAGGCGACCGGGATCACGCAGCCGATCACGCTGACGGCGGGGGAGACCATCACCAATATCGATGCCGGGCTCTATCAGCCGGCCTCGATCGGCGACAATGTGTTTCTGGACACGGCCGATACCGGCATCCAAAGCGGGGTGAATGCTGGGCCGGGTGTGGCGGGGGTGACGGTCGATCTCGAGAACAGCGCCGGGACGGTGTTGGAGACGACGACGACCAACAGCCAGGGGCTCTATGACTTCACCAATCTGACGCCGGGGACGTATCAGGTTCAGTTCGTGGCGCCGAGCGGCTACACGCTGTCGCCGCAGACCTCGATTGCCAATGATCTCGGCAGCGCGCCGAACCAGGCGACCGGGATCACCGCGCCGATCACGCTGACTTCGGGCGAGACGCTGACCAATATCGATGCCGGCCTGGTGCCGCTGAGTTCAACCGGTGGCACCTCGCCGAGCGGGCCTTCGATCTCCGTCATCAAGGTTCCGGGTTCGATGGTCGTGAATAATTGCGGCCAAGTGACCTACACCATCGACGTCACCAACACTGGCAACACCAATCTCTACAATTTGCAGGTGACCGATAATATTGGTACGGCGTCCAACCCCGATGACATCACGGCGACGCCGGTTCTGAGCAATGGTTACAATGTCGGTGATACCAGCCATAGCGGCGTGTTCACCGCGGGGGAGACTTGGCAATACACCGTGACGGTGAGCTATCAAACGCCGAGCGGCGGCCAAAGCGGTCAGTCCTCCGGCGACCAGGGCCAGAGCTGCGACATCAACCAGCAAAGCGGCCAATGGGGGCAGTCCGGCGGCTGGTCGTCCACGGGCGATAACGGCCAGCAGGGTGGGAGCGGCCAAAGCGGTTGGAGCAGCGGCGGGCAGGGCGGCCAATGGGGGCAGTCCGGTGGCTGGTCGTCCTCGGGCGATAACGGCCAGCAAGGCTGGAGCGGCCAAAGCGGTTGGAGCAGCGGCGGCCAGAGCGGCCAATCCTCCGGCGGCCAGTCCTCCTCCGGCAGCCAGGGCCAGAATTGCGACACCAACCAGCAAAGCGGCCAATGGGGGCAGTCCGGTGGCTGGTCGTCCTCGGGCGATAACGGCCAGCAAGGCTGGAGCGGCCAAAGCGGTTGGAGCAGCGGCGGCCAGAGCGGCCAATCCTCCGGCGGCCAGTCCTCCTCCGGCAGCCAGGGCCAGAATTGCGACACCAACCAGCAAAGCGGCCAATGGGGCCAGTCCGGCGGCTGGTCGACTTCAGGCGATAACGGCCAGCAGGGCGGGAGCGGCCAAGGCGGTTGGAGCAGCGGCGGCCAAAGCGGCCAGGGTGGCCAGTCCTCCGGCGGCCAATCCTCCGGCGGGCAGGGCCAGAACTGCGATACCAACCAGCAAAGCGGCCAATGGGGCCAGTCCGGCGGCTGGTCGACTTCGAGCGATAACGGCCAGCAGGGTGGGAGCGGCCAAAGCGGCTGGAGCAGCGGCGGCCAGAGCGGCCAATCCTCCGGCGGCCAGTCCTCCTCCGGCAGCCAGGGCCAGAATTGCGACACCAACCAGCAAAGCGGCCAATGGGGTCAGTCCGGTGGCTGGTCCACTTCGGGCGATAACGGCCAGCAGGGCGGGAGCGGCCAAGGCGGTTGGAGCAGCGGCGGGCAGGGCGGCCAAAGCGGCCAGTCCTCCGGCGGGCAGGGCCAGAATTGCGAACAGACATCTCCAGGATGTGAACAGCAGCCATCGAACGGCAATACGGGATACGCCGATACGGTTACTGTGACAGCCAGCACCTGCCCACCGTCATCAAGCAATTCGGGTGGTTGTGACGACCAGCAGGGTGGCCAGAGTGGCCAGTCCTCCAGCGGCCAGGGTCAGAACTGCGACACCAACCAGCAGGGCGGCCAATCCGGTGGCTGGTCGTCCGCGGGCGATAACGGCCAGCAGGGCGGGAGCGGCTGGAGCAGTGGCGGCCAGAGCGGCCAAAGCGGCCAGTCCTCCGGCGACCAGGGTCAGAACTGCGACACCAACCAGCAGGGCGGCCAATCCGGTAGCTGGTCGTCCGCGGGCGATAACGGCCAGCAGGGCTGGAGCGGCCAAAGCGGCTGGGGCAGCGGCGACCAAAGCGGTCAAAGCGGCCAGTCCTCCGGCGGGCAGGGCCAGAACTGCGACACCAACCAGCAAAGCGGCCAATGGGGTCAGTCCAGCGGCTGGTCGACTTCGGGTGATAACGGCCAGCAGGGTGGGAGCGGCTGGAGCAGCGGCGGCCAGAGCGGCCAGTCCTCCGGCAGCCAGGGCCAGAACTGCGACACCAACCCGCAGGGTGGTTCCGGCAGCACTGGCTCGTCGGGCAATGATAACCAGAACTCGGGTTCCACCTCCTGTGTCACCGTGACCGCGACCGATACCAAGGAAATCCAGGTTCTCGCCGCCAATAGCGACATCACCGTCGGCGGCACGGCGCCCACCGGCAACCTCGCCAGCCTCTATGGCACCGCGCAGACCCTGGAATTCACCTATAATCCCGGCGACACGGTATCACTCGCCTCCGGCAGCACCGCGCTCGCCTCGGTTACCGGCGCGAACAGCCAATCGATGGCGTTCCTGGAAATCTCCAACAACGCCAATCCCTTCGCCAGCGGTGGCCAAATCTACTTCGAGGGCAGCGTCAACGCCGGCGAGAATATCTACGCCGACGCGGCGCTCAACCCGCTCACCAACACCGCCAATACCGGGGCGAGCAGCCATTTCAGCACCACCCCCGGCGCCGAAACCTATGCCTTCATCTTCGGCAACCAAGCCGATTTCAACGCCGGTGACGCGCCGATCCAGACCATGACCTACGATACCACCGGCACCCACGGCATGAGCCTCGGTGATACCATCGGCAGCCTGAAACTCGCCGGCTATATCGGCGATCACGGTGGGCATCTCGTCGCCTGAAACACCGCTCGCCCGCCTTCGATCGAACGAAAACCGTTTGGTCGGAGGCGGGCGGCGGCGAGAGAGCCTTCAGCCGCGGCGGGGCGCGGCCCGCGCATGCAGCGCCATCGCAATCAGTGAGGCGCCGCCGAATACCATGTCGATGCCGACGAGCAGCCCCAGCGCCCAGGCGAGCGTCCCCGGCAGGCCGGAAATGACGAGGCCGGCGAGAATCAAATCGATCACCCCGTTCCACATCACCCATTCCCATTTGCCGGTGAGATCACGGCGGTGGGAAATCGCCAGCATGATCATGAAAATGCCGTCGATGATGAAAAACACGATCAAAACATAGGTCAGCGTCACCAAGCCCTGCAGCGGGTTCCAGAGCAGCACGCCGCCGGCGGCGACGGCGACGACCGCCGAAAGCAGCGACCAGCCAAAACCCGGCGCCTGCTGCGCCCGGAAGGTGAATACCAGGCCGGCGAAGCCGGCGAGCACGAACAGCCAGCCGAGAAAGATCGTCGCCGCCAGCCCGGCGAGCGGCGGCACGATGATCGCGGCGAGCCCGAGCAGGCAGAGGATGATCCCCTCGGCGAGAAACGTCCGCCAATGCGCATGCACGGATTTCTCCAGAATGCCGGCGACTTGCGAGAGCGCCGCCGATTCCAGCGACAGCGGGGGAGGTTGGTTCTGGTCCTCGGCCATGGGGCAACGACTCCATTTTGGTTGCGTATCTGGCTGACACCCTCGGCGAATTGTCAACCGGCGCGCATCAAGGGCGCGCAAAAATCCTGGAGCGCCGCCTCCGCCATCGGGCGGGCGAACAGGAATCCTTGGACCAGGTCGCAGCCGAAGCGGTGGACATAGGCGAGCTGCGCCTCGGTCTCGATGCCTTCCGCGATCAGCGGCATGCGCAACGCGCCCGCCATGCCCATGATCGCCTCGAAGATCGGCTGCCGGTCGCCCGGCTGGCGGATGCGGGAGACGAAGGATTTGTCGATCTTGATGGCATCGAACGTGAAGGTGTCGAGATAGGCGAGCGAGGAATACCCGGTTCCGAAATCATCGAGCACGAGCTGGACGCCGAGATCGCGCAACGCGCGCAGCAGACGCAAATTGGCGGTGTTTTGCGACAGCAGCACCGATTCGGTCACCTCGAGCACGAGGCGCCCGGCGGGCAGGCCGGTCTCGCGCAGCGCGGCGGACACGGTTTCGTGGAGATCGCCGCGTTCGAATTGGCGTGGCGAGACATTGACCGAAACCTGGAGCGGCTGCGGCCAGCGGCACGCGGCGGCGCAGGCGTGGCCCAGCACCCAGGCGCCGATCTCGGCGATCAGGCCGCTCTCCTCGGCGGCCGGGATGAAGGCGCCGGGCAGGATGAGCCCGCGTTCGGGATGGTGCCAGCGGAGCAGCGCCTCGATGCCGACCATGCGGCGGGTGGAAACCCGCATGATCGGCTGATAGGCGAGCGCGAATTCCCCACGCGGAAGGGCGCGGGCGAGATCGGCGCGGCGCCGGTGGGCGGCCTCGAACGCGGTCTGCATGTCCGGCTGGAACAGCCAATGGCTGCCGCGCGCCTTGCTTTTGGCGACATAGAGGGCGCGGTCGGCCTGGCGGTATAGTGTGTCGGCATCGCGGATATCGGGCGCGGACACCGCGATCCCGATCGAGAAATTTGCGGCCAGCGACAGCCCCTCGATGACGAAGGGCGGCTGCATCGCGGCGTGGATGCGCTCGGCGAGGGGAATGGCATCGGCAACCGTCCTGACCGCATTCTGCATGATGGCGAATTCGTCACCGCCGCAGCGCGCCAGCACATCCCCGGCCCGCAAACAGGCTTGCAGGCGATCGACCGCTTGGCGAAGCAGCGCATCGCCCACCGGATGGCCGTGGGCATCGTTGATTTCCTTGAAATAATCGAGATCGAGACAAAACAGCGCGACGCGATCGCCCGGCCCCGATTGCGCGAGCCGGGTCGCGAGCTGGCTGAACAGGGTGGCGCGGTTCATCGCCCCGGTCAGGGAATCGTGCGTCGCGGCATGGCGCAACCGCTGCTGTGCGGCGTGTTTTTCGGAAATATCGCGCAGAAACAGCGAAACATCACTCTCGCCGGCGACCAGGCTGGCCTCGAACCAGAGACCGGTCGGGGGCCAGAAGATCTCGAAATGGCTGTCTTCGCGGCACGCGTTCGCGCGGCTGAGGGCATCAAGGATGGTCTGCGCGTGGCTGGGCGCGAACAATTCCGCCGCCGGCCGCCCGACCGGGCTCGCGCCGAGGCCGAGCGCGCCGGTCGCCCTGGTATTGGCGAAGGTGACACGGCCTTCGCGATCGCAGACGATCACCGCGTCACCCGCTTCCTCCAGAACCCGGAAGGCGAGCGCTTCCGAGGCCCGCCGCGCCGCCTCGCTCTCGCGCAAGGCGGCCTCGATCCGGCGATAGGGGGTGATGTCCTGGGTGGTGCCGCGCATGATCGTGACCTGGCCGCCCGGGGTAAAAATCGGCTCGGCATGGGTCAGGGCGTCGCGGATCGAACCGTCGGGGTGCAGAATCCGATATTCGAGCGTGACCGGTTGTTTGGAGGCGACCGCGGCATAGAATTGCGCCATCGCCCGGGCATGATCCTCCGGATGGAACATTGCGCGCATCTGTTCATAGCTCACTGGCGCCGCGGACGGCGCGCGGCCCATGAGCCACCAGGTTTCGGGGGAAAACCACAGGCAGCGATTGAGGACATCCCAGCGCCAGCCGCCGACCCGGGCGAGCCGATGCGCGGCGGCGAGTTCCTCGGTCCGCTGCGAGAGTTCCTGGGTCAGGGCGGCGAGGCGCCGGGCGCTTTCGGCGGCGCTGGCGTTCTGGTCCCTGAGCTGCTCGGCGAGCGCGCGGAGCGCGGTGATGTCGGCGGTCGTGCCAACCATGCGGAGCGGCCGGCCGGCAGCGTCGCGCGCCACCACCTTGCCGCGCGAGAGCACCCATTTATAGCCGCCATCCCGGCAGCGGAGCCGGTGCTCGACCTCGTAGACCGGGGTTCTGCCCTCGAAATGCGCCGTGATCGTCGCCTGGACATAGGCGAGATCGTCGGGATGGACGCGGGCGTAACTGTCTTCGATGGCGTTGGCGGGCGGTGCATTTTCATAGCCGAGAATCGCGTGCCAGCTTTTGGAATAGCGAATCGTCCCGGAGACGATGTCGCGGTCCCAGAGGCCGGTTGCGCTGCCGTCGATGGCTTGCCGCCAGATATCGGAAAAATCGTCGAGATTCGGCATATCGCTCACGTCACGGCCTCGTCGCTGCCGCCGGGGGCCGGCCATCAGCATCCATTCATCGGTCCTTCCCCGACCACGAAGGCATTGCGGCCTTGTGCGAAGATTGCCCGGACAAGATTTAAAATCGCCTTTATGCGGCGCGCGTCACGGCGCGTCCTGCTGCCAGTCCGGCCGCGGTATGGCGCGGTAGGCGGCGCGCAGCGCCTCCGACCAGCCTTCGCTGATCATGCGGAAATAGGGGTCGTCCTCGCTGATCCGCCGCCGCCGCTCTATGCGCAGCGCATCGCGGCGATAGACCAGGAGATCGATCGGCATGCCGACGGTGAGGTTGCTGCGCAACGTCGAATCCATCGATACCAGCGCGAGCTTGATGCCGTCATAGAGCGCGGTGTCGAAACGCGCCGCGCGGTCGAGAATCGGCTTGCCGTATTTATGTTCGCCGATCTGCAAAAACGGGGTGTCCTCGGTCGCCTCGATGAAATTGCCGGCGGAATAGATCTGAAACAGCCGCATCGTCCGGCCAGCGATCTGGCCGCCGAGCAGGAAGGTCGCATCGAAGGTCACGTTCTGCGCCTGCATCGCCTCGCCATCGACGCGCCACACCCGGCGCACCGCCTCGCCCACCAGTTGTGCCGCGCGAAACATGGATTTGACGTTGGCGAAGGTGGCGAGCGCCCCCTCGATCTCCACCCCCTCCTGCAGGAGATTGAGAACCGCCTGGCTCACCGCGAGATTGCCGGCCGCGAGCAGGGTGAGCACCCGCTCGCCCGGAGTCTCGAAGACGTGCATTTTCGAGAACGTGGCGATGTTGTCGAGCCCGGCATTGGTGCGGGTATCGGCGAGCAGCACCAGACCTTCGGCAAGTGCCAATCCGACGCAGTACGTCACTTCTTTCCCCTCTCCGATCGCCCTGGCCGGAACCGCTGTTCAGGCGCCGAAACCGCGTCATTATGCCATCATGGCTCCCCGGAAATACAGATGGCTTTGACCCCGTTCCCGGCGCCGCCGCCCGCCGCCCGCGCGGCCTTGGCGGCGCTTGCCGCGCGCGACCCGGGGCTCGCCGCGATCGAGCCGCGCTGCGGCCCCTTGCCCTGGCGCCGCCGGGCGGAGGGTTTCCCCGGCTTGCTCCAGGCGATCTGCGGCCAGCAGATCAGCAATCAGGCGGCGGCTGCGATCTGGCGCCGGCTCACCGCGATCCCCGGGGCCACGACCCCCGAGGGGCTGCGCCTCCTCCCCGATGCGGTGCTGCGCGGGGCCGGCCTTTCGCGCCCGAAAATTCTCCATGCCCGAGCCCTCGCCGAGGCTTTCGCGAGCGGCCGGTTGAGCGCGGCCGGGCTTGCTGCGATGGCGGATGAGGCGGCGATCGCGGCGATCGCCGCGGTGCGCGGGCTCGGGCGCTGGAGCGGCGAGGTCTATCTTCTGTTCGCGCTGGAGCGGGAGGATGTGTTTCCCGCCGGCGATCTCGCGCTCGCCGCGTCCCTCGCCGATCTCAGGGGATTGGCCGCGCGCCCGGGTGAGGCGGCGCTGCGCGCGCTCGCCGAAGACTGGCGGCCCTGGCGTGGTCTGGCGGCGCGTCTCCTTTGGCATCACTGGCGCTTCGTCACCGGCCGCCCGAGCATGGACGATCTCCCGCCGGCGTGACATTTTGTCCCGGCAAAGGAGTGACCGCGATGACCGAAACCGATCCGGCTGCAAACCATCTCACCGTCACGCGCGAGGACAGCATCGCGATCGTGACCTTCAACCGCCCGGAACGCCGCAACGCGTTCAACCTCGCCATGTGGCGGCGGCTCATGGAGATCATGGCGGCGCTTTCGGCGGAAGACGCGCTTCGCTGCGTCGTGCTGCGCGGCACCGGCGGCGCGTTTTCGGCCGGCGCCGACATCTCCGCCTTCGCGACCGAACGCGGCAGCCGCGAGGCGGAAGATCGCTATGCCGAGATGCTGCATGAGAGCATGCAGTCGATCCGGCTCTGCCGTCATCCGGTGGTCGCGCAAATCGAGGGGATCTGTCTCGGCGGCGGCGCCGGGATCGCGACGATGTGCGATTTTCGGGTCGGCGGCGAAAACATCCGCTTCGGCATCACGGCGCGCAATCTCGGCATCTGGTACCCGTATGCCGAAATCGATCCGATCATCCAGATGGTCGGCACCGGGGTCGTCGCCGAAATCCTGATCGAGGGAAGGATTTTCAACGGCACCGAGGCCTACGCGAAGGGCTTGCTCTCGCGCGTCGTCCCGGATGCGGAGGTGGCCGAAGCGGCGATGGCGCTGGCCCGGCGGATCGGGGAGGGCAGCCCGCTTTCGGCGCGGTTCCACAAGGCGGCGATCCGCAAGCTGCGCGGGCCGCTTCCGATCACGCCGGCGGAGGATCGGGCGGTGAATGATTTCGCCGCGACCGAGGATTTCCAGAACGCGGCGCGCGCCTTTCTCGCCAAGCAGAAGCCGCGTTTCGTCGGCCGCTGACGCGCTCAGCGCATCAGCGCGATGGCGGCCTTTGTGAGTTCGCCGGCGGGATTACGGAGTGCATCGAGAATGGTGTAGTGATTGGCGCCGGCGATCGGGATCAGCGGCCCGGGTGCATGGGCGGCCGCGCGCCGCTCATGCAGGGCGCGGCTATCGGCGATCAGGCGCGGCAGTTCCGCGGTGCCATAGGCGAGCGCCAGAGGTTTGGCGATGGCCGGCAGCCGGAGCGGCGAGAGGGTGGTGATTTCCGCATCCGTGAGATGCAGCTTGTCATCGAGATAGGTGTCGCGGAGCGGCGCGAGATCGAACACCCCGGAAATCGCAAGCCCGGCCGCGACCGCCCGATGCCCGAGCGCGAGCGCGGCGAGATGGCCGCCGGCCGACCAGCCCGAAAGCAGGATCGGCCCGGCGATCCCGAACCCGCGGCCGTTTTCGGCCAGCCAATCGAGCGCCGCATTGATTTCATCGACGATGCCGGCGAGCGCGATGTCCGGCGCCAGCGTATGGCCGGGAAACGCCGCGGCGAAGCCATGGGCGCGCACGCCTTCGGCGAGGCAGACGAAATCCTCGTGCCGGTTCCTTTGCCAATAGCCGCCATGGATGAAAACGAGGCATGGGGCGCTCGCATTTTCGGCCGGGAACAAATCCCAGCGCTGGCGTGGCCGGGGGCCGTAGGGAATGTCGCGCGCGCCCGGGACCGTGGCGCGGAACCGCGCCGCGGCCGCGATCCGCCGCGCGTTCAGGGCCTCACTCTCCGGCACCGCGAGGCTGTTGTTATAGGCGCGATCACGGGTTTCCTGTGACAGCGCCTGCCATGCGGCCATTTCAGAGTCCGGCATCATCGTCTCTCCCGTGCTGCGATCGCCGCCGCCCGCGCAAGCGTCTGGCGGGCGCGCGCGACCACCGGTGCGTCGATCATTTTCCCCTCGAAGGCGACGGCGCCCTTGCCTTCCGCAACACCCGCGTCATAAGCGGCGAGCAGCCGCCCGGCGCGGTCGATCTCGGCCGCCGAGGGCGCGTATTCTTCGTTGATCACCACGATCTGCGCCGGATGGATCGCGCTCGCGCCGACAAAGCCGAGCCGGCGCGAGCGCTTGAGCGTCGCGCGAAACGCGGCGAGATCGGTGAAATCGGCGACACTGCCGAGGAAACCGAGCGGCATGACGCCGGCGGCGCGGGCGGCGATGATCATCTGCTGCTTGGGATAGAACAACCCCTCCGCCTCCGGCTCCATGCCGAGCGAGAGCGCGAAATCCTCCGCCCCGAGGGTGAGCGCGATGATCCGCGCATCGGCCCGCGCGATCGCCTCGGCGCGAAACAGCCCGCGCGCCGTCTCGATCATCGGGATCAGGCCGAGGCCGCCCGCCGGCAGACCGCGTTCCGCCTCCAGTTCGGTGACGATTTCGGCGATCGCCTCGACCTGTTCGGCGCTTTCGATCTTGGGCAGCATGAGGGCGGCAACCCCGGCGATCACCGCGGCTTCGAGATCGGCGATGAGGGTGCGCCAGGGCCGGTTGACGCGAACCACGATCGCGGCACCGCCGGCGGCGGCCTCGCGCACGGCGGCGGCGAGAAGCGTGCGGGCGCGAGGCTTTTCGGCCGCCGCGATCGAATCCTCGAGATCGAGAATGACCGCATCGGCGCCGCTGGTTGCCGATTTTGCGACGAAACGCGGATTGGTCACCGGGACGAACAAAAGCGAGCGCCAAAGCGGCAAGGATTTCGTGCTCATGAGCGATGCTCCCGGATGATCTCGCGCGCCAGAAGAGCGTCGTATTCGGCGCCGATGCAGCCGATTTCGCCGAGCAGCGCCCGCGTGTCGGCGCCGAGTGCGGGGGCGGGGCGGCGCAATTGGCCGGGTGTGGC
Organism: Pseudomonadota bacterium; assembly: GCA_021798915.1. Lineage (GTDB taxonomy): Bacteria > Pseudomonadota > Alphaproteobacteria > Acetobacterales > Acetobacteraceae > Acidibrevibacterium. The sequence goes on from JAJZBM010000007.1 coordinate 98,608, forward strand.
CGAAAGCCGTGGCAGGACGTCGTGCATCAGCATCCTCCGATGCGCGGCGTCGGCTTCCTCATCCGCCGCATCCGCGTCCGGCACCGCGACGACGACGCCGCGCGCCGCGACATGGGGATCGGCAAGAAACTGCTCGATGTCGTGGACCAAGGCCGCGGTCACCTCGGCGGCGGCGAAAACCGCCAGCGCTTCCGCCGCATCCCGCGCGGCGATGAAATCGGCGATCGGCTGCTCGCATTCATCGACATGGCGCAGCCGGTCGCTGTTGGTGCGAAAGCGCGGGTCATCGATCATGTCGGGGCGGCCGATGGCGCGGAACAGGCGCTCGGCCATGCTCTGGATGGAGGCGGAGATGGCGATGAAGCGGCCGTCACGGGTGCGAAAGACATTGCGCGGCGCGGTGGTCGCCGAGCGGTTGCCGGTGCGCGCCGGCCTGCGCCCGGTGCGCGCGAAAATCGTCGCATCGGGGCCGAGAATCGAATGGACCGCTTCGAGCAGGGAAAGATCGATCACCTGCCCGCGCCCACTCGCCGCGGCGACCCGGAGCGCGACCATGACGCCGAAGGCGCCGTAAAGCCCGGCCAGCATGTCGGCGAGCGCGAGCGGCGGCAGCAGCGGCTCGCGTTCCGGAAAACCGTTTTTCGCGGCAAACCCCGACATCGCCTCGACCAGGGTGCCAAAGCCGGGATGGCCGCGATAGGGGCCGGTCTGGCCGAAGCCGGAGATGCGCGCGATGACGAGGCGGGGGTTTTGCTCATGGAGCAGGGCTGGCGCGAGATCCATTTTCTCCAATGTACCGGGGCGGAAATTCTCGACCAGGACATCGGCGGTCGCGACCAGCCGCAGGAGCAGCGCCTTGCCCGCGCCGGCGCGAAGATCGAGGGCGAGGGATTTCTTGTTGCGGGCATAGATCTTCCAATGGAGACTCTGCCCCTCCTCGCGCCAGGCGCGCAGCGGATCGCCGGTTTTGGGATCCTCGATCTTGATCACCTCGGCGCCGTGATCCGCCAATTGCAGGCTCAGCATATTGCCGGCGACGAGGCGCGAGAGATCGAGGATGCGCATCCCATCGAGCGGTGCCGGCATCTCCGGCGAAAACGATTTCTCGGCGATCATTCAGGTTATCATCCGCAATGCGGTGAGAGCGAGGGTGACGGTGATGGCGCCGCCGATGCGGGTTGCGATCTGCGCGAACGGCATCAATTCCATGCGGTTGGCGGCGCTCAGGATCATGACGTCGCCGGTGCCGCCCTGGCCGCTATGGCAGGCATTCACGATCGCCGCCTCGATCGGATAGAGCCCGACCAGACGCCCGGCGAGGAAGCCGACGGCGATGATGGTCGCAACCGTCACCACGATCACCGCGATGATCCCGGGCTGCAGTGCTGCGACCAGCTTGTCCCACGGCGTCATCGCGACGCCGATCGCGAAAATCAGCGGATAGGTGACGCATTGGGCGAAAAAGACATAGATCACCCCAGCCCCTTCGCGCAGACGGGCGGAGACCGCGCGGGCGAGCTTGAGGGCGACGGCGAGCGCCAGCATCAAGACCGGCGCGGGAAAGCCGCTGACGTCCTGGACCACGATGCCGACCAGATAGAGCGTGATCGCGGTGATCCCGGCCGCCGCCACGGTCGCCGCGTCGGGCGGGTGGCCGGTTGGCAGATCCTCGGGATCGGGCGGCAGTGCGAGCGCGTTGCCGGCCGCCTCGGGCTGCAGGCGGCCATTGCCGGTCAGCGTCGGATGGCGGCGCGCGAAGGTCGCGAGCCCGCCCGAGATCAGCAAAGCGGCGAGATTGCCGAGCAGCACCGCCGGCAGGATGGTCGCGAAGACGTCACCCTGCGGGACATGCAGCACGGCACCGTAGCCGAGGGAGAGCGGCAGCGCGCCCTCGCCGATGCCGCCGCCCATGATCGGGATGACGATGAAGAACAGGGTGTGGCGCCAGCCGAGCCCGAGCAGCGTCCCGGCGAGGGTGCCGGTGGCGAGTGCGGCGAGTGAGCCGGTGAAAAGCGGGACGAAGATTTTGAGGAAGCCGGCGATCAGCACCCGGCGGTGCATGCCGAGGATGCTGCCGACGATGATGCAGGCGATGAAGAGATAGAGAAAATTCGACTGCTTGGTAAAAACCCCGATCGCGCTTACGGTTTTCTCCGGCAGCAGATGCGCGTGCACGAGATAGGAGGGCAGGAACACGGTGAGGATCGCGGGCCCGCCGATACGGCGGAGCCCCGGCAGGCGTTTGCCGATCTCGGCCGCGGTGAAGGCGCCAAGCGCGATCAGCGGGATCATCGTGGTGAGATCGGGCGGCACTTTGCCGAGCCCGACCAGGGCGGCGATCAAGGCCAGGATGATCGGATAGAGGGGCAGCGGAATGATGCCGATCTTGCCGTCGACCAGCCGCCACCAGAACGCCCGCGCGCCGGATTCCGGCGCCGCGCCCGGGACCTGCGCGATCGGTGTCGCCTGGGTCACGCTCTCCTCCCGCTCCGTTGTCCCGGCGAGCTTCACGGACGCCGCCGCCCGGGTCAAGCCTAGCCCCGGCGCGGCAGCCGAAGTGCGAGGCTCTGGGCGTGGGCGCCGAGACCCTCGGCCTCGGCGAGCGCGATCGCCGCTGGCCCGAGAGCGGCGAGCGGTGTCGCGTCCTCGGCGGCGATCCAGGTCGTGCGCTTGAGGAAATCGAACACCGAGAGGCCGGAGGCGAAACGCGCGCTGCGTGAGGTCGGCAGCACGTGGTTGGGGCCGGCGATGTAATCGCCGAGCGCTTCCGGGCAGAAACGTCCGAGAAACGCCGCCCCGGCATGGCGGATGCGGGCAAACAGCGCCGCGGGGTCGGCGAGCATCAGTTCGAGATGCTCGGGCGCCAGACGATCGACCAGCGCCGCCGCCTCCGCCCAGTCCGCGACCACGATCACCGCGCCGTGATCACGCCAGCTCGCCCCGGCGATCGCGGCGCGCGGCAGACGCGGCAAGGCCTCCGCGACGGCGGCGATGACGCGCTCGGCGAAGCCGGCATCATCGGTGATCAGGATCGCTTGTGCCGCCTCGTCATGCTCGGCCTGCGCCAGGAGGTCGATCGCGACATGGCGCGGCTCGTTGGCGGCGTCGGCCAGCACCACCACCTCCGAGGGGCCGGCGATGGCATCAATCCCGACATCGCCATGCACCTGCCGCTTGGCCTCGGCGACATAGGCGTTGCCCGGCCCGACGATGCGATCGACCGGCGCGATGCTCGCCGTGCCATAGGCCAGCGCCGCGATCGCCTGGGCGCCGCCGATCCGCCAGATTTCGCTGACCCCGGCGCGCGCCGCGGCGGCGAGAACCAGCGGGTTGAGGACACCGCCGGGGGCCGGGACACACATCGCGATGCGCGTGACACCGGCGATCCGCGCCGGAATCGCGTTCATCAGCACCGAGGAGGGATAGGACGCCTTCCCCCCCGGCACATAGAGCCCGACCGCGTCGAGCGGCGTCCAGCGCAGGCCGAGGCGGAGCCCGGTCGCGTCGGTTTCGGCGAAATCCTCGGGTTTCTGCCGGCGATGGAAGGCGGCGATGCGCTCGGCGGCGAGATCGAGGGCCTCGGCGAGCGCCGGCGTGAGGCCGGCGCTGGCGGCGGCGATTTCCGCTTCGCTGACCCGGAGCGGCGGCGCGCCGGGGGTGAAGCCGTCGAAACGGGCGGTGAGTTCGGCGAGCGCCTCATCACCGCGGGCGCGGATCGCGGCGATGATCTCCCCGACCGGGGCGCGCAGATTTTCGGCCTCCGCCCGCGCCTCACCGAGCAGGGCTGCGAAAGCGGCCGCGAAGCCGGGATCGCGTGTCGCGAGGCGCCGCATCAGCGCGCCGCCCCCGGTGTGTGAAGCGCGGCGCGGAACCGTGCGATCCAGGCGCCGATCAATTCCGGCTGGGTCTTGAGCGCCAAGCGGTTGACGATGAGGCGGCTGGTGACGTCGGCGATCACTTCGATCTCGGCGAGGCCATTGGCCTTCAGCGTCGAGCCGGTCTGCACCAGATCGACGATCAGTGGCGCAAGCCCGAGCCCGGGGGCGAGTTCCATGGCGCCGTTGAGATGGACGATCTCCGCCTGGATGCCGCGCGCGGCGAAATGGCGGGCGGTGACGTTCGGGTATTTGGTCGCGACCCGCACCCGCGACAGCCGCGCCGGGTGGACCAGTTCCGCGCCGCCGGCCAGGGCGGCGACCGGGGCGGCGACCGCGATGCGGCAGCGGCCGATGGCGAGATCGAGCGGGGCGTAGATTTCCGGATAATCGAATTCCATCAGCACATCGGCGCCGCAAATGCCGAGTGCGGCGGCGCCGAAGGCAACGAAGGTCGCGACATCGAAGGGGCGCACACGCACCACGTCGAGCCCGGGATCATCGGTCGGAAACCGCAGCCGCCGGCTGTCCTCGTCTTCGTAATCGGCGGCCGGGTGGACCCCGGCGCGGGCCAGAAACCCGCCGCATTCGGCGAGAATGCGCCCCTTGGGGAGCGCGAGCACGAGCGGGCCGGCGCCATCGGCGCGGTCGGGCGCGGTCTCGCCCGGCGCCGGATCGGCGATGACGGGCGCGTTCATCGGGGAGGGAGACGGAGATGGAACATGATCGCGCCGGGCTCTAGCACCGAAGCGGCGAGGGCGGAAGGGGCGAAAAGCCAGAACCCAGGGCAATCGGCTGAAGGAAGTCAGGCTAGGGGGTTTGACGCGCGCCTGGTTTAGCGATGGGTTCGGCCGCGGCGCCCACTATGCCCCCTCCGCAAACCGGCGAGGCGCGGCCCCGCCGGTCATGAAATCCCTCAGTAGCGATAATCGTCGTGCTTGAACGGGCCTTCGGTGGTGACGCCGATATAGCTGGCCTGTTCGGGCGTGAGTTTCGTCAGATGGGCGCCGACCTTGCCGAGATGGAGCGCCGCCACTTTCTCGTCGAGCCGCTTCGGCAGGGTATAGACCTGCTTTTGATAACGCCCGGTGGGTGCGGTGAAAAGTTCGATCTGAGCCAGCACCTGGTTCGAGAAGCTCGCGCTCATCACGAAGCTCGGATGGCCGGTGGCGTTGCCGAGATTGACCAGCCTGCCCTCGGAGAGGACGATGAGGCGCTTGCCGTCGGGGAACACCACTTCGTCCACCTGCGGCTTGACGTTCTCCCAGCGGTAATTGCGCAGCGCCTCGATCTGAATTTCGGAATCGAAATGGCCGATATTGCAGACGATGGCGCGATGTTTCATCGCCCGCAAATGATCGATGGTGATGACGTCGATATTGCCGGTGGCGGTGACGAAGATGTCGCCGCGCGGCGCGGCTTCCGCCATGGTGACGACCTCATAGCCCTCCATCGCCGCTTGCAGGGCGCAGATCGGATCGATCTCGGTCACCATCACCCGGCAGCCGGCGTTGCGGAGGCTCGCCGCCGAGCCCTTGCCGACATCGCCGAACCCGGCGACGACGGCGATCTTGCCGGCCATCATCACGTCGGTGCCACGGCGGATGCCATCGACCAGACTCTCGCGGCAGCCATAGAGATTGTCGAATTTCGACTTGGTGACGCTGTCATTGACGTTGATCGCCGGAACCAAAAGCGTCGCCGCGCGCGCCATGTCGCGCAGGCGATGCACGCCGGTCGTGGTTTCTTCCGAAACGCCGCGCACATCGAGAAGCAGGTCGCGGTGACGCTCGTGCATGAGCTTGGTGAGATCGCCACCGTCATCGAGGATGAGATTGGGCGTCCAGCCATCGGGGCCGCGCACCGTCTGTTCGATGCACCACCAGAACTCCTCCTCGTTCATGCCTTTCCAGGCGAAAACCGGAACGCCGGTGGCGGCGATGGCGGCGGCGGCGTGGTCTTGCGTGGAAAAAATATTGCATGACGACCAACGCACGCTGGCGCCGAGCGCGGTCAGGGTCTCGATCAGCACCGCGGTCTGGATGGTCATGTGCAGACAGCCGACGATGCGCGCGCCCTTGAGCGGCTGCTTGGGGCCGTATTCGGCGCGGATCGCCATCAGGCCGGGCATCTCGTCCTCGGCCATGGCGATTTCCTTGCGCCCCCAGTCGGCGAGCGCGATGTCTTTAACCTTGTAGTCGGGCATAAACGATCTTCCTCTTGCGGCGCGTCGGTGAAGCTGGCGATCAGGGGTTGGCGTTCAGGTGTTCATGGCGTCGAAGAAATCCTGGTTGGTCTTGCTGTATTTCAGCTTGTCGAGCAGGAATTCCATGGCATCGACGGTGCCCATCGGGTTGAGGATGCGGCGCAGCACCCACATTTTCGAAAGCGTGCCCTTATCGACCAGCAATTCTTCCTTGCGGGTGCCGGATTTGGTGATGTCGATCGCCGGGAAGGAGCGCTTGTCGGAAAGCTTGCGGTCGAGGATCAGTTCGGAATTGCCGGTGCCCTTGAACTCCTCGAAAATCACTTCATCCATGCGGCTGCCGGTATCGACGAGCGCGGTCGCGATGATGGTCAGGCTGCCGCCTTCCTCGATGTTGCGCGCGGCGCCGAAGAAGCGCTTGGGCCGCTGTAGCGCGTTGGCATCGACACCGCCGGTCAGAACCTTGCCCGAGGAGGGGACGACGGTGTTGTAGGCGCGGGCGAGGCGCGTTATGGAATCGAGCAGGATCACCACGTCGCGCTTGTGTTCGACGAGGCGCTTGGCTTTCTCCAGCACCATCTCGGTGACCTGCACGTGGCGCGTCGCCGGCTCGTCGAAAGTCGAGCTGATGACTTCGCCTTTCACGCTCCGCGCCATGTCGGTCACTTCCTCGGGACGCTCGTCGATGAGCAGCACGATGAGGAAGATCTCGGGATGGTTGGCGGCGATCGCGGTTGCGATGTTTTGCAGCATCACCGTCTTGCCGGTGCGCGGCGGGGCGACGATCAGGGCGCGTTGGCCCTTGCCGATCGGGGCGATGAGGTCGATCACCCGCGGCGTGAAATCCTTGCCCGGCGCCTTGGCGACCGACTGGAAATTCTCGGTTTCCATCTTCAGGCGCTGGGTCGGATAGAGCGGGGTCAGATTGTCGAAATTGATGCGGTGACGCACCGCCTCGGGCGGCTCGAAATTGATCGTGTTGAGCTTGAGCAGCGAGAAATAGCGCTCGCCCTCCTTGGGGGCGCGGATCTGCCCCTCCACCGAATCGCCGGTGCGGAGCGCGAATCGGCGCACCTGGGTCGGGCTGACATAGATATCATCCGGGCCGGGGAGATAGTTCGCCTCGGGGCTGCGCAGAAAGCCGAAACCGTCGGGGAGGATCTCGAGCGTGCCCTCACCGCTGATCACCTGGTCGTTTTCCGCCAGCGTCTTGAGAATCGCGAACATCATGTCCTGCTTGCGCAGCGACGAGGCGTTCTCGATTTGTAGGCTTTCGGCAAAGCTCAGTAGGTCAGCGGGAGTTTTTGCCTTGAGTTCGGCGAGATGCATCGATGACGCCTCAGAAATCTCGGGAAGGGAAAGGGCGCGGGCAATGTTCCGCGCGCCGCGAGCCGGATCGGGGGAAAATGTCCGGCGGAGTCTGGGGATGGGAACGAGCGAGGAAAGCGGCGAGCTACACGCCGCCGACACACGACCGGCGCACCCTAGCCGCGCTTTTTTCGCGCGTCAACGGTGAGATGGCGGGCGCCCGCGCCGGTTTCAAGTCACCCGCCCGTCTTGGTGTCAGGCGGTGCCGGCCTGCCCGTGCGCCGCCGCCTGCGCCTGGGCGCGACGCGACTGCCAGAGAGCGACGAAATCGATCGGCTGCAGCAATACCGGCGGGAAGCCGCCCTCGCGGGTCACGTCGGCGAGGATATTGCGCGCGAACGGGAACAGAAGCCGCGGGCATTCCACCAGCAACACCGGCTCGACGGCGTTTTCCGGCACGTTGTTCAGGGTGAAAACCCCGGCATAGGCGAGTTCGGCGATGAAGACCGGGGCGGGCTTGCGGCTCTCCTCGGCCGCCGCCGCGGCGCCGCCCTGGGCGGGGTCGAACGCCTCGGCACGGAGATGGAGGGTGATCTCGAACGCATTCTGCTCGGCGGGGGCCAGTTTCTGCACCTTCACATCGAGCCCGAGATTGATCTGCGGCTGGCTGCGGAGTGTCGTGAAAACCTGCGGTGCGCCCGGCACCTCGAAGGAGAGATCCTTGACGTATTGCGTGTTGATGATCAGCGGCGCATTGGCGCTCGGCTGGCCAGGCGGCAGGCTCTCGGACATTATGCTCTCCATTCTCGGGGCGGGCGGGGATGGTTTGCCCGTCCTCGCCCGCCCTAGCATGATCGTGCGGCAAGGGCCAGGGGATGCGCCAGGGATGAGCCAGGGCGGCGCTAGAGCGCCTTCGCCGCCGCCAGCACCGCCTCGGCATGGCCCGGCACCTGCACTTTGCGCCAGAGACGCGCGATCCGCCCGGCGGCGTCGATCAGGAAGGTCGCGCGCTCCATGCCCATGTATTTCTTGCCGTACATCGATTTTTCGACCCAAGTGCCATAAGCCGTGCTGGTCGCGCCCGACTCGTCGCTCGCCAGCGGGAAGGTGAGCCCGTATTTCGCGGCGAATTTCTCGATCGCGCGTAGTGGGTCGCGCGAGACGCCGATGACCTCGATCGGCAGTTTGCCGAGCGAGCCGAGCCCCTCCTGGAAGGCGCAGGCTTCCTTGGTGCAGCCGGGCGTGTCGGCCTTGGGGTAGAAATAGAGCACGAACGGCCGGCCCTTGAGGGCGTCGCGGCTCACCATGCGCCCACCTGAGGCCGGCATGGCGAAATCGGGGGCCGGATCCCCTTCCTTGAGGCTCATGTCTTTCTCCTTTCGGGCCATGGCGGCGACGGCGGCAAATTTTTACGGCGTCCCGAGATGGCGGAGGAAAATCGCCCGCACCCCCGCCGCCGTCTCGTTCAAGGTGGCGTGAAGGCCCGCGATATCAAGCGCGCCGGCGGCACGCAACAGGGCCTCGGCGGCAAGCCCGGGCAATGCCCCTGCCGCAAGCCCGACCCCCGGCCGTGGCCCGAGGGTGATGCGGAGCATTTCCTGGACGATGCGGAACAGGCGATCGGCGGCGATCAGCGTCTCCGCCTCCGCCGTGGTGAGCCAGCCACGCGCGGCGAGGCGGGCGAGCGCGATCCGCGTCGTCGGATGGAGGCCGCCGGGATCGTCGCGCGCCATGATCAATTGCAGCGCCTGGGCGATGAATTCGACCTCGATCAGCCCGCCTTCGCGGTATTTCACGTCGAACGGCCCGGCCGGCGGATGGTCGCGGGCCAGCCGCCCGCGCATCAGGGCGGCATCCGCCAGCACCTTCGCCGCCGGGGCGGCGCCAGGGGGTGCACCAGGGGGCGCACCAGGGGGCGCACCAGGGGGCGCACCGATGATCGCGCCGGCGATCGCCGCCCGCACCCGGGCCGCGAAGTCCGGCGCCGCGGCGAGCACCCGCGCCCGCGTCAGCGCCATCCGCTCCCAGGTCCACGCCGCCTCCGCGTGGTAGCGGATGAAGGCGCCGAGCGCGACCGCGACCGGCCCCTTATTGCCCGAGGGGCGAAGCCGCATATCGACGGCATAGAGCGGGCCATCGGCGTCCGGCGCGGTGAGGGCGGCGACGAAGCCCTGGGCTGCGCGCAGGAACCATTGCCCGGCCGGCAAGCGCCGCTCCCCCCCGGGCTCCCTCCCGGGCTCCCCCCCGGACTCCCCCCGCGGCGCGCCGTCGCTCTCGCTGACCTGTTCGGGGTGGTCATAGATCAGCATCAGATCGAGATCCGAGCCCGCCATCATCTCCCGCGAGCCGGCCTTGCCGAGCACCACCACCGCCATCGCGCCGCCGGGGAGCGCCCCTGCGCGCGCCGTGTGATCGGTGAGCACCCGCGCGAGCAGGGCTTCGAGCGCCGCATCGGCGACCGCGGTCCGCGCCTCGCCGGCGTCGTCGATCCCGATCCGGCCTTCCATCAGGGCGACCGAGAGACGAAAATTCTCCTCCCGCGCCAGGGCCCTAATGATCCCGATCGCCGCTTCCAGATCAGTGGCATCCCCGAGCCGCTCGGCGAGCAGGCGGGTCGGCGGTGGCGGCGCTTCCGGGGCGAGCAGCCCCTCGATCGCGCCCGGCGCGCGGGCGAGATGCTCGGCGAGCGCCGGGGCGGCGCCGAGAATCGCCGCGATCCGCGCGATCAGCGCCGGGTTGTGCTGAAACAGCGAGAAAAGCTGCACCCCGGCGGGAAGGCGCTCCAAAAGCGTCTCCAGGCGGGCGAAAGCGGCTTCGGGATCGGCCTGCGCCCCGAACACGGCGAGGAGGCGCGGCAGTATCTCGGTCAGCAACTCCCGCGCCCGCGCCGAGCGCAGCGCCCGCACCCGGCCGGAAAGCCAGCCGCGCACCGCCGCCGCGACCGCCTCGGGGCGCGTAAATCCCATCTCGCGCACCGCCGCCAGCGTCGCCGCCGCCGGCTCCGGGCCGCTGAAATCGAGCCCGGTCGCCGCCGCCGGCACCGCCTCGAACACCGCCCGGTAATGATGCGCGACGGCGGCGAGATGGCGCGACAGCCGCGCGAGAAACGCCCCTGTCCCGGCAAAGCCGAGGAACAGGGCAAAATGCGCGAGCTCGGCCTCCCCCTCCGGCAGGCGCTGGGTCTGGCGATCGGCGATCATTTGCAGCCGGTGCTCGCCGCGGCGCAGAAAGCGATAGGCGGCGGCCAGGGCGCGCGCGCTTTCCGGCGCCAGATGGCCGGCGCGGCGGAGACGGACGAGCGCCGGCAAGGTCGCCGGGACGCGGAGCCCGGGGTCGCGCCCGCCCCAGACCAGTTGCAGGGTCTGGACCAGGAATTCGATTTCGCGAATCCCGCCCTGGCCGAGCTTGAGGTCGTGGCCGCGCAGATGAGCGAGCCCGTTGCCGGTGCCGATCCGCCGCTGCTCGGCCTCGATCCGCCGGCGCATCGCGCCGATGTCATGGATCAGCGCGAAATCGACGCCGCGCCGCCAGATGAAGGGCCGGATCGCGGCGAGGAAGGTTCGCCCGAGCGCGAGATCGCCGGCGACCGGCCGCGCTTTGAGCAGCGCCGCCCGCTCCCAGCTCTGGCCGAGACTCTCGTAATAGGCGATGGCGGCGGGCAGGCTCACCGAGGGCGGCGTCGCCGCGGGGTCGGGGCGGAGGCGGAGATCGGTGCGGAAGACATAGCCCTCGGCGTCGCGCGTTTCCATCAACGAAACCAACGCCCGAGCGATGCGTGTGAACTGTGCGCCGATCCCGTCCGCGTGGTAGGGATGGGCGGCCGGATCATGCAGCAAGACGAGATCGATATCGCTGGAATAATTCAACTCGCGCCCGCCGAGCTTGCCGAGCGCGAGCACGACGAAGCCGGCGCCGCGCGTCGGCCGGGCGCGGTCGGGGAGACGGAGCGCGCCGCTCGCTGCCGCGTCGGCGAGGAGATGGGCGGTCGCGAGGCGGAGAGCGGCATCGGCGAAGGCGCTGAGCGCCGCGGTGACGCTTTCGAGAGGGAAAATACCGGCGATATCGGCGAGGGCGACGATCAGGGCGCAGCGCCGCTTCGCCACCCTGAGCCGCCGCGCGATTTCGGCACGGGCGAGCGTCGGCGGGCATTGACGGAGCCCGGCATTGATCGCCGCCAGCGCCGGGCGCGGGCCATGGGCGAAAATCTCGTCGAGGGTCGCGGTCTCGCGGCGGGCGAGATCGGCGAGAAACGGGCTGTTGCCGCCGATCGCGGCGAGCAGGGCGGCGCCCTCGGCCGAGCGCGCCCAGGCCCGCCCGCCGGCGGCGATATCGTCGATCAGCCGCGCGCCCGCGGCGGCGTCGGCGGCCGGAGGCAGGCGCCGGCGTGTCCAGATCGGGGCGATGGGGCGCGTCATCATCGGCGAGCGTCGCCGTGAAATCCCTTCCCGGTCAAGCCTCGCTCGCTTACGTCTGGCGCCGGCGGCACTGGCTGCGCCCGGCGTGGTGGGCGCTGCACCGGCTGGCGGCGCTGGCGCTGGCGTTCGCGGTGCTCGCCTCCCTCGCGCTCGGCGCCGGATTTTGGCGGCTGACCCAGGGGCCGGTCAATCTCGCCTGGCTCGCCCGCCGGCTGGAGGTGGCGGCGAATCGCGGCGCCCATCCGGTCGTGCTGCATATCGGACAAGCGGCGCTGGTCTGGGAGGGATGGCGGGGGGGCGTCGATCGCCCGATCGATCTTCGCCTCACCGATCTCGTCGCGAGCGACCGCGCCGGCCACGAAATCGCGCAAATCCCGCGCGCCGAGGTCTCGCTCGCCCTGCACGCCCTTCTGCTCGGGCGCCTCGCGCCGCGCGCCGCGGCACTCGATATCGAGCGGCTGCGCGTGGTGCGCGGGCGGGATGGGGTGATATCGCTGTTCGCCGACGCGCAGCCGCCGCGCGCGGCGACCCCGGCGGCGGCACTGCTCGTTCCGAGCGGGATCGATCTCGACGATCTCCGCCGCGTCCACCTGACCAGCAGCGAGATCACCGTCACCGACCAGGCGCTCGGCCTCGATTGGCGAATCGACGGCGCGGAGGCGATGCTCGATCACCGCGCGGATGACGGTTTCTCCGGCGATCTCGCGGCGACCCTCGCCGCCGATGGCCAGACCCTTCCGCTTCGCGCCCGCGTCACGCTGGCCGAGCGCGGGGCGGCGCCGATCCTGGTCGCGGCGACCCTCGGCCCGATCGTGCCGGCGGCGCTGGCCGCCGCCGCGCCGGTCTTCGCGCCGCTCAAGGCGGTCGCAGCCCCGCTCGGCGCCGACATCACGCTCCGCTTCGACCGTGATTTCGCCTGGCGCGGGATCGCCGGCGCGCTCACCCTCGGGCCCGGGCAGCTCGCGCTCGCGGGCGGCGCGATCCCGCTGCTCGCCGCCCATGTCGCGATCAGCGCGACCGATCACGACCATCTGCTGCTCCACGAGCTGTCGGCGACCCTGGCCGCGCCCGATCATGGCCCCGGCCCGACGCTGCGCGGCGAGGGCGTGCTGTCGCGCATGCCTGCGGGCCGGGTTGCGCTCGCCCTCGATACCCGGCTCGATCATGTCGCTTTCGCCGATCTCGCGCGTTACTGGCCGCCTGGCCTCGCCGCTGACACGCGGGACTGGCTGGTTGCGAACATCACCGCCGGGGTCGCGCATGACGGGCATCTGAAATTCACCGCCAGCGCCGACCCGGACGGGGCTGCGCCCCGGCTCGACGCGATTTCCGGGCAGCTCGCCGGTGATGATCTCACCGTCGCCTGGCTCGCGCCGCTGCCGCCGCTGCGCCACGCCGGCGCGACCTTGACCATCGCCGCCCCGGATGCGCTGGACATCGCCGCGCAATCCGGCGAGGTCGCCATCCCCGGCGGCGGCGTGATCCAGCTCACCGCCGGCGCCGTTCACATCGCCGGGCTCGACGCCCCCGACCAGACCGCCGCGCTGCATGTCGCGCTCACCGGCAGGGTTGCCGACGCGCTGACGCTGCTCGCCAATAAAAGGCTCCATCTCCTCGACCATCGGCCGGTGCCGCTGCATGACCCGGGCGGCGGGTTCACGGCGGCGCTCGATGTTGCGCTGCCGCTCGCGCGCGAGGTGAAGAGCGACGAGGTCACGATCAAGGCGACCGCTGCGGTGCATGATCTCCGTCTGCGCGGGATCGCCGCCGGGCGCGATCTGACCGGCGGGGAGGCGACCCTCGCCATCGACGATTCCGGCCTCCGCGCCGATGGCACGGCGCTGCTCGCCGGGGTTCCGGCCCGGCTCGGGGTGCGTTTGGATTTCACCGCCGGCCCGCCCGGCCAGGACGTGGCGGAGGTTGCGCTCCGGGCGCGGCTCGGGGCGGCGGAATTCGCGCGTCTCGGCCTCGATCCCGGCGCTCGCCTGAGCGGTGTGATCCCGCTCGACGCGGAATGGGTCGAACGCCGCGATGGCGCCGCGACGATCGCGCTCACCGCCGATCTCACCCCGGCCGGCCTCGCGCCGGTGCCGCTCGGCTGGCGGAAGCCGATCGGGGTCGCCGGGCATCTCGACGCCGATCTCCGCCTCGATCACGATCGCCTGGTCGGCATCGATCATATCGTTCTGCAGAGCCGGGATGCGACCATTCTCGCCTCGGCCGATACCGCGAACGGCGCGCCATGGCATCTCATGATCGCGCGCGGCGATCTCGGCGCGACCCATGTCCATGGCGATCTTCGGTTCCCGGCGGCGAGCGGCGCGCCCTACCGCCTGCGTCTCAGCGGCGCGAGCCTCGATCTCTCCGGGCGGCGGAAACCCTCGCCGGATGACCACAAGCCGCATGAGGTGCGGCGCCCGGCGGCGGCGGCCGAGGGGGCGGAGGCGCCAGGGGCGGCATGGCAGGTGGCGGCGACGTTCGATACCGTTCTCCTCGGCCCGGCGCGGCGCATCGGGTTTCTCACGCTCAACGCCGAGCATGACGGCCGCCTGCTCACCGCATTGAAGGCGGATGGGTTCGACCGGGGCGGCGGCGCGCACGGAAATTTCCACCTCGCGCTCACCCGGACGCCGGGCGGCGAGCGGCACCTCACGGCGAGCGCCGATGACGCCGGCGCTCTGCTGGCGAGCCTCGCCGGGGTCGATACCCTGGCCGGCGGGCGGCTCAGCTTCGCCGGGCGGTTCGACGATGCGAAGCCCGGGCATCCGCTCGACGGCACGCTCGAAATCACCCAGTTCAGCCTGCGCGACGCCCCGCTCACCATGCGTGTGCTGCAGGGGATGACGGTTTACGGCCTGCTCGGCCAGCAGCCCGGCCGGAACATCGCCTTCGACCGGCTGGTGGCGCCGCTATCCTATCAAAACGAACTGATTTCGCTCGCCAATGCGCGCATGTCCAACGCCTCGCTCGGGTTCACGGCGAAGGGCACGATCGATCTCGACACGAATTTCCTCGACCTCGCCGGCACCGTCGTTCCGGCTTATTTCTTCAACTCGCTGCTCGGCCGCATCCCCTTGCTCGGCCGCCTCTTCAGCCCCGAGCGCGGCGGCGGCATCCTCGCGGCCTCATACGCGGCGAGCGGGCCACTCGACGATCCGAAAGTCTCGGTCAATCCGCTGACCGCGCTGACCCCCGGATTTACGCGGGATATTTTCAATCTTTTCAATAGCGGTAAGTAGGAATCTCACTCATTCCCTGATTTCGGATCATGCGAGCGATCCGCTGCGGGTTCTTGCCTGTGAGACGGCCCGGGCGAAGGCTGTGGTCAGAGGCACGAAGCCGGTGCTCGGGCATGGTGAGGATCAGGTCGTAGAGCTTGCAGCACCGCGGCTGGCGCGGCGAAACCCCTGGGTTGATCCCGCCCCGGGCATCGGCTATGTCGGCGCGACCCGGTTGCCCAGGTAGCTCAGTTGGTAGAGCATGCGACTGAAAATCGCAGTGTCGGTGGTTCGATTCCGCCCCTGGGCACCATTCCCCTCTTCTCCATTGTTTCTTTTCTCCGCCAGGGCCACGCTATGGCCCTCTTATGTCACTGATAAATCGGCATAATGTGGGGGTTTAGCGCGCGGTAGCGTAGCCGCGGATACCATGGCGTGCCCCCGGTATGCCCCTTCGTCTGCTGGTATCCATGTTGGTATCCGACCCCCCTGTTGGTATCGTGCCTCCCAGGAGGACAAGCCGATACCTTTGACGGACGCGAAGTGCCGGTCAGCACAACCCGGACCCAGGCTCCAGAAACTGACCGACGGTGGCGGGCTCCAGCTATGGCTGCAGCCGACCGGCGCCCGATTGTGGCGGTTCGCCTACCGGTTCGCCGGTAAGCAAAAGCTCCTCGCGCTCGGGGTCTACCCCACGGTTCCGTTGGCGCGTGCCCGCCAGGCGCGAGAGGACGCGAAGGGCATACTGGCGGATGGCCGAGATCCGGCACTCGAAAAAAAAGCGACAGGCTCAGGCGCGGGCGGACGCCCCGACGTTCCGCCACATCGCCGCTGAGTATGGCGCGAAGCTCCGGCGAGAGAAGCGGTCAGAGGCGACCATGGCAAAGGTCGAGTGGCTCCTTGGCCCATCTTTAGCGCCAAATCACTCATAATTCGCAATGAAATATCGTAACGCACTGATATTGCGTAGAGTTAGTTTGGGTTTTATTTGTAGTGCCATAATAATATTGGGAATCCCTTGACGGCTCCCGGCGTCAGCCGCATGTCTCAGGCATGTTTATCCGCAAGACAAAAACCCGGAATAAGTCTGATAACGAAACTTATTTCAC
>JAJZBM010000029.1 GCA_021798915.1 Pseudomonadota bacterium
TGCGGAGTTCTTCGCCAACGTCCGATCCGTCGTCAGCACCGCCGCACGACATGGCGTCGATGCCTATGCCGCCATCAAAAACGCCGTCACCGGAACCGCACCGCCGCTACCAGGTTGAGCAGATACGATTGAACGGCCTGTAGGTATCCGAATCAGAAAATTGCCAGGAGGTCCCAAAAATCCCCATCATGGCATTTGGGAATTTTTCAACCAAAAGGGACGCAATCCGACACGGAAGAATGCAATTAGAAACGATCAAGGATTCTATCGCATTTTGACTATCTCCAGTATCTTGAGCCGCAGCAGGCACAAGCACAATATCAGGGGAAAACTTCTCGATATCATAAACAACGGCGTCTATCCATGCCGAAACTGCTTTAGAGATGAAAGCCGGCGATATACGAACTTCACCCTTATCAGCGTAAAATTTTGCCAAATTACCACCAAGAAAACCGTCCCCGACAATATATATTTTCATTCTATTATCCTTTGTCGAGACCGATAGCGATGGCCTTCCTTTGGATACGCATTGGTGAACCCATTACCTCCACTTCCGCCCCTCCTTATACCCATATTCCTGCCAGTGCCGCGCGGGATCGGCGCCGCCTTCGCGGACATCGGGATTGAGATCGAGATAGCACCCCGGGTCGAAATCCTTGGGCAGCGGCAGAGGTTCCTCGTGAAAACAAACCCAGATCGCACTACCACTTTCACGGAGATCGACGAAGGGAATCCCGGTGCCGGTTTTCAGCACCGTTTCCAATTCCTCGCGGGCGTAGAAATGATGCCAATGCCCCTCGGCCAGCCCGATCTGGCGGCGGATTTCCTCTCGCCAGGGGGAATGGGTTTCCTGTTCGGGCAGATGCTTGAAGGAAAGAAGCTGGAACGCGACGAAACCATCGGGCTTCACGATCCGCCGCATCTCGAAAAACAGGTTGTAAACATAGGGCTTGGGAATGAACGGCAGCGTCGCGACGCTGAAGACGAGATCAACGCTGGCATCGGGAAGCGGAATGCTCATGCCGTCATAGTGGAGAAAGCGGAACGGCCCTTTGCCAGCGAGCCGCGATTTGGCACGGACGAGCATGTTTTCGGCGATATCCAGGCCGCCGATCCAGGCGGGTGGATTGGTGCGGCGGCGAAGCTCACGGTGCAGCGCCTCCATGATGTATCCGGTGCCGGGGCCGATTTCGAGGCAGACCGGGCGAGGCGGAAAGCGGAGATAAGGGAAATGATCGACCATCGCCCGGATATACCCATCCGCCCGCGCCGCCAGCCGGTCCTCCGGCACGCCATCATGAATGCGGGCGTTGATGCTCTCTAAACTTTCATGCGGATCGTTCCACGTCGCGGCGGCGGCGGCGAGGGAAGCATTAGCGGCGTTCATTGAGGCATTTTCCATCAAATGACTCTCCCGTTCAGCCGACGTTTGAGATGCTGCAAGGAACGGAACAGCGCCCGGTCGCGCTCGTCATACTCTCCGCGCCGGTCGATCTCGTCCACCATCTCCATGAACGATTCTCCAATAACTACCTCATCAAGCGAACCCGCATTGGATCGAAGGATATATTCCCGCGACTGGGGATAGGCGCAGCCCTTGAGCGAGGTGTCGAGGAGCAGCAGGGTAGAAAACACCCGTTCGAACACGAACGGCAGGATCGGCACCGGATCGGGATAGTCCGGGTCGAGTGCAAAGAGGCGTTCGCGGGCGCGCGCAGGCAGAGATTCGGCGGCACGCAGAAGGCGGAGGTTGAGATCGATGAAGCGATCCCAGAATCGTTCATTGCCGAGCCAGTAATTGCAATAAAGCAGGGTCGCATGGCTGTTGCGGCCAAGGGCGGCGAGGTCGCAGCGGATACCGGCACGATCAAACAGATCCTGGGCGACAGAAATCAGCCCGGCATGGCAAATCTCCCCATGCTCCCAGACATTGAAGGCATAATAGGCGTTGATCGGATAGGGATTGATGAAATAAACGTCGGACCCTGGATGGTTTTCAACGAAGCGCAGGAAATCGACGCCGGAGATGCGGGTTTTGTCACCGAATTTGGGCGAAACGATGCCGGTATATTCCGCCGCGCGGTGCTGCCCGGCATGGTACATACGAACGAACAGGGCCACCTCGCGGTAATCGGTGCGCGCATTGCGGGTGCCGTCATGCGGGATGAAAGCGGGATCGAGCTTTTTTTCCTGCCCTGGGGCATAGAAATTCTGGAACATGATGGCGCGCGGCGTTTGTCGCGCGATTTGCCGCCGCGGGGGGGAGACGAGAGCGCCGTCAGGCATAAGCGCGCTCCCGCCGCCGGGCCGGGGTTTTGGACCCGGGTTGCGCCGGCCGGGCACCGAGGCTCTCACGCGAGACGCGCAACACGGTGCCGCCGGCGGGCGCGGGGGTGGTGAGGGCGGCGAGGCTTTCCACCAGAACCGGCTGAAACGCCGCGCCAATTATGTCGAGCATCCGTGGCACGGTTGGGACATAGGTGGGATTAATGATTAGCAGATCACGCTTGACGAAAGGATAGGAAAATTGAGAGAGCAGCGTATCCCAGAAATGATGCTGTGGGTTGCGGGCCTCACCCCGCCGGGCGGCGCTCTCGATCTCGCGCAGCCAGCGTTCGGCGAAGCGGACGAAAGCGGCGCGGGCATGCGGCGGCAGAAGCGTCGCCGCCATGCCGGTTGCTTTCCCTTCGGCGAGGCCGTCCAGCCAAACCTGCCGGGCCGGCGCCTCGGCGAGCCAGGCCGCGACGAGTTTGTGATACGGCACCATGACGCCGAGTTTGAGCGGTGAATTTTTCAGCGCCGCCGAAAACCCGATCTCCCCCTGGCGGACGATCTCTATCCGTTCCTCCGGGAAGCCATAGGCGCTGAGATAACGGAGAAACGCCGCACTCTGAAACGCGGCGCGGCGGAGAATGAAAAACGAGCTTTGCAAATGATAATCCTGCTCGAAACTCTCAGTGAGTGCCCAGACATCGGCGCGGCTGGCATAAAAAGCGCGCCAGAGCGGAGAAAAATCGGCAACCGGGCCGAGCAGGGAATCATTAATGAACAGCCAGTGCTCGGCGCCGGCGATCTGGCCATACAGCAAGCCGACCGCGGCCATCCAGGAGGCGAAATCCCGCCCGCCGTTTTCGCGCAGCAGGATGATATCGGCGAGCGGGCGCGCCTCGGCGAGAAAGGCGCGGCCTTCCGCCAGGGTGCTGTTGATGAGGACGATGGCGTGGCCGCTTTCGCGAAGCGCCTGGATCGTCGCCCGGTGGCTCGCGTTCAGGCGGCCCGAAGCCGAATAGATGGCATAGAGCGCAACCCCACGCGGCGCCCGCCGCCCGCCCGAAAGCGCGCCCTCGATATGAACATCATGGGTCGCAATGAAGCGCGCCATGGCGCTGGCGGGGAGCACATCGGCGGCCGTCGCACGCGCCGAGTGATTTTTGCCGCTCGCGCCCTTGCCGTTCGGCAGGAGGGCGACCGCCTGGCGCAGATCCTCGGCGCTGAACCTGGCCCGGGATCGGGTGGTGAATTTTTTCACCGCATCAGCCGAGCCGGCGCGAGCGGGCGGGCGGAAATCCGGGTTGCGGGCGAGGAAATCGACCAGCGGATTGACCGCCTTGGGATCGGCCTCCTGATGGAGAATGCTATAGGACACGCCATCGAACCACGGCGCCGGGTCATATTCCCGGAACGCCCCGTGGGTCAGATAATCCAATAGTGGAATCCGCCCCTCCTTGATCAGATCGGGGCTGCGCTCGGCGATGTATTTGCTGTCGAAGCACGGATGCGGGGAGAGGAGTTCCTTATAGCCAAGTTGCAGGTAATGCAGCAGCAGCGGCTTGGTGCCACGCGCGAGTTCGGGCTTTTGCGCGAGATAGAATTTTTCATCGAACAACGGATGCGGGTTCGCCCCCTGCCCCGGCGGCGAGAGGAGATAATGCAAGAGAGGATTGATCCCGCTGGTAAACAGATCCGGAAGCTGGCGGAGGTAATATTGACAATCAAACAGCGGGAACGGATCGGCCAGTTCCTCAAGCGGCAGGGTGAGGAATTCCTGCAAATGCGGCTTTTTGGGCACGCGGCCGAGTTTTTCGACGAAATAGACCGGATCGAACAGGGCGTGCGGAATCCGCCGCTCGGCACCAAGCCCGCCATGCGCGAGGTAATGGAGCAGCGGATTGGCGCCGTCCCGCGCAACATCCGGGTAGCGTTCGAGATAGATTTTGCCGTCGAATAGCGGGTGCGGCAAAAGCCCCTCAGTGGCGCCGAACTGAAGATAATCCGAAAGTGGATCGCGCGAGCGCACCCGCCAATCCACCTGCGCGCTGTAGAACGCGGTGGAAAACAGCGGATGCGGGCTGACATCGACGGTTGCGACCGCACGCAGGAAATGCTCGAACAGGCCGCACGGCGCATCGCGCGCATCCGGGACATGGGCGGCGTAGAACGCAGGATCGAACAAGGGGGTCGGCGCGATCTCGCGGCAGCGCGGATCCTCGGCCAACAGGCGGAGATCATCCCCTTCCCCCGGCGCCACCACTTCCATCTGATGGCGGAGATACGCGCGGTCGATCAGGGGATGGAAATCCCGCCCCTCGCGCGCGCCGAATTCGAGATAATGGGCGAGCGGACTGGACTCGCCGATCCGCACATCGGGGTTGGCGCGGACATAGAAGCGCGGGTCGAAAAGCGGGCTCGGCGCGAGGCCGGCCGGCTCGCCGATGGCGACGAAATGGGCGATGGCGCTGCCGCGCACCGCTTCGCCGGCGGGCAGACGGGCGCGGTAATAGAGGGGGTCGAAGCCGGGATTGGGCATCCGGCCCTCGGCCTCGCCGAGGATGAGATAATGCAGCAGCGGATTGCCGCCGGCTTCCAGCGCCGCGCGGTTGCAGCGGATATAGAACGCGGCATCGAATAATGGGCTCGGCACCAGCCCCTCGCGCCAGCCGGTGGTGAGAAAATGCTCGATCAGGGCGGCGGCGTCCCCTCCCCCGCCCTCGCCGAGCTGGCGGGCGTAGAAGCCGGGAGAAAACAGCGGATGCGGGGCATGGCCAGCGGCGGCGCCGAGGCGAAGAAAATGGAGTAGCGGATTGATCTTTCCCGCGCCCTCAAGGCCATAGCGCTGGGCATAGAAGGCGCCATCGAACAGCGGGTGCGGATCAAGGCCGAGCCGCCAGCCCTCGGTCAGATAATGGCCGAGCAGCCCCGCCGGCAGCGCCGTTCCGGGCGCGAGGCGAGCGCGGTAGAAGCCGGGATCGAACAGGACATTGGGCGCAATGCCGGCAGCCTCGCCATGCGCCAGATAATGCAAGGCGGGATCGGACTCCCCGAGTGGCAACGGGCAATGGCGCCGGTAATAGGCGACGTCGATCAGCCCGAGAGCCTGGAGCAGCCACGCCGCCAGTGCCGGCGGCAGACCGCCCGCCCCCTCAAGCAACGCCGGCAACAGCCCGAGCGCCGCCGCCGCGAGATCAAGGCCAGCGCTGGCACGGCGGCCCGCTTCGCGAAGCGTGGTGATGGTCCGCGCCATCCGTCCGCGCTCGGTCTTGCGCGCAGCCAGCCGGTTTTCCAGATGGACGATGGTTTCTTCCCGCGCCCTCGCGGCGTCCATCAAGGCGTCGCGCTGCTCGATGAGGCCGGCGATATCCCATTTTTGCGCGGCAATCACCGAGCGGAGGCGCATCATCTCCTCTTCGCTTACCGCAATCGGCAATTTTCGATCTTTGGTTACGCGCATCGTCTGGTCTTACAGCCCCGCCAACGCGGTCTCAATATAGTCGTCCCACAATTCCGCCTCGGCGCTAGCGGTGAGGCGGAGCGGGTCGGTGTTGATGCGGACCATGGGCTCGGAGAAATCGCTCTGCTCGGCGAGCGCGAGGGCGCAGGCGAGCTTGCTCCGCGCCCTGGTCTCGCGCGCGAAACGCTCGGCAAACGCCCCTTGCGTTTCGACATAGAAACTCGGGCCGAGGCGGGTTTCCGCCGCACCGCCGGGGATTTGCGCGGCGAACCCGGCATAGGCCTCGGCCAGGGCGCGGACCGGGACATTGTCGCGGACATAGCGCGGGGTGCGCACCTCGGCGGTCCGGCCCTCCCGCCAGGTGCGCAGAAGATAGGCGCCGAAACGCGGCTCCTCCAGCGGGCCGAACGGGTTGGCGATGACGAAATGCCCCAAGGGCACGCCGATCTCGCCGCAGCGATAGCGAAATACCGCCGCCGTCAGCCCTTTCGAGAGCCCATAGGGCGAGAATGCGCGAAGCGGCGTCTCACCGGCGCCTTCGTCGGGCGCGAAGACCGAGCCGGTGAGGACGACACCGGAAAGACCGCGCTTGGCCATGCCATCCAGCACGGGGCGCAGCGCGCGGGTGTTCGCGGCCAAGGCGCCGGCGACGTCGAAATCGGCGCTGCGATAATCGCCGACCTCGGCGGCGTGGTGACAGAGGAGATCGAAGCGCTCCGCCTCGATCAGAGCCAGGAACGGCGCCGCACCGAACGGGCTTTCGGGAATCAGACGCACGCTTGTGGCCAGATCCCGGGCCCGCGCCGCGCGCGCCCCCTCATAGCGCGCCGGCGTGCCGCGGAGTGGGGCGACAACCTCATGCCCAGCCGCCGCCAGGGCTTTCGCGAACCAATAGCCAGTGAATGACGAGGCCCCGGTGAGCAGAATCTTCACAGCAGCCCCCGCAGCCGCGCGATGCCGTGGAACGTCTCGTCGAAATCCGGCCAGGCGGCATCCTTGTCGGAGACCGTGGTCGGTGCGACCGGCCAGTCGATCGCGAAGCGCTGGTCGCTCCAGCGCACGCCGCGCTCCTCCTCCGGGCCGTAGAAGGCGCTGACGAAATAGAACGCTTCGGTATCGTTGCTGAGCGTGACGAACCCATGCGCGCAGCCGCGCGGCACATACATCATGCGCCGATTCTCAGCCGAAAGCTCGGCGCCGAACCAGCGCCCGAAGCTCGCACTATCGGGTCGGAGATCGAGCACCACGTCCCAGAGCGCACCGCGGACGCAGCGCACCAGCTTGACCTCCGCCGCCGGCGGAAGCTGATAATGGAGGCCGCGCAGCGTCCCCGCCTCGGCGGTGAGCGAGTTATTGGCTTGGACGAAGCGGGTCTCCAAGCCGGCTTGTGCGAATTCACGCTCGCAGAAGACGCGGGCGAAGAAGCCCCGCGCATCGCCGCGCTTCTCGATCTCGATCAGGCGGCAACCCGTAACCGGGGTTTCGTGGAAGATCATGGTCAGGCCTCTCCTTCGCGCCAGCGCAGATCGGCGCCGAGCGTTCCTTGCTTGGTCAGGTGTTCGAGAACTTTCAGGCGCATCAGCGGGGAATCACGAAATTCGGTATCGGCGAAGGCAATCGCGGCGAGACCGTCACGGAGCGCGGCGATCGAGCGGTCCAGCGTCATCGCCGGCTGATGAGCCGGCGCGAGCGCGCGGAACAGGCTGAAATCGACGCGGTAGGAGCGTTGATCGGGGGGGGCGGCGTGGTTGATCGCAACCTCCGTCCCCGGCACCGCCGCGGCGACCGCTGCGGCGAGATCGCGGACCTGGTAATTCCACCCATCCGCGCCGGCATTGACCGCGAGCCGCCGCCCGCCGGCGCTCTCCGGCCGGATCAGCGCCCATGCGATGGCGCGCGCCATGTCGTTGACATCGATCAGCGGCCGCCAGGGCGAGCCGTCGGAGAGCACGCTGATGCGGCGCGCGGCAAGCGCGGCGGCGACGAAATCATTGAGCACGAGGTCGAGCCGGAGGCGGGGCGAGAAGCCGCAGGCGGTCGCGAAGCGGAGCGACGTCGTCACCATCGCGCCGAGATCGGCCTGGGCGAGCCCCTCCTCGGTCGCGATTTTCGAGCGTGCATAGGCGGTGAGCGGGTTGAGCGCGTCCCCCTCGCGCCGAGGGGTCGCATCGGCGAGGCCATAGACACTGCACGAGGAGGCGAACACGAAGCGCCCGACGCCGCGTGCCGCGGCGATTTGGGCGAGACGCAGGCTGGCGCGGTGATTGATCGCGTCCGTCACCGCCTCGAAACGGTTGCCCATGGGATCGTTCGAGACCGCGGCGAGATGCACGACGGCATCGACGCCATCGAGCAGATCGGCGGGGAGATCACGCACATCGCCGAAATGCTGACATTCGAGACGATGCTCGGGGAGCGGCGTGCGCGCGGTCAGGCAATGGGCGAAAAACCCGGCGTCGAAGCCGACCAGGCGGGCCTCCGGCAGTGCGTGCCGGAGATGGCCGACGAGCACCGAGCCGACATAGCCGAGATTACCGGTGATCAGAATGCGCATGACACTCACCACATCTTCCAGGGGGCTTGGCCTGAGGCCCAGAGCCCTTCGAGGTAGCGCCGGTCACGGAGGGTATCCATCGGGTGCCAGAAGCCGTGATGGAAATGCACCGAAAGCTGCCCCTCTTCGGCCAGCCGCTCCAGCGGCTCACGCTCCCAGACCGCCTCGTCGCCGGCGATATAGGCGCCGACCCCGGGACTCGCGACGAAGAAGCCACCATTGATCCAGCCGCCATCGCCGACCGGCTTCTCGGCAAACCGCGTCACCCGCGCGCCCTCATGGCGAATGGCGCCGAAGCGGCCGGGCGGCTGCACCGCCGTCACGGTGCAAAGCCGGCCCTCGCGGCGATGGAAATCGATCAGGCCGCGCACGTCGATATTGGCGACGCCATCGCCATAGGTGAGGCAGAACGCCTCGTCACCGGCCACATGGGGCAGGATGCGGCGGATGCGGCCGCCGATCTCGGTCGCCTCGCCGGTTTCGACGAGGGTGACGCGCCAGGGCTCGGCCTGCGGGCGGATCACCTCGACGGCGTTACGGCCGAGATCGACGACAATGTCAGAACTGTGGACAAAATAATTAATAAAAAACTCTTTTATGACGTAACCTTTGTAGCCAAGGCAAATAATGAATTCGTTGATCCCATGCATGGAATATATTTTCATGATGTGCCAGAGAATGGGCCGGCCACCGATCTCCACCATCGGCTTCGGTTTGGTTTCCGTTTCCTCGGCCAGCCGCGTCCCAAGGCCGCCAGCCAGAATAACTGCTTTCATTTTACGTCGCTTTCTTGATTTTCCACGATGACCCATTCCCACGCATTGCATCGGCGTATGACCTGATGACCTGATCACGCCTCAACTCCATTTTTCTAACATGGGGCGCAAGCGCGGCACCAGCGCACGAGGGTGAAAAAACAAGGGTTTTGATGCGGTTACAAACCAGCGTCAGCGAATAATAGAGATTTATCCCACGAAATAAGATTTTGTTGACTTGGCGTTGTTATTGAATTATTAACATAAAAATAACGATCAGAGAGCTATCGGCGGCCAGAAAAGGCAAAAATTCAAATGATTCAAACGATTCAAACGATAACGCGCCACCGAACGGCCGGCAAAAAATCAGGGAACCTCGCAGAATATCTCCTCCTCGCTCTCGGCAGCCTCTGCCTCGCGGCGGCTCCCGCCGCGGCGGCCGTGCTGGATGAGAGCCTCACCGACTATGTCGGGAGCGGCGTGTCTTCCTTGGCATCGCCCTACGGCACCGTTGCCTTGAACGACAATGGCGGGCCCGATGTCACGGTCACCGTGACACTCGCCTCTGGGGTCGGCTTCGTCAATACCGGCTCCGGCTATTCCCTGACCTGGGATCTGGCCGGCGCGCCGACGATCACCGTGCCGGCGAATTCCTTGACTCCCGGGTTTTCCCTGGTCTCTTCGTCCCCCGGGTCATTGACCACCGGCGGGAGCGGCAGTTGGGATTACGCCATCGTTTGCGCGACGGCGACCTGCGGGCATGGCGGCAACAGCCCCTATACGGGTCCGCTCAGCTTCACCATCGACAACGTCGCCCTCACCGATTTCATCGCCAACGGGAGCGGCAATGATTTCAGCGCCGATGTCTGCCTCGGGGTCTCGAACGGTTCGTGCAGCCGCGGCATCACGGGTGTGGTCGTGGCCAATACCGGCGCCACCGGTCAAAGTACCGTGCCAGAACCCGCGACGATATCGCTTTTCGGCGCCGCTCTCGGCACCCTCGCCCTCCTCCGCCGCGGTGCGCGGCGCTCCGGGTCACCCAGCCAGGGGTGACTTCGCGAGGTCGTCGAACGCCTTGAGCCGCGCGAGCAGGGCCGGCATCGCGGCCAGCGGAATCATGTTCGGCCCGTCGCTCGGGGCATGATCGGGATCGGGATGGGTTTCGATGAAGAGCGCGGCGACCCCGACCGCCAGTGCCGCCCGCGCCAGAATCGGCGCGAAACGGCGTTCACCGCCCGAGGCAGCGCCGGCGCCGCCCGGCAATTGCACCGAGTGCGTCGCATCGAACACCACCGGATAGCCGGTTTCGGCCATGATCGGCAGCGCCCGGAAATCGCTCACCAGCATGTTGTAGCCGAAGCTCGCGCCGCGCTCGGTCAGCAGGATACGGCGGTTGCCGGTGCTGGCGATCTTGGCGGCGACATGCGCCATGTCCCAGGGCGCGAGGAACTGGCCTTTTTTCACATTGATCGCGGCCCCGGTTTCTCCGGCGGCAAGCAGAAGATCGGTCTGGCGGCAGAGAAAGGCCGGGATTTGCAGGATATCGACGGCGGCGGCGACCGGCGCGCATTGGCCGGCGTCATGCACGTCGGTGAGCACCGGAATGCCGAATCGGGTCCGCACCTCGGCCAGAATGTCGAGCCCGGTCGCCATCCCGACGCCGCGCGCAGCGCCGACGCTGGTGCGGTTGGCCTTGTCGAAACTACTTTTATAGATCAGGGGAATGCCAAGCGTGCCGGTCATCGCGACCAGCGCCGCGGCGACCTCGATCGCATGCGCGCGGCTTTCGATCTGGCACGGGCCGGCGATCAGCACAAACGGCAGATGATTGCCGACGGTGACCGGGCCGATGGTAAATGGGCCGATGGTAAATGGGCCGATGGGCATATCGGTTTCGGCCATCGCGCCCTTCCTATACCAGCCGCGCCTGGCGCACCGATGCGGCGATGAAATCCGCGAAGAGCGGGTGCGGCGCGAAGGGTTTCGATTTCAGCTCGGGATGGAACTGCACCCCGATGAACCAGGGGTGATCGGGATATTCGACGATTTCGGGAAGCACGCCATCCGGCGAGAGGCCGGAAAACCGCAGCCCGGCCCGCTCCAGCCGGTCGCGATATTCGATATTGACCTCGTAGCGATGACGGTGGCGCTCGGAAATTTCCGCCGCCCCGCCATAGACCCGGCGCACCAGCGACCCCTCCGCGAGACGCGCCGGAAAGGCGCCGAGCCGCATCGTGCCACCGAGCGCGCCGGCGGCCGAGCGCCGCTCGATCGCGTTGCCGCGCTGCCATTCGGTGAGCAGGCCGACGACCGGGGTCGTACACGGGCCGAACTCACTGGAGGAGGCGTCGGTGAGGCCGGCGAGATGCCGCGCCGCCTCGATCACCGCCATCTGCATGCCAAAGCAAATGCCGAGGAACGGCACACGGCGTTCGCGCGCGAAGCGCACGGCGGCGATCTTGCCTTCCGTCCCGCGCTCGCCGAAGCCACCGGGCACCAGAATGCCATGCACGCCTTCGAGCCGCAGCACCGCGTCCGGCTGCTCGAAAATCTCGCTGTCCATCCAATCGAGTTCGACCTGCACGCGATTGGCGATGCCGCCATGAACGAGCGCCTCGGCGAGCGATTTATAGCTGTCGAGCAGGTTCATATATTTGCCGACCACGGCGATGCGCACCGCGCCCTCCGGCGCCCGGATCGCGGTGGCGATACCGCGCCAGCGCGAAAGATCGGGGGCGGCATCGAAAGGCTCCCCGAAATAGCGCAGAACCTCGCGATCCATGCCCTCCTCGTGATAGCTGAGCGGCGCCGCGTAGATGGTATCGACGTCGAGCGCCGCGATCACCGCATCCGGGCGGACATTGCAAAAGAGGGCGATCTTGCGCCGCTCGTTGTCCGGGATCGGCCGCTCGCAGCGGCAAAGCAGCATATGCGGTTGAATGCCGACATTGAGCAATTCCTTGACCGAATGCTGCGTCGGCTTGGTCTTCAACTCGCCAGCCGAACGGATATAGGGCACCAGCGTCAGATGGACGAACATTGAGCGCTCGGGCCCCAATTCGTTGCCGAGCTGACGGATGGCCTCCAGAAACGGCAGGCTCTCGATATCGCCGACGGTGCCGCCGATCTCGACCAGAACGAAATCGAGCCCCTCGGTCTCGCGCAGAATGGCGTCTTTGATGGCATCGGTGATGTGCGGGATCACCTGCACCGTCGCCCCGAGATAATCGCCGCGGCGCTCGCGCGCGATCACCTCGGCATAGATGCGCCCGGTGGTCGCGTTGTCGGCGCGGGTCGCGGCAACGCCGGTGAAGCGTTCGTAATGACCGAGATCGAGATCGGTCTCGGCGCCATCGTCGGTGACGAAGACCTCGCCATGCTGATACGGGCTCATCGTGCCGGGATCGACATTGAGATAGGGGTCGAGCTTGCGAAGCCGCACCGAATAGCCGCGCGCCTGCAACAGCGCGCCGAGCGCCGCCGAGGCGATGCCTTTGCCGAGGGAGGAGACCACGCCGCCGGTGATGAACACGAACCGCGTCATGGGCGTTCAGTGTAGACCATCCGCGCGGCGAAGGAAAACCGGTTTCGACATCGGCACCCGTCTCAGTTGGTCGGCACCGGCGGCGCGGCCGGTTTGGCGGGCGCGCCCGACGCCGGCGCATTCGGCGCAGCGGGCGCAGCGGGCGCAGCGGGCGCAGCGGGCGCAGCGGGCGCAGACATGGGTGCATTCGGTGCCGCCGGGGATGTGGCCGTATTTTGCGCCGGCACGGCCGGCATCACGGCGCCCTTCGCCGGCGGGCCGGGGAGAACGCTTGCCGCCGGCGGCGGCGGCGCGAGGTCGAGCAGGCCGCGCCCCGTGCTGCCGGCGCCGCGATCGAGGAGGGCGAGAATGAGCGCGAGGCCCATGAACAAGATCGCGAGCACGGCGGTCGTGCGGGTGAGAAGATTGGCGGTGCCGCGCCCGCTCATCAGCCCGCCCATGCCCTGCGAGGAGCCGATGCCCAGCCCGCCGCCCTCGCTCCTCTGGATCAGCACGATGCCGATCAGGGCGATGGTGACGAACAAATGAAGAATAATCAGAACATTGGTCATTGGCTATCCTTGCGCGGGCGCGCGGGGGCTATCCTTGCGCGGGCGCGCGGGGGTGATCCTTACGCGAACGCGCGGGGCGGTCCTTGCACGGGCGCGCGGGTTCTAGCCCGCGACAGCTGTCCTGCCAAGCGCCTCGGCCGTGGCGGCACCGGCGATTGCGAGAAAATCGGCGGGAACCAGGCTCGCACCGCCGACCAGGGCGCCGCCGACCTCGGGAAGCGCGAGCACGGCGGCGGCGTTTCCGGGTTTGACCGAGCCGCCATAGAGGATGGCGATCGCCGCCCCGGCCTCGCCGAACCGGGCGCGGAGAGCGGCGCGGATCGCGCCATGCATGGCGGCGATCTCGGTCGCGCTCGGGATGCGCCCGCTGCCGATCGCCCAGATCGGCTCATACGCGACCATCCCCAGCCCATTGGCGGCGAAATCCTCGGGCAGGGAAGCGGTGAGTTGGCGGATCACCACCGCCTCGGCATCGCCCGCGCGGCGCGCCGCCTCGTCCTCGCCGACGCAGACGATCGGCGTGAGCCCCGCCGCCCGCGCCGCGCCGATCTTGGCGCGCACCATCGCGTCGCTCTCGCCATGGTCGGCGCGGCGCTCGGAATGGCCGAGGATGACATGGCTCGCCCCGGCCGCGCGCAGCATCCCGGCGGCGATATCGCCGGTATGGGCGCCCGCCTCCCGCTCATGGCAATCTTGGCCACCAATGGCAATGCCGGGAAGCGCCTGGGCGAGCGGGGCGATCAGGGTCGCCGGCGGGCAAAGCACGAGGTCGCAGGGCAGCGACGCGGCGCAAGCGTAGATTGCCCGCGCCATCTCATCGACCAACGCCGGCGAGCCGTTCATTTTCCAGTTGCCGATGATGATTTGCCGCATGTCCGTCCTGGCTCGTTATGGATTTCCGCCGCTCTTTTGGTCGGGCAGGCGGGATTTGAACCCACGACCCCCAGTCCCCCAGACTGATGCGCTACCAGGCTGCGCTACTGCCCGACCGAGCCGGCAAAACGGCGCTCCCCCTGTAGCAGCGCCGCCCGGCGGCCGCAACGCTCCGCGCGCGCGAAGCGCCCGACAAAAACGAGGTGCCCGACAAAAATCGGGGGCACGCGCGCGGAGGGGCGGTGCCCCTCCCCCGCTCACATCGCCGCGGGAACCACCTGGCCGCGGATCTCGCCGCCGGGATGATCCTTGGTGTGGATGTTGATGTACCAATCGCCGGCCATCATCTCCTTGGCGTCGGCCTCGGAGAGGGTGGCCTCACCGGTGATCGGGCCGTTGACGGCGCTGCCCTTCTTGCTCAGCCAGAGCTTCACCCCGGCATTCTTGCCCATGCCGGCGGGGCCATGGAAATGCGCCATCGTCACGTCGCTGGAGAGATTTTCGTAGGTCACGTTCCAGGTCAACTTACGGCTGGCGGGATCGAAGGTGAGATGCGCCATCCCGCTGCCCTTGGTTGCGACCGGCGGCACCTGTTCGGCGCCGCTGAGCTTGACATCGAAAGACATCGTCGCCGCGAACGCCAGCCGCATCCCGCCGAGACCAACGCCCGCCGCGCCAATGATGCCAAAAAACGCCCGCCGAGCCACTTCCTTCGCCATCGCGACCTCCATAATCGGGTTTCGGGGCGGCAATGATGGCGCATCTCGGGGGCGAAGGCCAGGGCACGAAAGCTTGATCACCGCCAGAGAGGAAGCGATCAGAGAGAAACCGATCGCAATGCAAAAAAACGCCCGGCGATTCGCCGGGCGCAAGGTTTGGTTTCCGAAATCCGACGCGGGTGGGAAACCCGCATCGCTCACCGAGGGGTGGTGCTCTGTCTCGCGCGCGCTCACGAAAGGCGGGAACGCACGCGATCAGCGCGCCACTGGGAATGGACGCACCCCCCTCCCTCAGCCATTTCCGTTGGGAGATGACTGATCCGTATGGGCCGCGGGCGCGCGGCCATAACCCTGCAAGGCAATCTGATAGCTATGCGCTTTGCCGATCTGGTGAATGCCTGCTCGCGCCGCCGGCTGGCCGGCACCGGCCCGATCGATTTGGAGTACAGCGCCTCCCGCTAGCAGGCCGAGGGAGACACCGGTCACGATAAGAATGCGCCGCATAGGAACTCTCCTCATTTTGATATCCGTCACGCCACCAATAGCTCGCGGCACGACTGACAACAAGAGGTATAATAACATTTGCTATTGGATGCAACGTGATTGACAGAAACTTGAATCAATTTTCGGCGAGGCTTGCGCGCGCCCCCCGAAACCATGCAGGCTGGGGTGATCGTCGCCCCGTCTTCGCTCACCCCCTCTCTTCGCTCATGAGGTGCCCCATGCCGCCCATCGCCCTTCGCCGCTGGTCCGGTTGCCTCGCTTTCGGCATGATCCTGTCGCTATTCCTTCTCGCCAGCCTCCCGCTCGCCCCGGCGCGGGCGGCGGGCTCGGGCTCGCCGACCCTGGATGCGGTACGCGCGCGCGGCGTGCTCATCTGCGGCGTCGCCGGCAACGCCGCCGGCTTCTCCCTCCCCGACAGCCAGGGCGTGATGCAGGGGATCGACGCCGAGGGCTGCCGCGCCATTGCCGCCGCCGTGCTCGGCGATCAGCACAAGGTCAAATTCGTCCCGACCACCACCGAAAACCGCTTCACCGCCCTGCAATCCGGCGAGATCGACGTCCTGGTGCGTGAGACCACCTGGACGCTCGGCCGCGAGGCGAGCCTCGGTCTCGAATTCGGAGTCATCAATTTCTATGACGGCACCGGTTTCATGGTGAAAAAATCCTCGGGCGTGACCTCGGCCCGCGATCTCGACGGCGCCACCATCTGTGTCGAGCCCGGCACCTCGACCGAACTCGCGATCGCCGATTATTTCCGTGTCAACAACATGAAATACACGCCGGTCGAGATCCAGGATCTCCAGGAAATCCACAACGCCTTCCTCTCCGGGCGCTGTGACGCCTATTCCACCGACAGTTCGGCGCTTGCCGGCTTCCGCTTCACCCAGGGCGCGCACGCCGAGGATTTTCTGCTCCTGCCCGAACTGATCAGCAAGGAGCCGCTCGGCCCGATGGTGCGCAAGGGCGATGACAAATGGTTCGACATCGTGCGTTGGGTGTCGTTCGCACAAATCACTGGCGAGGAATATGGCGTCTCTTCGCACAATGTCGACAGCTTCGCCAACACCACCAACCCCGATATTCGCCGCCTGCTCGGGCTCGAAGGCGGTCTCGGCAAGACGCTCGGCCTCGATGACAAATGGGCCTTCTATGTTTTGAAGCAGGTCGGCAATACCGGTGAGGTCTGGAACCGCACGATGGCGCCGCTCGGCCTGCCGCGTGGGCTGAACGGGCTCTGGAATCGCGGCGGCTTGCTGTTCGCGCCACCGATCCGCTGACCGCCGGCGATGATCCGGCCGCCGTTCCGCTCGCCATCTCTGCGTTGGCAAGCGCTCGGATGGCAAGCGCTGGCATTGGCCGCGGTCGCGCTGATCATCGTCACGTTCGCCAGAAACGCGAGCCACCATCTCGCCGCCCGTCATATCGCGACCGGGTTCGGCTTTCTCCGCGAGGCGGCGCCGATCCCGATCGGTGAATCCCTGCTCCCATACACGCCATCGGTCAGCAGCTATGGCCGCGCCTTCCTGATCGGCATTCTCAATACCCTGAAAGTGGCGATCCCCGGCTGCCTGCTCGCGACCCTACTCGGCACCCTGATCGGGATCGCGCGGATCTCGCCGATCCCACTGCTCGCGCGGCTCGCGGCGGTTTATGTCGAGGGGCTGCGCGATTTGCCGCTGTTGCTGCAATTGCTGTTCTGGTATGGCGTTTTTCAGGCCTTGCCGGCGCCGCGGCAATCCTTCCGACCGCTCGCCGGGGTGTTCCTTTCCAATCGCGGCATGCGGCTTCCGGCCCTCGCCTGGCAAAGCGGATTCGGCTGGATTTTGCTCGCAGCCCTCGCCGGACTTGGGATCACCATCGTGCTCGCGCGGAGAACGGCGCTGAGCCCGCATCGCGGGCGCCGGCTCGCGGCGTTTCTTCCCCTCCCGCTGTTCCCCGCTCTGGTCTTCGCCGTGACCCGCCCGGCGATCATCATCGAATGGCCGGCGCTGCACGGGTTCAATTTCCAGGGTGGCATGACGATCAGCCCGGAATACGCGGCCCTGACCACCGGCCTCGTTCTCTATACCGCGAGCTATGTCGCCGAAATCGTCCGCGGCGGCCTGATTTCCGTCGCCCGCGGCCAATGGGAGGCGGGCGCCGCCCTCGGCCTCCCGCGCGCCGCGGTGCTGCGCCTGATCGTCCTGCCGCAGGCGCTCCGCCTGATCATTCCGCCGATGACCAGCCAATATCTCAACCTCGTCAAAAATTCCTCGCTCGCGGTCGCCATCGGCTATCAGGACGTGGTCTCGATCGCCGATACCACCCTCAATCAGACCGGCCAGGCGATCGAGGGGATCGGCCTGATCATGGCGGTCTATCTCACCATCAGCCTCGGCATCAGTCTGGCGATGAATCTCTATAACGCGCGGCTCGCGCAACGGGCGCGGTGATGGCACGCCGTCTGCTCTCGGCGCTCGTCACGGTCGTGCTGGCGCTCATTCTGGCCGATATCGCCTGGCATTTTTTCTCCTGGGCGGTGCTGCATGCGATCTGGCACCTGCCCGAAAACGCCGCCCACGCACCGGATACCGATCTCTGCCGGGCGGCGATCGGCCATGGCGCCTGCTGGGCGGTGATCAGGGAAAAATTCCGTTTCATCCTGTTCGGATTCTACCCTTATGACGCGCAATGGCGTCCAGCGCTCGCCGTTCTCTGTTTCGTTGCATTGTTCGCGCTCTCGCTCGCACCAAAATTCTGGCGGCCGTCGCTGATCCTGCTCTGGATCGTCATTCTGGCCGTGGTCGGTGTCTTGATGTGGGGCGGGGTGTTCGGGCTCGCTTTCGTTGCCGCCGATCAATGGGGTGGGCTTCCGATCACGCTCATTCTCGCGACCTTCGGCCTCGCGGCCGCCTTTCCGCTCGCCATTCTGGTCGCGCTCGCGCGCCACGCCGAGGGGCTGCCGGTGATCCGCATGCTCGCCATCGCCTATGTCGAGCTGATCCGCGGCGTCCCGCTGATCAGCCTCCTCTTCATGTCGAGCGTGATGCTGCCGCTGTTTTTGCCGACCGGGTGGGACATCGACAAACTGCTCCGCGCCCAGCTCGCCTTCGTCCTCTTCGCCGGCGCCTATCTTGCCGAGGTGGTGCGCGCCGGCCTTGGCGCCCTGCCACGCGGTCAATACGAGGCCGCCGCAGCACTCGGGCTCTCCTACTGGCAAAAGACCCGTCTGATCGTGCTGCCGCAAGCACTTCGCCATGTCATACCGATGCTGGTCAACACCTTCATCGGATTTTTCAAGGACACCTCCCTGGTTCTGATCATCGGCATTTTCGATCTGATGACCACCGGGCGCACCGCAACGCTCGAACCCGCCTGGCAGGGTTTCGGCAACGAGGTCTATCTGCTGCTCGCTGCGATCTATTTCGCGTTCTGCTTCATCATGGCGCGGATCAGCCGCACGCTTGAGCGCCGTCTTGCCGCGCCACATCAGGACATCGAGGAGCCGGCATGAGCACTCCGTCCACGTCCTCCCCTCCGACACCCGCCATCGTCTTGGATGATGTGCATAAATGGTACGGCCGCGTGCATGTGCTGCGCGGCGTCTCGCTCGCTGTCGCGGCCGGCGAGCGGATCGTCATCTGCGGCCCGTCAGGCTCGGGCAAATCGACCATAATCCGCTGCATCAATCGCCTCGAACGCCACGAGCAGGGCCGCATCCTCGTCGAGGGGACGGAGATTTCCGACGAACCCCGGACGCTCGCCGCGATCCGGCGCGAGGTCGGCATGGTCTTTCAGTCCTTCAACCTCTTTCCCCATCTCAGCGTTCTCGACAATTGCACCCTGGCGCCGATCCGCGTGCGCGGCCTTGGGCGCGCTGACGCCGAGGCCCGCGCCATGGAATATCTGAAACGCGTGCGCATTCCCGAACAGGCGCACAAATACCCGCCCCAGCTCTCCGGCGGCCAGCAGCAGCGCGTCGCCATCGCCCGCGCGCTCTGCATGCAGCCGAAAATCATGCTGTTCGATGAGCCGACCTCGGCGCTCGATCCCGAAATGGTCCGCGAAGTGCTCGACGTCATGATCGAACTCGCCGAAAGCGGCATGACCATGCTCTGCGTCACCCATGAAATGGGTTTTGCCCGGCGCGTCGCCGACCGCATCCTGTTCATGGATCGGGGTGAGATCGTCGAGAGCGGCCCGCCCGAGACGATTTTCGATCATCCGCGCTCGGAACGGTTGCGGGGTTTTCTCAACCAGATTTTGCATCAGACCTAGCCGCTCTCTCGACCTCAAGCATGGCGCGGCGGCAAACCCGGCGCGGTGCACTTCCGTTGTTTGGGGTTCTGAGGGCGTGCCATAAGCGGAGGTCCAGGGGCAGCACCCCTGCCCTTGCTGCCCTTGCTTCCCTGCCCCCGCTTACCCTGTGCGATTACCCTGCGGTGCTTGCCGGCGCGCGTCGCCGGGGCTAGGGTCGCGCGGTTTTTTCCGCCCCGAGAGGCCCCTCTCCCACGCATGCAGGGTTCCATGAGCTTCATTGCCGACCGCCTCGGCCGCATCAGCCCGAGCCAGACCATCGCCATCTCTACCAAGGCGCGCGCGCTCAAGGCCGCCGGGCGCGATATCATCAGCCTTTCCGCCGGCGAGCCCGATTTCGACACCCCGCAGAACATCAAGGACGCCGCCATCCGCGCGATCGCGGCGGGCGAGACGAAATACACCGACGTCGCCGGCACCCCCGCCTTGCGCGCCGCCATCGCCGCCAAATTCCGCGCCGATTCCGGCCTCGACTATGCGCCCGAGGAGATCATCGTCGGCACCGGCGGCAAGCAGGTGATCTATAATGCCATGGTCGCGACGCTGAACGCCGGCGACGAG
This sequence comes from Pseudomonadota bacterium, assembly GCA_021798915.1. Lineage (GTDB taxonomy): Bacteria > Pseudomonadota > Alphaproteobacteria > Acetobacterales > Acetobacteraceae > Acidibrevibacterium. The sequence continues at coordinate 20,086 of JAJZBM010000029.1, forward strand.
GCGATCATCCCGACCCCGTGCTGGGTGAGCTATCCCGATATCGTGGCGCTCGCCGACGGCACCCCGGTGCTGGTGCCGTGCAGCCAGAACAACGGCTTCAAGCTCCGCGCCGAGGATCTCGAACAGGCGATCACGCCACGCACCAAGTGGTTTTTCCTCAACAGCCCCTGCAACCCGACCGGCGCCGCCTATTCCGCCGAGGAATTGCGGCCGCTTTGCGAAGTTCTGCTCCGCCACCCGGGGGTCTGGATCTTCACTGACGATATTTACGAAAAGCTCGCCTATGACGGGTTTCGACCGGCGACCATCGCCGCCGTCGAGCCGCGGCTGAAGGCGCGCACGGTGACGATGAATGGCTGCTCCAAGGCCTATGCCATGACCGGCTGGCGCATCGGCTATGCCGGCGCGCCGCGCGAACTCATCAAGGCGATGGACACGCTGCAGAGCCAATCCACCTCCAACCCCGCCTCGATCAGCCAGGCGGCGGCGCTGGAGGCGCTGTCGGGGCCGCAGGATTCGATCCCAGCGATGGTCAAAATCTATCAGGAGCGGCGCGATCTCGTGGTGGCCATGCTCAATGCGGCGCCGGGCATCTCCTGCCACAAGCCCGAGGGCGCGTTTTACGTCTATCCCGCGATCCATGGCTGCCTCGGCAAAAAAACCCGGGGCGGCGTCGCGATCAACAATGACGAGGATTTCGTCACCGCGCTGCTCGAAGAAGAAGGGGTCGCGGCGGTGCATGGCGCGGCGTTCATGTATCCCGGCTATATCCGCATCAGCTACGCGACCTCGACCGCGGCGCTGCGCGAGGCCTGCACGCGCATCCAGCGCTTCTGCCAGGCTCTGTCCTGACGGCGATGCCGCCGCTCGCCGAGCGTCTGAGCCGGATTCCGCCGGCGGCGACGGTCGCGATGACTGCGCGCGCGCGGGCTTTGCGCGAGAGTGGCGCCGATGTCATCGCGCTCTCGATCGGCGAGCCGGATTTCCCGACGCCGCCGCACGCGATCGAGGCGGCGCTGGCGGCGGCGCGGCGCGGTGAGACGAAATATCCGCCGCAAGACGGCACCCGGGCGCTGAAAGAGGCGGTGCAGCGCGCATTCCGCCGTGACCAAGGGCTCGATTACGCGCTCGATGAGATCATGGTCGGCAATGGCGGCAAGCAGGTGATTTTCAACGCCATGATGGCGGCCGTCGATCCGGGATCGGAGGTCATCATCCCGGCGCCTTACTGGGCGTCCTATACGCTGCTCGCCGAACTCGCGGGCGGAAATGTCGTCCCCGTCCGGTGTCCGGAATCGGCCGGGTTTCATCTTCGCGCCACGGATCTCGCGGATGCGATCACGCCACGCACCCGGCTTTTACTCCTCAATTTCCCCAACAATCCGACCGGCGCCGCCTGCGGCCCCGAGGAGATGGCGGCGATCGGGCGGGTTCTGCTCGATCATCCCGATATCTGGGTGCTCGCCGACGATATCTACGCGCATCTGCTTTATGATGGATTTCGCTACGTCACCCTCGCCGCCGCCGAGCCGCGGCTGCGCGAGCGGGTGGTGACGGTCTCCGGCGTTTCCAAAACCTATGCCATGACCGGCTGGCGGATCGGATTCTGCGCCGGGCCGCGCGATCTGATCCGCGCCATGGTCAATATGCAGGGCCAGGCGACGGCGGGGGTCTCCAGCATCGGTCAGGCCGCCGCCGCCGCCGCTCTCGATGGCCCGCAGACGTTTCTCGCCGAGCGCCTCGCCGTCTATCGCCGCCGGCGCGACATGCTCGCCGATCTTCTCAACGCGGCGCCGGGCGTCACCTGCCACAAGCCCGAGGGCGCGTTCTATCTGTTCCCCAACATCGCCGGCTGTCTCGGCCACCGAAGCGCCGGCGGGCGGGAGATCGCGACCGATACTGATTTCGCCGCGGCTCTCCTCGAGGAACAGCATGTCGCGGTGGTGCAGGGGGCGGCGTTCGGTATGAGCCCCTATCTCCGCCTGAGCTACGCCACCTCGGAGGCAGCGCTCGAAGCGGCGGGGCGACGTATCATCAGCTTCTGTCAGAGCTTGCGCTGAGCCGGGCCGAACCTCGCGCCGAACTCCGCATCCGTCCGGCCCATGCCGGCGATGCCGCCGGGACCGAGGCGCTGCAAGCGGCGGGGGCGGCGGAATTCTCAGGCGTCGCGCCGCCGCAGCACCCGCTTCCCGCCTTACGCGCAGGGGGGGTTTTCGTCGCCGTCGAGGGGCGGCTTGTGGTCGGGCTCGCCGCCATCGCGCCGCATGACGCAGCAGGCGGGTTCGAGATCAGCCATCTCCTGGTGGCCCGCGAGGCGCGTCGGCGGGGACTGGCTGGGCGGCTGTTGGCGGCTGCCGAAGCTTCGGCGCCGGCGGCGCGGCGCTTCGTCCTCTGGTGCGACACGCGGGCGGATGCGGCGCAGCGGTTTTTCGAGAAGCACAGTTTCCTGCGTGATGGCCCGATCCGCGTCGATGCCGGCCAGACCCTGGCTTTCGGCTATGCCAAGCCCTGCGCCGGCATCGCGGTTGCCGATCTCGATGCCGCTGCCGCTGCCTCGGCGGATCGCCGGCTCGGTGACCTCCTGTCCGCGACGGCGGCCGAGGACGAGGCGGTGCCGCTGGCCTCGCCGACCGAGGTGCGGCGCTACTGGCGTGGTGTTTCGGCCGAGGTCGCCGGCGGCCAGAGGGTGCTCATCGCCGGCTGGGTCGATGGCGTGCTCGCCGGTGCGGTGCAGCTCGACATCAACACCCCGCCCTATCAGGACCACCGCGCCGAGGTCCAGCATCTCCTGGTGTTGCCCGCCTATCGCGCCGGCGGGCTCGCGGAGGCGCTGATGCAGGCGGTGGAAGCGGTGGCGCGCCGGCATGGGCGGCGGCTTCTGACGCTGAACGCGATCGCCGGCGGCCCGGCGGAAGCGCTGGTGCGGGGCCTCGGCTGGAGCGAGGGGGGACGCATCCCCGGATTCAGCGTCACCAAACGCGGGGTGCCGTGCGACGCATTGTTTTTCTGGAAGGAAGTTTGAGTAAAAGCCTTCTTTTTCTGAAGAAAAAGAAGCAAAAAGACTTTATTCCTGGTTTCTCGGAGTGGACAGTGCCGTAGGCACTGTCTCAATGACAAAAGTTTTTTGGTTCTTTTTTTCAAAAAAGAACCCTATTTTGATGTCCCGCTCACTCGAAAAACCGCAAAAGCGCCTCTCGCACCGCTTCCGGTGCCTCCTCGGCAAGATAATGGCCGCAATCGATCGGCCCGCCGCTCACCTCGGCAGCGGCGTAATCCCGCCATATCGCGAGCGCGTCATAGAGCCGCCCGACGAGATTGCGCGCCCCCCACAGCGCAAGCAGCGGGCAACGGATTTTTATCCCGGCGGCGCGGCTTTCGCGATCATGCACGAGATCGATGGTCGCGGCGGCGCGGTAATCCTCGCACATGCCGGTGATCATTGCCGGATCACGCGCCGCGGCGAGGTAATCCGCCGCCGATTGCGGCAGAAAAAACGCCGGCATCTGGTCGCCGCCGCGTGTCACATGGGCTTTGAACCAAAGTTCGGGCGCGGCATTGATCAAGGATTCCGGAAACGGATGCGATTGCGCGAACCAGAACCAGTGGTAGTAGCCGAGGGCGAAACGCATATCGGCGCGTTCGAAATGGGCAAGGGTCGGAATGATGTCGAGCACCGCGAGACGCACGACGCTCGCCGGGAAATCGAGGGCGAGGCGATGGGCGACACGGGCACCGCGGTCATGGCTTGCGATCTGGAAGTGCTCATGCCCGAGCCCGGCCATGAGTTCGACCATGTCGCGCGCCATTTCGCGCTTGGCGTAAGCGGCGTGATCGGCGCTCGCCGGTGGCTTGAAGCTGCCGCCATAGCCGCGGAGATCGGGGCAGATCACCTCGAACCGCGCAGCCAAAGCGGGCGCGATCTTTGCCCACATCATATGGGTTTGCGGGTTGCCGTGGAGCAGCAGCAAGGGCGGCCCGCTGCCGCCGCGGCGGAGCCGCAGCCGCCCGCCCGGAACCTCCCGCCATTCGAGATGAAACTCGGTGAAATCCATCCGCCGCCTCCCGTTGCGGCCCGCTCTTGCGCCTGGGCCGGACTTGGCCTGAATTCGGGCCATACTTCGTGCCGAACCGCAAGAGGAGACGCCATGCGCCCTAGCCCCACCCTGTTTGCTCTTGCCGTAATCGTGATCTGCGCCTCTCGTCCGGCGCAAGCGCAATACAATGTCCCCGATGCGCGGATCAGCGATCCGATGGCGCAATTCGATGCCGGAATCGCCTATGAATATGGCCGCGGGGTTGCGCCGGATGACGCCAAGGCGGTGGAATGGTTCGAGAAATCCGCGGCGCAAGGCTACGCCCCGGCGGAAACCGCGCTCGGGGTCGCCTATGCCAATGGGCGCGGGGTCGAACCCGATGACGCGAAGGCTGCCGCCTGGTTCGCGAAAGCGGCGGCGCAGGGGGATGCGGCGGCGGCGTTCAATCTCGGCCTCGCTTATGCCCGTGGCCGCGGCGAACCACAGGATTACGCGGCGGCGCTGGACTGGTTCCGCAAGGCGGCCGATCAGGGCGATCCGGACGCGGCTTCGGCGCTCGGCATCGCCTATGCCCGCGGCCACGGCGTACCCGAGGACGACGAGACCGCCTATCAATGGTATGCGATCGCGCAATCCGGGGCGGAGGAGGGAAGCGATTCCTATCTCCGCGCGACCCGCGCCTTGCAGATCCTCGCCGAACGCCTGACCCCGGAACAGATCAGCGAAGCCGAGGCCAAGGCGGCGGCCTGGCACGCGCAACACCAGCCGGCGACACCCGAGAAGCCATAGCCGTCCGCATCGGTGCCCCGCCTACCGGTTCCAGAGGGAGTAAACCGCTCCGGGTTTGCCGGAGCGGTTCAGGTGGATCGGCGCGCCCCCGGCGGCGTGAATTGACGCCGCACCCCGGCGCGACGATCATCATCGCCGATGCACGAGCGATTCTGGAAAACCAAGCGGCTCGAAGAGATGAGCGGCGACGAATGGGAGCGGCTATGCGATGGCTGCGGCCGCTGCTGTCTGCATAAATTGCGCGATGAGGACAGCAACGAAATCAGCTTCACCAATGTCGCCTGCCGGCTGCTCGACACAGACTCCTGCCGCTGCGGCGATTATGCCCATCGCCGGCTTCGCGTCCCCGATTGCGAGCAACTCACCCCGGCCTCGGTGCGCGAGATCGACTGGCTGCCGCCGAGTTGCGCTTATCGCCGTCTCGCCGAGGGCAAGGATCTGCTGTGGTGGCATCCGCTGGTCTCGGGACGCGTGGAAACCGTGCATGAAGCGGGAATTTCGGTGCGCGGGCGCAGCGTCGGCGAACGCGTGGCGGGGCCACTCGAACATCATATCGTGACCTGGCCCGGCCAAATCCCGCGCCAGCCCCCGCGCCGCCGCACGACGATCAAGGAGACCACATGAAAAACGCCCTGTTCGGCGGCGTCAACGTCGCCGTGCTGACCCCGATGGACGCCGACCTCACCCCCGATCTCGATCGCATGGCGGCGCATTGCCGCTGGCTGCTCGCCAATGGCGCGAACGGGCTCGGCATTCTCGGCACCACGGGCGAGGCCAACAGCCTCGGGATCAGCGAGCGCCTCGCCCTGATGGAGGGGATCGTGGCACGCGGCATTCCCGTCTCGCGTCTGCTGCCCGGGCTCGGCACGACAGCGATCACCGATACCGTGCTCCTGCTTCGCCGCGCCGCCGAACTCGGCTGCCGCGGCGCGCTGCTGCTGCCGCCCTTCTTCTATAAGAACCCGAGCGAGGACGGATTATTCGCCTATTTCAGCGCGGTGATCGACCGTGCCCTAGGACGACGCGCCGGCACCGAACTCGCGATCTATCTCTATCATTTTCCGGCGCAATCAGCGGTGCCGTTCACCGTCCCGCTCATCGCCCGCCTGCGCGCCGCCTTCCCTGGCGTCATCCGGGGGATCAAGGACAGCAGCGGCGATTTCGCCAATACCCGTGCCTATGTCGACCATTTCGCCGCCGATGGTTTCGAGGTCTATTGTGGCGATGATGGCGCGCTGCACGATCTGCTGACAATCGGCGGCGCCGGCAGCATCAGCGCCGCATCGAACGTCTCATCCGCAATCAATGCCGAGGTCTACGCCCATGCCGGCACGGCGCGGGCCGAGACGGCGCAGGCGCGGCTTTCGCTGATCCGCAAGGCGGTGACTTCGGCGCCGCTGATCCCCGGCCTCAAATCCCTGGTCGCGCGCCACAGCGGGGACGCCGCCTGGACCCATATCCGCCCGCCGCATCTTCCGCTCACGCCGGCGCAGGAAGCGGCGCTGTTCGCCGCGTTCGACGCCTGTGGCTTCGCCCTGCCGGCCGCCGCCTGAGCGCGCGATCGCTTCGGATGATTCCATCCGAGGGGACGTTGCGTCAGCGGCTGCCTTCGAAGAATTCCTTGACCTTGGCGAAGAACCCTTCAGCCTCCGGACTCTCCTTGCCATTGGCCTTGGCCTCGGCCTCGAAATCCTCGAGCAGCTCACGCTGGCGGCGGGTGAGGTGCTGGGGAATTTCCACCGCGACCTGAATATACATATCCCCGCGCGCAGTACTGCGCAGCACTGAGAATCCCTTGCCACGCAGACGGAACTGATCGCCGGTTTGCGTGCCGGGCGGGATTTTCACCTTGGCGCGCGAGCCATCGATCACCGGTACCTCGATCTCGCCGCCCAGCGCCGCCTGCGTCATCCTGAGCGGCACGCGGCAGAAAATATTGGCGCCGTCGCGCTGGAACAGCTTGTGCGGGCGGATGCCGACATGGACGTAGAGATCGCCGGCCGGAGCACCATTGGCGCCGGCCTCGCCTTCGCCGGAAAGCCGGATACGGGTGCCGTCCTCGACGCCGGCCGGGATCGTCACCTGTAACGTGCGCTCGCGCGGCACGGTGCCGGAGCCCTGGCAGACGCGGCACGGGTTGCGCACCACTCGTCCCGAGCCGTGGCAGGTGAGACAGGTGCGCTCGATGACGAAAAACCCCTGCTGCGCCCGCACCTTGCCGGCGCCGCCGCAAGTCGGGCAGGTGTCGGCGCCGCGGGTCTTGTCCTCCGAGCCGCTGCCGGCGCAGGCGTCGCACGCTACCCGGGTCGGCACGCGGAGATTGACCTTGGTGCCGTGGAACGCCTCCGCGAGGTCGATCTCGACCCCCTGGCGGAGATCATTGCCGGCGCGCGGGCCGCGCCCGCCGCGGCGACCGCCGGCGAATTCGCCGAACATCTGGTCGAAAATATCGCCGAGCCCGCCGCTCGCCGAGAAATCGAAGCCGCCGGCACCGGCACCGGGATGGCCGCCATTCTCGAAGGCGGCATGGCCGAAACGGTCATAGGCGGCGCGCTTCTGGTCGTCCTTCAGAATTTCGTAGGCCTCGCTGACCTCCTTGAAGCGCGCCTCCGCCTTCTTGTCGCCGGGATTGCGGTCCGGATGGAACTGCATGGCGAGTTTGCGATAAGCCTTTTTCAGCTCATCGGCCGAGGCTTCGCGCGAGACCCCGAGGGTGGCGTAGTAATCCTGTTTCGCCATATCAATCTTGTCTCCTCGCACGCTGATCCACGGCGCGTGGGAGGGCGCCCGGTTTCGCCGACCGGGCGCCTCCCTTTACGCCGCTGAGCGCAAACGTCACCAGGGGGTTCAGGAGGACTTCTTTTTCTTCTCGTCGACTTCCTCGAACTCGGCGTCGACGACACGCTCGCCATTGGCGCCACCGGCGCCGGAAGCGCTCCCGGACGCTGCCCCGGGGGCGGCTGATCCGGCTTCGGGCTGGCCGGCCTCGGCTTTGTACATCGCCTCGCCGATCTTCATCGCCGCCTGCGAGAGACGGTCGCTCGCCGTCTTCAGCGCCTGTGCGTCCTCACCCTCCATCGCGCTCCGCACCGCCGCCAGCGCTGCTTCCGCCTCGGCGCGATCGGCGCTGGCGAGCTTGTCGCCATGCTCCTTCAGGTTTCTCTCGACCTGATGGCTCAATCCATCGGCGTGGTTGCGCGCCTCGACGAACTCACGGCGCTTGTGATCGGTCTCGGCATTGGCCTCGGCCTCCTTGACCATGCGCTCGATATCGGCTTCCGAAAGCCCGCCCGAGGCCTGGATGCGGATCTGCTGTTCCTTGCCGGTCGCCTTATCCTTGGCGGAGACCGAAACGATGCCATTGGCGTCGATATCGAAGGTCACCTCGACCTGCGGCACGCCGCGCGGCGCCGGCGGGATGCCCATCAGGTCGAACTGGCCGAGCAGCTTGTTGTCCGCCGCCATCTCGCGCTCACCCTGGAAAACCTTGATGGTGACGGCGGTCTGGTTGTCGTCGGCGGTGGAGAAGACCTGCGATTTCTTGGTCGGGATGGTGGTGTTGCGGTCGATCAGGCGGGTGAAGACGCCGCCCAGCGTCTCGATGCCGAGCGAAAGCGGGGTCACGTCGAGCAACAGCACGTCTTTGACGTCGCCCTTGAGCACTGCGCCCTGCACCGCCGCACCGATCGCCACCACCTCGTCGGGGTTGACGTTGCGCGCCGGATCGCGGCCGAAGAACTGCTTCACGACCTCGATCACCTTGGGCATGCGGGTCATGCCGCCGACCAGGATCACCTCCGAGATTTCGCCGGCCGAAACCCCGGCATCGCGGAGGGCGGCGCGGCAGGGCTCGAGGGTGCGCTGGATCAGGTCGTCGACCAGGCTTTCGAGCTTGGCGCGGGTGAGCTTCATCACCAGATGTTTCGGCCCGCTGGCATCGGCGGTGATGAAGGGGAGGTTGATCTCGGTCTCCTTCGACGAGGAGAGTTCGATCTTGGCCTTTTCCGCCGCTTCCTTGAGGCGTTGCAGCGCCAGCTTGTCGCGGCGGAGATCAATCCCCTGCTCGCGCTGGAATTCGGCGGCGAGATAGTCGATCACCCGGGCGTCGAAATCCTCGCCGCCGAGGAAGGTGTCACCATTGGTGCTCTTGACCTCGAACACACCATCGCCGATCTCGAGGACGGAGATGTCGAAGGTGCCGCCACCGAGGTCATAGACCGCGACGACGCCGGATTTCTTCTTGTCGAGGCCATAGGCCAGCGCCGCCGCCGTCGGCTCGTTGATGATGCGGAGGACGTCGAGCCCGGCGATGCGCCCGGCATCCTTGGTCGCCTGGCGCTGGGAATCGTTGAAATAGGCAGGAACGGTGATCACCGCCTCGGTCACCTTCTCGCCGAGATAGGCCTCGGCGGTCTCCTTCATCTTGGTCAGCACGAAAGCGCTGATCTGGCTCGGCGCATAGCGCTCGCCACGCGCCTCGACCCAGGCATCGCCATTGTCGCCGCGGGTGATGGCGTAGGGGACGAGCCCCTTGTCCTTGGCCACCATCGGATCCTCGAAGCGGCGGCCGATGAGGCGCTTGATGGCATAGAGGGTGTTGGTCGGGTTGGTCACCGCCTGGCGTTTGGCCGACTGGCCGACCAGACGTTCGCCGCTTTCGGCGAAGGCGACCATGCTGGGCGTGGTGCGTGCGCCCTCCGCGTTCTCGATCACCCGCACATCCTTGCCTTCCATGATGGCAACGCAGGAATTGGTGGTGCCGAGGTCGATCCCGATGACCTTGCTCATAGATTCTCATTCTCCTTCGCAGCGGTGGCTGGCGGCCCATGCAGCGATCTCGCGGCACCGCCTGCGACCCCGCATTTTGGTTGGTGTCGGCAGTGGATGTATTGAGGCCCCAGCGTCAGGGCAAGGGCCGGAGGCGAATTTCCCCGGCTCAGGGGCTTGGCTTTCGCGGCAATGATGGTCAGGCCATGGTGTCGAGCGGCGGCGGCAGGGCCCCTTCCGGGGCCTTGGCGACCACCACCATCGCCGGGCGCAGAAGCCGGCCGTTCAGCGTCCAGGCAGCGGTCCAGGTCTGGAGCACGGTGCCCGGGGGATGGGTCTCGCTCACCTGCTCGGCCATCGCCTGATGCAGATTGGGGTCGAACATCGCCCCGGTCGGATCCTCGGCGCGGATGCCGTGGCGCTCCAGAACGGCAACGAAACTGCGCTCGATGCCGGCGAGGCCTTCCCGCAGACGGGCGATGATTTCCGGCTCCCCATCCTGCGGGCTGGGGAGGCTCGCCAGGCCGCGACGCAGATTTTCAGCCGCCTCGACGACGTCGGCGGCGAATTTCTGCACCGCGTATTGCCGCGTCTCATCGACCTCGCGCTTGGCGCGGGCGCGGATATTGGCGTTCTCGGCCTCGGCGCGCACCCAGCGATCATTCATCGCCGCGAGTTCGGCCTCAAGCTCCTGAATGCGCGCCGAAGCCGCCTGCATCAGCGCTTCGGGGCTGCCAGCCTCGCCGGTTACGGCATCAGGCTTCTGGGGATCATGTTCCTGGGTCATCGCCGCTCAGTTAGGGCGCCGCGCGGCGCGAGGCAAGAGCCCGCCGGGCCTTAAGGAACTGGTGATTTTTGCCGGGTAGCATCTCCCTCGGACCTTACCGTCGCGCCTCTCATGGAGATGACCCCATGCGCTTGGTTGCCTCGCTCTCGATCGGCCAAAAACTCGCCGCCGGCTTCGCCCTCGTCCTGCTGCCACTGGCGATCGGCAGTAGTTTCGATTTTTGGCAACTCGGCGTGCTCCGCCAGGACAATGAGCTGACCGCGCATTCCTTCACGATCCTCAACGCCGTGCATGAGGTCGAGCTGGCGATGGTCAATCAGGAGACCGGCCTCCGCGGCTTTCTGATCAGTGGGGACGCGAAATTCCTCGAACCCTACCGCGCGAGCGAGGCCCTGTTCGGCCGGGCGATCACCGATCTCCGCCAGCAGGTCAGCGACGCCGATCAGCAAACCCGCGTGGAGGCGATCGCGAAGGCTGGCCAGACCTGGCAACATTATGCCGAGGCCGAAATCGCCGCCGTCAATGGCGGCAAGATGGATGATGCCCGCGACCATGAGGCGGCCGGCGCTGGCAAGGCGCAGATGGACGCCGTGCGCGCCGAACTCGACCGCTTCGGCGACACCGCACGGGCGCGTTTCATCGCCCGTCAGGCCGAGCAGAACAAGGCCCTCGCCACCATCAAATATGTCTCGCTCGCCGGCGGCGGGGTGCTGATCGCGCTCGCCATCGCCGCCGTTTTGTTTCTCATGCGGAGTATCGTCCTGCCGCTCCAGAAACTCACCGCCACCACCACCCGCCTCGCCGCGGGCGATCTCGCGGCAGAAGTCACCGAGAGCGAGCGCAACGACGAAACCGGGGCGCTGGCGCGCGCCATCGGCGTCTTCAAACAGGCGGTCGCCGATGCCCGCCGCCTCGAAGCCGAGCAAAAAGCGGCAAGCGAAGCGCGGCTCGCGCGGGCGCAGGCGGTGGATCGGCTGGTCGGCGAGTTCGATGCCAAATTGCGCGCCGAACTCGACGGCCTGGCGGTTGCCGCGACAACCCTGAACGAAGTCGCCAACGCCATGCGCGCTACCGCGAGCCGCACCAGCGATCAGGCCCTCGCGGTCGCCAGCGGTGCCGACCAGTCCTCGGCCAATGTCCAGACCGTTGCCGCCGCGGCCGAGGAACTCGCCGCCTCGATCCATGAGGTCTCGCGCAATATCAGCGCCTCTGCGACGATCGCGCTGCGAGCGCGGAGCGAAGCCGAGCGCACCGATGAGGCGGTACGCGGGCTTTCGGACGCGGTGCAGAAAATCGGCAGCGTGGTCGCGCTGATCTCCGATATCGCCGGGCAGACCAATCTGCTCGCCCTCAACGCGACGATCGAGGCGGCACGCGCCGGCGACGCCGGTAAGGGGTTCGCGGTAGTGGCAAGCGAGGTGAAGTCGCTCGCGACCCAAACCGCCCGGGCGACGGAAGACATCGCCAAGCAGATCGCCGCCGTCCGCGACGTCACCGCCGGCGTCGTGAGCGCCATCGGCACGATCAACGAAACCATCGCCGAGATGAGCGGCATCGCGAGCAACGTCGCCGGCGCCGCCGAGGAACAGACCGCGGCGACGCAGGAGATCACCCGCAACATCGCCGAGGCGGCACGGAGCACGGCGGAAGTGTCGCAGACCATCGGCGGCGTGAGCGAAGGCGCGTCCGAGACCGGCACCGCCGCGAACCAAGTCTTGGCCGCCTCCGGAACCCTTGGCGAACAATCCGAGACGCTACGCCGCAATATCGCCCACTTCTTGGAGCAGATGCGCGCGGCATGAGACCGACGCCCTCGGCGATGATCGACGCCACGGCCACGCGCTCAGGAAGCCGCGCGACGGGTTTTTCATCCCCGGCCCGGTGTCCCGGCTTGACCGCCTAGGATCCGTTCTTTAGGCACACCCTCGCGGTCCCGTTCGTCTAGAGGCCTAGGACACCAGCCTTTCACGTTGGTAACACGGGTTCGAATCCCGTACGGGACGCCAAGCGTTCTCAAGATATTAGCTTAGGGCCGCCAAGCCGCCTATCGGCCTATACGGCATATATACGGCATAGACGCTACCGGACGCGGCCGAACGATGCGGGATAATGATGCGCCCGCATGCCGCCCTCGATCGGCCGCCCGGTTCCCGCCCGGCGCCGATAGTGTGCCGATAGCTCATCCGTGCCGCCTCGGGCTGCCACCTAAGCCGAGCTTCCTACTGTCCTGGTCTGCCAATTCATTGGGAAGAGTTGATTTACGCCCTGATTGCCGCCTCAAACGTAGCCATGTAATTCTTAATCTTTGGACTTATACCTGGTGGGAGATTGTGCCCATATCCCACCATGTATATCGAATCCGTCCCCAACCGGAACTCGCCCCCTGCCATCCTGCTGCGCGAGAGCTACCGTGAAGACGGCAAGGTGCGTAAGCGAACCCTCTGCAACCTCTCCGACTGGCCCAAGGCGCATATCGAGGGCCTGCGCGGCGTCCTCAAAGGCGGCACCGTGATCCCTGCGGATCGGGAGGCCTTCACCGTCACCCGCTCGCTGCCGCATGGTCATGTCGCGGCAGCCCTCGGTGCGGCGCACAAGATCGGCCTCGACCGTATCCTCGGCCCGGAGAGCAAGCGATGCCGCGACCTCGTGCTGGCGATGATCGCCGGACGCATCCTCGATCCCGCCTCGAAGCTCGCCGCCGCCCGCGCCCTGTCGCCGGCCACTGCCACATCGAGCCTGGGAACCGTGCTCGGTCTCGGCGATCCAGGCGCTGGTCGCGGGTGGCGCCTTGCAGCTCTCGCTGTTCGACGAGCGCGACATGGCGTCGATCACCAGTCCCGACTTTCCCAATGAGCGGCTGATCGTCTGCCGCAACCCTGATCTCGCCGCCCAGCGCACCCGCAAGCGCGAAGAACTGCTGGCCGCGACCGAACGCGATCTGGCCCGCATCCAGGCCGCCGTCGCGCGCAAGCGCCAGCCGCTGCGTGGGGCCGCCGAAATCGCGCTGGCCGTCGGCGCCGTGATCGAGCAGCACAAGATGCGCAAGCACTTCGATCTCGCTGACCTGACCCCCTGAAACTCCTCCAGAAATAAGTAGAGTCCGGCCCGAAGGAGAAGGGACGGACGGATGAAGAAGTCGAGATTTACCGAGGCGCAGATTGTCGGGATTTTGAAGGAGCAGGAGGCC
>JAJZBM010000050.1 GCA_021798915.1 Pseudomonadota bacterium
ATCATGAACTCCCCATGCGCCATGTTGATCACGCCCATCTGGCCGAAGATGATGGCAAGGCCAAGGGCCATCAGCACGAACACCGAGAACAAGACGAGCCCGGCGAACCCCTGCATCGCGAAGATCGCGCCAAGATCGGCGAACGAATAACCCAAGAGCATCTCGGTTTTCCTTCTATCTCGCTCAGGTTGGCGGCTTCCCTGTGTTGGCGGCCTACTGGTAGCCGACCGGAAACGGATTGGGTTCCATCAGATCCGGCGTTTCATAGATCACGTCATACTGGCCGTCAGTGCGCGCCCGCCCGACTCGGGTGCGGCTCCAGAGATGGTGATTTTCGTGGATGCGCACATAACCCTCCGGCGCGCCCAGGAACTCGACCCCCGGTGAGGCGGCAGCGATCTTGTCGATATCGAAGCTGTTAGCCTTCTGGGCGGTGAGTAGCCAGAGCCAAGGGCCGAGATAGGCGGCTTGTGTCACGTCGCCGATGACGCTTTGCTGCCCCCACATCGCTTTGAAAGCCGGTACGAATTTTTCGTTGTTGGGATTCTTCAGGGATTGGAAATACTTCATGCAGGCATAGGCACCAGCGATATTCTCGCCGCCAATACCGAGAATCTCGTCCTCGGTCACCGAGATCGTCATCAGAGTCTGTTTGTTAAGATCGACGCCGGCGGCCTTGAGCTGCTTGTAGAACGCGACGTTGGAGCCGCCAACGATGATCGCATAGATCACATCCGGCTTGACCAGCTTCATCTTGTTGATGACGGAATTGAACTGGGTGTGGCCAAGCGGGAAATAATCCTCGCCGACGACCTTCGTGCCCTTCATATGATTTTCGATGTGTTTGCGGGCGATCTTGTTGGAGGTGCGCGGCCAGATATAATCAGAACCAAGAAGATAGAAGGTTTTGGCACCCTTCTCCTTGGTAACCCAGTTCAGTCCGGCGAGAATTTGCTGCGTGGCTTCCTGGCCAGTATAGATCACGTTTTTCGACTGCTCCAGGCCCTCGTAGAAGGTCGGATAGTAGAGCATGCCATTATATTGCTCGAACACCGGCAGCACCGCCTTGCGCGAAGCCGACGTCCAGCAGCCAAACACCGCGGCGCATTTGTCTTGGACGAGCAGCTTGCGCGCTTTTTCAGCGAAGGTCGGCCAGTCGCTCGCACCATCTTCCTGGATGAACTTAATTTTTCGCCCAAGCACGCCGCCTTGCGCATTGATTTGGTCGATCGCCAGCTTCTCCGCTTCCACCGATCCGGTCTCGCTGATCGCCATAGTGCCGGTGACGGAATGAAGAATGCCGACCGTGACGGTGTCGTCAGTGACGGCGAGGCCAGTCGTGTTGACGACGGCGGTCGGCGGCGTATCGGCGTGGGCGACGCGCGGCAGCAAACCGAGTGCCGGCAGCGCCGCCATTCCCTGAAGCAGCCGACGCCGGGTTGCGGAGGGGGGTGATGGCTCGCTCTCGTAATCGGACATATGCGTATTCCCTCAAACGGATGTTGAAACGCGACACGGCCGGACCGGATGGAAGCGGTCTCGATGACGATGCAGGATGGCGAACGCGGGTAGCGCCTGGAATACGTCGAATGACGTATGTTGCGCTGCGACATTTTGCTTGACGCGGAACCCCTCTCTGCGGGATCGTGGTCGGCCATGGAGGGTCATCGATCTGGGGCTGACGTTTTTTTGCCTGTGCGCGGGCGCGGCCGTTTGCGGCGCTTGCCCAGCCGGACAACACGATGAAAGGGCCGGAGCCGGCGGCGCGTCAGCGGATTCTTCGTGTCCGCCGTGACTATAATCAGTGGGTCGCGAACGAAACGCTGGAGGATTACGCGCTCCGCTTCACCGCCAAGCGGGCACGGCGGTGGTCGGCGGCGCGGGTCGCCAATACCGCGCTCGGCAATGTTTCCTTCCTCGCGCTCGAAGCGATCGGTGGCACCATCACCATCGGCTATGGCGCCGCCAATGCGGTGGTCGCCATTCTTCTCGTCGGGTGCTTGATTTTTGCCGCCGGGCTGCCGATTGCGATCCATGCCGCGCGCGCTGGTGTGGATATCGATCTGCTGACCCGCGGCGCCGGTTTCGGCTATATCGGCTCGACGCTGACCTCGCTCATCTATGCTTCCTTCACCTTCATCTTCTTTGCGATCGAAGCGGTTATTCTCGCCAGCATCCTCGAAGCCTGTTTCGGCATTCCGCTCTGGCTCGGCGAGATTTTTTGCGCCGTCGCCGTGGTGCCGCTGGTGACCCACGGCTTCACCTTCATCAGCCGATTTCAGGTCTGGTCACAACCGCTTTGGATTTTTCTGCATCTTTTGCCGTTCGTTGCGATCGCGCTTGGTGGCCACGGGACCTTCACGGCGTGGCGCGGCTATGGTGGCGGGCTCGATCCGTTGCGCATTGGCGCGGCCGGTTCGGTGGTGTTTTCGCTGATCGCGCAGATCGGCGAGCAGGTCGATTTCCTGCGTTTCCTGCCTCCCAAGCCCGTCGGACGAGGCCGGGTCCGCTGGTGGTGCGCGCTCATCGCCGGCGGTCCGGGCTGGATCATTCCCGGGATGCTCAAATTGCTCGCGGGCTCGTTTCTCGCGACCCTCGCCCTCCATCATGGCCTGGCGCCGGCACTGGCCGCGCAACCCGTCGGCATGTATCGTGTCGCCTTCGGTTATGTGTTCGCTCAGCCCACCGCGGCGCTCGTTCTTGCCAGCATTTTCATCGTGATTTCGCAATTCAAGATCAACGTCGCCAACGCCTATGCCGGCTCGATCGCTTGGTCGAATTTCTTCGCCCGGCTGACCCATAGCCATCCCGGCCGCGTGGTTTGGCTGATCTTCAACATAGTCATCGCATTGTTGTTGATGGAGCTTGGCGTTTATCAGACCATCGAGCGGACCCTCGCCCTCTATTCCGGGGTCGCGGCGGCGTGGATGGGGGCGCTGGTCGCCGATCTCGTCATCAACAAGCCGCTTCGCCTCAGCCCGCCGGTGATCGAATTCAAGCGTGCGCATCTGCATGACATCAATCCGGTTGGCGTCGGCGGCATGCTGTTCGGTGGCGCCCTCGCCGCCTGCGCCTATGGCGGGCTGTTCGGGCGGCTGTTGCAGGCGCTCTCACCTTTTCTCGGCTTCGCCGGGGCGTTTGCGGCGGCCCCTTTGATCGCCTGGGCGAGTGGCGGGCGTTTCTATCTTGCGCGGAAGCCAAGAGCCGGATGGGCAGGAAGTGGCGAACGCGCCTGCGTCATCTGCGGGCATGCGTTCGAGCCCGAGGACATGGCTTTCTGCCCCGCCTATACTGGGCCGATCTGTTCACTCTGCTGCTCGCTCGATGCGCGTTGCGGGGATAGCTGCAAGCCGCGCGCGGCGCGCGGGTTCAGTCTGCTCGCCGCACCCCTTCGGCTGATCCTGCCGGCGGAGGCGACCGCGATGCTGGGTCGGCCGCTCGCGCGCTATCTCGCCATCGTCACGGTTTTCGCCCTGGCGCTCGCCGGTATCTTGTCCGCGCTCTATTCGCAGACCGCGGCCCCGTTTCCGGCGATGGAGGCCGCGATTGCGGCGGCGTTCCGCAAGGTGTTTTTTGTCCTTTTGGTGATCGCCGGTGTCGTTGTCTGGCTGCTCGTGCTGGCGCTCGAGAGCCGGCGCGTGGCACAAGAAGAAAGCCGCCGCCAGACCGAACTTCTGATGCAAGAAATCAGCGCCCACCGGCGCACCGACGCCAAGCTGCAAAAGGCCAAGGAAGCGGCGGAAGCCGCCAATCACGCGAAAAGCCGCTATGTCGTTGGCATCAGCCATGAACTCCGCACGCCGCTCAACGCCATTCTCGGCTATGCGCAATTGCTCGAAGCCGATGCCACCATCCCGCCGGCGCGCCAAGGCGCCATCCGCGTCATGCGCCAGAGCGCCGAGCACCTCGCCGGCCTGATTGAGGGCCTGCTCGACATTTCCAAGATCGAGGCCGGGCGCATCGAACTTTACCGCGACGAGGTTCGCCTCGGCGAATTTCTTGACCAGATCGCGACTCTCTTCCGCCCCCAGGCCGAGGCACGCGGCATCCGCTTCATCCACAGCCGGCCGGAGCATCTGCCCGAAGCGGTGTTTACCGATGAGCGGCGGCTTCGCCAGATCTTGATCAATCTGCTTTCGAATGCGATCAAATTCACCACCGCCGGCGATGTCGCGTTTCATTTCCGGAAGCGTGGCAGTGTCGCCGAATTCGAGATCGCCGATACCGGGTGCGGCATCGCCGAGGCCGATCGCGAACGCATCTTCGAGCCCTTCCAGCGCGTCGAGGCACGGCATCTCGCGGCAACGCCAGGCATCGGCCTCGGCCTCACCATCACCCGGCTCCTGGTGCAGATCATGGGCGGCGAGATCGCGGTCGAGAGCCAACCCGGCGCCGGCAGCCGCTTCACGGTGCGGCTCATGCTCTCTGCCGTGCGCCAGCCGCGCCGCCTTCAGGCCAAGGAAAAGCGGCCGCTCGGTTATGCCGGGCGCCGACGGTTGGTGCTGGTCGCCGACGACGATCCGCTGCACCGGCGGCTGATGCGCGATGCCCTCGCGCCGCTCGGCTTCATCGTGCTCGAGGCCGGTGATGGCGCCGAATCGCTGCGCCTTGCCGCCGATTGCCGCCCCGATGCCTTTCTGCTCGACCTTTCGATGCCTGGCATCAGCGGCTGGGATCTGGCGCGGCGGCTCCGGCAATCCGGCCATGAAGCGGCGGCGATCCTGATTATCTCCGCCAATGCCGGAGAGTTGCGCGCCGGCCCGCCCGCAGACCACGACTCCACGCGGTACCACGACGATGTCCTTGCCAAGCCGGTGTCCATCGCGAATTTGCTCACCCGCCTCGGCGCTTGCCTTGCCCTTGAATGGCAGGAGGCGCCACCGCCTGACTCTGGCCTGCGCCGGCTCGCACTTCCCCCAGAGGTGGTTGCGGAGCTGACGCAGCTCGGCCGGATCGGCTATGTCCGGGGCATTCTCGGGAGACTCGACGAAATCGCGGATGCATCCCCCGCAGCCGGTCTCATTGATTTGCGTCGTGCCGCCGCCGAATGCCGGCTCGATGATTTTCTCGCCCTCCTCGCCGGCGCCGTGCCCTCGTGACGCCGCCGCTCCGCACCATCGTGCTCGTGGTCGACGACTCGCCAGGGACGCTCGGCTTGCTCAATGATACCCTGGAGGCCGCCGGTTACACCGTGCTGCTCGCCCCCTCCGGACAAGCCGCCCTCGACGCCGTGAGCCATGCGACACCCGACATCATCCTGCTCGATGCCTTGATGCCGGGCTTGGACGGGTTCGAGACCTGCCGACGCATGAAACGCCTGCCCGGGCTTGCCGCGGTGCCGGTGATTTTCATGACCGCACTTAGCGAGACCGAACACGTGCTGGCAGCACTCGCCGCCGGCGGGGTCGATTACGTCACCAAGCCGGTGGCGCCGGCCGAGGTAGTGGCGCGGGTCGGCGTTCATCTCGCCAATGCCCGCCTCACGCGCAGCGCGCATCAGGCGCTGGATGCCGCCGGACGCTATCTGCTGGCGATCGACCGCGCCGGCCACGTGGTTTGGAGCACACCGCAGGCCGCTGCCCTGCTTGGCAACACCACGGCCGCGCCAGCGTCCTTGCCGCCGGAGATCGTCGCCTGGGCCCTGCATCAGACATCCGGCGCCGCAACGCCAGGGCGAAGCGTTACCATCGCCGGCGACAGGGTGGAAATTTCGTATGTTGGACGCATCGCCGCCGATGAGATTCTGCTTCGCCTCACCCCTGGTGCCGCCGCCGGGGACTTGGAAACCCGGCTCCGCACTCAGTTCGGGCTCACGCCGCGCGAGGCCGAGGTGCTGCTCTGGATCGGGCATGGCAAGTCCAATCGCGACATCGCCGATATTCTCGGCCTCAGCCCGCGCACGGTGAACAAGCATCTCGAAGCCATTTACGCCAAGCTCGGCGTCGAAAACCGCGC
>JAJZBM010000051.1 GCA_021798915.1 Pseudomonadota bacterium
AATTTCTTCTCTAAAATCAAACAGTTCAGGGCTATCGCCACCCGTTATGACAAAACCGCCAGGAACTTCCTCGCCGCTGTTCACCTTGTCGCCGCAGAGATTTGGCTAAATTGACGACACGCCCTAGCGAGGTTTTTGACCTCCGAGGCGACCACGGCGAATCCTTTGCCGGCATCGCCGGCGCGCGCCGCCTCGATCGTGGCGTTGAGTGCCAGGAGATTGGTCTGGCTCGCGATATCGGCGATCAACTGAACCACGGCGCCGATTTTCTCCGCCCCTTCGGACAAGGCCTGAACGGTGGCATTCGTCTGTTCGGCATCGCTGACGGCCTTGGCCGTGATCTTGGCCGATTGCCCGACCTGGCGGCTGATTTCGCTGATCGAGGCGCTGAGTTCCTCCGCCGCCGCGGCGACGGTCGCGACGCCGGTGCTGGCCTTCTCGGCTGCCGCCGCGACGGTGTCGGTCTTTTGGTCGGCGTCGGACGCCGAGCCGGCGAGCAGGGTCGCGGTTTCCTGCAGCCCGGCCGCCGCCGTTGTCAGAACCGCCGCGAACTGGCCGACCGATCTCTCGAAATCACGCGCCATGACGCCGATCTTGCGATCGCTCGCGGCTTTGGTTTCCTCGATATAGGTGGAGACGGCGAGTTCCATGTCGAGCACGACGGCTTGCGTGATGGCCGCGAGCAGCGTAGCAAGGGTGGCTCTGCCGCCATCGCGGGACCAGCGGTTGACGACATGGTTGGTCGCGATCGTCGTGAGATTGTGCATCACGAAGGCATAGCCGCCGAGATACCAGAGCGGATCCAGCCCGACCCGGCTATGGACCAGGCCGATATGCTGTACGGATTCGAGATAGGCCTGATCGAATTTGCCGGAAAATAATCGCCGCCAATGCTTCACCTGAGCGTCGGACGCGCGTTTCATCGCCTGCTCGCTGGAAAATAGCGCGGCGAGCTGCGGCTTGGCGCGGACTTTGCCATAAAATTCGGTGAGAACGGTCGGGAGGAATTTTTCCAGAACCGGCAGGAAATCACGCAACGCGGCTCGGTGCTGCTGCTCGATGCCTAAAAATTCAACGAGCGAGGAGAATTCTGCCATACTTATCATTTTTGGCTCCGTTAAGGATATTTTTTTATGCATGCTTGCCGCCATGCGCCCCAAACGATGCCGAAAAACAATAAAATTCTTCTTAAATTCCCCCGCGTCTCGGGCTGCTTTTGTCCGCGGCGCTCGCCGCGGGCGTTATTCGCGCGGCGCGGTTTTGGCGATGGCCGGGGTCTCGGAGATCGCCGTGAACCAAGCGGTCAGGCGTGGATGTCCGGGGCGCCAGGGTTCCTGGGCGAAACGGAAATCGAGATAGCCGAGGGCGCAGGCGATGGTGATGCCGCCGATATCGAGACCCGGTCCCGGCGGTGCGGCCTCCAGCGCGTCGATCGCACGGGCGATCACCGCTTTCTGATGGGCGAGATAGGCGTCGCGGGCGGTTTCACGCGGCTTGCCTTGCTCCGTCCGCCGCCCGACCGCGGCATCGAGAATGCCATCGCCCAGCGCCTGGAGTTTCAGCGCATGCCAGCGTGCGGCGCTACCCGGGCGGGGAAAGAGCGGCGGTGCGTCACCGATGCTGTCGAGATATTCGGCGATCACCGGGCTATCGAACAGCGCCAGCCCATCCTCGGTCACCAGACAGGGCACTTTCGACAGTGGGTTGCAGGCCAGCAGCGCCGCCGGCTGCTCATGCGGATTGGTTCGCAGCGTTTCGATGCGCGCGGCAATGTCGCGGGCGATGGCGCAGGCCATCACCTTGCGGACATAAGGGCTGGTCGGCGAGTAAAACAGTTTCATGACGCGGCCTCCGGGCGAATGGTTTCAGAAATTGTCCTTACGCGCGCGCAACGCGCCGAGGATCGCGGCATCGGCGGCGCGGAGGAAGGGGTTGGTCGCGCGCTCCAGGGCGAGCGTGGTCGGCACACTCGGCAAACCCGCCGCCCGCAGGCGCTCGACCTCGGCGATCCGGGCGGTGAGCGCTGGGTTATCGGGATCGACGGTGCGCGCGAAGCGGGCATTGGCGAGGGTGTATTCATGGCCGCAGCAGACCAGCGTCTCGTCGGGGAGAGCGGCGAGCTTGGCAAGGCTCGCGAACATTTCCGCCGCCGTGCCCTCGAACAGGCGCCCGCAGCCGAGTGAAAACAAGGTATCGCCGCAGGCGAGCACCGCGCCGTCGGCGAAAAACCAGGCGATATGGCCGCGCGTATGGCCCGGTGTCGCGATCACCCGCCCGCGCGCCACCCCGAGCGCCACCTCCTCCCCTTCATCGAGAGCGATATCGAGCCGCGGCAGGCGATGGGCATCGAGGCGGGCGCCGGCGACCGGGCAACGGTAGCGGTCCCGCAGCAGCTCGGTCGCGGCGACGTGGTCGGCATGGTGATGGGTGAGCAAGATGAGATCGAGCCTCCCGCCCTGCGCCGCGATCGCGGCGATCAGCGGGTCCGCTTCGGCGGGGTCGACGAGGGCGAGAGCGCCGGTGCCGCTGTCTTGCAGCAGCCAGGCGTAATTGTCCTTGAGGATGGGAACCGGGGTCGCATGAACAGGCATGTGCGAGATGTATAACGATGCGGCGCGCATTTCCAGCTATACTGACGCCATGGCGACCGATGCTCATGCCGCGACCGAGTTTTATGCGAGCGCCCCGGGGGCGGTGGTGGCGCGGCTTTTGCGTGCCCGGCTGCTGAGCTTCTGGCCGGTCGCGGAGGCGCGCGGGGCCTCGATCCTCGGTCTTGGCTACGCCGCGCCCTATCTCCGGCTGTGGCGCGAGGGGGCGGCGCGCTGCATCGCGGCGCTGCCGGCGCAGATCGGCGCCGCCGCCTGGCCGGCCGGAGCGCCGGGGCTGTCCTGCACCGTCGAGGAGGAGGATCTTCCCTTCGCCGATCTCAGTTTCGACCGCGTGCTGCTGGTGCATGGGCTGGAAGCGGCGGAGAATACCAGGCGGCTGCTCCGCGAGGTGTGGCGGGTTTTGAAGGATGATGGGCGGCTGCTGGTGGTCGCGCCCAATCGCGTCGGCCTTTGGGCGCATGTGGAGACGACGCCGTTCGGCCAGGGCGAGCCCTATTCGCAGGGGCAGATCGGCCGTTTGCTGGCTGCCTCGCTGTTTCATGTGACAAGGCGCGACACCGCGCTCTATCTGCCGCCGACCCGGTGGCGGCTGCTGTTGCGCGCCGCCCCGCTGATCGAGAGGGTGGGGCGCCGCGTCGCGCCGCGCTTTGCCGGGCTCACGCTGAGCGAGGCGGTGAAGGATGTCTATGCCGCGATTCCGAACCGCCCCGTCCATCGCCGCCGCCTGGTACTGGCGGCAGCACCGCTACAGCGCGTGAACCGCGGCCCTGGCCGCTGACGGCGGGCGGCCGTCCTGGGTCGATGCGTTCCGCGTCTTCGGCTCGCCGGGGATCGGCCGCATCGCTCTCCTCGGCGCCGCGCTGATCGTCATTTTCCTGCTCGGGCTGATCATGGTGGTGCCGGTGCGCGGCCACGCGACCTGGCATCTCTCGACCCGGCATCTCTATCGTGCCCTGGTGCCGCGCCGGCCCGGCGGATAAACTCTCCTCCTTTGACCGGCTGGGCCGAGGGCGTGGCCGGGGGACGCGAACGGGGAGCACGCGACATGGATGGAGAGCGACGCTGGCGGCAGCGGCCGCCGGGCTCGACCTGGGGGGATTTTGGCCCGGATGACCAGCGCGGACGGCTCAATCTCATCACCCGCGAGAAAGTGCTCCAGGGCATCAGCGAAGTGCGCGAGGGGCGGCGTTTCTGCCTGAGCCTGCCGCTCGACTATCCCGGCGGCAACGTCCTCAACCCGCGCCGGCATCCGCCGCGTCTTTCGCCGACCGAACGCGGCGGGCGGCCGAACATGAATTTTCCGCTGAACCGCGAGGATCCGCGCTACACCGATATCGTGTCCGACGACCAGGTGGTACTGACGCTGCAATATTCGACGCAGTGGGACAGCCTCGCCCATGTCGGGCAGATGTTCGACGCCGACGGCGACGGTGTGCCCGAATTCGTCTACTACAACGGCTTTCGCGCCGGCGCCGATATCATCGGCCCGGTCGATTATGCGCATGGCGACGCGCCGGTCGCGGCCCCTTCCGGGGCCCGGCGGCTCGGGGTCGAGAACATGGCCGAAGCCGCCATCCAGGGCCGCGCGGTGATGATCGATCTCGAGGCGCATTTCGGCCGTGCCCGCGCTCTCATCGGCTATGACGCGCTGATGGCGGTGATGGCGAAGGATCGGATCGTCGTCGAGCCGGGGGACATGGTGTGCCTCCATACCGGCTTCGCCGCGATGCTGCTGGAGATGAAGGGGCACCCCGATCCGGCGTTGGTGCATGGCGCCTGCGCTGCACTCGATGGCCGTGACGCGCGGCTTTTGGATTGGATTACGGAGAGCGGCCTTTCTGCCCTGATCGCCGATAATTACGCGGTGGAAGCGGTGCCAGCGGCGCCCTGCGAGGAGGATCATTGCGCCTCCTTGCCGCTCCATGCGCATTGCCTGTTCCGGCTCGGTGTCAATCTCGGCGAGTTGTGGCATTTGAGCGAACTCGCCGCATGGTTGCGCGCCGCCGGGCGTTCGCGGTTTCTGCTCACCGCGCCGCCGCTTCGTCTCCCCGGCGCGGTGGGCTCACCGGTGACGCCGATCGCGACGGTCTGAGCGTGGCGCGTGGCCTGCTCCGCGCGCCCGGGTTCGCGCCGTTTGTGCTGCTCCAGGCGCTCGGGGCGCTCGGCGACAATGTGTACAAGAACGCGCTCGCCGTCGCCGTGGTTCTGCACGCCGGCGCGGCGGGGCCGGTGCTGGTCGCCGCTGCTGGTGGACTCTTCATCCTGCCGTTTCTGCTGGTCTCGGCACGGGCCGGCGCGCTCGCCGACCGTCTCGACAAGGCGCGGCTGGTGCGACTGGCAAAGATCGCCGAACTCGCACTCATGGCGGCAGGGTCGGCAGCGCTGATATCGGCGTCTGATGCCGCCTCGCTTGCGGTGCTGTTCGGATTGGGCGTCCAAGCGGCGTTTTTCGGGCCGGTCAAATACGCGATCGTACCCGAACTGGTTGGCGCCGAGGACATTGCTTCGGCCACTGGCTGGATCGAGGCGGCGACGTTTCTCGCGATCCTGATCGGCAGCATCGTCGGACCGGCGCTGATGGCGGAGGCGGCAGGGGGCTGGCTGGTCGGCTGCGTCGTCATATCGCTGGCGGGGGTGGGGTTGGTGGCGGCGTTTTGGCTGCCGCCGCTCACCGCCGCCGCCCCGGGGGTCGTGTGCGATCGCCATTTCGGACGCGAGATCGCGACGCTGCTCGGGCAGGCGCGCCACACCCCGGCGGTGTGGGCGGCCATTCTCGGCCTCAGTTGGTTCTGGGCGGTGGGCGCCGTCTTCGTCACCGAGTTTCCGACGCTGGCGATCCCGCTTTCGCGCCATGGCGCGCGGCTGGTCGCGACGATGCTGGCGGCGTTCGCGCTCGGCGTCGGCGCGGGGTCGGTTGCGACCGGGCGGCTCGCGCGCGGGCGTTCGCGCCTAGCAGCCTGTCGGACTGAAGTTTAGCGGTCTCGGCGCGAGGCCGGTTATGGCGGCTTGCGGGCTTGTTTTGCGTTTAATTGCGTCGAAGGCGGCCTTGCTCGGGAGCGCTGAGCCATCCATGA